>CALFXE010000001.1 GCA_937927845.1 uncultured Paludibacter sp.
TCTTCTACGCGGTGCCGATGGCGCCGTTTTTGGCGATGCTGCTGGCCCTGATCTGCGTCGACATCATCAACGACGGCAGAACCCGTACCGAGGAGCGGTGGGCGCTCGGGTTGCTTGCGGTTTCGGGCTACGTGGCGCTGGTGCTGACCAACTTCGCCTGGCTGTATCCGATTCTGACCGGGGTGCCGATCTCGCCGGCCACCTGGAACATGGAGATCTGGGGCGACAGTATCATTCTTAACCCTACGGCTACATTTAATACCCTGGTAACAGCTAAAGGTCCTGCCCCCGTGTTTTTGAAAGGGAATGTATTGGGCAACTTCGATTTTAATATCGACAAACCGGGGAGCAGTCTTACTATATTGAACGATTACAGCAATGGTCAAACTACTATTGGTTTAATCAGGGGGGCGTTGAATGCTTCAGGACGGAGGCTTACTATTCTTCAGGTCGACAATTCGGGTGGAACCGCTAATGTATTTTCCATCGATATCAGCAATTCTACGATTATTGCGCCCTTTGGCTGGCGCTTCCAGGGCCCTGCGGCCAATCATACGTTGAATGCTGCTAATTCCAGCATTACAACCGGCGACTTTAAAGCTGAGGGAATGCAGTACGATACCGTATTGGTAACCGGCACTATCAATACAGATGTGGCCATGAATTTTTCTACCATCAACAGGCTCGTATTTACAAACCCTGCCACCACTTCAACAGTAGGAATTAATGGAAATAGCAATACACTTACTTATGTGGAATACAAAGGCAGCGGAGGTATATATGGTACAAACAACGTAATGGATACCCTGGTGTTCTTCCCAGGCAACAGTTATGTTTTTAATGGTGGTTCCAACAATACCATCAGGAATGAATGGTTTGGCAGCGGCACCCCTTGCAGGCTTACAGAAATACGAAGCACTAACAGCACCAACGCAACGATTACCAAAACCAACGGCACCGCCGAATTCGATTATGTACGCGTGCAACGGATTACTGGCGCCGGTACAGTCCCTTTTACTGCCAGGGAGCATAGCACCGATCTCGGCAACAACATCAACTGGAATATATTGCCTTATAATGGTGCTGCACCAATTTATGGTCTCGGAAGTGATACTGTCGTAAATACAAGCGACTTTCCGATCGTATTACGTACCGATGGATTCTTTGGGTCACCTTCTTCTTCATATACCTGGAACGATGGCAGCACAGCGGATAGTCTTGTTGTGAATAGCGTTGGCAGTTATCATATATCAGTGGGTTTCCCCGATGGTTGCGTAGTACGCGATACGATAACTGTAACCCTTCATTCCACACTTCCTGTTACATTAACCAGTTTTGCTGCAGTAATCCGGAATTGCGAAGCGAAGATTGACTGGGAAACGGACAATGCTGTTAATTTCAGTCATTTTGTAATTGAGCGTAGCAATGATGGACGCAATTTCGCCGCGATTGCACAGATTCCATACAGGCAATCGAACTATACTTATTCCGATCCTGTTAACGACAACAAAAAAATATTCTACCGATTGAAAATGGTCGATATCGATGGAGCCTCTTCTTATAGCACAGTGGTAGCAGTGCGCGCGTCGTGCCAGTTAAATAACCTGAAAGTTTACCCAACAGTAACCGATAATACGGTCCAGGTGATTCTTCCACAGGGATATGAAGGCGCGAGACTTGAACTGTACAATGTTTCAGGCCAGCTAATGCGCCCTGGCGTCACCGGATCGGGTACTGTACGTAACATTGAGCTTGGGTCATTGCCCAGGGCTGTTTACATGCTCCGGGTGATCAATGGCAATAACGTAACTAGCTTTAAGATTGTAAAGCGTTAAGGCACGGATAGATGGATAGAAATGCTGTCCTGCCAACTGGCGGGACAGCTTTCAAAAATTATTGCCTATACCTTCTTTTTATGACGCATGTTCTAGTGGCAGATGGCCTCGCAATTGTACGCTATGGTACTACACATATATTACAGGAACAGTTTCCCGGAACGCAGGTTACTACAGCAGGAGACGTAGATGAAATGGTAGTATGTCTTGACCAGTCGAAATTCGATCTGCTCATTCTTGATATTGATCTTACCGGGGCCGACAGCCGGGAAATACTGGATATGATCAGACAGAAGCAACCAGGCATCCGGATACTCATGTTTTCCGGTCGTATCGTTACGACACATGCGCTGCATTATCTGGCCGCAGGCGCACAGGGTCTGTTGCTCAAATCAGAATCTGAAAGAAGACTGAAAGAAGCCATCAATACCATATTTAAGGGAAATATTTATATATCGGAAGGTTTCAGAGATGTCCGGTAGGCATTTTTAATCCCTTATCCGTTGCGCTATTAATATCATTTCAAACTATATTTGTGTGCTACCGTCCTCCCATGATTTTTTTATCCATAACCGGAACAGCCGGTAAACTATGAGAATTATTGCTATCCGTATCATAAGGGACATCACTGTGCATGGTCTGCGGATCTTCTTTTGTTTTATCTTATTATTATTTCCACTCAGTTTTTTATTCAGCCAAACATCCTACAACATCCGGCATTATACCAATGAAAATGGTTTGCCCGCCATCGGTGTTACAGGCATTCAACTGGATAAAACCAATGGCTTTCTCTGGATCGGTACGCAAGGTGGCCTCGTGAGATTCGATGGAAGAAACTTTACCAATTTCGGATTGGTGAAAGGAGGGGCAGTGGCTTCGCGTATTACGCTGATGACGCAAAACAGGCAGGGTATTATATATTGTGAAGACGCTAACTTTTCCGTATTCCGCATCCGGAATAACAAACCGGAGTTTGTAACCACTGATACTTTTTTTATTGCGCCTGCAGGTATACGGGATATAGCGTCTGGAAATATTGCTGCCACCCGTATCGTCGACCGGGTCCGCCATCAGGCGGATTCGCTATTGCCTGAATGGATCGCTTTTCATGATAAAGTGGATGATTTCAACAGCTTTTCATTTATTTATGCGGAGGACGCTTATCATTATGATGAGCAACTTGATACATTATTAAGGTTTCCCGGATTCAAACGGCTTTTCAAAGTTGACGATCATGTATATTTTGAGAAAACCGGTTATGAGATATGGGAATATGACCGGGCATCAAGAAAATTAGTACCAGTGTCCATATCGGGAATGCCGGCTTTAGTAGCCGGTGAAAAAGAAGTTCCAGGTATTATGTGGAAACCGGGAATGAAAGAGCCCTTACTGGTTAACGGAACTGATATATGGAAGGTCAGGCGCGAAGGTAAAGGCCTTGTTACGGAGCCGTTTTGCATGGAGTGTTATCCGCGCGGTTCTTATATAACCTGTATGCAGGTGTGGGAAGAAGAAGGGCTTATATTTATGTCGAGCGAAGTGAACGGTTTATACGTGGCGCGAAACCCGTTTATAAAGACTGTTCTCGGCAACCCCGGTAGTAATGCGGCAAAAGTGGAATATGCACAGGCGGAATTAGTTCCAGGGGTTGTTGTTACTGCCTGTGGAACGGCCTTTTCCAGCAAAGGCGAATTGCTACCTGCGCCGTTGGATTTTCCGCGCAATAATATCTTTCTGGCTAAAACCGGCGACTACTGGTATTCGTTGAATGATACCCTCTTACATGTTTATCCCGGTCAGCAACGAAAAACAGTGACGGCGCTGCGCGACAATTCGATCAGGGCGGTGTATGCGGAAACCAATAACAGGCTATTTGCGATCTCTAATTATAGTATTGGTGAAATAACCGATGACGGATTCAGGCTACTGTATCAATTGCCCCGAGGGGCTCTTAAGAACGACCTGGACCCAACGGACGCTATCGAATGGACGCCCGGCATAATAGCGATTGCAAGTGAAAAACTGGTATTATTCAATACGGAGAATGCTACACTCGATACTGTCCATATTCCGGGGCTGACTACGAAAGTAAGGTCGTTCCTTAAGTACAAAGACTATTTTTTTATAGGAACCTATGGACAGGGCTTTTACATGTATAAGAACGGAGTGATCAAAAAAATGCCGCTGGATAAGCAGCAACATCTTTCCTTTACCCATTGCTTCATACCGGATGAAAAAGGATATTGCTGGATCAGTACCAATCATGGCTTATTTAAAACAAGTTTCACT
This sequence comes from uncultured Paludibacter sp., assembly GCA_937927845.1. Classification (GTDB taxonomy): domain Bacteria; phylum Bacteroidota; class Bacteroidia; order Bacteroidales; family Paludibacteraceae; genus Paludibacter. The sequence continues at coordinate 4,125 of CALFXE010000001.1, forward strand.
GCGTTGGTAGCTGCCTACGAACACGATTTACCGGAAATCTATTATCATTATTTCGGAAAGGAAGACGGGATATTCAACACAGAGCTGAACGGTGGATGCCAGCCCTGCGGATTAAAGATGAGCAGTGGCCTGTTTTCATTTCCCTCCATGAATGGTGTGGTGGTGTTTGACCCGCTTGCGCCGCATTCACGGCCGCCATCCAACCGAATATTTGTAGATGAAGTGATCGCCGATACTATGCGGTATCAACCGGATAGCGGTGCAATAAAGAATTTATCACCATTTATTAAGGATTTGCGATTTACACTTTCATTGCCTCATTACACCAATACGGAAAACATTTACTTCTCTTATAAACTTGAACCTTACCATGACGCCTGGAATTCGCAGGATATCGTCAGGAATAATGTATTGCAATTCGGGCAACTGCCTCCGGGTAGTTACAAGTTATATCTCCGTGTGCGGAATGGCTTTGAGGCGGATCAGTTTCAGACAACGATGATCGAATTCAATGTACTGAAGCCCTGGTACCGTTCGGCCTGGTTTTATACGCTGTGCATTGCAGCACTCATTTTAATGATATGGGGCCTGGTGCGATGGAGAACAGCAAGCATTGCAGCCAGAAAAAAAGAATTACAGCTAAAGGTAGATGAACAAACAAAGAGTATTGCCGATCAAAGCAGGCAATTGGAAAACCAGTTGCTGCAACAGGAGGAAGACAATAAGATCAAGTCGAGATTGATTGCTATTATCAGCCACGACATAATTACACCACTTACGTTTATGTCGCTTGTTGGGAAAAAGATCAGGAATGCCTTTGCGGATAACGATCCCAATTACAAACTGGCAGACACGCTGGTAACGGTATTGCAGGAGCTTGAATCGTTGACGGTAAATATGCTCAACTGGATCCGCTTTCACCATGAAAAGGGTCAGATGCAGCCGGAGCGATTTGAATTACGCCCACTCGTTGCCGGTTCCGTTGAGATTATAACAACCCTGGCAGCCGGAAAGGGAGTCGAGCTTCACAACGATATTCCGGACAATACTGACATGGTGCAGTACAAAGAAGCAATCGCGGTTATTGTATATAATCTTGCCATGAATGCGATGAAGCATACGGATAGCGGGAGCATCCGGATCGCTGGTCAGGCAAAAGATAGCGGCTATCTGCTTACCGTTAGTGACACCGGCAAAGGAATGACTCCTCAACTGGTTAAGTTGTTGAATACACAGGACTCTCTTATTTCCGAATATTCAATTGGTGAATCCAAAAAATTTCAGTTTGGTTTCCGCATTATAAAAGACCTGCTGAGGATTATTCAGGGAACTATGAAAGTAGAAAGCGAACCGGGGCGCGGAACCCAGGTATCTATTTGGTTTCCCCTGTCTGGAACCAGTGATCGGCAAAAAACCTGAATGATAGTTTTAGCTTTTTAGCGGCGCCATCGCACATACAGGATCGTTCTCCAAATTCCCGGTTTATTATATATCTTGTAGCCGTCTTCGGCCGTAAGTAGCCTGTTTCGGCCGTTGGTAATCCTTGCATCCTAAAGAATATACTATTTATGGAATGTATTTTAATTGCCGACGATCACGAGATCGTGCGCAGCGGGATCCGCCTCATGATAGAGGGCTTCTCCAAAAAATATGATTGCATTGAAGCTTCCAGCTCTACAGAAGTAATGCAATTGTTATCTACCCGCCAGGTAAATTCGTTGATTCTCGACATGTTCCTCGCCGATGGCAGTACACTTTCAACCGTCGACTATATTATACAGCTATACCCTTATACCAATATCCTGGTTTATACTACCAATTCGGAAAGTATTTATGGAAAACGGCTGATTCAAAAAGGAGCGAAGGGCTTTGTATGCAAACGAACTTCGCTTGGTGAATTGGAAAAAGCGATCCAGACTGTATTGCAAGGTGAAATTTACTTAAGCCAGGATTTAAAAGCATCCTTATTACAACCAGCCAAATCATCCGCATTACAAAATCCGATTGACGCACTTTCAGACAGGGAACTGGAAGTGGTTGAATACATCGTGATGGGAATGGGCAACAAAGAAGTAGCGGAAAAAATGTCGCTCGATGTTACCACTGTCAGCACCTATCGCCGGCGGGCATCAGAAAAATTGGGGGTTCAGAATCTGATTGATCTAAAGGAAAAGTTTTTATTATATAAGATGTGAAATTCTTAATCCTTCCCCGGGATTAAAAAAGTATTTGAACGCAGAAAGCCTTACCAGTCAATGACTTTGTAAGGCTTTTCAGCTTGTTGGTTATATTTAAAATGCTTTTTATGTAGCCCTAAGGGTTGAAAAATCGAACCATTTTTTTGCAGGATTTGAGGGAATTAGCGACATTCCGCGACAACACTTAACCCAAACGGGACAATCTAGGTTCGAGGAATTCCTGTTGGCCTGTTTATTCTCGGAGACGGAGTCTAAAACTCCGCATTGAAATATCCATACTTTAATGCCACAATAATCCAGCACGAGGTAGCTAGACTACCATTAGTTTGTTCTTACTATACCCAAAGTTTTAAAAATTATCTCATGAGTGATATTCGAAGGGGTGGGAGCATAGTGTGAGAACTCCATATTTGACAATGCACGGCCGGATGAAAGCGAGCGCAACTGGGTCACATAACCAAACATTTCGCTCAGCGGTACTTTGGCTTTGATCACCTGGGCGTCACCACGTGTATCAATACCTTCCAGCATACCACGACGACGGTTAAGGTCGCCTGTCACATCACCCAAGTATTGTGCAGGCATGATCACTTCTACTTTCATGATCGGTTCAAGCAGTACCGGTTTTGCTTTACGTGCTGCTTCACGGAAACCCTGCTTTGCACAAAGCTCAAATGTCATAAAGTCAGAGCCAATCTGGTGGAAGCTACCGTCGAATACACGTATTTTCATGTTATCAACCGGATAGTTGGCCAACACACCTGTTGTCATAGCCCTCTCAAAACCTTTCTGAATAGCAAATACAAATTCGCGGGGGATTGCACCACCCACGATATCGTTCACAAACTGGAAGTTCTTATCAGGGTTTTCTTTTTGCCATTCCTCGTCAACCGGTCCGAGGTCGAACACGATGTCGGCGAATTTACCATGACCACTGGTTTGCTTTTTCAGCGTTTCACGGTGTTTAACGGTTGTGTTGAAGGCTTCTCTATATACAACCTGGGGAGCACCCTGGTTTACTTCTACTTTAAATTCGCGGCGCATACGGTCGATGATGATCTCGAGGTGCAGCTCACCCATACCACGGAGGATGGTCTGACCGGTATCTTCATCTGTATTTATACGCAGTGTAGGGTCTTCTTCTACCAGTTTAGCGATAGCCATACCCATTTTGTCAACGTCGGACTGGGTTTTGGCTCCAACCTCGATAGCGATTACGGGCTCGGGGATGAACATGTTTTCCAGTACGATCGGATGGTTCTCGTCGCAAAGGGTATCACCGGTTTTGATTTCCTTGAAACCAACAGCCGCTCCGATGTCACCAGCTTCGATGAAGTCGATCGGGTTCTGTTTGTTTGCAAACATTTTCATGATACGGCTGATACGCTCTTTTTTGCCACTGCGTACGTTCAGTACATAAGAACCTGCATCCAGGTGACCGGAATAAGCGCGGAAGAAGGCCAGACGACCTACAAACGGATCGGTCATGATCTTAAAGGCCAATGCAGAGAATGGCTCTTTCGGATCAGCCTTGCGAGTGATCTCTTCACCAGTATCAGGATTCGTACCAATGGTATCTGGGATATCAACTGGTGAAGGCAGGTAACGGCATACTGCATCTAACAGTGGTTGTATACCTTTGTTCTTGAAAGAAGAACCGCATATAATCGGAACGATGCTCAGATCAATCGTTGCTTTTCGGATCGCTTCATGCACTTCTTCTTCCGTGATGCTGTTGGGATCATCGAAGAATTTATCCATCAGCTTATTGTCGTATTCAACAATAGATTCAATAAGATTTGCTCTCCATTCTTTTGCTTCTTCCAACATATCGGCAGGAATGTCGATCTCATCGAAGGTCATGCCTTCTGTTTCCATATGCCAGATAACTCCTTTCATACGGATCAGGTCAACCACACCTTTGAAGTCATCTTCTGCACCGATCGGCAATTGAAGAGAAACGGCTTTGGAGCCGAGCATGTCCTTTACTTGTTTAACAACGTTAAGGAAGTCGGCACCTGCACGGTCCATTTTATTTACGAAACCGATACGCGGAATGCCGTAGCGGTTAGCCTGGCGCCATACAGTTTCTGATTGTGGTTCAACACCATCAACGGCGGAAAACAACACGATCAGGCCGTCGAGTACGCGCATGGAACGCTCTACCTCTACGGTAAAGTCCACGTGACCCGGAGTATCGATAATGTTGAAAGAATATTTCTTTGTGTCACCAGTCGCTTTACCCAACAAGGTTGGGAAATTCCACTGGCAGCTTACCGCTGCAGAAGTAATGGAGATGCCTCTTTCTTTTTCCTGCTCCATCCAGTCGGTGGTAGCGGCGCCATCATGCACCTCACCAATCTGGCGGATCATACCCGTATAGCGGAGGATACGCTCCGTTGTCGTGGTCTTACCCGCATCAATGTGAGCGGCAATACCAAAGTTTCTCTGTAGTGTTAAATCAAATTTTACAGCTTGATTTTCTTGAATAGAAAATCTTTTCTCAAATTCTGGATAAGTATTAATATCGACATATAAATCATCTTCTGTTTCCGAAAAATCATCGTCATTGCTTAGCGCTCTCCTGTATTCTGCCGCTAATCTGCTATCCAAAGATTCCAATATGGCCTCCACATCTTGCTGATTTTTAGCATTTGCAATTTTATTTAGAATATCCATTACATCTGAATCTATTTTAATTTTATCCATCAGTATACTTCGTAGTTTATATTGATATTCATGTTATTCATCAGAAGATGTTTGTGAAAAAGAACAATAAAATATCCCACATTTTTAAATTTGGGATACCTTTTTCTTTCAGAATCAAAAAACTCAATTTTCCCAGGCCTGAGTTGAATAAGTCCTTGCATTGGCGCCTGATTCCATTCAAATTCTACCTTTAAATCCAAAACCTCATCTAAGAGGTCAGATGCCACACTATCAATATTTGGCAAGGCATAATGCCATTCAACTTCACCACTTACTGATTTAACAGATAACTGCTTCTCATTTTTTTTTAGTCTTCCAATTGTTTTTCGTTCTTCTATTTCACTAGATGAAAAACCTTCTCCAACATTAACAGATACGGGGCTGTAAGTAAAATTTGCATCAACATTATCTTTTTCTTCAGATTGTTTAGACTTAGATGTTTCGATGCTATAATCTACTTCATAATAGGCTTGCTTAGTGAAATCAAGGCATCTTCCTTTCTCTGCTGTTACCAGAATAGAGGCGTTTCTAATGGCAATAAAATACTTGTCACTTCTAAAGTTCGCCCAAACTTCCTTCGGCCGAAATATGACTTTTAAATCAAATTCAACTGACAATGGACGAAGTTTTGTTGAAGGTTCAACCATAACTGGGTACTTGGATTTATCAGAGCCAAGTTTAGAATAGATCATCCCTTCCGGATCGTATTGTATAGAAGCCATGCAATTAATTAAAGTAAAATCAATTAGTGTCTTAGAAAAAGTCTCTCAATGGCATGTACCATAGTTCGATAAACTGCAAGTAGGGTAAGAATTAATAAGCGAAAGGCCAAATGTGTGACTACAAGTAAGGTAATTATTTCCAAATAAAAAAGGGGATTTTCACGGTTTGTAGCCCGCTGGTTGGCATAAATCTCCTTCGAATACTAAATATATTAGCGTTATTGAATGTATTGCTATATTTACCTGCCTGGACACGGTCTAACTGATTAATCTTTAAAGCTCTTTCACATAAATTGTTACAATTAGCGTAAGACGTGGTGGATTGTAATAGTAGATAAATAGGGTAGTTCTCGATTTTTAATATAGAGTACTTTAAAGATTCTATGATGACGTCTAAATCTTCGATTGAAAACTGTATCATGAGTAATCATTTTCTTTAAGCGTCTAATTTCTTGAAGAAAATGTTCTTCTGAGGTTTAGTCACTTTAGACACGCCTGAACCACTAATAGAAACTTCATAAATACTGAAATCAGCTCGGTGGTCAAAATAAGAGCTATGTGTTGTAAAGAATATCTGATCAATCTTTTTCGCTTCTATTAAAACCCAAAGTATTTTAAATAACTCACTCTGATACCGTGGAGAAAGATCATATCTACCGCACAGCGCAACTATTGGAGCAACTACCTGGAGCGATAAAGCTGGAGCGGATGGAAGGAAAATAAAGTAGAAGAATAAAAATTCATACTAGTTATCCAGGATGTCAACAAGTTGGGAAGCTGAAATAATAAGAAGATTGTCTGTTTTGAATGTCGGCTTCTCTACATCTTTTAGAAATTGAAAATAGCGGTATAAATTTAAAAAAGCCTTATGCTTATCTTTAGTGAATCCAACTGCGATTCCGATTTTGCCAAGCACTGCTGCGTTTACAGCTCCGCCCATCAAATGTTTTCGGCTGATTTTATTTTCAACTTCTATGGCAAGGAAGCATCTGCCGTTTAAATTCGTCCATTGAATTTCTTGCATTTTCTTTTCCATTAAAAATTGTTTTTGCTCATTACTGGTATCTTCAGTTATAATGTTGAGATTAATCAGGTGCTGTTCCACCAAACGGTGGAATAGTGACAAATGCCGATTGAACATGTCAGAATGTTCTAGAGTATAACGTACTCCTTCGTCGACGGCAAAAGGGCCTATCGCTACATCCACCCTTGGCGAATAAAGACCTTTTTTCATTTTTGTTCGCCATTCTGTTTTTACATCTTCATTTGAAAAGTGGTTTTTTAGGAGCTCTTTGAGTTCCTGTTGATATTCTTTTACTGCCATACAATTATTCTCCCTTTATAGTTTTGTTTAGATTGGTAGCAAAATGTTCGAATGCACTTCCTCTGTCCTGTCTGAGTTTTGTTAAAACGGCCGATATTTTTTCATAATATTTTTTTCGGATGCAATCTTTCCGTAGTTCAGCAATGTGGTTTTTCATACCGGGGTCAGTTGTCTGGAATGCTTCAATAAGTCCTGCGATCGTTTGCTTCGTTTTTTGAAGCCGTTGTATATGTTGATCAAATTCATTCGCGCCGATTTGCATGGGTAGTTTTAGCGTTCCGTCGTATTTGCTGTAGAAACCATCTTGCCGGAATAGGTCAAGTTTTGAAAACCATTGATATTCCTGCTTTAGATAAATTGCCTTTCGAAATAGATAGAATTTTAGCTTTTTTTCGATATAATCTTCCGTAGAAATAATTTCATTCCGTAGTTGCAATAGTTTTTCTGGATTGTCACGCACTTGTTGAAGGAACTTAAGCACTTCGCCCCCGAAGAGATTCATCACAAACATAAGATAGGCAAGTGCATGACGGATCTCATGGTTGCGGAAGAAAGTGTCAACTCCTTTGGTCTGTCGAAATGAGAACCCTTCGCCGTCTAAAAAAAGGATCAATGCTTTTATTTGTTCTTCGATGCTGTTAATGAGAAAAGGAATGGCGTGTCCAAAGCGTTTGTTGTCGGCTAATATTTTGCCCGACTCCCAAAGTTCCTCCGAATCATTTAGTATTGACTGAAAGACCTGGCGGCATTCGCTTTGGGATAATGTCGTAAATGTCTTACTCATTTGAAAAGGATGATTGTGGAGGAATTATTTTGGACTGTCCAGTTTGCACATATGAAATCTAAATTCCCCTGTTCCATGGTCATTTCATAAATGATAGTCGTCGGTTCCGTTTGCTGTGAATCCTGGTAGACGGATACTCGTTCCAGGGTTGCAGGTCCTGTAATAAGCGTTGTTTTTATGAGTGCCCTGAATCCGGATACTTCTGTTTGTTGATTATCGCAGTAAAATAACATGGGTGATGGAAAATGCAGAACGATTTCGTTAGTGCCAACTAACAATTGGGACTTGCCTGGATCGAGTACACTTTGGAACATAGCGCGGGACAGTTCTGGTTGTCGTTGATGCAAACACAGGCGAAGAAGTTCGTCAATGGTAAGTGCCGCATTTAATCCTTCAAACCAAAGTTCGCTTTTTGTTTGAAATAGATCATTAACGGGTGAGACATAGTTAAATCCCGCATGTATCTCCAGTACCTCTTGTTTGATTTCGAAAGGGAATAAGGGATAAGACTGAAGGTATTCCATGATGGCGGTTGCCTCAGACAACTGAAAGGTTTTAATACCGTAATGGACAGCTGCTTTCAATGCGCCTGTTTGAAATCCATTGGCGGCAACGATAATTCCTTCATCCGCACCTATTGACTTCAATTTGGACGCAAAGGCGTCTACCACTTCAATAGAAACCTTCGAGGCAATATTTTTACATTCAACGGCAATGGTTTTTGAAAACACGCCTGTATCGTATTTGATGAGCACGTCAATTTGCCGCTCTACTCCATAGCAGGCCGGTTGCTTTGCGTCATGTGTCACCGTTACTCCGGGCATATTCCGGAGAGCCTGTTCTATTTCGGCAACGAACTGTTCGAATTTCTTCCAATCAGGATAAGGTGATTTAGACATAACTTTTACTCGTTCTACTTTATATATCCCAGTACGACGGGAAACGGGATTTTTGAAATTAGTAATATTGTCGATTTTCTTTGTAACCAGGATGATATTATTTTTTAATCTGCTGGGAATGAATTATTATGGTATTGATGGCTGCAACAAAAGCCATACATACTGATGGAAAATTCAAAAGAAACAGTGGCAACTTTGTTTGCCAGTCTACATCCCCTGCGAACCCAGGATGGTTGTTATTACAGCTTTAAACGTATATGTGAGAGCATAGAAAATTTGCTGCGGGAACAACATGATCAGGAGACTGATCCTGGAACGAAAACCCATTACTTACATGCTTTTTCGGCATTGACGCACACAATTGGTAAGGAGGTTTGGTTTATTAAAGCTGCCCAAGATAAAATGCGTAAAAAAGGGGCGGCCAGGATTAGGGCAACGGAGTATGAACAAGCAGTTGAGAAGGCTTACTGGCAGGTTAAGATGGATATAGCTTCTTTTTTATAGTGTTTGATTACTTATTCATTTTTCTCCACGAAGTTCGGCTCATGTCTGCAACAGGCTTATAAGGAGTTCGGCATAAACACCGGACTTTGCCACGATGCCTACATTTATTCCGCGTCCTCCTTACGCCAGTTCAGTCCTGAACCGGGGAGGATTCCATAATTAATTTATGGATCATGAAAAGAAAAGTTATAGGGTACTTAAAATTTTTCCTATCCGAATATTATCACCGTTTGCTGTTGTATTATTTGCAGCTAAATCATTCTGAATTTTTAATAGGTTTGAAAATTCCTCAAATTATTATATATTCACATTCGTTGATTTGTATCGAGTTGTAACAACAACAACCTTAACTTATGGATATTCGCTCGGCAGACGCAACCCTGAAAGGGTACTTCTACCAGTTTAACAAAACTATTGAAGAAATATTGTCATTGAAAAAGGACAATGACACCATTACAGTAGAAGGAATCGAAGATGTAGATATCGATTCTATTAACGGGAGGGAGTCAGTTCAATGTAAATATTACTCGTCCCAAGCCCTTACCAATTCTAGTATAAAGGATCCAATTATTCTAATGTTGGATCACCACCGAAATCCTTCATCGTCTACAGTTTCTCAATACACGCTTTATGGCTACTTTAAAAATGAAGCCGCCGGGAGTATTAAACAATTCGATATTGAGGAACTGAAAACTATCCTTACCTATAAGGAAAAGAAGGTGAAAAAGGAATATCACGTTGATAATAACATAGATGATGCTACACTCTCTGCATTTCTTACAAAATTTAGGCTGATAACTGGTAAAGATTTCGAAGACCACCGAGGAGACTGCATCAATTTGCTAAAAACGCATTTCAAATCGACTTCGTTCGAAGCAGAAAACTATCACTACAATAACGCAGTCCGCACAGTATTCGACCTAGCTATAAAGAGAAAGCTCGCCGACCGGATTGTTTCAAAGAAAGATTTTCTTAAGCAAGTCGACTGCGGGAGGATACTTTTTTATTCTTGGTATAAGAGATATCAATCTGATCAAAAATATCTCGATTTGCTACGGAAGGGCCTTAAAGAAACCAACTTATTCAGTCCGGGAAAAGAGAAGCTACTGTTCTTGGGAAAATGTATTGATTTCAATACTACCGCAATGCCGCTGCCGACATTTGTCGAAGAAATGGTAACTAAATATTTTAGATTGGGATCGGTAAAATACACTGCTCGTCCTTTGACAATGGTAGTTGATTTGGATGTAGCCGAAATGCAGAATTTAAAAAAGAACCTGATTACTAGGCATGTTCATTATAACGACGGATATGAAAGCATACAATTTTCCAGCGACAGCTTTTGTAGTGACCCAGTGATTAACCGTCAAAATACCGGCGCGGGAAAAATTACAAAATCTTCATTCGTGATCCGAATTATTTCGAAGAGTACCTTTGACTCACATCACAAAGCATTTACTAAATCCTTCTCGGTGCTCGCTATTTCAGAAGATAATTTTGATTACCCACATTTTAATCGAAATCAGCTGGTGGAAGCAAAATACCTAACCAAATTAAATGATATTCACAGCATCCTGTAAACTTTAGCTTATGAGTCAAAAGTTGGACATCTTTCGTATCGTCAATGTTTCCCCGAACCTGATTCAAATCGAAGTTCTCGATTTTGAAAAATTCAAGGATCAGACGAAAGATTTTACCATAGGGAGTTATTTAAAGATATCGGATGATTCTAAAGCCTGTATTATTGCTATTGTGCAAAGTTTTAAAATCAAGGAGCTTAATTCCAAAGACGGTGAGGCTGAAACTTTGATGCCCACTTTTGTTTTGGACGCTCAACCGATAGGCTTTGTTGACGAAAGCGGCAAATTTAAAAGGGGCGGGCAGCGACTTGCGATTCCGCCAAGTGACGTAGAAATCGCCGATGAATCAATTATTCAAAGTATATATGGGCAAATTGCGCCAGAGAAGGAATTCGTGTTTGCTACCCTAGCACAGCACCATTCTATCAAAGTGCCTGTGGATGGCGACAAGTTCTTTAGTAAGCATATAGCAGTACTTGGCTCAACCGGATCAGGAAAATCGGGTTCAGTTGCGAGGATCCTGCAAGAGGCGATGAAACCTAACGATGAGCAGGTTAAGGCTACTAAATTGAACAACACTCACATCATTCTGTTTGATTTGCACGGTGAATACAAAAAAGCTTTTCCTGCCTGCAAATATATTTCCATTCAGAACCTTGTATTGCCGTACTGGCTGATGAATTCCGAAGAACTGGAGGAGCTTTTTATTGAAAGCAATGAATCCAATTCTCATAATCAGGTATCCCAGTTCAAAAAAGCCGTCATCCTGAACAAGAAAAAGTACAATCCCACTATCAAAGGTGCAAATTACGATACGCCGGTATATTTTAGCCTGGAGGAAGTTTGCCGGTATATTTCAAATCATAACCTTTCAACGAAGGATGCAAAGACCGGCGAGCTGAAAATAAAGTCAAAGATTGCTGATGTCGCAGACGAATATCAACTATTTGAAAAAATTGAATTCGAGGAGAAGGCAACTGGCAAGATTAATGCTGGTCCTTACGCTGGTGAATTTGACAGGTTTGTACTAAGATTGGAAACAAAGTTAAATGATGACCGGTTAAACTTTCTTCTTAAACCTAGAAAACAAGATGGAAGTGAATATCAGACAGCCGACTTGGCATCTATTGTGAAACAGTTTACCGGGTATGCAGATGAAAAAAAGGCTAATATTACCGTTATTGACCTCAGTGGTATCCCGTTCGAAGTTTTGAGTATCGTTGTATCGCTTATTAGTAGATTAATTTTTGATTTTTGCTTTTATTATAAGACAATCAAAGCCGACGCACGCGAGGTCCCTTTTTTAATGGTTTTAGAAGAAGCGCACAATTATATCCCCCAAAACCAGTCCTCCCGCTATAGCTCAGTAAAGAAATCGATCGAACGTATTGCCAAGGAAGGTAGAAAGTATGGATTGTCCCTGATGATCGTCAGCCAACGACCATCTGAAATATCTGAAACAATATTCTCTCAGTGTAACAATTTTGTAGCGATGCGTTTGACCAATCCAACGGACCAGGGATATGTGAAACGATTGTTACCTGATAGCGTGCTGGCTATCACTGATACTCTTCCCATTCTAGAAAAGCAAGAGGCTCTGCTAATCGGTGATAGTGTTGCGATGCCAAGTATTATCAGAATAATGGACCTGGAAGAACACAAGCCCGATTCCAATGATATCGCATTCAGGAGCGAATGGAAGAAAGATTGGATGGATGTTGCGTTTGATAGTCTTATCAAAAAAATCAGTAAAGAATAAAGCGATGTGCTAAGTCTTTTTTCTATACAATTTGAAAGAGACGCATCTCTTTTATTACCTGACTGCTTCCAGCTTCCGAAGTTTTAAACGTTAGCGTATTGCTTTTCTTGTCGTCGAATATCATCTGTGAGTAGTATATCAATTAGGATTTATTATTTAAACGGAGAAAGCGGGCTTTATTTTTAGGACAAATTGGTTATTTTAGTTAGAATAACAGATTGGAGCTTTGAAACAGCTGTTTGATATAAGGGTCTAGTTCCGCCCGTACATCGTCGTATGCTGTTTGTTGGAGTAAATGGTACTTTTCCTTTAGCTCAATAACCGGACAATTAAAATCAACATCATACAGTTCCTCGAGTCCCAGAATTAATTGGGTGTCTTTCGGCTGATTATTATTAATGAAGGACAATACCTTGTCGATATTCTGATAGTCCAACGCCTGTTGATTCGGGGAATCAATCACTAACGGACAGTAAACGGCGGAGGAGTATTTAAGTATCGTTTCGAAGATGGCAAAATAGTAGGCGGTTAACGCTCTCGGCAACGAGCTGCCGGTATCGCTTATCTTGCTGTATATATTCTTATAATCTTTTTCAGCTACGGACTCTACCTGGAGCGTATGCAAATTCCTGGCAATTTCTTTTCTATAAAAACTGAGAATTGTTTGGGTCCTTTTTTTATCCTCTAGGCTCTTGATCTTCGTTTCCAGTTCTCCCTGCTTTAACGTGTTTTCAGTTATTTCTTTAGTAAGCTCGCTAATCTTTTGATCGAAAATGCGTTTGACCTCGGTTCGGCCAGCGTTTTCTATGAGATCTCGCAAGATAACATCCCCCTTTTTTTTCTGGAGGATCAACTCAATCTTTTCAATTTCCGCCATCGTTTTTGTAAGAGAACCATTTTCCTTTTCAACTTTCGTTTCAATCTCTTTCAATTCGTTGAACAAATCTTCGAGTAGTTCTGCACAGCGATCAGAATCCTGCGCAATCTCGAAACGCTCTGCAAACGAGTTCTCATATTCCGCCCCACACGTTGGACATTCTACCAAGTGATCTAATTTAGTTGATGCAAACGAATAATCCGATTTCGCTTCTTTCTGGGCTAATTGAGTGATCTCGATCTGGCTTTCAACAACGATCTTGTTGTTATTTAAATCAATCAGTTTTTCTTTTAATTGTTCTTCCCGGTTTTTGAGTACCTGGCATTCTACCAATAACTGCCGGATTTCTTCTTTGAATTCTTCCACATCCAGGTTAAAGTCTCCAGATGTAAACTTGTCTTTTATGTTGGCGAGTATGCTGTCTGTTATTTTCTTTTCTTCCCGGAGTTTCTCTAACTTATCCTTAAACTGGGCGAGTTCCCCTTTGGCGTCATAGTACTCATTCCCCCGAATACCCGTATGGTATTGTATGACTGGTAAACGCGGAGCTTTGAATTGCTGCATCCCGGAAAAAGCGTTCCAGTTCGCTGCCCAACTTGAATCTTGATCAACATAAAATGGAAGAAACATGAAAGCTGGAGGCGGGATGATATTCTTGCCTTGTTTATCGGGTAGTTTTAATTTGAAATTTGCCAGGTCAGCCAGAAAGGGAGCAAGCCCATTGGTTACACTGTCGAATGTTTTGATCAAGTCTTCGCTACCATCAAAAATAGCATAGCTTTTCCCATGCTTTAAAATGGCATATTCATCACCGTCCACTGAGAACCGTACAAGAGAAATAGGATTTAGTTGTTTCCACTTGCTGTTGATCTTAGCAGGTGCTGCACCAAACGTCATGAAAAGACTTTTTAGCAGCGATGATTTGCCCGTATCATTCTTTCCGAATATCAGTGTTCTTACCGGATCGAAGGTCACCTTTTTTGCCTTTCTTTCCATCATTGAGCAAATCAGCAGTTCGTTGAAGATGAATCTTTTCATGAAACTTTGTTCTGAGGTTCCTGATTAGTTTTTTGAATTTTCCTTTACTCATATAGATGGGCCAGAATAATGGTTTGAACGTAAGGGTGCGTAAGTTTGGTCAAATAATCTTTACCACTAATCTGTGCAACAACCATGGCGAGCAGGTCCATTACCTTTTGACCGGAGAACTGCCCCGTTGACTTCAAATTATCAATTGATTGCCTTGTCTCCTTAATCGCTTGTTGTAATGTCCGATTCGTTGGATCCATTCTGTCTATTTCAAGTTTGTTCCATAAATCTTTGAATTGAAAAATGTCGGAGGCTCCGACACCCTCCGCTTTAAGATCGCTATGAACTGTCTGCCAAATCTGCTCGTAATCTTTCCTTGCACCGATCAATAAGAGTACTTCTTCCAGCGTTGATCTGCCAATTCCTTTTCTTTCTTTAAGCTGGGCGAAGTCCGAGATAACGGAACTGTCATTTGACTTTCTCTTCACTTCATCCAGGATATTCTTATATACCGATTCAACATTGTACTTTTTTCCTTGGGTTCGCTTATTAAGAAATTCGCTGAGTTTTCCTTTCGTGTGGGTGCTGCTATCATTCACACTCAGCGCATGGGAAGCGAAGAAAGTAATATTGAAAAAGTTGGCGAGGAGTTTGCCCGGAGCAAGTTCTTTTTCCAACGCAGTTTGAACGATTCTACAGGTGTCATTCCCCAATTTACCAAGGTTCACTTGCTCATATTGTTTCGGTGTTTTAAGTCCTTTTAATTTTACTGAAAGTTTTGTGTTAGATAAAAATGTCAGGGACTCTGTTGCCGTTGGAAAATTTTGAAGGTGATCATGCATCTTTCCCAGTATAGATGGAAGGACAGCATCTGCTTTGCCTTTCTTGGGCTTTACAAGCGCATTTAACTGCCAGTAACCCGTTTCCTTCGCCTTTATTTGAAAGAAGTTGTATTTAGTGGGTGATACTTCGGAGTCGAGTACGACAAGGTCATCATGGTAGTCAAATACAAAAAGGTAGTCATTTCCTTTTTCATGATATTCCAGAAGCATGCAGATGGAAATATCTTTCTGATAATCGAATCTGGATGAAGCAGTTGATCCAGCCCGTTCTCTTGGTTGTTTGGCGATAAAATCCACGGTCGATGCAGTTGGCTAAGGTTTGTATTTGACAATATACAACAATATTGAAATTCTTTTTAATATTTTGAAAACTATAAGATAATGGTATGACCCAGTTTGGAATTTTAGGCTACTCAAAATCGGTCTATTACCGGTCGGTTGCGTTATTAAATCCAATTCTCTCCGGTCTTCCCACTTTCTTTCGGCTGCTTTTCATCTAACAAATTTTCCAAGGCATCATAAATTTGGTTGAGTTGGACATCATTTCCCCTAAACGATCTTTGATTTGTTTTAGCTGATCCTTTAAGTTATTTTCCTGTAAAAAGGATTTCCCTGATTTCCACAAAGGCTCGCATGATAGCGGTGTTCATTTGGATGGCTCGGTCGCCATTGAGAATATCACTAAGCATTGCTATACCTTGTTCTGTAAAAGCGTCATAGTGGCCTATTCGTAATCAGTAAGTTGAAACATAAAATATTCCGGAAAAATCGCTTTGAATTCCGTTTAGCAGCTTGGTTTAGCACTCTGCTACCCACCTCGTAAAGTTCTGCCAGATCGTAGTCGAGCATAACCCGTTCCCCTCTGATTGTTTAAATCCTGTTTTGAATACTCCGAATTACCTGTATTTCAATTTTCTTTTGACGCAACTGATGTTAATAACGGAATGATCGGTGAAGATTTAATCTGTTATTTGCCCGAATCTGAAAGATAAATATTGCACTCCTTCATAGTTAAGAATGAAAAGATTCTTAAATCTGTTTCTGCTAAAAGAGCAAAGCTCCACTATTTTGATTTTCTTTTTTTTGGGGGGAATGATTCAGGAGTACATCCCCGATTTTGATTTCTAAACAAGCGTATATCTTCTGTATTTAATTGGAATTTAGTTCTAGCCGCAATATTGGTTGCTGTCAGGAAAGCACCAATGAGGGATTGGCAATTTGAAACTATCTTTTAATTCAATTTCTTGCTTATGAGTCAGTTCATTCGGACCATACATTAAATCAATTTTAGCTTCCATAACAAACCAGTCTCCAAAAATGCTGTCGCAATTATAGCATCCGAAAGATGTGTAAGAACTTTCAACTGTTTTACTGTATCGCTTTTTAATTTCTCCGAGTTTCAAGTTGAGGTCTTTTCTACTTTCAATAAATTGTTGGGCAAGTTCTATTATTTCGGGCCTGTACTCAATGCTGTTTGATTCCCAAAGTGCTTCTTCTGGTTTTATCTTCGCATTGCATGCTGAATGGAAAGGGCCATCAACATAAAACAAGTGATTCAATGCATGGCATTTCCAGCACTCCATTTCATAAAACACAAGATTGACTATTTGTTTTTTTTTAGTGATTGCGAATGGTTTGAATTGAATACTATTTGAAATAAAATATTTAAGGAAAGTATGCAGATCAACCTTTCTGCGATCGCCAAGATTTACCTGGAGATTTGAACCTGTTGTATCCTCCACATAGAATAGCGGTAAATCCGGTCTCTCTTCATTTAGTTTTGAGACAGGATTTTCGAAAAACCAGCAACCGATAATTCCATCTCTGATGTATTTTGATTGTCTTTCAAGAGTTCTCTTCAGCGTTTGAGGACTTAATTGAATCTCAAATGCAATTGGTTTGTCATTATTTGGAACAAAAACATCTGCTCTCCAGCCCTTCCCGCAATGCTCTTGGACTGCTTCAATGCCAAGATCCCGACAGGCAGAAACGATTTCCAATTGTATTCTATCGTGATTGCTAATATTTCTAAAGTCTTCCATTGCAGAATGCTATTGCGGTTAACATATAAATTTATGATTTTATTCAGGTAGGAAAGCAGTTTCAGTTTGCTGCTTTAAACATTGCCGAAAAAGGTTTAGGAAATTTTCATACAACACGGTAAGAAAAAAGTGCCATTCAAAAGTATCTTCCACTCATTAGGCTATTTTTTTTGTTATCAGGTCTTGGAGATGTAGCCGCTTTAGGAATCGAACTTTTTGAATATAAATATTGACATCAAGATCGTTGTATTGCTAAAATCAAAAGCCGAAAACAAAACCGTAAACAAATTGCTCAAAATTCACCCATAAAACAAAAAAGCCCTCCGAAGAGAGCTTTAAATCAATCACTTAATTTTTCGAAATTAGCTAGTAGCCCCAAGGTACGAAGACTCGAACCAAGTTCTGCAAGATTTAAGGGAATTGGGTACATTACCGGACAATTCCTGACATTAATGGGTCATAAAAAGTTCGAGGTTTTTAGCTATTTAATTTTATACCTCCACCCTGCATAAAACATCCTTCCTGTAACCGGCCCCCAAACCAATGAAGCATCAAAATAGGGACTGAATGGCTGATCGGTGGCTATGATCACATTTTTCTGATAATAGTTCGTGAGATTCTCTCCACCAATATAAAAATCCATCGGGTGTTTCTTCCCAACAGTCTTACTGATCTGGGCATTCATTAAAATAAATGAAGGCGAATAATCTTCCCGCCTGTATTGTGCTGGATTAGTTTCTGTATTCGGTATTCTTTTCTTCCCATTGAAGTTAATAGTATAATCGAACTTCCATCCGTTTGTGGCGTAGGCCAGGTTTCCGAAAGCCCGATTATTGGCGATTAAAGGACGTTGAAGCAGTTTGCCGTTATAGGTTGTTTTCACGTCGAAATAACGATAAGCAAGCCTGACGTCCAATTTTTGCACAGGTTCAAAATTCAATTCCCCCTGAAAGCTATTAGAGTAAGATTTTCCCTGTAAATTGTAAAATCTCACTTCCCTGGGATTTTCCAGGTCAACGACTACCTGATTATTGAAATCGTTTCTGAAAAAATCAACACTAAGAAGAGCATTCCTTTCGAATAGTTTAAATTTCTGATCAACACTTATGCCCTTATTCCAGGCAACTTCTGCATTTAATCCATAGGCCTTTCCTGTTTCGTTGGTAATTATACTCACTTGCCTGGAACTTACAAATACACTTGTATTCTCTGCAAAAATATTGGCGGTGCGTTGCCCACGACCGGCACTAAATCGAATGGTAGTTCCTTTCACTGGCTCATACCGAAAATGAACCCTGGGTGTAGCAAAGAAACCAAACAGGCTATTATGATCACCCCGGATACCTGCGACCACGCTTACTTTTTCAGAAGGAGTGTAAGTGTATTCAAAGAATGCGCCCGGAACAATTTCTTTACGCTTATAAGTTGTGGTTTTAAAGTCTTCATCATACTTATCGTATAAAAAACTTAATCCTGTTCTAAACTTATGTGCTGTATTGCCAATAATAGACTGGTAAATCAGGTTGCTATAAAAATTCTGTTGCTTCGCATCGTATCTTGTCAGGCCGAAGTACGAGTTTTGCTTATGGTCAATGGCAGATAACTGCAGGCCGATGCTTTTATACTTTTTTTCCGGAAACACATAACCAATTTTTGCAAAAGCCTCATATCTTTTTGTGTTAATGCCCAAACCGTAATGATTGATGGTATATTTATCATCAGCAGGATCATAAGCTGATTCACCCCCGGTTCTTTTATCATTTAATACTTTAACTCCGAATTGGGTTAAGAATCCTTTGCCATCATCATACTTCCATCTGTTTACCATACTGAATTGATTACCTGTCGGCAGATCCCGGAAACCATCTTTATTCACATCCAATCGCTTGTTGGTCAAGAAATCATCATGCAACAGTAAACCTACGGCCCACTTCTTTCTGATTTTTTTGGCGATGTTAAGATTCACATCTGTTTTTCCAAAATCATTGACGTAAACATTTGCGTAGAGTTGCTCACTGTTTTCCGGCTTTTTCAGCTCTACATTTATTTGTCCTGCTATGCTCTCATACCCATTGGCAACAGAGCCAATGCCTTTAGTGAGTTGTATGGATTCCACCCAGGGGCCTGCCACAGAGTTTAACCCGAGTGGTGTAGCAATTCCTCTCGGACCGGGAAGGTTCTCTACGGTCAATTGCGTATAGTTACCGCTCAATCCCAATAGCTGGATTTGTTTTGACCCTGTCACCGCATCATTGTAAGATACGTCTACGGATGGATTGGTTTCAAAACTCTCGCTAAGGTTGCAACAGGCGGCTTTGTATAGTTCCTTATCTGTCATTATTTGGGTGCGAATAAGACTTACCGCAGAAAGATAAGTGGAACGTTGTTTCGAAGTAACCACCACCTCACCCAATTGCTTATTGGTAGCAAGAATTATTTTTAATTCTTTCATGTCAGTAACGGTGAGTGTATCCGAATTATATCCTGTATAGCTGATAACGAGACGGCTGGCTGTACCATCGTGTTTAATTGTAAAAACTCCGGTGCTATCTGTAACAGTGCCTGTATTAGTTCCCAGCCAAGCTACACTTGCTCCTACCAACGGCGTAAAGAGACCTTTCTTATTGCTTTCTAAAACCACACCTTTGACAGAGTGAGTGACCATTTTAGTTTCTGGGATAGCAATAGCAGAGGAATCAACTCTTATGGAATCCGGCTGTACGGGTATTGTTGTATCTGACCTAACTTTTTCCATCATTGTTTCCATTTCCCGGTAACGGCAGCATTGCGGTAATTCGTTATACACTATATCTTTTGCCTTCTTTGTTTCCAGATCATGCCCAACAGCTACAATCCTGTTCTGAATTTTATCCAATGACATTTGCGCAGGATTATAAACAAGTGAAAGCTCTTTTGTATTCACATCCCAACTGGCTGACTTAACCCCTTTACCTTTTACTGCTTCTTCAATACGATGCTTGCATTGATCGCAAGCTCCAAACACTTTGAATGTTATGCTGGTATCTGGCGATGTAGGCTTGTTGATCTGCGAATAAGCTGAAAATCCGGAAAAGAAAAGGCATAGCAATACTATATATTTATACGATTTCATAGTGAAATGTTTAA
This sequence comes from uncultured Paludibacter sp., assembly GCA_937927845.1. Taxonomy (GTDB): domain Bacteria; phylum Bacteroidota; class Bacteroidia; order Bacteroidales; family Paludibacteraceae; genus Paludibacter. The sequence continues at coordinate 24,520 of CALFXE010000001.1, forward strand.
GAGTAATAGCATCAGGAAGTTCTTTTTTCCTGATGCTATTAAATTATGATTGCTAATTATTGTTTCCTTTGATAATGGCAGCAACCAGGTAGTTTTTGATAAGTAGCGTTATCTGCGGAATACTTTTCAGTATCATGACCAACAGCAGCTACTTTCTTTTGCACACCGTCAACTGCATCTTTCTTAAACAGATCGTATTTTATGGTAAGTTGTTTTGTGTCTTCATTCCAGCTTGCAGACTGCACTCCCTCTACTGATGATGCGGCCTTTTCGATCCTTTTTTTACACATGCCACATTCGCCATATACTTTTACTGTTTCAGTCTTTGTCCGATTATTTATGGCTTCTTTACCCGATTGAGCGTTGGCTGATTGAAATGCTAAGAATGCAAATATGCTTGCAAACAATATTTTTATCGTTTTCATTGTAATAAGTTTTGTATTTAATAATTATAAGTCCTTACTGCTATACTATGTAGCAATATAACAGGCAGAATGCCTGCAGAATAAAGAGCAAGAAAATGAAATCAAATCCGGTAAACGCAATTAAAGATGTAAATCGGTACATTATTGTGTGGCGGGCCATGAATTGCGTTGGCAATACTTACCGATTCAGTAGCCAATGCTGCTGTTTCGATTGTTGGGGTAAGCAAGTGCAGATCCGTAAAAAACTTTGCTGGGTTGATTGTACTCTCTGAGGCAAAGTGAGAATCTTTTACTTTAAATGTTTGATATTTAGTTTTACAACAGCCATCACTTTCGTCACCATTCCCACATTTCTTGCTGTCTGGTTCAATAAAGCTGATATCGGTTGACTTCAATTTACCACAGCAATAAAACTGCTTCATGCCAATTCCAAAGGAGGAGAGGGCATAAATGGAAAGAAGCAATATGACGGCAATTTTTTTGATCATGTGTCAAACAAAAATCAGTAATAAAACCAGCCTTTTCTGTCAACTATGTTACAAAGCTACTAAAGGTTTGTAAGCAGACCCTTACATAATTTTGAAAAAGAGTTATAAAATTTCAATATCTCCTTGAAAGTCAATTGCTTTTTCATTACCATACCCCGAACCGATCATTCCGAAAATAAAGCATCTCTCCTATGTTTTACAGTTTACAGGCCAAGACTTGTATTCTTCACTGGCTACTATATTACGCAGCATGCGAATAAGATTCAAAAATCTCCATCTCTCCACCTTGGTTAAACCTTCCCATCTGTATTGCTTTTCCTTTTTCCGGTATTTCGATCACCACATCCACGTCATGCTGGAAAGTATTAGCACCTCTAAACTTGCCTTCTTTTGTGGATTGAAAAATGAAGATGAAGGATTTGGTTGGATTCAAGTGTTTCAACCGGTTCAGATCTTCCGGCGCTAACCCTAACTTATTTACACTGTCCAAAAAAATAAAATCATATTGAGCAAGACTATCCGGAAGAATAGATGCTACAAACAAGTTAGGGTGTGCCACATCTTTGTCATTCAACTTCTGTTGCAATGTATAATCAAGTCCCTCTTCCTTTGCCACATACAATACTTTGCCATGATGACGTGCCAGGTAACCGGCAAAATCAATGCACAAATAAGACTTACCCATCTTCGGCTTTCCAAAAACCATTGCTGTAAAGTTGCTAGACGGATCGCCAATCAGTTTATACCATTTTCCTTTTAGTCCTATTGTTGCAAACTCCATATTGGCAAAGTCCATACTATTCATGATAGAGGGTTTCCCATCAAAACCATTCAGATGCTGACAGGCACAGCCTAAAATTCCCTCCAACCCATTCAAGGCAGCTTTTTCAATCTCTAAAGTTTTTTGAACTTTATCAGTTGTAAATACTTTCAGATTCTTTTTGAGTTCCTGTATTTCGGTAATGTAGGGATCGTTATCAGCTACCTTTCCCTTATCCATAGCCCTGTTGATTTGCTGAAGCAATTGTTTTGCTTTTTCTTTCATGCCGGTCTTACCATTCATGCCAATATATCTCTTAATAAAATTGATAGAAGGCATTACTTTTTCTTCACCGGTTAATTTTTTGAACTCGTCATAGGTTCCAGGCTTTAGTTGAATCGTAATCTTAGCCTTCATGTTGTTATAAGTCTCCACCAACTTGTCCTGAATGGATTTTATTTGTTCCGCATAAGGTGAAGTTTTCCGGATTCTTTTTTCCAGAATTGCCTTTTGGAGCGAATTAATAAACCGCAATAGTTCCTCTTTGGTTTTGGATTTGCCATTGAGATTTACAAACCGTTTGATAAAACGTAGTTCTTCCGGTATTCGTTCTACTAATGTAGGCTGAACTTCATTTTCTTTTGATGCGGATTGCCTGGCTTTCTTTTTAGATGAACCATCTGGATTAACGATGCTTTGCTTTATTAATGCCTCTTGTATGATTTCTCTGCTGGACTGTTGCTGACGGATTTTCTTACGTTGCTTGTTATCTGCCTTCTTATTGTTGCTAACAAATTCGTTGAGTTTGGCAAGATAAATGTCAATTGTTTTTTTAATTGTATCGCTTGACTGATAAGAAGTCCAATTATTTCCTCTGTCAGTAGCTTTTTCTAAAAACTCATGCCCTTTCCTGAATGCTTCGGGCAGTTCAGAAAAATCAATCTTTTCTATTTCCTTAAAATAATTGTTAGTAGCTATCATAGGATTAAAAGTTTAAGCAGCTAATAATTCAAGTTCCAGGGCAAGAGCCTCAGCTTCCAGTTCAAGTATGCGCACATTATCGGATTGACCTTCCTCTTTTTCCTCATCAGGTGGTTCAATCTTCCTCCGGTTACTGTACCTTGTAGTCGCCTTTTCTATATCCTTCATTTGTGATGAATGTATAGTGACAGATGCGCTATGATTTATTTGTAATAGTTCTACCAGCTTATCAATACTCTTTTCTGGTAACATAGCTACCATCTTATCAGAAGTCTTTTCAAAATTGTTATTCTCAACCAGCTCCAGTATTTGCTTATCAAGGTAAATGCCACCTCCTTTTATTCTTGAAGCTGCGACTATGATTCTATAATGTTCTCCCGACCGGAAAAAGGAAATGCCATTATTGGTAACTATATGGCCATTTTGCGTAATGGATTTAATTAGCGGGAGTGCTTTCAGAATGGGAACTACAACTTTATCTTGCACCTGTTCACCGGGATTCCAGTTCTCTGGTAACAAGATTCCTTTTTTGACCTCTTTATTGATCGTAGTATAGCTAACCAGTTTGCCTTTAAAATCGCTAAAGGCTTGCAGGAGATTGCCGGTGATAATATGCCGGGTCTTGCGATCAACATTATTTTGTTTGGTGTATTGCTCCCACTGCGATAACAGGCCCCCCATATCCGGCTGCTCTATGTCCATGCTGCTACCAATGATCGCCATGATCTCTTCATTGTACGAGGCAGGCATAGCGAGGTATTTACTGCTATTCGCAATGGCAAACCGGAGCTTCATAGCTGAAGGCGCATAAGGATTCTTTTTCTTTTTATCAATAACTATTCCCAGGAATACTGCCGGAACAAGCTCGTTCCCTCCTTCATAGGTTTCGACCGGGTAGCTTAACAGGCGACCAGGATAAAAGAAATTCATAGACTTTACAAGATAATCACGTCTATTATTGAAGGTCTTTTCCAGGTTTTGAAGTTGCGCCTCCCTTGCTTCGTCCAGCTCTTTTTCCCTTTCAGCGATCAACTGTTGCCACGCAGACTGCCCTTCTGTTTCCAGAATCTTTTGTATCCTCTTTTCAGCAGGAATGCTCATTTTTAAAAGATCATACTTGCCATGTACTTCGCTTACTTCCTTCGCCAGCCGTTCCTCTATGCCGACTTTATAATCTTTTAAAGTCTCCTCCTGAACTTCTTTTGGGTCTTTCCCTTTGAGTGCCTCCTGCAAGAGATTAGCAAGCTCATTCCTGCTGAAAGGTTTTTTCAGAACATTCGCTTTTACGGTTTCAAGGATACTATCATCACCAAATGCACTATCACTTCCTTTGCCCATTTTTATCACCCGGCTTGCAGTAGTTTCCGCTTCCAGGTTCATCGCTTCTACTTCCAGATCATACTCACCAATCTGCTTTAGGTATTCAACAAAGTCATTATAACGCTCTGATATTTCATTATAAAATTCCTGCTGCATCTTCGTTGACAATACCGCAACTCTACCAGATACCCGGTGCGCTGCATCTTCCAGAGCAAAAGCATCACTGCTGCCACCATCGGATTTTGAATCCTTGAGATGCAGCGGATCGTCCAGCAGATCATTTACATCTTTATTTTCCATTAGATAGTCACGCACGATTTTATCGCCGTATTTGTTTAAAAAATCCGGTACGTCTAAAATTTTGGTGGATTGCTTTTGATTGGAAGTGGTATTGGCGTCCAAAGACTTTAATTTCTTTTGGAGCATCATCATTAATCGCTTTTCCGCAGGTATCGCAGATGTCACATAATCATAAATAGGCCTTTGGATTTGCCCGGTACGATTAATTCGCCCTCGCTTTTGTACTTCGGTAGAAATATCGAGTTCCGCCTGCAGGACGATCATTACTCTTTGCTGTACCTGGTTAGCAGGAACTTTGGCAGTAGGGATAGCGTGGGCTGATGCGCCGGTGCTGCCTGATTGATTTATCATCAACACGTCCACTTCGTTATTATTGAACTGCCGGAAAGCATCATTGGTATTAATACGCTTACGTGACAGCACAATTCCTTTACCGGTTTTTAGATTTACCTGCACTTCATATTTGCGCCCTGTCACTTCGGCTACACTATAGCCTGCTTCTTTAATTTTTTTGATAATAACATCTATGGGTGAAATGCTGATACCCGTCGTAACTGTCTTAATCCTCTCCATGATACGTTGGTATTCTCTTTGACCTTCGACTGACAGATCGTTTATAGCGAAATGCTCATGCACCGGGTTTCCGTCAATATCCTTCACCGTGTAGCGCATAACTCCGTTTAAACCCCTTCGTAACACTTCGGCAAAATCTGTATTAATCGTATCACCATCTGCAACCGGCATTCCCTGATCATTGTCCATGCTCTCAATAAAGCTGCCCATTGTGGAAGCAAAAGCGATCACGGGTTTCTTCCCTTCCTTTAACCGGGCAATAGTTCTTTCTGCCACCGCTTCGGCTTTAAGAGAAAATAGCATTTGATTAATAACCTGGAAGACTTTGGAGAAATAAGGCAGGTTATCCACTCCTGCCTGTGAAGTGCCTTCTCTTATTTCCACTTCCTTTCCCTCGGCTACTGCGATTTTGTCCAAATCCTCTACCATATTATTGACATAGGTTCCCTGAAAAGCGATAATGTCCCGCAGGATTTTCGTGATATTATCGGAGATTGCTTGATGTTCCTCTGCTTTATCATCAAGGGAAATATAGTTTACCTCTACACCTTCAAAACTTCTTTCCCGCCGCATCATTTGCCCCTCCGCTACAAGTTGAGATGATAAAACCTCTTGCATGGCAACACCGCCTTTGGTGATGGCATCCACCAAGTCATCCCTTGTCATGTTGCAATCAGATATAGAGGTTTTCATAGCATAAATAGGCATATTATCCGGTCGCTTGGCAAAAGTGGCAGATAGAAACACAACTCCTTTGGTATCCCGGATTACCCCTTGCATAAATTCGCCCGTATTAGATGAGCCACTGGAGTTATGCGCTTCATCAAGTATGAAAATATTGTCGGGTGCGATGGCACGAAGAAAGTTTGGCTTTTCCGGTTTCTTTTCGGCAGAATTGAATTGCGTATAAGTGCCTAACACAAAATCATACCCGGCAGGCAACTGGCGGGAGGCAATAATATCTTGCTGCTCGCCGGGCGGCGGCGCCTGGTAAATCACTTCGCCGTCTTCATCTTTAATATCCGTCTTGCTTTCCCGGCTGTTGACAATAAAAGGCTTTAAGTGACCTGAACCTATCGCAGACAGGTCACGGTATATATCAGAGAAAAGATTTGCCTTTTCGGTCAGGAACACCGGCTTTAATCCCTGCATTACTGCATAACGAATCATGGATGCTGCGATGCGACCCTTACCAATGCCAGTCTGATCGCCGATAATCATTCCCTGGCTTCTTGCTTCAATGTTATAGATCGCCATTGCTACCGCATCAATCTGTTCAGCGGAAAGCACTTTACAAAGAGCGTCTTTGTTTGGATATTTCAAACGGTGACGTACAAAATTATCCATGTTGCCACCGACTTCTTTTTTTACCAGTTTGACGGCTTCCAAAGTTTCAAAAGCCATGCTGTCCGGCACTTGAGTATTTAGAACAGTACAGGCTTCGGATGCTGGTTCATAAGGTGCACCGAGGTCGGATTCATTTTCCAACCCCTTAAACGAATTGGCATCTTCTTCAACCAATACCTGGTAACCGGTTTCCTGTAACTGCTTTTTGATGGCAGCCAGCTTTTCTGGCGTGATCGAAATACCGTGTACTTTTTTTCCGTTAATGATGGCAAACTTTACCAGTGGCAGCGAAAATATATATACCAATCGCTCAGCATCGAGGTCGAAGGTTTCATATTCGCCGGTAGATTCATTCTTTAACAGGAAAAGCTGGTTATGCCTGGCAGGCTTTTGCTTTTTGAAATAAGTATAGTGCCAATATATCGTTTTATTTATGTTACCCGGAACCGCTGGCAAGCCATCAAGGGATTTTAATAATTCAAGCTCCAGCGCCAATGCTTCGGCTTCTAACTCTAATATTTTCATAGTGTCGGTTTCATTAAAGTTTGTTTCCATTGCATCCATAACCCGCTCAAACAGGTCATCAAACGTTTTTACTTCCCCATCTGTGTCGGGATTATATACCGGGGCATTGCCAATAGGTACTGGCTTTCGCCCATTAATTAAAATCAGGCGAACATCAAAAGCGGTCCCCTGTCTTGAATAGAGTTTGTGGCCATCAATATTGATAACGGCAGCAACGTTGTACCGGCTATACAAGTAATTAAAGAAGATGCGTTGCTTACCCGCTTGTATTCTTCCTTTATCGTCCCATCTTGTATGGCCACCGATAATAATGGCCGCTTTGCCCGAATCTTTCATGCAATCCAATGCTCGCAGTGCCATTACATGCTCTAATGACCTCATCCGGAAAGTATCATAAAGAATCTCCTTTTCGCTTATCCCAAATGGAGGATTGGTCAGCACTGCATCAAAGACTTTTGAAAACTCATTGAAGGGCCGGGTTGCGTCTTCTTTTAAAATTTTTGAAAACTGCTGCGTTTGCAAATTCCTGTTTCGTGTGGGATCAATCTCGTTGACGATAAAATTGAACGGGTTACCTGCAATAGTAAGAAGGCCGTTACCGGCAGAGGGTTCAAAATAAAGACTTCTGACAAACGGTTTATGAATACCGCAAAAAACACCTGCCAAATATCCGATAGGCGCAGGTGTTGAATATTGCTGCAATAAGATACTTTGCGAAGTGCGGTGCGAAAGATTAACCTGTGAATAATATAACTCTACAATCTTATCAAATCTGTCCTTGATAGTTCCTTGACTATGGGCCAACTCCCTTGCCCTGTTAACAATAGCGAGTTCGGTAAGTTCTTTGACCTCGGTTTTATCGGTGATACCATAAGCAGCAGCCAATTTCTCAATAGAAATTTTATTATGCTTTTTTCCGGCTACGAGTTCTGACAGCACTTCTTCCACAAATGCCTTACCCGAAAAATCGGAACTATTGGTATGGACTGTTCTACTTTTCATTATTCAACCGGGCCGGGATCAGGATAACCCTGCAAAAAGTTTGTAATCCACCCATTTAGTATTTGAGCCAAATTATCCGCACCAGTGTTTACGGGAACTACCACCTGCGCAGCATGGATGAACACACTACCAAAGCAACAACCTGTATCAATCTTTATCATATCGTCCCGTACAAACCGAACGGCTTTTATATGGTGCTTCATGAGAAAGAAAAATCCGTCTCCACTGGCAAAGCGTAAACTGGCTCCGGTATCGGTGATCTGGTAACTCATGTTTTGCTGTTTATACTTTCTGTAAAGAGTTCTATATTTCTTCTGTAACCATTTCACATTAATCACTCGGACCCGGTTCCGGGTAACCCTGCAAAAATTGGGTTGTCCAGCCGTTGAGTATATCTGCCAGATTATTTGCTCCTGTATTGTCTGGTATTGTTACCTGACTTGCATGAATGAACAAGCTGTCAAAGCAACAGCCCGTATCAACCTTTATCATATCATCTCTCACATACCGGATGGCTTTTATGTGATGCTTCATTACAAAGAAAAAGCCATCCCCACTGGTAAAGCGCAGGCTGGCTCCCGTATCGTTGATCTGGTAGCTCATGATTCTTGCTTGTTTAAACTTTCTGCAATGCTTTCGCCAATGATAGAACCGATAAAGCCTCCGAACATAACATAGGGTACTGCATCCTTACCCGCAGATCTTGCATACCAATATGTCAAAAGAGACACAAACAATGTGCTTGCTGATACAATTGTTTTTTCCTTCATACTGCTTATTGAGTTAGATAATGTGTTGCAAGTCCCGATAGGATGGCTGTACCAAGTGCAAGCAATCTGCCTTTTCGCTTTTGACGCTTTACCTGCTTTCGGAGAGACTTATTTTCAGAAAAAAGTATCTCCTGCTGTTTTATTGATTGATCGAAGACAGTTGACAGCTCATTATACTGTGAAGTCTTAATGGCTATGATAGAATCCTTTCCCGCTATAATGTTATCCTGTAAGGCGATTTGCAATTCATAAAGGCTATCTTTAAGCTCATTGTCCTGGATATATCCACTTACTTCCTGCACGAGTGAATCGCAAGGTGATAAGCTGCTATCCATCACAACCGAAGCAGGATCAATTTTTTTAAGCAGCTCTTTGGCTGGATAGCCTTGCGGTGCAATCATCTTTTTGATGGTAGCTGCTTTTGTCTTTGTTTTTGCTTTGATAGCATTAAGCTGCACTTTTGTTGCAGAAAGCTCCGTTTGCAATTGCTGGTTTTTATTCGTCAGTTCCGTGATCTTAATTTGATAACAGGCTTCGATACTGTCTGCTTTCTGCTGCAATACTTCAGGCTTCACCAGGTTCTCATTAAGAGCATCATCATTGCAACCGCCGAATAAGAGAAATGTGATGCAGCAGCCTAAGACAAAACAAATAACTCCAATAGCAAGTGATGATTTAAGATTAAAAGAAATCATAGAATAAGGTTTAAAAGGGTTAGATTTTTGTTTTTCGCTCGATAGAGTAACCAAAGCAGCCTGCACCTACCAGGCTCACGAAAGAATAAAACATAAACTCAGGCACATTGAGGCTAAAGAATTGCTGCGCTATCCAGCTAATGATAATGACAACGATAAATAGCGCAATCACCAGTTCCCTCAAGCTGAAGTTGCCGTCCTTGTCTTTGAATAGCTGTTGGAAAAAACATTTCATTAGGTTAAGAATTTATAAGTGATAAACGTAAGACCCGTTCCAATTCCAATACTCGTAAGGCCAATTGCTAATATCTTTTTTTGTTGTCTTGCAATTGCTCTTTTGTCAATAAGCGTATAAGTAAAGCTGTTGCCATAGAGTGTTCGATGTTTTTCACAGAGCTGCATGAACAAGTTAAAGTCATTGATATTAGCAAAGACCTGGCAACCGGCGGAATAATTATCTACTGTCTTCGTTGTACCATTTACCGAAGCCCGGTGAATATTCAGGCCAAACATTCCGGCATCTAATCTGCCATTGTTAAAATCAAGTACGGCATTACGATCATAGTCTCTCATCACAGTTATGGGGCTTCGTTGTACCAGGGCATAGTACTTACCCCGGTGCAGCCCGATCTGGTATGCCTGCTTGTATTGCCCCTGTACCAGTATAGCGGTTCCCTGTGGGTGCATCGGGCTTTTTAGCCAGTAGGTCCCCGGATCAGTGGTCGCCGGAAATATGTAATGTATCCATTGATTGGCATTGTTTTTAAAGAATACATGGATTTCATCATCAAAACGGTTTGATGCCGTACTGTTTGCCCTTATGCCCACGATATTTAATTCGTATGGCCGGGAATATGTCTCGTAGAGTTTTGAGCGAATGACCGAAACAATAGCGGCTAACATTTTCAGGCAGCATTGGATAATGCAGGTGTATAACTATCCAACCACTCTCTCACATCAAAAGAGGGGCAGCCTTTAATCCATTCAAAATATTCGATGATGCCATTGCCATTCTTGTCAGGACTAAAATCCCGATGTCCGAGAATAGTAGCCTCCGGATATTTTTTAGAAAGCTCTACGAGCTTATCAAACAAGGCTTGCTTTTGCTCATCCGTTCTGTTATCTAAGGGTTTGCCATGTGCGTCTGCGCCACCGATATAAGATACATGAATGGAATAGCGGTTATGACCGCCAACGCCGTTGGAAATATTTTCTTCCGGATTAATACATACTATTTCACCGTTGCGCTTGATGATATAATGATAGCCGGGATTTTTCCATTTCAATACTTCTTTCCAATATCGCTTGATGCTCTCAATAGTGGCTGTTGTAGGCGTAGCGGTGCAATGCACCACGATGTATTTGATTGCTCTCATAGGTAAGATTAAAAAAATGAAATGGATGATGATTAGGCCGAGAGTAAAAGATCAGGCTCATAATTTCTGAGCCACTCCTTTACGGAAAAGCCAGGGCAATTGGCCGTTGCATCCAGTTCATTATGTCCGCAGATAGCCGCACCGGGATATTTTACCGATAACGCCACCAGCTTATTAAACAGTGCTTCTTCCTGCACCGGTGTCCTGGTATCGCCGAGTGCGCCGGATTTGTTACGACCACCAGTGTAAGCAATGTGGATGGCTTCGTTATCAACGTCCGGAAGATGTTTGACAACAGAGCTTTCGGGGTGTATCTTTTTGATCTCGCCGTTTCTTTCCACCACATAGTGAAAGAAACCGTAATGCTGGCTGATCTTTGGGTCAAAGGTAGCGGTGCTGTGTACCACTATTTGCTTTATGTATCTTTTCATAAGTCGGGTATTTATTTAATTGAGGTATTGAACAGACCTGGTATTTACCAAAAAGTATTTGCCGTTGTTTTCAAAGAGTGTGTAATCCAACCGCCTTGTTACTTCATTGCCCAGCACCATTCTTGCCGGAACTTTTACTCCATCGGTGGCGTTGATCCACACGGTTGTCGATTCTATAGTTACAACCGGCCTGCCGTCAAAACCTGAAAGACTCCATTTACTGCCATCGAATTGCAGACCCATTCGCAAGAATTCAAATTTGATCGCTTCCTTTTGTGACGAGGTTGTGAAGGTGTTCAATAATCCATTTACAATTGTTTGCCGGACAGACCCCAGGCGGTATTGCTTAAAGACCTCATTGGCTGCGGAATAATCTTCTGTTGTTTGCATTTGTTTCAGTAAGGACATTGCCTTGCTGTAATTCTTTGTTGATGCAGCGTGATATAAGTCTTTACCGATTGCCGAACTATCTGGCCTTGTTGCTTGCGTCAGCACATTAAAAGTGCTTTCATTGATGGTAGCGGGAAGGCCAGCTTTCTTCAAGGCATTGGCTGTTTCTGTTCCAAAGTCACCATCAGCGCCATATTTTGGAAGAATGGATTTACCATATTTGGCAATAAGGGCTTCCTGCAATAGCCTTACATTATCTCCCTTGCTTCCTTTTTTGAGCGGGAAGGAACTTTTATCAATGGCTGGCTGTGCCGCTGAATAAGAGGTACTGGATTTTGGAGCTACAGTTGTTTTAGGCAAAGTATAGCTGGAATTATAATTGTTATCATTGTTTGTAATAACACTGGTCGTCTTCAACACTTCATCCAGTTCAGCGGCTTTTCTGGCATCTTTTCTTTTCTTCAGATACTGCCATCCGAAATAACCGAGTATGCCTACAGCACCCACAGCAATAGAAGCAATAATAATTTTCTTCTTTTGCTGCTTTTTGCTGCCTGAAGGCTTTCGGCGTGCTTTAATTTTTGTCTTTGCTTTCATCTGAATATCATTTATTTTATTTTGGCCAGATGGAACTTGCGTTTCATAATATCGGATTATGCTTTCGGTTTGTTTTCGATAATAGAAATCATTTGTCCCCATTCCCAATATTCCAACTCGCCTTTTAGATCACTCAACAGATCATCACCATACAATTGATTATATGCCTTAGCAGTTTCAAAAAAAGCTGCCTGTGTTGGCATTTCCATAAAAACTGCTTTAATCGCATCTTCATCTGTACCATAGGGAAGAAAGCCCCACGTACTTACTTCAAAAGCCGACCTCAGTCTTTTCGCCCATGACTGGTATTGATGAGGCGATAGCTGCACTTGTACAGGCATTGTTCCCTTTTCCGGCTTTGTAGCAATAATGGCGAGCATTTCATTGTATTCGCTTGTCGTTAGGTCGCTTTGCATATCTGCCATCAGGCTTCTGGCATATAGCTTTTGATAAGAGTTGATCACTTTCCTGAACTCGTCTTTGCTTGGTATTGCCCGGATCGCCCTGCGCAATGCTTCTTCATCTGTTCCCCATCCCCACCACATATCATTTTCAAAAGCCATCTTTATTTGCTTCGCATAGGTAGCTGCATTCCCTTCCTCATAAGTTTTCTTTTCTTCACTTGTTGCTCTTGCTTTTCGTATAATGGCCCTGCCGATAAAGAAACTTCCACCAATCACCATCAGACCGAGGATGCCATATTTGATCTTTTCTTCGAGGGTAAACTGGTCTTGCTCATAAGTGGAAGTTTCTGTGTTCATAGGCTACGGTTTAATTGCTAATGCTTATACACCTAAGTATTTTTTTGCAAGCGCCGTCTTAACAGGATCATGCTTGATAACATGCGCCAGCTTGGTCAACTCCTTTTCAGAAAGCCTGGAGGCCAGTACAGTTAAGGCTTTCATTTTAGCTTCCGCTTCACTTTCCGATTTTGCTTCGATAGAGATTTCATACTGGTATTTATTCATAGGGTTATGTAGTTTGAATATTTAATAATTCAGCAACGGTTTGCAAGTGTGCCGGTTCTTCAGAAAACCGACCAATTATTTTCATGACCATTTCCAATTGCGGTCTTTCAAAAACGGCATCCAGTTGTTGCAATACAGGAATGTATTCAAGATGCTCTGGCTTCAAATCGGATGTGCCATCGGTTTTCTTCTGAAAGCTGGCATTGGTTTCTTCTATGGTTGTTGCTTCATTAGCATTGCCGGGCGTTACCAATCCGGCCAGACCTATTTTTTCTAATGCTCCCGCATTCTTTACTGCCAGCTTTTCCAACACCGCTCCACCAAGCTCTACCAGGTCGAGCTTTCCTAATTTATATTTATTGCTTTTCGCTGCTTCCAGTTGTCTTTCTAATCCTTCGGCATATTCTTCCGATTCTTCGAGCTGCTGCTTTGTCTCTGCAAGTTCTTCCTTCAACCGGTTTAGCTCATATTCCTTATCACGGGCATTTAGCTTTTCCTGAATGATACCATCCAAATCACCGAGGCCATTCAGTGTTTTTTCCGGCTTATTCTGTTGCACGTAAAAGCAGTATTGATCGTTGCGAGGCGTAGCAGCGGAATTGTAAATCAATATGCGGATCTTCTCAGTGTCCTCATTCATGTAATACTCATAAGTATCAAACTCCTTTGGGTCTTCTGTTTTTGTTACAACTTTTAGATTGTCCACGAAAATCTCAAAAGGCCGTGGCTGTCCCTTCCCCGCCATCTCTTGCAGGAAATGCTTGAGCTTATCAATCTTCAGTTGGTCATATTTATCGTTTGTTACGGGCATGGCTTTTTACAGAATTTAGGTATCACCTGGATAAACCGGGCATGAGTGACGAATATGGATTGATTGGTCAGCGTGATTTCGCCTTTATGTTCATATTGCAATTCATTAATCTGATTTTCGCTCATATCAAATAAAGCAGTTGCACTTTCAATCCTCATCTCACAATAAGGTTCGAGCAATACAAAGAACTGATCATGACTATTTATCTTTCTTGATTCCTGTGGTTGCAACACAAAATGCCGCACCCGGATAGTATAATCGTTTCCATAGCCCAGCTCGCAAGCACGTTTTGAGATATACTCCAAAGCCAGTTCTTCAGTCATGTGTTACATTTTTCAATCCATAAATACAAGTGGAGATTATATTGCAGACTTTCATATTCATCCACTCCAAAGCTGTCCTGGAAAAATCCTTCAATAAACCGGGTGTTGTTATCAACTGAAAAACTAATTTCTTCTCTTTTACGGCTATGCGTCCATTCAAAAGGCTGTAACGAAATCGAGCTGATTCCCTCGTTTAATACCTGGTTACGATTGTCCAAAAGCGTATTCTCAAAAAAGACACTTTCGGAGCCAGGACTTTGTAGGCTAAGCCTGCCAATGCTCTTATTAGGTTGAACTATCATAAATGGATCAGGTCCAGTTTCTCCAACTTCCCTCATGCCTATATCATAGGGGACACCTTCTTTTCCAAGCACACCGTATTCCAAACCAATGATCCTTCGTGCATCGCCCGGTAGTTGAACGTGGAAATGAACTCTATCTCCAATACTGGCAATCTTGATCACCTGCAATATGACTTCTTCTTTCATCATGCCGCTTCATTGATTTCACAGTCGAGATAAAGAGTAACACGGTACGCAACAAAATCAATCACCGTCGTATTCGTGTCCTTATATTCTACCTTCACCTTTCCATTGCCTGGCTCGATGCCTCCGAGATTATAATACCGATCATTGGGAGATACATTCAACCCGGTCATTAGTAGCTTGGTTTCATAGCTTTCCGGGAATATCTCTTGCCGGTTAATCTCTACCTTACCAGAACCACGATAATATAATAGATCGTCTCGGTCACCCGTAAATAGCAAACCATGCACCTTAACAATAGTTTTGTCCAGTTCAAAGGTCTTGGAGTGAATCCCATTTTGTTCCGTAACATCTATGTCAAATCTTTTTTTAATTCTTTTTGATGCCATCTGCTTTTAGTTAAGCTGTTAATAGTTGTCCTCCTGCTTTTATATAGAGTAACAAAAGACTTTGCAAGCTCTTTTCGCTTTGGCCATAGCCTGCACCCGGAAATGAAGCCCATACTTTTCTGCACTTATAAATCGCCTGCACTATATTGCCTGCCAATACATCTGTTAATGCCTCTTTTTTTCTTATCAGTTCTATTGCTGCCTTATCCTGTGATACCGGGCTAAAATCCGGCAACCGCAACTCCCTTTGTACTATTGCCCATGTGCTATACAAAAACTGGTAAGCCCCTGCTGCGGTACTTGTAACACCCCATTTGGTAATGGCTATATTAGGATGCCTTGAATAATCATTGAACAAGCTGCCACCGTATAACATCCGGTAAGCATTCATTCCAATCGTTCCCTCTGCATACTGTATCATTAGCAGAAATGCTTTTAGATTTTTTAATGCTCTGCCTCTTTTTTGCGAGCCTTTTACACCCGCCAGTACCAGTGTTGGAACAAGGAGGGCTGCTGCAAGAGCAGCCCACTTGTATTTAATCAAAAACATTAACTCGGGTGACTATGGAGTTGTGATTGTACCATGCAATCCGGCGAAGATGTAAGTATTGGCAGCCACTCCATCCATTGAGCCGAGTTCAACGGTCATTTCAATCAATATGTCATCTTCGATCAGCCGGGGATTGGCGAGCTTGTAGTAACCAATCGGGACCTGGTGGTAGGCTGCCGTTTTAAATACAGCGTTCGATGTCTCAGGTACGATCTGTTTTTTGTTTGACTTGAGGTTGAACTCACCATTAGCGATGGCATTGAAAGTTTCCAGTCCTTTAAATTCGGTAGCAATGATCTTGTCTTTTGTACCATCAGCAGACACTCCTGCTAGCAGATAGATACCACTTACCAGGAATGCCTGATTTTTGGGCAACTTGGCATTTGATATATTACGCAGACCAATCTCTTTGTCGTCCTGCGTTTCAAACAGCTTGATAGTTTTTGAGGTAACCGGTTTGATCGAGTAAATGGTCGAATCCGCCAGGCGAAGGGATGAATTTGCCAACCCTTCTTTGATATGAGCAGGCAGCTCGCCAAAAAACTTTTCCATTTCCGCTCTTGATCCCCTGCTGGGAGACCCGGTATTGGAAAGTTTGTTTACAGTGCGCTGCCTTTTGATCGGGTTCATTCGCTTTAAGGCGCCGAGCAGCTCGCCATCGTCAACACCTTCGATGCCGATCAATGCACCTGCATTATTGTATTCTTCGATTCCATCGAGTAAGCCTAACATAGTTTTCGGGTTTTATGGATTAATGAATTTGTTTTAGTTTTTTATGAATCAGTACAACCGGTCTTCCAGCGCACCTACTTCATAATCGTCTCCCAAAAGTTCTTCCTCACCTCTTAATTGCCCCTGGAACTGTCGGGCACTTTCGGCTACCTGTTGTTCAATATCATCCAGTGCAGCCAGGTGACCGTTCATCGGATCATTGTAAGTGAAGTATTGTAGCTCTCCAATACCGCTTGTAGTGGCGGCCGCTTTTTTCTTTAATATTTTATCGAGGAAAAACTTTTCGGTCATGCTTTCTTTATAGGCTTGCAGTCTTTCCTTTACTCCGGCCAGTCCTTCAAGGCCACTTACTGTTCCTGCTTTCTGAAAGCCATTAGCTGCCATGATGCCGATGCCGAGAATCTGCACGATCTTATTGCCGGTAAAGTGTCCGACACCGGTTGTAGCGATACCGACCAGCAAGGAAGGTTTTCCAACAGCCGCACCAATGAGGCCGCCACCAAGTACGCCAATTAAAATATCTTTTCCGGTTTCCAGCACTGTATTTTTAGTATTGCCTTTTGTTGGCAATCCTTCATTCAGACCAGAAAGAAAGTGTTTCTTATTAGCTTTCTTCTGGTATCGGTTTTTCTTTTTTGACATAGTATTAATAAGGTTTAATAGTTAATGGATTCGGGTTAGAGGAGAGCTATTGCTTTTCGATGCTGATGTTTGTTGTGATGTTTTTTCTTTTTCCCTCGTTTATGCGGCGTACCGGATAATCCTTGCGATTTTGGTGACGCCTTGTTCTCATGTTTTGAGCCTTTCGATAGGTTGTAAGCAATTGCAATCACCGTCAATCCGCCCACGCCAATGGCTACCGGCTTTATCCATTTTTTATTTTTATCCCAAAAACTTTGTTTTTCACCACCGGTATTGTCGCTGCTATTACTGCTTGTATTTGCAGTGTTAGTATTAGTAACTGGTGAAACTGATTTTTCCTCAATAAACTCATCTTCAGTAATCAATTCTCTGTTTGCTGATGCAGTGGAGACGTTATTGGGAGTTCTTACCAAAGCATCATTTGACATTGATGGTGATTCAGTAGTAGGTAATGAAGGACTAAAATTTTCAGCCGAAATATTTGTAGGTACAATGGGATTAGTTGCTGCAGAAGGAATAGCTGCGCTGTTTGCTGGCACTGACACATTATTTTCAGGAGCATCGGTTTGGCTTTCATCAAAATCTTCTGATCCCTGCTGCTTGCCTTTAAAAATGTTTCCAATCTGTTTTAAGGAAGCGACAATTCCTGCTATTACTCCCATTGCTGCACCCACACTTGCAAGCGTCACCGGTTCTCCAAGTTCACCAAAACCCTTGAAGCCATCCATGCCTTCCACATTTTCGGAATAGTAGATCTCTGGGCCAAGCAATTGTTGGAGAGGTGTGTTTTCATTCATGTACCCGCTCCAGCTTTCCATAGGTAGCATTCCCAATCCGCTTACGGCTTTATCCTTATTTCCTTTGCCTTTTAGTATGGCCTTCCGAAGGTTGTCGGGCTTGCCTCCCGCACCATAAAAGATGTTTTCCAATTTCTGCCGGGTAGCGAGCAGCTTTTGATATTTGGCTGCTTCAATGCCTTTAGCCGCCGCTTGCTCGGCAGTGAGATAGCTCCACCTTAACCTGGCGGCGACGTTTTTTATATTCAGTTTCATAGCGGCAAGCACACCATTTCGGAGTAACACCGTTGCCGGGTTTATCTTGTTCACCACGTTCAGCACTTTTTTGAAAAAGCCTTTCTTTTTCTTAGGCGCAGGTGCGCCGGGCATACTCGCCGCTTGTGCTTTGGCCGCAGCTTTGGCGGCTTTCTTTGCTTTGCGCTTGGCCTTTCCCGCAAGCGTATTATCGTGCATATTGCGCTCGATGATCCGGCCTAACTCCGCCAGGCCGTCGCCATCAAAGCCATTGAGATATTGTAAATCCATAGGGTAATCTTTTTTTTCTCTAAAGGGTACTTCGTAATTAAACTGGTCAGTTACACAATCAATCGTAATATGCCTCGAATCATTTGGCACTATGGGGTAGATATGCTGAAAGTATTCCCGGTGATATTTGGTGATCCGCAGGATATGAGGAATACCCAGGTTAGTCAGGATGCTGGAGATAAACACCGAGTAACAATCACAATCTACCCCCTGTTTTCTGTCGTGCCATGCTCTTGCCGGGCTGCGTATTTGCTCAAACCCTTCTTCATCTTTTTTATAGTTGATATGACCATATATAAAATGCCAGATATTTTTGCATGTTTCATAATTTGTTCGTCCTTTTAGTCTTTGCGCTATCAGCTTTGTCTGGTCAATCGTTTCCTGAACTACCTTCGGAATAAAATCAAGGGTGTGATCTAAATTCGCATTACGCCTGATTGTTTTATTATCGTTTTGAGACGATGGAAACAAATGATCATATTCATTGCCCGGCCTGATATGTCGCTTCTTTCTTGCTTCCATTATTTTTTGAGTATCACTTCATGATTTTCTTCAAAAGGAACTGTTACCATTCCGAGATCAATTGTTGTCTTCATCGTCGCCGTAATCATTACCTGCTCCTTGTTCTGTATCGCTTTAAGAATCGAAGTGGACACAGAAAAAATGCTTAGTATCGGAATGCTTACCAACAGTTTTTCAATTTTTGCCTGTCCATAAGCGGGTATCTTAATATCCTGGTTCACCACCTGTGAACTACCTACAGTTGTTCCTTTGTAGGTGAGTTTAACAAAGGGAAACTTTATCGAGAAGCTCCCCTTTGTAGGGTTTTTCAATAACAAATCAAGCCGTATGATGATGCCGTCCCAATTCACTGCATGAATGTTTGCTTCAGGGACTACCTCTAATTCTGCCGATGTCTTTCTCATCTTTACATAATAGCTGTAGCCAGCTATCAGTCCGCCGCCGATGAGTGTAATGGTCAGAATGTTTTTAGTCATGACTGGTCTTGTTTCTTTTTCTGCGATCTATTTGATCTGCTACCAATTTGTAGGCGAGCCAGATACCGCCGCCGATGGCAGCTTTCAGACCGTATTCCAGAAGCCCGGTAAAGTCAAGATTTGCCAGCAGTATAAAACCAGTCAGGAAAATGCTTTGGGAAGTGTTATCTGTACTTTTCATAGTTACTGTTTGTGATGATTCTAAAATCAGGCAGCTTTATTTAGTTGCCCTTCTGTGATAGTCATCTCTATCTTCCTGGGCAGTCCGAATTGAGCGATCATAAACTCAACCTGGTTGATGGAAAAATATTTGCCGTCCCGTTTGCCAAGCTCGCCGGGAAAATTATTCATCCACCGGCGCATGGTTTTCCGGTTAACATCGAAGATGGCCGCAAGGTCAATGATCCGGTAAGGCTTAATGATAAGTTTTCCTTTTTCATCGAAATACTTTTTAGGTTCATGTTTTGCCATAGGTTCGGAAAAATTTTATTGCTTATCGCTTGTGAGTACAAACATACTATCGGTCAAATGACCCACTGTCCCACTTTGGGTTCGTTTGGGTCACATTTGGTATCATTTGGACATTGAATACCCACAAAAGGAAAAATGTGTTTTCCGTGAAACCATGTGAATTATAGACGGATAAGAATCAGGCTGCATTATCCAGGCAATCTGGTAGGCCAAATAAATCAAAGATGATTTGAATTTGTCTGACGTTGTAGTAACGACCTTCTCTTTTGCCGATTTTCGGAAGATGTGGCTTTAGCCATCTGGTCATCGTCTTTTTGCTTACATTATACATGACCGTTAATTCCTTTTTGCTGTAAGGCTTAATTGAATTGGTTCGATCTGGAAGTTTAGAAGCACTCATAGGGTATAGTTTGGTTTAAGAGTTTTATATAGGTGGATTACAAAGCTGTTTCAATAGAACCGCTTCTACTAATCATAAAATATAATGTCGTGATTATGGAGAACATCCAAAGAAATCAGCAGTAACAGGAAATAATGGGGGTAGTATTTGTAAATGTTCTGCTGCTGACACATATTCATGCTACTTCTTAACCGGGTAAATCTTGCAAGATTCTTGGAAAATTCTAAATTTTTTATGCAAAAGGGCGTATAGCCGATGTGAAATTGGTTGGAGAACGGGCAACCTATTACCGGAAGAGTGATTTACAGCAGTAAATCCTATGTAATTATATGTTGGCTAAACTTTAGAGACGTGAAATGATTTTGATTTATGGGATATAGAGTATAAGAATCGCACCAAAAAATCCAGTAACAGCAAATTTTATGTGAACTGCCTGATAGCCGATGTGTAAAGATTCATCAGTATATTCTCTTACGATCAGCCGTTTTTAATTTTGAATTGAATTGCCATTTATTCAGTGGCCATAAAGTTTAGGGATTGGTTACAGGTAGCATCACAAATACCCACAAAGTTTAAGGATTGGTTAGATAGCGGGTAAAAAACTTTATCGCATCAGTGTCGAAACCTTAATTCTATGCTGTCACCCTTGAAAATTCACTTCCCTCCGGAACTATGTAAGAATTTACAGATCACTCATACCTGTCCTGCTGAATTTAAATACAGCATTTCCTTTGCTGAATGTAACCGCACAAGATGTGACCTGGGCGATTTTATAATACAATCTATTAGCGGAGATGATTATTGGATAGAGCTTTGGACATTTTTGGTCAAAAAGGAAGGGTATTTAGATATAGCTGTAAATGAACCATCAATTTGCATAGCATTATTTTTGAAAGGCAACCTGGTCGGCCATCTTTCAGGGCATGGCAAGGTCAATACGCTGGCAAATACTTACAATATTTTTTATTTACCAACCGGAACTCATAAAGTGAGCCTGCGCATTGAAGATTACACATTGCTCTATATTGTTTTGCCTAAGAATTTCCTGAAGGGGATGGCTGACGAGCATTCACAAATGCAGGAAATAGTTACTCGCTTATCCAAAAGAGTTGAAAGCGGCACATTGCTTACGAGTTTTCCTTTGCCTCATAGTGTTTGGAGGATATTAAAAAGAATGGAGCGACTGCATAAGAAAGGAGCTGCATTGGATTTTGCTTTGCGGCAATACATTCTTGAAATATTGGCATTATATAACGAGCAATATAAACTTGGAAGCCCGGCATCCAGAATATATTTATCCGCCAGGGAAAAATCTTTTGCAGTGAGAGAATATATTTTGTCCAATCTCGGAGACGCAAAACTCGGCGGTTTAAATCAACTCGCATCCGATTTCCATATTTCTCCAAAGACACTTACAAAACAGTTCAAAAGTCTTACAGGCAAAACTGTTCCGCAGTTTATTAACGATGAAAGATTAGAATGGGCGAGGCGATTATTAAATGATAAAAAGCTGCCAGTATTTGAAGTTACCCAAGTGATAGGGTTTTCCGATACAGCAAATTTTATAAGAAGATTTAAAAAGAAATATGGTATTTCCCCTGGTGGTCAGCATAGCAAAAAGAAAAAATGAAAAGACCACTTCTCTTTTACTATTGTTATAAGTGGATTGTCTTAATCTTTTACTTCCGATAATCACCATTCCCTAAATTGACAACTAAAAATGCCCTAAAATGACAATTTCCATCCTGATAATGTTGCTGATCTTTAATCAGCGAACAGACCAAAAGTTTTTTGACGATGAAAAGAACAGCCGTTATAGATATTATCAGTGCAATCCTCTTGCTCCTTCTGCTTTACACAGCAATCAGCAAGTTTATTGAGTATCGGAGTTTTAAAGAAGTATTGTCTGTCTCTCCTTTATTAAAACCATTCGCAGGTTTCATAGCATGGGCTTTACCTTTTTTGGAACTCGTGATTGTAATATTGCTTTTTATTCCTGCCTTACGCATCAAAGGACTGTATGCCTCATTGCTGTTATTAATAATCCTTACTGCGTACCTCATCTACATGATTCTGTTCACACCAAATCTACCTTGTAGCTGCGGAGGCGTATTGAAAGACCTTACCTGGCCACAGCACGTTTTATTTAATTTATTTTTTGTTATACTATCTGGCACAGGAATCATATTGGCAAGACGGCGTTTCATAATGAGGATTAGAGGAGAAGCCCCTACATAGTTCCCGAAAGGGAACATAATTATCACCAAACAATCCGATCCATTTGACAGCGTTAAGTGGTATCAAACGAAGAATCAATAACTATATAACCAAAACATTTTTTATGAAAAGATATTTTTTTGGCATTATTGCCGTAGCAATTGCCTTTACAGCAGTTGCCTTTACCAAAGCCCCTTCTCAAAACAGTAAACAGTCCGGTAATTTCACCGACTACTATTATAAATTTACCGGTGCTGCCGGAGAAGAAAATGATATGAACAAATGGCAGCAACTGTCAACATTAAATGATTACAATGCTTTCAGTTGTCCGTCTGGTAGTGTAAAAGGATGTAAAATCATCAACACTACAAATTCCTCCGGCCATCCGACTTCTGTTCCTTTGGACGGTAGTGGGCTTCCTACCGTAAGTGGTGCAAATGCCAGTGTCGCAAATAGAAATTAAGTACAAACCACGAAAAGAGGCTGCCGGGTTTCGGCAGCCTCTTTTAATATCCTTGCACTATGGCAATAATCAATAGGGATTCTGTTGCATACCTGTCATATTAATAATATCAGCAGGTAGTGAAAGCGCATATTTATTGTCATTGGGCTGTAGCAGATACGTTTCTCCGCTTATTATTCTTTTAAGAACTATATTGGCTCCCTCTTTATTTAGCCTTTTAATGTCCATCCAGCGAAGGTTTCTAAAAAGCAGTTGCTTTCTTCGTTCTATTAAAATAATACCTAACGCTTCATTGGCAGTTGAGGCGGCCACAGGAACAAAAGTACCTGTCCTCCATCTTTTCACAAGGAGAGTATTCAGATCAGAGAGGGCTGCATCTTTATCACCCAACCTTGCATAACTTTCTGCCCTCATCAGGTACACTTCATCGGTTGCAATGCCCGTAAAGAGTTGGTAAGGGCTATAACTGCCTTTAAAAGTATAGCCAGGAAATGATTGATAGAAGAACGCTTCCTTTCTTAAATCATCGCTGGCATAGCTGCTATACAACAAGGAATCTACTCGTGCATAATAGGGATCAATGCTTGCGTAATTGGGCTGGTTGATTATATTGTAAAATTGCACCTCAGCGTTGAAGCGTTCAAAAGGCACAAAGGCTGTGACGTCAACGGCATTATAGTTTATTAATTCACTTTTGATCAATAAAGACAGGTTAGCATATTTTGCGCAGCTATCGTATTTACGCATAGATAAATAAGTCCTTGCCAGTAACGCATAGGCTGAGTTCTTAGAAGGACGTAAAACATGCACAGGTAAATCAGGCAATAAAGGGACGGCAGACTTCAGATCTTCAATTATCCTGTTGTAGGTATCTTTTACACTCGCTCGAACGGATGGCAAGGTTATGTCAGAAGTGAGCCTTAAAACTAAGCCATAGTCTTGTGCCGAGGTATTATCGTCATAAGCCTTACAAAATATAGACGCTCCCTGAAGGAATGCAAATGACCTATGGAACAATGCCGATCCTTTTATATTATTCCATTCATTTTTATTCAATGCCGTTATTGCTATTTCTTGAACATTGTCCAAAACTATATTGGCAATGTTTACCACGTTGTATATGTAACCCCAGTCATTAGGGTAGTTTGTATAATCCGTGTTCCGCCACAAGTAAGCATTGCGATTATTAACTGAGAGATCGTTATATAAGTCATCCGGAACATAATAATCGTCCGCCGAAGCCTCATCAAAAGATACTCCATTTGTCCCATTTAATAAATATCCATCATCCAACAGTGCCTGTAAATCGCTAAGTGAGTTTGGAACTTGTAACGCTTTATCCGGCTTCTTATCCAAATACTTTTTACACGAGGGCATAAGGAAGACAAGAACCAACATGACAAAAACCAATATTTTATAAGTATGTTTCATTTTATACAATTTTATTTTTTAGAAAGTAGTTCTGATGCCAACTGCATACGTTTTGGAAGAAGGAATGGAAGATGGAAAATCAGGGTCAATCCCTTCCTTATTTGCTTTCCATAGAAGACCCAGATTGCTGGCATTAAAATATAGCTGTAGGGATGTGAAGAAATTTCCTGCTTTTTTGTCGCTTGCAAAATCGTAAGCAAGATTTATAAACTGGAGGCGCACATGATCTCCTTTAGAAACGGTGGCTTCCGAAAGCAGATAAAACTGATTTCTTCTTGAATTGGCAGGATATGACATCGAAGGAATATTAGTAAACTGTTCATCTCCCGGCTGCTTCCATCTTTTCGAAAAATCCGGATGACCAATACCATTAGAAAAGAGATTGCCGTAGTCAATAGATGATCTCCGAAAGTAATAGCCGAGCTTATAGGATATGGATGCCGTTATTGAAAACCCTTTCCAGTTAACCGTATTAATAATGGAGCCAAAATATTTCGGAGTTGCGGGTCCGCTGTAAACCAGACTATCAGGGCTTGTTATCGAATTGAAGATGGCGAGGTAATTGGTGCTTAGGTCTTTATTTAAGTAGCCCCTGGGATTTCCTGTGGCAGGGTCTAATCCTCCCCACCTGTAGCTGAGAATGGAGTAAAGGGGCTTTCCAACTATAGGTGAAATATCTCGGCCATAGCCGGGCCTGAATTTCTGACCTTCCGCTGCATAATAGGCTGTCGTCTTACTCAGATTATAACTGAACAGCAGCGTCGTGAACCATTTAATAGCCCGATCAATATTTTTAGATTGCAGCGAAATTTCCACTCCATTTGATTTCATATTGGCAATATTCTGAGTAAGGATATTGCTCATTGTTCCAGCCGTATAGTCTATGGGAGAAGGCCCAAATAAATCTGTTCCGTTTTTCCGGTAATATTCGATACTCCCCGAAACAATTTGCTTTTTTAAGGAAAAATCAATTCCAAAATTCAGGGTATTAACTTTTTCCCATCTTAGATCGGGGTTGGAGAACTGACTTACCCGTGCATAAGGAAAATTTGTATAAGAAAACGTACCCATGTACGTTATTACAGTTACGGCTGATTTGGACTGATCTACATTTCCGCTTGCACCGTAAGTCGCTCTTAATCTTAAATAGGGAAAAAGAGAAGATTTGTAAAAGCCTTCTTTGACAATATCCCATGCTATTCCGGCAGACCAGAAAGGTTTCCATTTATCATTAGTGTTTACACCAAAAAGATTGGACGCATCCCTTCTCAAACTTCCTGACAACGTATATTTATTTTTATAGGTATAGGCAGCGTTGGCAAATAATGAAACAAACCGGTTATACCTCTCCGATAAGTCAATACCATCAGGAATAAAACCATAAGACCCGTTAATATATGTTGGATGCTCATGCAAAAAATCTACGGTCGCTGTGGTAAGCAGGTCATCACTATATCCATAAATAGTATTAGCATCTGTTTCACTACGGGTTTCCCGGAGTTCTGTCCCTGCGATAGCGTTAATGCTATGTTCATTTAATACTTTGGTAAAATTTAGCTGCCCCCGCACATTATGCGCCTTTAGTAAGCTGCCGGAGCGGTTCAAAATGCTCCCATAGGGTACGGCGTATGAAACAAGACCTGTGCTTTGATCTATCTGACTGAAAAGGTTAATCATGTTCCTTGTACTATAACTCTCAATATCGGCTAAGTTGCGTGAGGACAGTTGATCTCTTTCGTATTGATATTTTATATCCACACTGAGTTCTTTTATAAGCTGATACTGCAATCCAAACCTCGCAACAAAAGATTGCCCATTGCTTTTAGTAGTATTGTGTTTGTAATCTTCCAATGGGTAATACTTCCAATTAAGAAGCTTTCCGCTTCCTGCCGTGTCCGTGTAACCATCCCTGTAGTTGGATGCCACTGGCAGCTGATTGCCATTTTTATCAGCTAAGCTGATATATGGTACAAAGCGGTTCCCTATTTTTATTCCACTCTCGTTATATCCAGTTTTTCCGCTTTTAGAAATTGTGCTGGTATAAATAACGCTCAAAGACAATTGCAGGTTTTGCAGTGGCTTGTAGGTGTTTTCAAGACGCAAAGTAGCCCTGTCAGATTTTTCATTTAGATGCCCAATACCTTTGTCATAACCGCCGGAAATGAAATAGGTCATATTGCCACTCCCTCCCCGAACATTAAGTGAATAAATCTGGGTAACTGCCGCCTGATACACATACTTCAGATAATCGGCACGGGCATCAATACTTTTAATTGCATTGATGGCAGATGCAGAATCAGCAGCAGATATTTGCCCGCCTGCACGTTTAATAAAAATTTCCAGGGCGGGTGATAAAGCAGTTTGTGAAGGATCATTGATTAATGAACCGAATGCCCCTTTATTGTATAAAAATTGCTCGACATCTATATAATCGGTTGAGCTAATCTGAGGCAGTGAATACAAATCAGGCTTTGCGACAACTATCACGTTTGTATTTAATTCAATTTTTAACGGCTGATTAAACCTTCCCTTTTTTGTAGTTATCACTATCACGCCATTGCCTGCCCTTGTTCCCCATATCGAAGCTGCCGCAGCATCTTTAAGGAGGCTGATGGATTCAATATCGTTGGGATTGATATTATTAATATCACCTTCATACGGAAAATTGTCAACGATAATTAAAGGGTCCTGCAAGCCGTTGATGGTGCTTAATCCCCTGATAGAGAAACCATATTTTTTATTGCCGGATTTTATCTTCGTATTGTCAAACAAAACTCCGCTGGCAATTCCATTCAACCGATCAAGTATGTTACTGCCTGTCTGAAAGTTTAGTGTCTTGTTGTCAATAAGATCGAATGACCCGGTAGCCCTTTCTCTCGGTATTTGCTGGAGACCTGTACTAACTGTTACTTCGCCTAACACATTTTCTTTTTTGCTAAGTTCAATGACAAGGAAAGAAAGATTATTGTCTACAGGAATACGATTTGGCTGGTAACCTGTATGTGTGAGTGTGAGTGTATCATTACCGGCTTGTACAGAGATTTTAAACGTGCCGTCGCTATTACTGACCGTCTCAAATCTCTTGCTGCTTATGGTCACACCGGCTATTTCTTGCTTTGTGTCGGCATCTATTGTTTTGCCGGTAACAACTGTTTCGTTTTGAGCTTGCAGGTTTAACTGATACGCAATCAGCAGTATCATTAGTAAGAAGTATTTTGTTTTTCTCATTGCAGTTAAGTTTTATAAGTAAATAAATGGTGAAAGAGATTTGGGGAGTGTTTTAATTGTCCTTGATAAGAATCACTTCCAGTTCTCTATTCTCTTCTTTCAGTTCAAAGCCAATTTTTTTAAAAGCAGCTTGCAATCCGGCTATATCAGTCAAAGAGAAAGGAAGATCAATGGAGATATTTTTAGAAAAATTGGTTTCATCTATGATCGGGATTGCGCTATAATCATTTAACAGGTTTGCCACAAAAGAAGGAGGATAATTGTAAATGTGTTTGCGCAAACTGGCTTCTTCAATATCTAAATCAGGGAGCCTGTCGGCAGCAGTATTCTTTGCAGGGAGGGCTGCTTTCAGCACAAGGCAACGCATTTTTCTTTTTTCCTTTTTTACCGATATATTGAAATACCTTTTGAGATCGTCTTTCAAAAAGCCGAACATGGCCTCAACGGTTGTATCGTATAAAATCAATTCGTAGCAGTAAACCTTATTGAACTTCGCTTTATTGCTGACAAAAACCCGATTGTTTTCATAGGGAATTTCTTTGTTGTAAGCCGTTCTTGTAAGTGACAACAGCGATTGATTGATACTGTAGAAGCCGGTTACTTTATCTGCGCTTCGCCGTATGCCGGTTGCGCCGCTCACTCCATCAATGGCTGAACTTACCAAAGACCGGCAGAGTATTTCACTGCCGTCGCCGCCGTTGCCGTTTATAAATAAAGGCTTCGCAGGGTCAAAGTCAGGGAGGTCTTTCTTGAGTTTCAGTTTCACCTTTCTGCCGTTTATCAATGCCTGTATGTTATCGGCATTTACCTCGGCAGCATCCGTAATACCGGCTATCTTTCCGTTCTTGTCAATCCATACTTCGTGCGGAATGATTGTGCAGGGAAAATATTCATCCAGCTTTTCACAGTCATACACCACAGGAATATTCAGTTCGCTATCGGTTCTGCTTCTTATACGATCAAGAATTTTTGTAATCTTCGTTTCATCGTCCTTTGATATTCGGCTTTTTGTATTCACGAGAATAATTTGCAACTCGTCTTTGAATTTTCGTTGTAATGAATCCAGGTGAGGAAACAGACTAAGGCAGGAACCGCACCAGCTACTCCAGAAATCAAGAAGGATTAATTTTCCTTTAAAGTCAGATAATCTCGCTGTAGATGATTTATAGTTCGTGACGTTTTTGAAAGTTATATCTGGTACATAATCCCCGACAGCGAGAGGCATAATGCTCTCCGGTGGGGACTGCGCAAAAGCATATAGTACGGGCCATAAAATACCCTTTATGAAAAAAAGGCTTTTTTTCATTGCAGTTTAGTTTAGATGGAAAAAGAAATAGTTTAAAAATATCAGAGCCTTAACTAACCCTTACACTGGATTCTTTGGCTTGCAAGCATAAAGGATTTTGTAAGAGTGCAGGAATGGAAAAAGCGGCGCATACGGCAAGCATACACCGCTGTGTGACACATGAGAAAGAGATTTTATGATAGTAACTTTCTTCATTCTTGCAGCACTAACTCCATTTAACTGCAAGTCTTGAGCGGCAAGGCTGAGTAAAAAAATAGGGGTTAAGCCTACCCGCCCTTTGCATCCCTGGCTCTGACAAAGCCACCTTCCTTGCGGAAGGCCGAAACACAAATGCGTAAGTAGGCTCAACCCCTTTAATATGGGGCTGAGCGCATTAACTTACTCTTGCGTTTCGTGAATTGTCAGATTCGGGATGCAAGACTTGTTAAGCGCTTACTACTTTTATCAAGATGAAGCGCAAAATAAAATCATTAGTCCAGTTTATAACTTTGGGTCAATGATTTCGATACTGTTACTCCAAATTTATAATAATTTACTCTGAAATAAACTATTTTATTATCAATATAACGTAAATTAATTAGAAATTATCAAAAGTTATTCAAGTTCTGTTTAACCGTTTTACTTTTTGGCATTAAATATTGACGAAATGCCCAAAAAGAAGCGGGAAATATCAGAAAAAGATAAAAAACAAGAAGAAGCAAGAAAACGACAGCATAAACTCAATTCGATAAAAACTGATTTTGAAGCAGGAAAAATTAAGAGCTTTGAACAAATTTTTGCGGTAATGGTCGAATCCCGCTTAGCCGCAGAGTTGAAGATGGGATTTGTAACATTCAGAAACAAGGTTAACAATCCTGGAGATTTTACAAATAATGAACTTGTACGATTCGCAGAACTGTTGGACGTAGATATTAATATCATTCTAAAGTTCATCTTCAGCCTGATGAAGTATAAGACCAAAAATACCAGTAGGATTGAAAACGTTTAATCGAATATTTTAATGCCGTGAAAGGTCAATCGGCAAAGCACTCTTTCCCTTCATAGACATCTCTTATGCAATTAACGATTTCACTCAGTATATTATTCATGCTCCGATAAAAGTAGCCTCTAATTTTTAATTGTTTCATTTCTTCTACCACATCCGGTTCATAAATGTTTGTGGCAATAATTATTTTAGCTGCAGGATCATAAGCAATAAGTTGTTGTATTAACTTTGTACCGGGAATTGCGTAAATTTTGTTTGTCCAATTGGCATCTGCGATAACTATATGGGGTTTTATCTTTTTATAGCAAGTAACGCCTTCGGAACTATCATTGCACATTGAGACCATTTCAATACCGGAAGATAATAAGGTAGATTTTATACCATTTAAAAAGATATTGCTTTTGCATATTGCAAGAACTCTTATCATAGGAAGCCAGGTTTGGGTGCAAATATAAAACAGTCTCCCCGTAAAGAGAGACTGCGCCTAATCAAAAACCATTAACCATTAAACCTTATCCTATGAAAATTCAAGAGGAAGATACAAGTTTAAGGTTAAGACTCAAAAATCTTTCTTTTACGAGGCGGTCGTTAGTATATAGCTGAAAGCCAGTAACCATCAATACGAAACAAAAGCTGGGAAAGAGAAAAGCAGGATGGTCGTAATGAGGACGCTGCCAAACTTTACGAATGTAAAATCTTAATTCAACTTGGCCTTTTGCATAGAGCTTGTAAAAAATGCCAGGTCAGTAGCCTGCCTTTTAAAAGTATCAGGCGTCATACATAAGCAAAATATTCTGGAGTTTCCTTTGTAACAACTGATTGCTGTCTTGCACGGGGTGAAATGAAAAATATTGTATTGATTTGCTTCAATAGTCTGTAAACCTGCTCTGGGTACATCAATAGTAATTCTTCCCTGCATCGTCATAAGCACAAACACTACAGGTTCTTTTGCTTCAAGAAATAGCTGTAACTCCTGTGTAAGCAAAAAATCATGAACATGGATTAAATATTCACCGCCTTTCGGTAATTCCTGCCGGAATATGCAACCAAAAGTTCCCTCGATTACGAAAAAATCTTTAGCAGCAGGCTCAGCATATTTTTTCAAATGGCCAAGAAGCTCCCGGCTGTACATCGCAGTGGGAAATTTTTTCCGGTCAATATCAAATCTTACATCAGGGTTCATTATTAGCAAGCAATATAAGAAAACTAAAAATATAATACAGCGGCTATACTCCATTTTACATAAGCTAATCGAGAGTTCACGTAACGGGTTTTTACACGGGCTTTACTAACGTGATGTTTGGGTAGTAAATAACAGTGCTGCGTGAAAGCGGCCATTAACCAACTTAAAACCTAACATCATGGTGACAACTGAAAATGTGTTTTCAAAGCCTTTAAGCATCGAGGAACTTGAAGCAAGATTTAAAAATGTATGGGCAAGTGTAGTTTCATTTTTTACTGATAGCTGCTGTATAGATACGCAGCCGCCGCTGCCACCAGGTACAGGAAGATAAGTCTTCTTCGCTTTGCACCATTTCAGGAATCTGTAAACCGGATTCCTTTTTTATTAGTGGCTTTCACCGCCCCGGAATCTTTCTGAATTAAAAAACGGGCTACAATAAGCCTTTTCAAAAAAAGTACAATATGAACCGCTCCGAATATATAGAATCCAGAAACTCTCTTATAAATGATTTTGAAACGAAGTTTAGTTTTGATGATAATCAACCTCTGAATGGCCAGTTTAACATGGTAAGTGCATCACTTTCCAACTTTATTCCAGAAATTCATTGTTCCTCGCATAAGGATATTTACAAAAAGATTCTGCTGCATAAAAAACTAAGCATTCTTGAACAAAGTTCCTATCAAATTCTTGACTTCATTGAAGTAGAAAATTTCGATGATGAAATTATTGGCCTACTAAAAACTAAGCCGACCATTATCTGCACCTTTCACACCGGTTCTTATCGGGTGATAAATCTTTTGCTTGCTAAATACAAAATTCCATTCACCTTAGTAATAGGAAAAGACATTACGGAAAAGGAGGGAGAATTGTTTTCCTCATTGTTTAACGATCTTCCAGGTAATGTAGATGGAAATAATCTTAAAATAATTAATGCAGAAAATGCCAAAGCAGGTGTACAAATGCTACGGGAACTAAAGCAGGGGAAAACACTTGTGTTATATATTGATGGAAATAGCGGCGCCGGGACCACCACTACAGAAAACGAAAATAATTGCAGTGTTAACTTCCTTCATCAGCAAATATTCGCCAGAAAAGGAATTTCATTTCTTGCCCATGTCTCCAATGTGCCAATTCTAACAGTCGCTTCTTACCGCAAATCCTGGGATGAGATCCGGCTTCGGTTCTTTGATCCTATTTACCCCGATAAAAGTAAAGATAGGGAGAAATTTGCCATTGAGACCACCCAGCGAATTTATGACCTTATTGCTCCAATCATAAGATCATATCCAGAGCAATGGGAAGGCTGGCTATATATTCATAAAGTTGCTAATATTGTAAACTCCAAAATTCAGTCATTCAATTCTAATCATTCTTTAATCCCCACTGAAAAAATTAGCTTCAATTCGCAGCTATTTGGTATTTTTAAATTGCATAATATTCCTTTTTTATTGAAGAAAAACACTTATTCATTTTACGAAGTTGATGGCAAGCTGTATGATCTGTTGACCGGATGTATTGAGCATCCTGTAAGAAGGGAATGTTTTGAAAATAACGTGTTCCATCAGCTTTACGAACAGGGTGTTTTAGTGTACCTGTAAACTGCGGCTTTCGCTGTTCCAATCTGACCAAAACCTGCAAAAACATGGCATCACTTCTTCCAGGGGAGAACAAAACGCCCTTTCAAATTTTAGTACATGCCTCTGCATGGGTTGTGTACGGCAGCTTTATATACATAGCTAATTATCTGGCTAACCCCAATATCAAAATAATTAACACCATTCTTTTCCTTCTTCCATTTTGTCTTACATTTTATGTAAGCATCTATTGCCTTAATCTTTACAGAAGAATTGGTGTTTTATGGAGCATAGCTTCTTTCTTTATTGTATTTTTTGTAATGGGGCTTATCGGCTATTGCTACATCTATCTTCTATTACCTCTTGCCGGCATTAAATTATACACCTCAGATAATTTTAGAGATTTTTTGAAAGGGGCAGTTCTGGGATATGTTCAATACTTCTCTTATGCAATGCTATACTTCTACGTTGTGCAATCTTTTAAAAAGGAAAGAGAACTCAGGAGACTTCAGGAAGAAAAGCTACGAAACGAATTAGAAAATTCAATATTAAAGCAACAGGAACTGGAATTACAAAAAGACAAACTTCTTTTAGAATATGCTTTTTTACGTTCACAGGTTAATCCCCATTTCCTGCACAATACACTAAACGTACTATTTTCGCAGGCTATGGAATATTCTCAGGAGTTAGCTGATAATATTTCAAAGCTTTCCCGGATCATGCGTTACTCAATGGAGAGTGTGGAATATGAAAGCGATAAGGTATTTGTGCAAAAGGAATTGGACAACTTGCAACTATTAATTGAAATAAATAATATCCGTTTCGGACATTCTAAGGTGATTGATTTTGCAGTAGAAGGTGTCATAAAAGACCAAATGATTCCGCCTCTGTCCATGATCACAGTTGTAGAGAATGCTTTCAAATATGGCGACCTAAAAGACCCGGAACATCCTTTAAAGATCAGGGTGTCGCTTCATCCTGGACAAGTTTATTTTTACTGCCGGAATAAAAAGAAGAAAAACAATTTTGAATTGTCTTCCCACAATATAGGCATCACTAACCTATCCAAAAGACTGGACGTTGCTTTCAAAGGGAAATATGAAATGAAGGCTGACGATGGAGAAGAGTTTTATACGTTTGAACTTACTGTAAACACTTAACCTATGATAAGGTGCGTAATAATTGATGATGAGCAGCCAGCGATTAATGTGCTTAAAAAGTATATTGATCGGTTGCCTAACCTGGAATTGATTGCCGCAGAAACTAATCCGCTATTGGGAATTGAAATTGTGAAGAAAGAAAAGCCCGATGTCGTTTTTCTGGACATTCAGATGGATGAAATGAACGGAATTGAAGTAATGAAAATTTTAGGAGATAGTACGAATGTGGTCTTTTGCACAGCATATTCTGAATTTGCAGTTACCAGTTATGAGCTTGATGCCATTGACTATTTAATGAAGCCAATTGAATTTAATCGGTTTGTTAAAGCGGTGCAACGTGTTACCGATGCGGTGGCGCATCAGCCCTGCTCAAATCCAGAAGCCATTCCAAATGATTATATATTCGTAAAGGCTGGGCAGAGAGGAAAGATGTTAAAAATTGATTTGGATGACATAGATTTTGTGGAAGGAATGAACAACTATGTCGCCTTTCACCGGGGACAACAAAAAACACTTGCTTACCTAACGATGAAGGAGTTGGAGGAGCGATTGCCAAACAGCCAGTTTATGAGGGTCCATAAATCGTATATCGTGGCATTGAAGCAAATTTCTTCTATGGAAAATAACGAACTCATACTTAAAAAGCTTCCGAAACGGATACCGATTGGTGCAAACTACAAGGATGCTTTCATGGAAAGAATGAAAAATAAGTTGATGAGCTAACTATGGTTAACGAAAAAAGAAGCTAAGAGGAATGGTATGCTAATTGAAAACTTTAGTAAAATAAGCAACCTCCGGCCTGGCGCAAAAAGTGTTTGTTTCGAAGTATCTGGTTAATTTACCAACTGAGAAACCGTTGAAACATCGACGTCGGAGTTTTCGTTGTGACTTAAATATAAGGCGACTCCTGCGGAAAAAATGATTAAGAAACATAATTTTAACGGTGAAATAATGCCCTTTCGAATTTACCTTGCAAAAAAATAATCATGCTTCCAGGTGATCTTACCGGTGATCTGATTAAACGTCTCAACTTTATCAAGGGACAAATTGAAGCAATTACCCGAATGCTGGACGAAGGTAAAGACCCTGATCAAATCTCCATTCAGTTCAAAGCCGCGGATCAGGCATTGCAAAAGGCACATTTTCTTCTTTTGGATGAGGTTTTCCGTAAAAGCCTGGCCTTGAAGCTGGTTAAGGTAATGAATGCCTGCCCGGGAAACTGCCCCGATGCTGAAAAAATCGAACTTTTAAAGCAACAATTTCCGCTAATAGAAGATAACGCACTCACCCAAAAAATGAAGGAAATCAATGAAATAGGCGACCGGTTGGCAAAGTACAACGAAGAAAATCCGGAAAATTCTCAGAAATAATTTGGCGGACACCCATTGACCCCTCCCATCTTTGGTTTATAAAAAATAAATCATGGAAAATAAAAGGGTTATTGAGGTGTTTACAGCCGGTTGCAGCGTATGCCAGCCTGCGGTTGAAATGGTTAAAAAACTGGCTTGTTCATCCTGCGAGGTCATTGTTTATGATCTGTCCAAACTTTGCGATACAAAGGAATGTATCGAAAAAGCAAAACAATACGGTATTAAATCCCTTCCAGCCGTTGCTGTAAATGGCATTTTGCTCAAATGCTGTCAAAACAAGGGGATTTCTGAAATAGAGTTGGTCAATGCCGGAATCGGCAAAACCATTGCAGCTTAATTATTCTAAGAACATTTTTATTCTTTATACAACTATGGCCACTAAAACTGTTCAGCTAAAAGTGTCAGGTCTGATGTGCTCGTTCTGTACGATGAGCGTAGAGACAGCTTTAAAAAGACACCCGGCTATAAAAAACGTAATGGTAAACCTTGTTCATGGAATTGTATTGGTGGAAGCTGATACAGATAGAATGAACCAGGAACAGATTGCTAATGCGGTTGAAAAATTAGGTTATAATGTTTCTGCCAATGAGGTTCAACAGTATAAAACCGATGATGCTATTTTCAACCTTATTAAAACGCGTGGCATTATCGGGATGATCATTTCCATTATTGATCTTTTGATCGATCCCGTGAATGTTTTCGGCATCCCTGAGCAATATCGCGCCTGGTTTAGTCTGGCTGTTGCCACTTTTGTACTTCTATGGGTGGGTTATCCTGTTCTTCGCAAAACTATTATGGCAATCAGCCAAAGAGTTATCAATGCAAATGTCCTGCTGTCAACGGGTGCATGGGGTGCATTTATTATTGGAACTTTGTCGCTTTTCAACCCGGTCTGGCCGAACTTTTTGCCGGTAGCAGCATGGCTGATGTCACTTCATTTGTTCTTTGGATATTTTAAGCTCGACACAAGAAAAAAAGCTTCTGAAGCTGTGCGCAAGCTTTTATCGTTACAACCACAACGGGCAAGAGTATTGAGAGGGAACCAGGCGGTTGAAGTGCCAACAGCGGATGTATTAGTTGGAGAAACTGTTGAGATAAAACCCGGCGAACGTATACCCCTGGATGGAATGGTTGTAGAAGGAATGGCGAGTGTGGATGAATCCAGTTTTACAGGGGAATCGGTTCCAGCCACAAAGGAAAATGGCTCTGACGTAATCGGGGGAACATTAAACCTCGACGGAAATCTGAAAGTAAAAGTCTCAAAGATCAGCCAGGACAGCTTTTTAAGCCAAATCGTGGGCCTTATGAGCCGGATTGCAGAAAAAAAGCCTCCGGTCGAACTGCTTGCAGACAAACTAATGAACTATTACGGCCCCGTAGTATTTATAGTAGCTGGAATTGCTTTTGCCGGTTGGTCTTTACTGACAGGAAATTATACTCAGGCAACTTTAGTTTTGCTCACTACAATTATCATGGGCTATCCCTGTGCACTGGGTATAACAACACCTACGCTTGCTGCCATTGCAGGAGGAAAGGGAATTTCAATTGGTTTGTTGGTAAAAGCAAGTGAAGTGTTTTACGGATTGTCTATTGTCGATACAGTTATATTCGATAAAACGGGAACACTTACTTATGGGAGGCCTACCGTAACCAATGTGGAAGCACTCAATGGAAAACCCCTGGAGCTTTTATCAATTGCTGGTGCGGTGGAAAGTAAATCGGAGCATCCGATTGGACAGGCAATTTCATTTTATGCCAAAAGAGAAAATGCTCCGGAATTATTTGTGGAATCCTTCCGGGCTATTCCAGGCAAAGGAGTGATTGCAGCGGTAGATGGATCGTCGATTGCAATTGGCAAGCCTTCTTTTATCGAACAAAGCGGCATTGAGCTTTCGCATCCTGTTAAAGAAAAAATTCAACAGTTAGGTGAGCAGGGGAAGACCGTTGTTATTACAGCACGAAATAACCAGGTCATAGGGCTTATCGGTTTACAGGATATACCAAGAAAGGAAGCAAAACAAGTAATTACAAGATTTAAGGAAAGAGGAATCAATACCGTTATGCTTACTGGTGATGCAAAGCCTGTAGCAAATTCCATAGGAACGGAATTAGGATTTGATCAAGTGAATGCGGAGCTGCTGCCGGATGAAAAAGTAAAAGCTATCGAAGAATTGCAAAAACAAGGGGCCAAAGTGGCAATGGTTGGGGACGGCATCAATGATGCCCCTGCACTTGCTCAATCAGATGTAGGCATTGCAATTGGTGCAGGGACGGATGTGGCCATTGAGTCAGCCGGAGTTATTTTGATTGGTGACAAACTGATCGATGTACTGAATGCGCTGATACTTGGGAAAGCCAGTTACAGGACAATGACAGGAAATGTTATAGTAGCAGTTCTTTTTAATATTGTAGGAATGGTGCTGGCTGCAATGGGACTTATAACACCCTTGCTTGCCATTGGAGTAATGATCATAAGCATATTTGCCATCCTGATAAATACGTTGCAGATAAAGACTATAAAAATGGAAACAATTCAGGCCATTTCATTGAAGTCTTTGAATCAGCTTAATTTTAAGGTGACCAATATGGTATGTGAAGGCTGTGCTGAAAAAATTACCAATGCAGTAAATGAATTGCCCGGCGTAAAGCAGGTAAAGCCAAAGGTTATTCAGAAACAAGTTACGATTAGCTATGAACCTGATAAAGTAAATGAAAAGCAGATCAAGGAAGTCATTGTAAAATCCGGATTTAATGCAATCGAAATATAACGATCAGAAACCTTAAATAAAAAATGATGACATCTATGAAATCATTAATTATGAAACTATCCTTTTCTTTTGCCTTAATAATTTCCTTGGCATTTGTGTCATGCGCTCAAAACAACTCAAAACAAGACACAAGCGCGCCAAAAAGTCAAACTGCAAACACAGAAAAAATAAAAATTCCTATTGATGGAATGGTATGCAGTGCTTGTCAATCCTCGGTACGAAAAACTATTAAATCTTTGAATGGCGTAAAAGAAGTGGAAGTAAGTCTCGAAAATAGAAACGCTATCATAGTTTTTTACCCCAACTTAATCAAGACGGAAGAAATTCAGCAAGCGGTCAATAAAGGAGGCTTTACGGCAGGTAAACCGCAACAGGTAAAGCAATGAGCTTAGAACAATTCATCCAGGAATTTGGACAAACTTTATCAGAGCGTTCCGGTTTAAGCCTTTTAATAGCTGCCGGGGCGGGCGTTATCACTACAGGAGTTTGTCCTTGTACATTACCTGTAGGGCTTGGGATAGCCGGGCTTGTTAGCAGTAATACTGAAAGCAAATCGAATCGTGGTTTCCTGATGGCGCTTGCCTTTTTCGCAGGCATTGTGCTGTGCCTTTCAATTTTAGGGGCAATAGCCGGTAGACTTGGCGTTTTTCTTACCGAGAGCTTCGGACAGTATTGGGCTTTATCAATGGCTTTAGTATCCCTTATTGCCGCCGCCTTTGCATTTTATGGGCCTCGATTAACTGTTACAAAACTGGCGGCCTTAAGAAGACCAGGGATTAGTGGCTCTTTCGTTTATGGGTTGATCTTTAGTTTAGGAACTTCCGCGGCGCCTTTGCTTTTACTTTTATCTGTAGCCGCAGCGAAAGCAGAACCTTTATATGGATTTATTCTTGCGCTTGCCTTTGGAATTGGCCGGGGAATGCCTTTTTTGATTGTCAGCCTATTTGCAGGGGCGGTTAGTAAATTTGCTCAACTTACATGGTTAAGAAAAAGCATTCAAATATTGAGTGGACTTGCTCTTTTATTTGTTGCTTATTACTATATAAAAGTATTTATCAATCTCCAATGACTTCTGATTTCCTGTACCTGGAAAGGAGTATAAACATTGACACGATCGTCGTTTACCAATTGTTCAATCTTGATTCCGAGTGCGCCTCTTGCTTCCAATGCATCCTTTTCCTGACCCCCATACACATCTCTCAGATTTTTCTTCCGCAATATCCAATGAATAGTCGTATCGGGATATTCATTCTTTAATTTATTCAATTCAATGATCGTATTGATAGCTGAATGTCCGCCGCCCACTACAGCTACATTTTTATTTTTATACCGGTCTTTTAATTTTCCTAAAACATCTGGAATTCCATAAAGAATGTTTTCACTGTTTTCAATTTCCCCCACTGCAAACACTCCACCCGAACCGATAGGATTTGGACTATTCCATGTACCGGAAGCGTCAATGACCGCTCTGACCTGATAAAACTTTACGCCTTCATCTCTATGATGAACCTGCATAACAAAAGGCCATTCTTCACGTCCCCAGCTTTTCATTTTATCCCTGTTCTTTCTGCCTATTGACATTACCCTGCTGTTAGTATGTATATGCGGCCGTAGTGACTGCAGATTGGCTAAAGGTTTAAAGTATTCATCGTACAATTCTTTTCCGGTGGGCAATCCTTCATCATCGGGTGCATTCCAGCCTGCAGTGTCCAATAATTGCCTGGCCGCCTTGTCAATATTATATTTCCACGGCGAAAACACGCGTACATGCTGCCATGAGCGAATATTTGCCACCACTGTTTCACCAGCTTCGAATAATATAAAAGGTATATTTCGTATCGTAAGATGCGCGGCAGCCGCCAAACCAACGGGGCCGCCTCCAACAATTGCTACTGGCAAAGATTCATTTTGTTTCATCGTAATATTGCGTTTAATATATAGACGGACACCTTAAGAAAATGATGCAGTAGTTTAATGGGTTTCTCGAAAAAAAATGGCTGTCAACACAACGGCCTCGTAAACATCTGATTATTAATCGCTTAGGGGAAGAGGTGTGATAACTGCTAATTTTGTAGTTTTATGATGACACTTGCCTGTGAAAATAAAATCGTCCATATTATTCCTTACAATTTATTGTTGCTTCAAGTCACTAATCCTATTCGGCCAAAATAGGGACACGTCTATTCATTTTGATTTTTATGGTGATCAAATTGAATTTATATTGGATAGATCGTTCATCACAGACTTTACCGGTGTCCCATCACAGTCGGCTATAGATTCGTTTTACCAGAAGGTCGAAAAATCAAACTATATTTCTGTACTTAATGCACTGAACATCTATAAAGAAAAATACAAGCCCGATGACTGGCTGTATTATCAATTAATTCGTAAAACGGCTCAACAAATAAGCCCTAAAGCAGAAAATTACAAACGATATACTTTATATAAATGGTTTCTGTTAATCAAGTCAGGCTACGACGCTATGCTGACCTTTGCAGGCGATCAGCTTTTATTCTATGTTCGAAGCGATGAAAATATATATAACATACCAACACACATTTATCACGGAAAACAGTACGTATGTTTAAATTTCCACGATTATAAAAACATTGATTTTGTAAAAGATAAATTTTCTGCATTTATAATAGACTTTTCCGGGGGAAAAAATGCATTCTCCTATAAAATTACTCACTTGCCCGATTTTAGACCTGGCGATTATCTTGAAAAGGATATTCGATTTAATTATTACGATCAGGATTACTATTTCCGTGTAAAATTGAATCCTGAAATAAAGGCAATCTTCATCAACTATCCCGTTGTGGACTATGAATCATATTTTAATATTCCTTTAAGTAACCAAACCTATAAGTCGCTTATTCCGGTACTAAAAAGAAGTGTTAAGGGTTTGAGCAAAAAGAACGGTGTTGATTACTTAATGAGATTTACCAGATATGCATTCTTGTTTGAGCCGGACTCACTAACCTTTGGAATGGAAAAGCGTTTGTCACCAGAACAAACCCTTCTGTATGACTACAGCGATTGTGAGGATAGAGCCGCTTTATTCTTTTATCTTGTAAGAGAGATTTACGATCTTCCCATGATTGTACTCGTATTTCCAACGCATGTAACTGTTGCTGTGAAATTTGATAAACCAATTGGAACTCCAATTATATATAATGGGGTAGCATACACCGTGTGCGAACCCACACCACAAAAAGAGGATTTGAACTTAGGCCAACTAATGCCCCAACATAGAAAAGCTCCTTATGAAATTGCTTATGTCTATGCGCCCAAACATTAGCGATCCGTGACTTTTGTTATGGCCTCTTGCTGTTTGCTTTATTTTCTTTTAAAGAACGCTTCAGGTTATCCGATAATGGAAAATATAAAAAGGCGCCGTCCTTAATGAAATAAATATAACAGCAAGTGTCGCACCTGGTGGAGAAATATACGGTTTTAACTGGTTCAAGCTCTCTATATAGATAAATCTTCCCTTCAGACCTGCAGTTCATAGGGCTATTTCTTGTTTCAAAAGCTTGTTCAAGATTTGAATGAATAGTTCTAATTAAGCTTGAATCATTAGATGGAAGGTATTGGTAAAAACGACTATACCTCAAAGAGTCCCCGTCAGGGTTATCGTAATAAATTACCTCCAGACTATCGATAAATCTTAATGAGGGTTCTATATCTATGCCACTTTTGTAAACTGAATTGTTGTCTCTAACAGTTGAATCTGTCTTTATTGTAGACGTAGGTCCTTTATCCGCATTGTTATTGCACCTTGTAAACAAAATAATGCAGGTGATTACAACTAAATATCGCATTTGTATTCTTTTAGGCAAAAACAAAGCCGCCTATATAAGCGGCTTTGCAAAAATATGTGAAACAAGTTTTTTAGTAAACGTTTGTTTGCGGTGTAAAGCTCGTCCAGGTCGTCAACCAGTTAGTTGTACCGAGTGCTCCGCGATAGGTAACTGTTGTGAAGAAAGGATCCAATCCTGTAAACACAGCACCTGACAAAGCTGGAGAGGCGGCTTTAGGCATGTAATTGGGAGCATCAAAATTAAAAGGAGCTTCAAGCATGATATCATTCGCCGTGTTATAAGTAATACAACCATTAGCTTCGGCCTTGGTCTTTACCTGAGCCGCTGTAATTACGCCACCTGCAGCCGCATCAACTTTGTATGCATCAGCCAAAGCATGCACGAGGTTATTTTTAAATACAGACGAGTCTGTATTATAAGCACCTGCTGTAGCGGCACTTTCCATTGAAAACCCACCTTTGGGATATCCCATAAGAATAGAATTATGAACTTCAAACCTTACCGATCTTCTCCATCTGTTGGCAAAATTGAGATTAGCCTCAGTATTCGGCGCACCATTTGGTCCTATCCAGGTAATGTTTGAAAGTATTGGTCTTGTATATGGAAGCGCAAGTGTACCAGAGCCATCATTATCTGCTTCTACGCCGTTTCCAGCATCTGTATCCGCAATTTCAGGCCTGCGCTGAACAACAGCGAATTGAATTTTTCCTGTGTATCCAAAATCAAAGTCGAGATCATCGTCAGAAGAAGCATAGCAGATTAAATATTTTGCATTCACATTACCTCCAAAGAATTCGAAGGAATCGTCATTTCCATAAGATACCTGGATGTATTCGAGAGTAGTACCGGAACCTACGCCCCCAAGCGTTAACCCATTTATCTCCGAACCTGGTTCAGACGCAATTCCTGCAAATTCGATACGGCAGTAACGCATAGTTCCCGAATTATCCGAAGCATTAGTACCACCATAACGGCGATCAACCCCGCCCTCGATCAAAGGAGCAGGAGAAAGTGGTCTGTTTGTAGGAGCATTTCCTAAAAGAATAATCCCACCCCAGTCGCCACGGGCTCTTGAACCAGCCGGTTTGCCGGAAGTAAATACAATGGGTTTAGCCGCGCTACCCTGAGCGTCTATTTTAGCACCTCTCTCAATGATGAGCGCACCTTTCTGAGAAACGTCGCTTTTGAGAATTGTTCCTTCCGGAATTTTCAATGTTGTTCCCGAAGTGAAATAGACATAACCTTTAATGGTATATACGCCGCCGTCTAAAGTGATGTCTCTTTCGTAGGATCCAACCAGTACACGGCTTACATTCGGGTCATCAGGATTTGAACCGCCACCATTGCTTCCACCATCTTCATCGTTGAAGTTTACCTTAACGCAGGATACAGCCAACATTGCTGTTACGGCAATAAATAAAAATTGTTTAAACTTATTCATAAATTGTTTTTTCCTCATTTGAGTAGTTAAATATTGGGGTTATTTTTTCTTTTTTAGATCAAAGTCGTATGAAAATCCTACTGTAACAGTGGTTCCAGGTGAGTACGAATAATTAATCCTGTCACCTTGAGCATAACTATAATTTACTTTGGACGATGGGTTATCATAAAAAGCGTACTTATTGTTTAAAATGTCGGAAACGGTCAACTTCAACTCACCTTTATTATTAAACATTCTCCTTGACACCTGGACATCTAAAACATTTCTTGGTTTTTCATAAATGTCAAAGAAACCAGCTCCTGTTGGATCGCCCACCAATGATAACCGAGGGCCAATTCTATTGTACAAAATGGTTGCATTCCAGTTGGTATTGGTATATTGAAAACCTGCATTAATAAGATAGGGTGATTGACCAAATAAAGGCCTGTCTTGGTCTGATTTTACACCATTTGCCTGCTCAGTGGTTAAAGTTACTTTTGAATCAAGTATTGTCAGGTTGCCAATAAATGTGAGATCTTTTAATTTGGCACTGATAAAATCAAGGCTTTTTC
Source organism: uncultured Paludibacter sp. (assembly GCA_937927845.1). GTDB lineage: Bacteria > Bacteroidota > Bacteroidia > Bacteroidales > Paludibacteraceae > Paludibacter. The sequence continues at coordinate 68,092 of CALFXE010000001.1, forward strand.
TCAATTCGACCTCAGCACCATACAACAGCGCTTTATCAGCATTAGCATAGTTAAACAACCAACGGTCACCATTGCTACCAGCATCCATTCTTAATTCTATGGGATTGTCGAAGTGTTTCGCCAATAAACCAATTGAGATCAGCTCACCTGATTTTGGATAATATTCATAACGAATGTCACCATTTAGGATCGATGTTCTTTTTAATTCTGTTTCACCGCTTATGCCCCATATTTGTTCATAGTCAAAAAACTGAAAAGGTGCTATTTCCCTGAACTCGGGCCTCGCAACTGTTTGTGATCCGGAAATTCGTATCTGATTTTTATTATTGACTGTGTAAGTAAGATTCAAGGATGGGAGAAAATCCCACTTTTCAGTATTAAGTACAACCCTTTTCAAGGAAAGATCTTTAGACGAAAGGAACTGTTCGAAGAATTCAGCTCTCAATCCCCATACCACCCGAATTTTCTGACCAATTTTATTATCGAGCATTACATAACCAGCATTCAAGGCTGATACTCCAAAGTATTTATCCGTGTTCTGCGTCTGTTCATCGAGATACAGTCCATTAGCATTGATATTGTCAGGCAAGAAAGCCTTATCATACGGTATTGTATTATCTGTGCTTCCGGATGCGGGCCTGTATCTAAAGACTCGTGCCTTAAAATCCCTGAAGCGCACTAATGTACTACCGCCAACTTTCAGAGATTGCTTACTCCCCTTAATACTAAACGGGATAAAAAGTGAACCATTTGCACCGGTGCTGTAGTCCTGTAGTGTTGAAAAGAAACGACGAGTGTCATCATCATCCATTTCAAAATCTCCATTGGGATCAGAAGAACTTTTTACATATTGGGCTGTGCGGAAATCAGGTTGAGTTTTATAATTGTAAGAAAAGTTTCCGTTCCATTTGAATTTTATACCTGATTTGCTGAGAATATGTTCGCCTTCCAATTGCCCACTATATAAAGAACGCTGATTAAGGAAAGATGAACGAAGCGAAACAATCTGTAGGCGGCCTGTATTGTCAAGGGTACGGTTATAATAATTGTCTTCGTACAACTGATTAAATAGGTTTTTGAAAGATATTTTGTGCTTTCCCTTAATATAGGTGAAGTTGGCAAGAACTCCGGCATTTACAGAATACCTGTTTTGTGTTTCAGTACCCGTAAAAATGGGAGTCCGCACTTGTTCATAACGTCCTCTTTCCACGTCATCATAAATAGTCATTCCCTGCCGATGATAAATCGAAACGATACTTCCGAAACTTGCACCGTTTTTATATTTAGCGACGTTGGCCCATGTTAAGTTCACAGTAGTTATCGGCAGTGCAGTCTTAACCTGTTCTTGATATACATCTCCTTTAAAAGATTTTGTTTGCTCTATTTTTTGCTGATCACTTAGACTGCGATAACCGGTAATTGAAGGAAGACCAGATGGCAGGCTCCTGTTTCCATTATCAAACCCCAGCCAATCTGTCGGATTGCGTGGATTACTCGTAAAATCCTTGAAAGTGGATTGTGAATTATATCCCAATGAAACACCAACTGATATAAAATTCTTTGTGGGAATGTCTTTTGTGTTTATCTGAACCAAACCACCTGCAAATTCACCGGGAAGATCAGGAGTGGCTGTCTTATTGATAATGATATTATCAATCATTGCCGCAGGAATAATGTCAAAAGAAAAGGCTTTTTTGTCAGGCTCTGAACTTGGCATCACCGCATCATTGATAAGCGCCTGGTTGTAACGATCACTCAACCCTCTTACAATTACATATTTATTATCTTGGATAGATGCACCACTTACTCTTTTTAAAACTTCGCCAGTATTTTTATCTGGTGTACGGCGAATAAAATCTGCAGCCAGTCCACTGGAAAGTGCGGTATTATTTTTTTGAAAATTTAATAAAGAAGCAGTGCTTTCCTGTCTGCGGGAAGTTGCTTTGACAGTAACTCCTTCCATGCTTTGCGCTGCAACAATTAGAACAAGGTTAAGCTCATTATCCAGTTTCTCTCCAACTTCGATATCATTAACTTTCTTCGTTGCATAACCAATGGCAGAAAATTCTAGCTCATATTTTTGTCCAGGAGTGAGATTGAGACTATAACGGCCTTCGACATCAGTTGAGGTTCCGGTGCCACCTGCAACTTTAATAGATACCCCAGCAATCGGTTCATTTTTTTCATTGACTACTTTTCCGGATAATTTAAGATTTTGGGCTTGAGTAAAACCAATAGTGAGAATGCAGATCAACAATGTCAAAATAAGGCGCATCTGTTAAGTTTTGGGCAAAGAAATGCGAGCCGTATTATGAGTACATTACGGGAATATTAATTAATTGTTAAGCAAACAGCTAAGGCTGTTATTTTCAGGAAGTTTGGTAGGCCCTTTGGGGTTCAAATTTTTTCAAAATACAATACTAATTCCAAATTTCTTTTCACATACATACTTAACAATAAGATAATTTTGACACCATGCAAAATCACTCACAGGAACCTACCTCCGGCCTTCTGGAAGAGTTTAGAAATCTCGATTATCAAGGAAAGGTCCGATTGTTTGACAAAGAATTCGGGATTGTTCCTTTCGAGTTTCCGGAGTACGATATTGAAGCCTCCTGGTATAGAAACGAGCTGAAGACTTCTCAGTTTATTGATATATTCCATCAGGATAGCCGTGACAATAACCTTCTTCAGAAAAACTTCCAGATTGAAAAAGAAATGCTCAGCTTCGATATAAGACCTCTTTCAAAACTCGAAAGAATTTATCTGAATCAGTATATTCTGCAAAAATTTTTAGATGCGAGACAGACCATTAACGATCAAGTAAAACGGGATATTGAAGTGGCCACAGATGAAATCAAATATCTGGAGGCCAGAATTGATACGCTCGTAACCGTAGTTAATTGGACGAAGTATACGCTTGAACAACCGGGCAAGTCTTCGTTCAGGATCAAATTCCTTACCATTTTTTACAATGGATTTAAGGCATATAATTACGGTAACGATAAGATGATAACCATAAGAAGAAAATTCCTTGAACTTTTTTTATATGCTCAGGGATTATTGCTGGCTGAACATCTAGGCGATTTACAAAAGACCCTCGAAAAATACCGGGATGAAAAGGAAACAAAGAACGAGCTTAGTTTGCCTCTAAAAATAGTATTATTAAAAGAACTCGGTATTATTGAAACGCTCAAACAAAAATTTAAGCAACGTCATATTGAAGGCTATCATAATCAACTGGCAGACCTTATTTGCCTCATAACATCCGAAAATCGGAAAAATCATCAATCTGTTTTGGATTATGTTACTGCCCTTGACACAGGAACCAGTACCGATTTGTTAAACCCAGCCAATGTCAAAACAATAAAAGAAGAATTGGAAAAGTACCAGCTTGCCTAAAAAATAATTGGCCTTCAGGAAATAATCGTAATTTTGCGATTAATGGGACTTACAAAAACAGAAATATTTACTGAAAAACAAAACAGGCTGGCGCAGATGATGAAAGCCCTGGCACATCCTGCGCGGATTGCCATCCTTCAGCATCTTATAAAATCCCAAGCATGTATTTGCGGCGATCTGGTGGAAGAATTGGGACTTGCCCAAGCAACTATCAGTCAACATTTGAAAGAGTTGAAAAACGTGGGTTTAATTAAAGGGACTATTGACGGCACAAGTGTCTGTTATTGTATTGATGCAAAAGTTTGGAACCAATACAAGTCTGTGTTTGAAACCTTTTTCGTATCCTATATTAATAAGGATAATTGTTGTTGATTTTTTTTAATCTTGTCAATCGTAATATTACAATATAAATACCCAATTATGCAAACAGAGCAAGAGCTGAAAGAGATAGTAAGACAGAAATACAGTGAAATTGCCTTACAGGATAAAGAGATAAATCAAGCATCATGTTGCGGTGCTGGAGGATGCAGCACGGAAGTTTATAACATCATGACTGATGATTATACAAACCTGGCGGGTTACAACCCTGATGCCGATTTGGGCCTGGGCTGCGGCTTACCCACGCAATTTGCTAAAATTAAAAAGGGTGATGTAGTTATTGATTTAGGGAGTGGTGCAGGCAATGACGCCTTTATTGCAAGACACGAAACAGGAGAAACCGGTAAAGTTATTGGAATTGATTTTACACCTGCAATGATTGAAAAAGCAAGGAGAAATGCGGAAGCACGCGGATTTAATAATGTAGAGTTCAGACAAGGAGATATTGAAAAAATGCCTGTAACAGCGAATGTCGCAGATGTTATTGTAAGCAATTGCGTTCTTAATCTGGTGCCGAATAAAGATGCAGTGTTCAAGGAAATATTTCGTGTATTGAAATCTGGAGGTCACTTCAGTATTTCAGATGTTGTCCTGGCAGGCAGTCTTCCCGAATCTCTCAGGAAGGATGCAGAAATGTATGCCGGATGTGTTTCCGGCGCCGTTCAAAAAGATGTGTATTTGGAACTGATCCACGTCAATGGTTTCCAAAACGTAGTCATTCAAAAAGAAAAGCCGATTCTTATTCCAGATGATATTTTGAAGAAGTATTTGACAGACAAGGAAATTATTTCTTTTAAAACAGGCTCTACTGGAATATTCAGCATTACGGTATATGCCGAGAAACCGAAACAATTGAACTGCGAACCAGGCAGCGGCTGCTGTTAATAATAGTAAGATGAAAAAATGGCTTGCAGAATTGCTGGGGACCTTTGCACTTGTATTTTGCGGAACCGGTGCAATAGTTATCAATCAGGAAACAAATGGAAGTGTTAGTCACGTCGGTATCGCAATTACATTTGGCTTGATTGTGATGGCAATGATATATACTTTTGGCGACATTTCCGGCGCTCACCTAAACCCTGCCGTTACCATCGCATTTACTATAGCTGGAAGATTTAAGGTGGGTGAAATACTTCCTTATATTTTAAGCCAGATTGTCGGCGCATTTTTAGCAAGCCTAATATTAATGTATTTGTTCCCTGAAAATGAGACACTGGGTACGACTTTGCCTTCAGGTACTGCTTTGCAATCCTTCATCCTCGAATTCATTCTTACTTTTTTCCTCATGCTCGTGATCATTCATGTAGCTACAGGAAGTAAAGAACAAGGCATGTTTGCCGGACTTGCTATTGGTTCAACCGTTTTATTAGAAGCAATGTTTGCGGGACCTATTTGCGGGGCCAGCATGAATCCGGCAAGATCAATTGCCCCTGCCGTGGTATCAGGGCATCTGGAACATCTTTGGGTGTATATAGTGGCGACCGTGGCAGGAGCAAGTTTTGCAATTCCTACATGGAAGTATCTCAACTCGAAAAAGGTAAGCCTAAAGGAATAATTATGACGTTACTAATTATAGTCATAGCGTTAACACTTGCATTTGATATAATCAATGGGTTTCATGATGCAGCAAACTCTATTGCTACAGTTGTGTCAACAAAAGTTCTGACACCTTTTCAAGCTGTTTTGTGGGCTGCTATTTTCAATTTTGTTGCATTTCTGTTATTTGGATTGCATGTTGCCAACACAATAGGAACAGGAATTGTCCATCCTGATGTGGTAACGCTACAGGTTGTTATGTCTGGAATTATCGGAGCTATTACATGGAATTTAATAACCTGGTGGTTCGGAATTCCATCGAGTTCGTCACATACTTTAATGGGTGGATTTGTGGGAGCTGCTATTGCTCATGCAGGATTTCATTCAGTTTTTTATTCGGGGATATTGAAAATTACTGCCTTCATTGTATTAGCCCCGCTTATTGGAATGTTCGTTTCAATGATTATATCATTAATACTTCTAAACGCATTCAAAAACTTTAGCTATAGTGGCGTAGCTAAAAATTTCCGCCGCCTTCAGCTTTTTTCTGCTGCGGCCTATAGTATTGGGCATGGTGCAAATGACGCTCAGAAAGCAATGGGCATTATTTTCGTTTCACTAATTGCCGCTGGTCAACTTACCGAAAATGATAGTATCCCATTTTGGGTAGTAATCGCCTGCCATACTGCAATGGCAATCGGTACATTACTAGGCGGTTGGCGAATAGTAAAAACAATGGGTATGAGGATAACTCATTTAAGCCCTTTTTCTGGATTCAGCGCGGAAACTGCCGGAGCTTTGACCTTATATTCCACAAGTATTTTAGGTATTCCTGTTAGCACAACCCATACTATAACCGGTGCTATTATTGGAGCAGGCGCCATAAAGAGATTGAGTGCAGTACGTTGGGGCCTGACCAAGAATATTATTCTTGCCTGGATTATCACCATTCCTATTACGTCCTTGTTAGCTGCCCTAATATATTTCTTGTCATCTTTAATGTTTAGGTTATGAGGAAGTATAAGACATATATCAGCTTCGTAATACAAGAAGGAGAAAGGCATGTACATGATTTTGTTATTGCGGATCTTAACCTTCCTATATTCAATTTTTATTTAGACAACACTTCACAACAGGTGGTTAAGTGGGCTGAGGAGAAACAAAAAGAGTTAAAGGCGTCGGAAAAAATTGTTATTGTAAATTATTTCAACGTTTCAAATATTAAGTAAAATGAGAATTGCATTATTCAGCGACATTCACGCTAATCTACCGGCCCTTGAAGCCTGCCTGAAAGATATCGAATCGAAAAAGCCAGACGCAATATATTGCCTCGGTGACCTGGTAGGATACAATATCTGGCCCAATGAAGTAATTAACGAGATCAGGAGAAGAGGTATTGCCACGATCGCCGGCAACTATGATTTTGGCATTGGCAGAACAAGCGATGATTGCGGCTGTGCTTATAAAACAGATAAAGAAAAAGAAATGGGCGCGGTTTCAATTTCTTTTACTAACTCAATTGTAAAAGATGATGAAAGAAAATATTTAAGAACCTTACCAGCGCAAATCCGGGTCGAGTTTCAACTCAATAATGATAGAATGAATTTATTGCTGGTGCATGGAAGCCCTCGCAAGATCAATGAATATCTATTTGAAGACCGGGAAGAAAAAAGTTTAATACGCATCATGGAACAGGCAGACGCAGATATTATGTGTTTTGGCCATACACACAAGCCGTATCATAGAATCCTGCCAACAGAGCCAGGTGACACAAAACATTTCCGGCATGCAATCAATATCGGTTCCGTAGGTAAACCGAAGGATAATAATCCGAAAGGCTGTTATGTTATTCTTACCATTAATGACAATAGCAGTATTGCAGATAAGAACACTGTTCAGGTTGAATTTGTCCGTTTTGAATACGATGTTGAAAAGGCAGCAGCAGCAGTTGAAGAAAGTCCCTTGCCAAACGAGTATGCAGATATGTTGCGTAAAGGATATTGAGGAAGTAACTGATTTGTGAACCTAAGTTTTAAAAAATGAAACTCTTTTTCACGATCTTGATGTTGACTACCGCGGTGAGTTCCGTTGCACAGACTGTTAGGACCGACACTCTTGCAAATGGCATTTATCTATCCGATTCGGATTTCCAGAAACACAACTTAACAAATGGATTTAATAAATCTAAATCAATAAAGCTACTTGATAACAGCAGTCATTTTATTTCCATTAAAACTGACTCCAGCAAGCATAAATTCTATTATGATGAGATTTGGGGCTACAGAAAAAATGGACTTGACTGGCGTATTTATAACGCAGATTCTTATCAGGTTGACTATGTTGGGAAAGTATGCATTTACAGCTTAGTAGAGGGAATGCCCGGGAACACATCCCGGTTTCTTTATTTCAGCACCGGCTTAAATACACCTATACATCCTATTTCAAGAAAAACCCTGTCGGCCGCATTTCATTCCAATACGACGTTCATGGAAACGCTGAAAAAGTTTCCGATCACAAAGTCACTAACAAAATGGGATAAAGAGAATAAATGCTATCGTTTTATCACCTGGTTATGAAATTACGTACAATATGAGGGTTTTGATTATAACTATAGTGTCGATTTGGTCCTGTTTATCAGGATGCACAAAAGACAGTGAGCATAGGCCTTATTCACTATTGAATGTCAGATTTTTGGGCGATGAAGAAGACATAAGAATGGAAACAGTTCAGGGCGACTGGAATTTTGTTAGTCACACGGCAACAATCACCGCCACAGGGTACAAGTTCGAAAGTTTCTTTTTAAATCTGCCACAAATTGTAAATACCGGCGCTTATCCAAATATCTCGATAGACAACATCTCGTTATCTGATGGACTCGATTTTCTGCCCTTACGTCTTACGAGCGGCGTCATAACTATTACCCATTTTGACTCTGTGACAGTTAAGGGGGAATTCAGGGTCTCATTAGAAGATGAATTTAATGGCGCTGAAAACAGGACAATTGTCGGGGGATTTTCAATCTATCAATAATATCAAACCAGTAGTTGTATGAAAAAGATATTGGTAATCATAAATGGCCCATTCGCTCCACAGCACGTTATCAGTGCGGCTATTGGCATTGCTAAAGGCTCATCATCAACTTTGCATGCCTTTTTCTTAAACTATGCCTATGAATTAGTGGATTATAACTACCCGTTCCCTAATGATTTGTCTTTGACAAGGAACCGGCTTACAGGTAAAACCCTGGCGGAGGAGAACGCTGAGCTGCTTGATCGCAACAAGAAGACATTCGAAGATGAATGCAGGCATGCAAAAATTGAATATGAAATATCACCGGATACTGACATTTCATTAAATGGCCTGATAGAAAAGAGCGCTTTTGCTGATGTTATTGTAGCCGATGCGGCGACCGATTCAACCCATTACCATTTGATTGATCTTTTGGTTAATTCACATTGCCCGGTATACCTTGTATCTAAAAGTGCAGATCAGGTCAACAATATTATACTTTGCTATGACGGCAGTTTTTCCAGTATGAAAGCGTTAAAAATGTTTGCCTATATTTTTCCTGAATTAAATGATTTGCCCTCTTTTTTAGTCAATGTTTCCTCCGGGAAGATTTCCGCTTTACCACATGAAGAAGACCTGAGAACATGGCTTTCAAAACGGTACAGCAATATGCAGACTATAATGTTACATGGAACTGAACGTGAGGAATTAGAGCGTTTTATTGCTTCTCACCCCGATTCTATTGTTGTTATGGGTGCTTATGGCAGGTCAGGTATTTCCCGGTTTTTCCATAAAAGTCTTGCCAATACTGTTATCCAGCATACAAAATCCCATCTGCTCATTACTCATGAATAATTCAAAATAAATTTAAATTTTATGCAATTTCCAAACGATTATAAATATTCAAAAGAACACACTTGGGCTAAGATAGAAAATGAAGCTGCCATCATTGGAATCACTGAATTTGCGCAAAGCGAATTGGGTGAGATAGTATATGTGGATTTACCAGCTATTGGCAAGAAATTCACAAAAGATGAAGTTTTCGGTTCAGTAGAGGCGGTAAAGACGACCTCTGATTTGTTTATACCTGTCAGCGGTGAAATCACTGAAATTAACACGGCCTTGAAGGACAAGGCAGACCTTGTTAATAGCAATCCTTATACTGATGGCTGGATGATCAAGGTCAGATTATCAAATCCATCAGAATCTAATATGCTGCTTACCTCGGATGATTATCAAAAAATGGTCGGGGCTGATTAGACCGCTATTGAGTTCCCTACTATAGGTTGTCATACTCATCTTTTTCGATCTTTAGTCGAAAAACTTCGTGCTCCATTAGGGCTTTAATAAGCATGGATAATTATTTTCAAATTGTGCCGAAACTTTCTGATAGGAACTTAGCCATTTTGCCCATGATCCGCCATAATCAGTAGGAAGTTATTCTTGGTTCGGAATCCTTCACGTAAAAAAACTTGGAGATTACTGACCTTTTGCATCTCCAAACGGGACAGTGCCATTTTAAGAGGATATAGGTTTGCTCTTAAAACAAATCTCTATGTCAACTATTATCAGCATGCACGACTGGTTAGACCAGCAACGTGAAAAATCCGAAGCTCATCAACGCCTATTTTTATCCGAGCGGCAGGTACGGTCGCACCCTCAATTTAAAGACGCTACTCCCCAAGAAATTGAAAATATAATCGGAACGCTTCATGACCTAGCGCTGATCTCTTACGAACTATTCTGCCGGGAAGTCCAGGAAAATGATGATAGTAAAACAGTTAGCCAGGCCGCATGAGGGTTAACTAAAAAAACTTGTGCAATATGTTGATTATCAATATAATTGTGTTGAATTGTTTTCACTAAACCCTTGAAAATATGCAGACTTTAAATGTTTTTAAGAAGTACGCAAAAGGTTCCGAACCAGTTATTGAATGGGTAACCGATTGTGTTATTTATACAAGAGTTTCTTCCAAAGAGCAAATGGAAGGAATGAGCATTGAAACACAGCTTAAAGGCTGTAATGGGTATGCTGCCAAAGAAAAGCTAAACGTGCTTGGCCATTTTGGAGGCACATACGAATCTGCTGCCAGCGATGAAAGAAAGGAGTTCAAGCGCATGATTGATTTTTGCAGACGTAAGAAGAAAGGCAAAATGGTCATTCTTGTTAACAGTCTTGAACGCTTTAGCCGTACTGGTGATAATGCCATTTGGTTATCGAGGCAATTGAGAGAGTTGGGTATTCAGATCGTTTCCGTTACCCAACCGATTGATACAAGAAATCCGGCAGGAGTGCTTCAACAAAATATCCTGTTTCTTTTCAGTCAGTATGATAATGATTTAAGAAGACTAAAGACAATTGATGGAATGAGAGAGCATTTGGAAGCAGGTATCTGGTGTTGCCAGGCTCCGTTGGGATATGACAATGTTACTATCAATGGTGAAAAATCTGTAGTAATAAATGATACAGGGAAAATTTTAAGAAAGGCGTTTTTATGGAAGGCCAATGAGGGTATTAGTATGGTTGAAATCGTTAGGCGGTTAGAAGCACATGGTCTGAAGATAAAACATAATAGGTTAAGCGCAGCTTTGTCAAATCCGTTTTATTGTGGCATCATATCGCATGGTTTGCTGGAAGGAAGAGTAATTGAGGGGAAGCATGAGAAATTGGTGTCAAAAGAAATCTTTTTGCGAGCAAATAAGGAGAAAGGAAAAATACCTCATGGATATAAAGCAGACCCGCTAAATGACAACCTGCCGTTAAAGCAGTATGGTAAATGCGAGGGGTGTGGTGAAAACCTGCGGGGTTATTTAGTTAAGAAAAAGAACTTGTACTATTATAAATGCGATGGGAAAGGGAAGTGTACTTGTAACGTGAGTGCCAAGTCCCTCCACAAAAAATTTGCTGCACTGCTTGAAGATATAACACTCCACGAAGATTACATCGAGTTATACAAAATGGAGCTTCGGCTGATCTATACTACCTTGAATGAAGAAAGAGAGGACAATACTGACCAGTATAAGGCAAAGATTAGGGAGCTGGATGAAAAGTGTGAACGGCTGGAAGAAAGGTTTATAAATGAGGAAATCAAGCCTGATCTGTACCACAAATATTCAGAGAAATTCAAAGCAGAAAGGGAGGAATTGAGGCAGTATTTGGAAAAGACCGTTTATAGCACCTCGAACCTGGAAAATTACATTGAAAAATCATTGGAATATGTCCTGAACCTCCCGTCTGTATGGGCTTCCAGCAATTACGTTGAAAAAAGGAAGCTGCAAATGCGGGTGTTTCCTGAAGGATTTTTCTATAACAAGAAAAACGACCAACCTCGAACCACAAAAATGAACAGGGTATTTGTTGTAATCGCCCGTCTGAAGGGCAATACAGAGGAAAAAGAAACCGGAACTTCTGAGATCGTTTTCAGAAATTCCGGTTGGGTAGCCTCGACAGGAATCGAACCTGTATCTGGAGCTTCGGAAACTCTTATACTAT
>CALFXE010000002.1 GCA_937927845.1 uncultured Paludibacter sp.
TATTTCATATTCTTTAAATACAAGATTTCTTCTTTAACCTAAACTTCGATAGAAATCCTCATCAGATTACGATCTTCTTTCTCATTTTACGTGATATATGCAAAAAAATGCGCAAAATATTCCCTATTTGTGCTAATATTTCTTTTTCTTTGTCTTAAACAAATATGAAAAGCTCTTCCTTTTTGCTAGTAGGTCGATTCTTATGTCATTAATTGTAAATTTCTTTAATCTTTGGGTCTGATAAAAAGAATAAACTTTAATTAACAGAAAAAGAGTGTCCATTAATGGTCAGGAAAAACTTGTCAATTATTCCTATACTGATAATTGGCGTTGGGAATTATTTGACTGGAAATGTAAAGTTGAGAAAATAAGTAAACATGATGTTAAATCTATCTTAAAAAAGGAAAAAGCATGAAAAGAATTGCACGAAGAGACTTTTTAAAAACGAGCAGCGCCATAGCAGCTTTTACAGTTCTGAAGCCCCATATAGTCTTCGGTTCAACTAATAATTCTGCTATCAACGTAGGCTTTATAGGATGTGGTAACCGAGGAACGTCAGTTATTTCATCTATGTCGAAATATACTAATATTAATATATTTGCATTAGCCGATTTGTTTGAGGATCAATTGAGTAAGGCAAGTAAAACCTTAAATGCTTTTAACTCAAAAAAAAGATTTAGTGATATTCAAAAAAAAAATATCCATCAAGGGGCAGACGCATATTTGAAATTATTGGAGAACAAGGAAATCGATGCAGTACTCATCTCTACTCCTGCTTATGCACATCCTGAAATTTTGGAAAGTGCTGTTGCTGCGGGGAAACATGTCTATTGCGAGAAACCTGCCGCAACAGATATAGATGGGTGTAAGCGCATACTGAAGGTAAGTGAAACTGTTAACGAAAAGCTAAGTGTTGTAATGGGTTTTCAGATCCGTTATGCGACACCTTTTGTTGAAATGGTCAAACGAATTCAGCGTGGGGTATCGGTGAAATTGTCAGTGTACAACTCTATTATTTTTCTTCGGAGATCCCGTTAAAGCCAATAAAAGGAATGGCATTTGACGAAGCCCGTATTAGAAATCATTTTCATTTCAACGAGTTATCGGGAGGTATATTGTTGGATCAGGGGATACACATGATAGATGTCTGCAACTGGACACTTAAAAGTAATCCGCTTTATGCTATGGGAATAGGGGGACGAAAGGGTTGTCTGGAATTTGGAAATACTTTGACAAACTATCAAGTTATTTATAAATATCCGAATAATGTGAATGTAACGGTTCAATCTACTCAGCTAGGCCAGAGTTTTGGCGATGTTTGTGCAAGGTTTATAGGAACAACAGGAATTGCCGAAGCTCATTATACCGGCGGAGTGTTTATTAAAGGAGAGAACGAATGGGATTCAGGTGTGGTGAAGTCTGCAGATGTTCTGACACCAGAAAAGATTGCTACAGGAGGTTCACTCTCATCGCTTGATGATGCAGATAAGAATAAAGGAAAGTCTTTTATCGACAGCATTGAAACAGGCCGTTATTTAAATCAACTTAAGGCAGGTTGTGAATCGACATTAAGTGCAGTGCTCGGAAGAGAAGCTACTAATCGACAGGAATTGGTTACTTGGGAAGAAATTTATTCTTCATCAGCGAAAATTGATCCTCAATTAGATTTAAAACAATTTGACATAAAAAAATAACAAAACTGTGAAACGTAATAAAATTCTAGTTACCTCGATATTGATACTTGTTTTTTCGCATTTAATAAAAGCGGAGGACAAACAACCATACCAAAATCAAAACATTGGAAAACTCAAGAACGATGTTACTTTTGGGGTGATTATTGGAGGCAACAATCCTGAAAAAGAATTTAAAGAGATTAAAGAACTGGGCTTCTCTCACTGTCAGTTAAATGTAACTGAATATACGCCGGAGTTAGCCCAATCAATACGTTCTTCCTCAAAAAAATATAAAGTTTTTCCAACAACTTTAATTTGCATGGGACCCGGTAAATATATATGGAATTTTATCGAAGGACCTTCTACGATTGGGTTAATCCCAAGGGAGTTCAGGACAGAACGGATTAAACGGTTGTACGCAGGGATCGATTTCTGTAAACAAGCCGGAATCCCTGCCGTTCATGCCCATTTTGGATTCATTCCGGAAAATCCTCAGGATACTCTTTATATTGAATTTGTAAAATTAATGAAAGAACTGGGAGAGTATGCTTTGAGCCAGGGAATAGATATTTATTTTGAGACTGGGCAGGAGACGCCCATTACACTATTAAGGGCTATTACAGATATTGGAACTGGAAATTTATTTATTAACTGTGATCTGGCTAATCTGGTAATGTATGGCAAATCCAATTCTTTAGACGGATTAAAGACATTACACAAATATGTTAGGGAGATTCATGCAAAAGATGGGTTATACCCGATAAATCCTTATCAGTTAGGAAAAGAAATGCCTATCCCGGAAGGAGAGGTAAATTTTCCTGAAATTGTAAAGTATCTTAAAGAGATTCATTTTAAGGGGACTATAACTATCGAATATGAGCTTGCAGAGAAGAACTACGACTATATTGTAAAAACAAAAAATTATTTGGAGAAATTGTTTCAAACGATTGAATAAATGAAACTATTGGTTTTATTTTTATGCCTTATAATAGTCGAAAATTCATTATTTGCACAGACGATTGTAGATAGAATACAACCTGCTTGAGGCTGCCGGTTTTTCAAACATTGAAAAAAGTACTCAGATGACAACCGATAATATTTTTGGGTAGCATCTCAAACAAAACCGATTATCACACCGCACAAATGTCGTTCAATCTTACGTGAAAAAATATGGGAAGAAGAGAATATAAATGAACTGAAGAAATAAATTGAATTCATAGGTACATTTAAAAAATTAAAGTTATAACACAAAAAATTAGAATTTAACAATGAAACTTACTTCAAAAGAACGGGTTAACATTGCAATGAATTTAAATAAACCTGACAGGGTCCCGTTAATGTGTCAGTTTAGTATTGGAAGCATGTTGCAACAGCTTAAGCCCGATCCTGTTGAGTTCTGGTATAATAAAAAGGTTTTTGCTGAAGGCTTGGTTGAATTATGCAAGCGATTTAAGTTTGATGGTATTTTGATTAGCCTCCATGGCCATTCGGAAAATTGGAGAAAGGAGTTGGTGTCGCAAGAATTGCTTGATGATGGAAAACAAAAATTGATATTTAACGACAGAACTGAAATTCATTCGTTAAATGATTTACCTTTAGTTACAATTCAAAAAAGAAAAAAAACACTTGATATCGAAGAAATAGTTTCAGAAGTTGATATTCCATCAGTAATTGATTA
>CALFXE010000003.1 GCA_937927845.1 uncultured Paludibacter sp.
CCAAAAAGTAATTGAAATCGTCCAAAACGCCCGAAAAAGACAACGTAAAATGGGAACCAGAAAACTCTACGATAAAATCCAAGCCGAACTCAAAGAAAACAACATCAAAATGGGACGAGATGCCTTATTAACACTGCTCCGAAACAATGGAATGCTCATTAAAAAGAACAAATGCTACCACATTACAACCGATTCAAAGCATTTTTATTATACCTCTCCAAACCTACTGAAAGAAACCGAGTTAAAACACGCTGAACAGGCCGTAGTGTGCGATATTACTTACATCAAAACAGATCAGGGACATGCGTATCTCTAGCTCGTAACCGATCCCTATTCAAAGAAAATAATGGGTTACGCTTTAGAAGACAACATGCGGGTAGAAATGGTGAAAAAAGCCCTAAAAATGGCATATAGAAATCTACAATTCAATCAAAAAGAAGTCATTCATCATTGACTTCGTCGAATCTTCGATTTCCGACAGAGGAATCCAATATTGCTGTCCGGATTATACGGAATTTACCAGGAAATTGGGATTCAAAATGAGTACAACACAAAAGTATGATCCTTATGAGAACGCTGTTGCAGAGAGAATTAAGGGAATTTTGAAGTATGAAATGCGAAGCATTCATGAATTCCATTAAAAAAAATAAATAACTAATGAATAATTTGGTTTTAAAAATGTCATTCCAAATCTAAAAATTGCTCAGAAGATGATTAAAGAAGCGGTAGAAATTTATAACAATGAAAGAACGCATTGGAGTTTAAACCTCAAAACACCACAAGAAGCTCACGATGAATTCAATAAACATATTTATAAATCGTATTCTAAAAAAGCTGCATAATGTTGTTGTTGATAAATACGGCAATAAAATGTGGCAAAATTCCTCCGAAAACGAATTGATCATTTTTCCATATTTTATTCCGACACAACAAAATAAATCCTAAATTTAAATCGTGAAACAAAACTCGAATTCTAACTAAAAAAAGTCAACCTATTTCAGGACATGACATTCTTATTTTTTCTCAAGAATCCTCTGCAAATCTAAATCCTGAAAATCAAAACTGAAATCAATATTCGGAGAGATGCCTTTTAGTTTTATGGATTGTGCTTTTCCATCTTCATCGAGCGTAAACATCGCAAAAGCATCTGCATCAAAACCCCGATATTCCCAAGGAATGGCAAACGTATTGGCATTATAAAACCTCATCGGTCCGTTGAGTTTTGGCGAGCGGTAAGACTTAAACCATAGTTGTCCATCTTTCAGAAAAACTTCGCATTTCCCGAACCATTTGTCTTCATAGATTCCGGTATAATCTTCGTTTTTGATTTTTACTTTTTTGTTTTCTTCAACCCTTTTCCAAACTTTATCCGTTACCGAATCACCTTCGTTCAATCGGTTTTTGAATCTTGCAGAATATTTTGTAATCCAATCTTCTTTTGGAACCTTCAGGATATAGTCCGTCAATATATTTGCAACGGCATAATCCAGATAGATTCCACCATCTTGTGTGTTAGTAAGAACAATTATTCCAAATTTTTTATCGGGAATCATCCGCACAATCGAGAGCATTCCATCTAATCCTCCAGTATGTTCTACAACAAAATTTCCATTCATATCCGATAACTCGAACCCTAAGCCATAACCTGAAAAATGAGTTTTATAACGTTCTTCATAATGGGAATCCATCACGGTATGGATTTTCCACATTTCGTTTTGACGGTCTTTTGTGAATAATGTTTTGTCTGGTTTTTCCCCATATTTTCCGCCGTTCAGCTGAAGCAGAACCCACTTTGCCATATCATCTGCATTGGAAAAAATTCCGCCGGCTGCACCATTCAGTTTATTTCCAAAATCGTAAAGGGGAATAGTGGTTTTTTCTTTTAAATTGATAATATGAGGCGTTGCAACATTGGAAAAATCCTTTATATAAGCATTGGCAGGATAAGAATTGGTCATCTGTAATGGCTGGAAAATTCTTGTTTTTACAAATTCTTCCCAAGACATTCCGCTAACTCTTTTGATGAGTTCGCCTGCAACAATATAAAGCTGGTTGTCATAATCCCACTTGGTTCTGAAAGCCGAGACAGGTTTGAAATATTGAAGATTGGTAAGCACATCATTTATCCCAAAATCCGTCCCCGATGGAAATTCCATCAAGTCTCCGGCTCCCATTCCGAGTCCGCTTCTGTGGCAAAGCAAATCTTCTATCGTGAAATTTTGGGTAACATAATCGTTATACATTTTAAATTCGGGAATGTATTTGGTTACGTTGTCGCTCCACGAGATTTTTCCTTCGTCTACCAAAATGGAAAGCGCAGAAGTCGTAAACGCTTTGCTGTTGGAAGCTATTTGGAAGTTTGTAAACTGATTGACAGGCTCATTGGTTTTTAATGATTTTACGCCGTAGCCTTTTTCAAGAACTATTTTTCCATCCTGAATAACGGCAATAGAAGCACCCACGATATTAAATTCTTTCATCGATTTTTCCATTAAAGAATCGATTTGTTTGGGTGTGATTTGTGCCGAAACAACTACGGAAAGTAGTAATAAATAAGATATAGCTATTTTTTTCATTGTTGTAAATAGTTATTTTTTAATACAAACCTCATAGGTTTTGGAAGCTCTGAAAGGGTATAAAATTCAGATTTTGATGTTCAAAGTTTGGGCTGAAAACAAATGTTTCTACAAACCCAGCGTGAGAACTCAAAAATATGGAAATTTTTACCAATCTTTTTTGGACTTGATTATTATTTAATCTTTCTTTTTAGATTCATATTCGCCATTACCGGAAACTTGAGTTATAGAAACCACTTTCCCATTTTCTAGCTTGAAAACCATTTTGGTGTCCGAAAATTCTTTCAGTTTAAATTCATTTTCTTTGTACGGAACAAGTTCGTAATCTGGCTGACCTGGAATAGATAGCATTAATTGGTTGCTATTTCTAAGAGAAACAGTTATAGTACTTCCAGCATCTTCATATTTACCTTCATAGGTTTTTAGTTTCTCGGGATTGGTTAAACTGGCATCTGCTTTTTTATTGAAAAATACTTCACCTTCATCCAAAGAAATCGTAAATCCGTCAATATCACCTTGTGGATTGGTTCTATAGTTTATAGGATATTGCCCCAGATTTTCATCATTATCCGTATCAAAACGGTCGTAATGGTAATGATGAATTGGAAGTTCAAGATTGTTGAGCTTAAATTGCAAATCTTTTCCTTTTTGGGAAATAGTAATTGTTCCGTAAGGTTCATTAGTGAAATCTCCGAGGTAATCTGCCATCGGATGAGAAGGTTTTGTATTCGGAATTTGGCTGTTGCTGACTTTACTTCTTGCTTCTTTATCTATTTTCTTGGCTTCGATATGATCTTTGAGTTTTCGCTCGCTCCAAGGTGTAAGCGAAAGTCCCAACAAACGTTCATAAACATCATAAGAAATAATATCGTACAAAGGTTGACTTTGGTTTCCGATGACAAAAACCACAACGCCGATTTCTTCCTTTGGCATCATCGAAATCTGCGAATGAATTCCGTTCAAATCTCCACCGTGAAATAACAATAAATGCCCACGATAAACTGCAGACATTCTTGCTAAACCATAATTTTCGTTGAGTAGCTCGTTATATTTTGATGAATTAGGAAATGAAAACCCCGGTTCTAAAGTTGCCTTCAGAATCTCAGACGGGATAACTTGTTTGCCATTGTATTTTCCATCATTCATGAGAGCGGTTAACCAATGGGAAATATCGTTGATATTAGACATCAAGCCACCTGCAGGATTCAAACCTTCTCCATCAAAATAAAGAGGGATTTCATATAAAGTATCGGTGTCTCTTTTCTCGTTGTAAGGCACCACAAAATCGCCAGTTTTCCGCATAGCCAATTCTTCAAACGTTGAGGTTTTCATTTGCAAGGGGGTGAGAATTTTTTCTTTAACAAAGTCTTCCCAAGTTTTTCCTGATTTTATTTCTACGACTTCTCCCACGGTTGAAAACAGCAGGTTATTGTAGAGAAACTTCGTCCGAAAAGGTGCAGCGGGTTCCAGGTATTTTATTTTGTCAAAGATCTGTTTTTTGTTGATGTCGGATTTTTGCCAAATCATATCGTGGCGGGAAATACCGGTTCGGTGTCCCAGCATATCTCTCAATGTCACGGTATTATTCAGTTCATCATTGTAAAAATTTAAAGTAGGAACATCATTTTTTATAGGTTTATCCCAAGTCAGTTTTCCTTCATCAACCAGCAATCCCGCAGAAACTGCTGTAAATAATTTGGTGTTGGAAGCAATCCGAAAAAGGGTGTTTGGTGTTACCGGAAGTTTTTTTCCATAATCCCGATAGCCGTATCCTTTTGCAAAAACGAGTTTTCCTTTATACACAATTCCGACACCAATTCCTGGACAGTTCCAGTCTTTGATAAGTTTGTTGGCATATTCGTCAAAACCTTTCATCTGTTTTTCTACATTAATAGGTTTTACTTGGCTTATTTCTGTTTTTTCTTGAGCATAAGTTGCATTCGCTGTAAAAAGAACTGCAAAAGCAAAGAACGTAGTTATTTTTTTCATTTTTTTTAATTTTATTTTTGATTAAAACCTCACAAGATTTTAAAACCTGTGAGGTTTGCCTGTTTTAAAATTATCACTGCACATTATTCGCCCAATCGTCCATATAATTTTCAAAAACGGTTAGCGGCATTGAACCACCTTTCAAAATAGCATCGTGGAAATCTCTGATGCTGAATTTGTTTCCCAATTGTTTGCGATATTTATCCCGAAGTTCAATTATTTTCAGTTGACCAATTTTGTAGGAAAGCGCTTGTCCAGGAATCGCCATATAGCGTTCAATTTCGGCAGTGGCAACTTGCTCAGAAAGTGGTTCGTGATCCATCATATATTTTATTGCTTCTTCACGCGTCATTTTTCCGGTATGTAAACCGGCATCTACAACAAGGCGAATCGCTCGGTGCATCTCTGCTCCCAAAGCGCCCAATTGATGATAAGGATTGGTATAAAGCCCTAAATCTTTTCCCAAAGATTCTGTATATAAAGCCCAACCTTCTACAAAAGCACTGTTACCCGATTTTTGGCGAAATTCGGGAACAGCAGTATTTTCATATTGTAAACTTATTTGGTAATGATGTCCGGGAATAGCTTCGTGAACAAATAACACTTCCATATCCATATTGGTCATATTGATTTTCGTAGGATCGAGAATGGTAAAGTAAAAAATTCCGGGACGGTTGCTCGGCAAATCTCCCTGAACATACTGTGCTGGTGGGGATGAAACAGCTCGAAAATCTTCGGTTTTGCGGATTTCAAAAGGCGTTTTGGGAGCAATTCCGAAATATTTTGGGAGATTGGGTTTTATAGTGGCATAAATCGTTTGGTAAGCATCCATTATTTCTTTATCCGTTTTGAAAGGCATAAATTGTTTATCGGTTTTCATAAACTCAAACAACTCGTTAAGTGTTCCTTTGAAGCCGATTTGGGTTTTGATTTTCTCCATTTCTGCCGTAATTCTCGCCACTTCCGACAGGCCTAATTGATATACTTCTTCCGGATCTTTGTGGGTAGTGGTATTGGCGAAAATGAAATCTTTATACATTTCTTTTCCGTTCGGCAGTGCATTGATTCCCGATGTTAAGCGTGATTTTGGCAGATATTCTTTTTGGAAAAAATCTGCAAGTTTTTGGTTGGATGCAAAAATAGTTTTCGGAATGAGCTCTTTAAATTCCTTTGTCAATCGGCTTTTGTCCGCCTCAGAAAACTCTTTCGGAAAGTTCTTGATGGGCTGATACAAAGAAGAATGATCATCATTTTTTGCCAGTGTTTCCAACTGCGGAATAATTTTTATGGTCAAAGATTTCGGCAAAACGTAACCTTCCGTGATACCTTTCCGCATATTTCCGATGGCAACGTCCGTCCATTTTGTGAACGCTTTGCAACGTTTCAGCCAGTTGTCGTAATCTTTTACGGTTTTGAAAGGTTGTGCAGAGGTTCCTGATCCAAGAAGCGCCATATCCAAGTGCACACTGAATAACTGGTTAATTGGCAAATATTCCAGATGATATTTTTCTAAAACCAGAACAGACTGAATATCGTTTTCCATAATAGCTAAGGATATCTTGTCCTCTTTATTCAGGTTTTGAGTATCAAATGGTTTTAAAAGGTTCACATATTTTGTATAGAAGTCGTGCTTCTTTTTCAAAAATTGCTCATCAGCAGCAGGAAGCAAATCGTTGTAACCCGTAATACCATTATAAGTTGCGTTAATTGGGTCAATCACATTGATTTCCTTGAAATAATCATCGAAAAGTTGATGCAATTTTGGATTGTTTTGTTGTGCGTTTGCTTGTGAAGAAAATGCAAGCAATGTTGCCGCCACGAGTAAGGTTTTTACAGTCATAAGTTTATTTTTAATAAAAAGTAAATCTAATACAAATAACTGTGCAGAATCAGCATAAAAATAGGCAGAAAACCTACTTTTTCACATAAGAAGCGGGACTTGTTCCATATATATTTTTGAAAGAACGTCCAAAGGCTGAAACGTCCTTGTAGCCAACTTTGTAAGCAACTTCTTTTACGTTGGTTCCCAATTGCAAAAGCCGAACAGCTTCTTTCATTTTCAAATTCCTGAAATATTGTACTGCAGTTATCCGAAATGCTATTTTAAATCTTTTATCAAAAGAGCTTGTTGACATTTTACATAGTTCCGCTAGATATTCATTTCCAGGGAAGTCTTTGTAGATGCTTTTTTCCAAATAGTTCAGTGCAGATTTCAATTCGCCGGAATTTTGATTTTTTTCCGGTGTAATTTCGTTTTTTAAATAACATTCAAAAAACTGCTGAATCAATTCATAGAAGTGGCTTTTTAATTTCAGATTTCGGAAATCAACTTTTTCATTTTCCATCACCTCAATTATATTTTTCACCAATGGCAAAAACATTGCGGCATCTGTATAAACAATGCCTTTCTGGTCTTTGTTAATAATTGATTTCAGTAATGTTATTTTCCTTATTTCGGTTTCTTTTATATTTTCTAATAACCAATTTTTATGAATTTCCAACCGAATTCCAAATGCTTTTTGCCTGGATTTTATAAAAACTCCTGCATTCATATTCCCATTAAAAAACATTGAAATCTGATCGCTGGAATAGAATTTTTCATCAATTTTCACATACAAAGGGTTTTTTGAACGGCTCTCTGTAAAATAAAAACCTAACGTTAAATATTCAGATTTAGGATTTGGGATAAAATCATATTCTATATCAACAGGGCTGTAACTTCGGAAAGTAAAAAGAAAAAGATATTCTTCCAAATGAAGGTAACGAAACGAAGAGTCTATAATTTCATTTTTAATTTCAATAGCACCAGAATCATTGTCATGTTTTGTATCCGGATGCAGCTGGAACATCTCATTGATATAAACTTCGGGGTCGGAAATATGTGAGGAGAAACGGATTGATTTTGGAAGTTCCATTGTTTTCATTAGTTAATGATTCAAATTTATAGAATAAAACCTAATTACGATTATTAAATCCTATAAAACAACCCCAGAAATTCCTGTTTTTTGTTCCGGCTGAGGGCAATGTTTTTTCCGTCTTCCATCATGATGTCGCCGCCTTCGCCACGGATGTATTGGCGGATATTTTTCAGATTGATGATGAAGGATTTCTGCGCACGGAAAAACAGTGCGTTGTCCTGAAGAATATCTTCGAAATTAGATAAAGGTTTGCTTGCCAAATGCTTGGTTTTGTCGCTCATTACGATGTGCGTGTACGAGCCGTCTGCTTCAAGATAGGAGATGTTTTCGGTTTTAATAAAAATCTGTCCCTGTTGTGTAGAAAGTGCCAGTGTATCCGGGATTTTGCCATTAACGAACTGATGTACCTGTGCAATCTGCTCTCTGGAAACCTGCATTTCGCTGGACTTATATTTCAGGATGCTTTCTTCCAAATCTTCAGCAGAAATGGGCTTTAAGAGATAATCCAGGGCATTCATTTTTAATGCTTTGATGGCGTACTGGTCATAAGCGGTAGTGAAAATAACTTTAAAGGGTAGCGTATCAAACTGTTTCAATACTTCAAAACCATTCATTACAGGCATTTCTATATCCAGAAAAACGATATCGGGACGGTGCTTTTCTATGAGGCTTTTTGCTGCCGTACTGTCTTGCGCAGAAGCCACGAGTTCTACCTCCGGAAGTTCTGAAATCAGATGTTCCAGCGTGATGATACCGTGCTTTTCGTCATCAATGATGATTGGTTTAATCATAAGAAGTTGATTGTTTTTAGTTCTCGGTTGATGGATTTGAAATTCAGTACTTTATAATCTATAAATGTATAATTTTATATTCATAAGAACCTACAGGATAATTTTTAGTTCTACGAATGTTTCTTGGGGATTGCCGTTTTCATCATACAAATCAGTAATAATAATATCATTATTCATATTCAGTATTTTGATTCTTTCTCTCGTGATGTCTATGCCGTAAGATTTGTGTTTTACCTGCTCTTTTTTTAGTTCAGCAGACGCTTTTCTGCCAATTCCGTTATCTGTAATTTTGATACTCAGCACAGAGTCCTTTACTTCCGTTATTTCAATTTTGACGAACCCATTTTCCTTTTTATTGATGAGACCATGCCAAATGGCGTTTTCTACAAAGGGCTGGATGATAAGGGGCGGAATATTCAAAAGTTCAGCATCAATATTTTTATCAAGGGTAATTTTGTAATCAAAACAATGGTTCAGTTTCGCTATTTCCAGCTGAATATACATTGTCAGCGTTTCAATTTCCTTTTCCAGGGTGCATCGTCCTAAAATAGGTTGACCAAAAATTAAGCACTTTTAATAAATAATGAA
>CALFXE010000004.1 GCA_937927845.1 uncultured Paludibacter sp.
AAGTTTACCTCTTGTCCATTCGTTAGCCTCGATTATTCCATATCTATCATAGCCATAGTATCGACTATAAAAAGGCATAGGAAATAAAAACTGATAATTTGTTCGAAAGTAATTATCAGACTTTCCATAAATAACATCAAATTCATCCACATTATCATACCCGCTGAAACTTCCATTAGTTGTTTCCAAAGGAATTGTTGAATATGAATAGAAGTCTATACCCCAATCTAAGTCTCCGTACTTTATACCCGGAACAAACCCTGATTGTTTCAATCCATATTTGAAATATGTGGGAAGAGAAATAATTCTTCCTGAACTTTTGTTTGAATTCAAGGTTGTATATGTATATTTCTTTGACTTCGCTATACTCCCAGCCTTATCATAAAAGTCTATATTTTTTATACGTAATCCTCCGGTGTTTATTTGAGACACCGAAGTATCCAATTCTCTCCACCGCAAGGTGGCACGTACAAAATTATTTTGAAAAGCCTTATAATTCAAGTCTAAGAACTTTAATTCTATGGTTAAAATATAAGTCTCGCCAGGCTTAATATTAATATGAGTCTTGTATTCACCAATGCGAGTATAAGGAGGAGAAGTTTGAGCAGAATTAGAACTATTAAAATCACAGATAACCTGAACGCCAGCAGTGCTTTTCTCTTCCACTTTAAAATGAACATTATCAATACTGGCAGGATAAATGGAAAAATCCGATGATGTACCGTAATTTGTTGAAAACTCAACATTATAGCCAAGAGCTGAATATGCATTTTTAGGTACTGTGAATTGCTTCTGAAAATAGGCTATGCCCTGAGGATCCATTTGGGTAGGAGTAGGAGCATAATTATGCATGCTCTCTCCGTATTCACTAAGATTTAATCCATTAGAAGCATCACGGAGGTTTTCGTCTTGATAGTTTTCCAATAATTCTTTTGGAATACCAATAATACTCGCTGTATTATTCTCATATGTAAACTGCGTTTTCCCCCCTTCAGGATAAGTAATTGTATGTAACGAAAATACATTGCTGGTAGATGGATTAACCCTCCGATCACCTCCTACAAACCCTCTTTCATAAAGATTGGGGATAAAGGAAAATTCTCCCATGTTAGCAACTCCGTTATAGAAACCATAATGGTCCTGTGCAAAAGAATATTTGGATGGAGCTTGATTGCTATTGTTATAGTAATAATCGAATTTATAGGTGATTGGAGTTCCATTATTTCCTATAATATTTATACTATCTAATCTTAATCTGGAATATTTACCAGGGATTTGTATATCACCTGGTGCGTTTAATACAGGAAGTATATCGTTAGCTGCTCCAATGAAATAGCTGTATTTAAACAAGATTTTTCGTATAATATTATTCTTGTTATCCACTACATCTATCTCCGATAAAGCTTTTGTGGGTAAGTCATCTCTTGATGTAGTAATAAAATTAATCGTGCCATTCGGAAATGTGATTGAACTTACTCTTGCATCATTATATTGATATGTTGTCAACACCTTATTTACAGAGTTGTTGATACTTGAAAACCGCCTGATACTATATGTTTCATTACCTATTTTCCATAGACTGTAGTTGAAATTTTCATAGTTAACGACAATACCTTCATTACATGTATTATTTATACTTTTTATCAACCAGCTATTTTTAGTAAAAGTATTGGGATTGTATCCGATCATCTGCGAAACCGTTCCCTCTTCGCCGTATTTGACAGAAATTCCATTAGGCAGAAGCACATTCCATGAATAGAAAAGGGTGGAGGTTGATGACTGAGTAATATTAATGTCTTCATGAGGAAACAATATAAATTTTCGTTGTGTTTGATTGTACATAAACTTTCCTGAATATCCTAAAGCAGAATAATAGAATTCGTCAGGCATGAAATCCTGATTGCCTGATTTTGCTTGTCGTAAGTTGTCAACACGTGAAAGAATACCTTGATTTATCGGCGATGGTAAGTTATTAAAATAGTCAACAGTTTGATTGGTTACAAAGTATCCTTTTTCATCAGGAATACCTCGCACTTTCCTCGATATTTGGCCGCCATAATTCAAGTCCCAACCTAACCCCACCCAAGTTGCCTCTTGATCCACCCGAATGCCTCCTGCATGGTACTCTAATGTAATAGGAACTTCAACATCTTTTATATGGGCAGTATAAAGAGGAATACTAATATTGGGAACACCGGTGTATAAGGACACAGGCATTTCAATGTTTCTGTTAAATGCAGTTACTTCGGGTGTTTGAATATCAACAGCACTTGGACGGGTTTGAGCGTGACTATAATCAACGCATATCAACGTCAAGAAGAATAAAACACATATAATTTTAAAGCCCATAAGTATATTTTAATTATTAGTAATTCCAAATAATGCAAAGGAGTATTCCTGCTAATCGTCTATGCCATAAAGATCATTAAACCGCATTTTAAAAAATTCGCACTTCTAATCGCATAAGTAGGTACACTCCAATACCGCTCGTATGATTTATAAATTATTTAAAGTCTTTAAAATTGTCGCTATTTTCTGTGTAAATGATATCTTCTGAATTCTAAATTCGCTCGTCCTGTTCTATAATCCTTTTATTTTGCTCAATAATAATCAATGTTAGTTCTTCAACCTTTTTAAGAAGTAGCGCTTGGTTTTCTCCCAAATCAATTCCATCCTTTTCAACTTCTTTAAATGAGGGTACTTCAGGTAAATGTTAATTTGCTTTTATGTATTTTACTATTTCTTCTAAATAGGGAAGTTTATATTCTTTATGAAAAACATAGTCCGACCAACTTGATTGATCAATTTTAACCTTCCTTGTACGAATGCCTGCTTCTACAAATAATTTATAGTTTGGGTCGTTAATGTTTACAGTTCCTATCCCAACACTACCTGCATCATAAAAAATATTATT
>CALFXE010000005.1 GCA_937927845.1 uncultured Paludibacter sp.
GTAGCCGACCGTACCGGTCAGTTTGGGGCACTGAAAGGCTCCATGCACATGGCCAAAGACATTGAATTTGTGGATCAGAACCCGATTGGCCGCTCGTCGCGTTCCAACCCGGTGACTTACATCAAAGCCTACGACGAGATTCGCAAGCTTTTCGCCGACCAGCAACTATCAAAACAAATGGGTTACTCGGCCTCTCATTTTTCTTTCAACACGCCCGGCGGAAGATGCGAAGAATGTCAGGGCGAAGGAACTGTAACCGTGGAAATGCAGTTTATGGCCGATTTGGTGCTCGAATGTGATCACTGCCATGGCAAACGCTTCAAACAGGATGTACTGGAAGTGCAATACCATGGCGTCAGTATCTACGATGTACTGGAAATGACGGTGAACCAGGCCATCGAATTCTTTTCGGCTCATGCCGGAAATACCGAAAAAAGAATCGTGAAACGGCTGAAACCCCTTCAAGATGTGGGGATTGGCTATGTCAAGCTGGGACAATCATCGAGCACCCTGTCAGGCGGAGAAAGCCAGCGCGTTAAATTAGCCTCCTTTCTGGCAAGCGAGAAACCCGAACCGACCATTTTCGTTCTCGACGAGCCCACCACCGGATTGCACTTCCACGACATCAAAACCCTGCTGAAAGCTTTTGATGCCCTGATTGCCAAAGGACATACCATCATCATCATCGAGCACAATCCCGAAGTCATCAAGTGTGCCGACCACATCATCGACATCGGTCCGGAGGGTGGTGACAAAGGAGGCAACATCGTGTTCGAAGGCACACCCGAAGAAATCGTAAAATGCGAAGCCTCCTACACCGGCCGATTCTTGCAGGGCAAAGTATAATTTCAGCCGGATTTAATTCAGATTCACATCTACACTTTCAGTCAACTGCTGAAACAACTCGTGTGGATTGGCGTTGGCGAATATGACCGCCAGCATTGCCGGCGTACAGACATCCGTAAACCGGATGGCCTCATCTAAGTGTTCCATAAAAACCTGTTCAAACCGGTTTTCATCTTCTTCATAGATATAGCTGATGCGAAAACGAAGCGTCCCGTCCTGCATGTTTAGCTCCCAGCACCCTGAGGCCAGGTTATTATTCAACAAGGTAATGAGAATGGCAATGCTATTCCGCTTCTTCGGGAGAATCTTCAGGGGAAAAACAGCATAAATAAACATCCGCTTATGGCTGTCGTGATGCTGTTCGATGATGAAATCCAGGTTACAGGCTTTCATTTCGAATTTCAGCAGGTAACAACTTTTTTCTGGTTGTTCAGACATGCAATGAAAAACATATTTGTTTTTCCTGAAAATCATAGTTAAGGCGTTGGTCTTCACTTAGTGAAAATTTTGAAGTTGATAAATGGTAAATTGTAAAACAAAAAGATAAAAGAAATTCTATTGGTCATGATCTATCATGTTTTGAATTCTTTTTATACAGCCTCTATGAAGATTATATATTACATCAGCATGATTGTTTATGAGCTCTTTTTTGTGGCTAATAAGCAAAATCATCGAGTTTTGTTTAATTTTTTTGAGCGCATTTACAACTATAAGTTCAGTCGTATTATCTAAAGCTACTGTGGGTTCATCAAAAATATAAAACTGAGGTTGCCTGTATAAAACCCGCAATAATCCTATTAATTGTTTTTGTCCACCTGAGATATTTATTCCTTCTTCACCTATCAGAGTCAATAATCCATTTGGAAACCCTGAAATAAATTCTGAAAAATCGTAGTTTTCTATGATTTCCTTTAATAATAAATCATTGCAATTTTCATCCAACACGATATTGAACAATACACTGCCATTGAAAATGTGTATCTCCTGAGGGATGACTCCAATTTTTCTTCGCCAACTTTCAACTGAAATATCTCTTAAATCTATATTCTTGTTTATTGTAATTTGCCCTGTATCCCATTGATAAAACTTTTGTAAGATATTAGCTATAGTTGTTTTTCCACTTCCACTATTGCCATTTAGTGCAGTTATTGTCCCTCTGGATAAAGTTATACTTGCATCGTTGAATAGAGGAGATCTGCCAGCAAAACAAAAGCTAACATTCTTTAATTCAATTTGATCTATTGTTCTAATATCCTCTCCTCCAAATGTTTCTTTTTCGGCTGAAATAAAATCATACATTCTATCAAAGGCAATCTTAGCTTCAGAGATTGGAATAACAATTAGTGCCAAGTTGCCAATGGAAGGTAACAATGAACCGGAAATGCTGATTATCGCCATCAATACACCGATTTTAATTTCATGGTTTAATACGGCGTGTGCACTAAAATACAAAATGCACATCAGAAAAAGAACCCCAACTAAACCCGCCTGCCATGAAATACGGATATTAATTAATCCCATATTAAATATCATATCCTGGAAGTTACGATAAATGATTGTGTTTAACTTTTCAAAGAGTCCTTGTTTATTTTCGTTTTTTATCGTACCAACACCCTGCACAGTAGCAATATAGCTGCTTTCAGCTAATGCATAAGCTTGCATTATTGATCTTTGCGAACCAATAATTTTTTTATGATTGCGATAAATTACATAAAAATACACAGGCAAACTAAAAACACATATAAGTGCTATTTCTGATGAATACATCCATAGTACAATTATGGAGATGATACAGATGGTTATTTCTGTTATTGTGTTACTTATAATTAATTTAATTACTTCCTGAATTCTTTGAGTATCATTTAGCCGGGCAACAAATTCTCCAGTTTGTCTGCAATCAAAGAAGTGTTTTTGAAGTTGTAATATGTTTTTAAAGAAATACTGGTTAATGCGCAAATTGCAATCACGAGCTTGTTTAGTTATGATATATTCTTTCAATACGACAAACCCAATCCTGAAAAATAAGAGTAATGATAATAGGATGATACCAAACACAAGTTTATGAGTGTTACTTGTTGGAAGAATATTATCTATCAATCTTTGTGTGAAAATTGACAAAGTCAATGTTGATATGGCAATACATACTCCAATGATTATGGTAAAGAGCAGCTGCCTATAGTCTTCTTTTATAAAGTTTAGTAAGAGTTCCTTTTTGTTTTTATTTGCTTTTCGTGTTGTTATAAAGTTTTTATTTGGTAATAATGCCAGACAATTCTTTTTTTCCCACCATTTTTCCAAGATCTTTTCTTGCAAGTATAAAACTCCATGTCCGGGATCACCAATCAAAAATCCTCTTTCTTTGTTAAATCCATAACAAACCACGTAATGTTGATAACCGTTATCATAGACGAAGTGAAGTATTACTGGTGCATCAACTTTCTTTAGACATTCAATCTCGCTTCGGAAGCAGCTTGTATCAAAACCTAACTTAATAGCCGTCAAATATAGACCATACATTTTTGTTCCCTCTGGTGTTGTTCCGCTTAACTGACGAAGCTTTTCTGTTGATTCGCTTCCTCCATGGTGTCGTATTACAGAGAGTAAACATGCCACACCACAGTCCGATTGTGAATGTTGCAAGACGTGATTATTCTTTATATGTCTTAATGTTATTTTCATGTATAAAAACCGTAATTCTTACTGTAAACAATTCATCTTCTCCAATAAATAGTCTGCTCTTACAGCCCCATCAACACGTAAAATTAGTTTCCCTGATTTATCATAGACCAATGAACTTGGTAGAAGTCTAACGTTAAAAATATCAGGAAAAGAATTTTGATAGTCAGACAAAAAAGTTATATTATGATAGTTGTCAAGATTGTTTATAGTTTGAAAGGTTAAAATTCTCTGAACGGATTCGGAAGAAACAAGGAATATTCGGATATTCTCAAATTTTTCTATATTCCGGACAATCTCCTTGATTTCAATCAAGCAATAATCACATTCACTATTAAAATATAAAAATAATATTGGATAAGCTCTGTCAATATTTTCTTTTGTAAATAACATTTCATGAATCGTTTTCATTTCAAATTCAGGCATTTGAGATGTTCTGTCTTTTATGGTTCTTTTTTCATGAATGAAAAAAAATAATTTGCAAATTGCAAGTATCAGAATGAATGAAATTATTATTACTATTAAATATTTTAGTTTCTTTTTCATATTTGGCTCATGTTAAGTGTAATAAACATTATGATTATTATCCAGATCAACAAAATAACTCCGTATGACAAAAAAGTAATTATTATAGATCTTAACCAACTGCATTGAAGTAATTTTTTTATGCCGGCTATGAGGATAATCCAGTATAAAAGTTCATATAGATTAATTAATTGAATAGGATATCTTAACCAGCTATCAAGCGTTTCCTTGTCAATCAGATTTATGATTGACAGAGGGTAGAAGGTTTGTACTTCTTCTAACGTATAATTATCTTGATAAAATCCAAACCATATAATTTTACTAAACATAGCAGCAATTGCTGTCCATTGAGACATCAATACGACCTTCCATTCCTCTCCGAATTTGATGTTTTGTTTGTTAATATTTAGATAATACAGATCAATTACAAATATTATGACGAGAGCTATTAATAAAGTTGATACATAGAGTATAATTGGCGAAAACACATAAACTACCCACGTCCATTTTTTACGTAAGTCTAAATAGTTCACAATCATTTCTTGGGTATATCTTTCTGAAAGATTTTGAGCTATCAAGTTCTCGGTCTGTATAAATGCGTTAAATTCATAGGTTAATAGCGCCATTAAGAAAGATATTAACATGAAGTGTATATGGTTGTTCTTCGTAACCATTCTTTGATTGGCTTAAATTGTTCTATCAATTAGGGGTTGTTTGACAAGAGGTTGATTTTCGTGTGAATCAACCTCTTGTACCGATCATACCACAAAGTAGTATACCACGATGATAAGCAATAAAATGATTAAAAAAATGTCAATCCAGTTTATTGACGATAATTTTTGTCCCTGACTTTTTTTATAGCCAAGTCGACAAATCATTACTACTATCATTGTAACAATTAATCCTGTTTGCATAACTTTAATTGAAAGGTGTGATAAGCATGCAACCCAACGTTGTTAATC
>CALFXE010000006.1 GCA_937927845.1 uncultured Paludibacter sp.
TGAGATTCGGGAAAAGATGAAAGTGTTACCCGGTGTAAATATCGAAATCGGACAACCCATTTCTCACCGTATAGACGCAATGTTGTCTGGAACGAGAGCAAACATTGCAATTAAACTGTTTGGAACAGACCTTAATAAAATGTTTGCGTTAGGAAATGAGATTAAAGAATCTATTCAGAATGTGGAAGGTGTTGCCGATTTGAACGTAGAGCAACAGGTAGAGCGTCCGCAGCTTAAAATAGAACCTAAACGAGAGTTGTTAGCCAAGTATGGTATTTCATTACCTGAATTTGCGGAGATTATAAATGTAATGTTGGCAGGAGAAGTTGTATCACAAGTTTACGAAGGAAATAAGGCTTTTGACCTTACACTCAAAGTAAACGAAGACAGCAGGGCAACTGCCGACAGGATCAAGAATCTGATAGTAGATGCCAACGGACGAAAAATTCCATTAGGCAATATTGCAGAAATTTCTTCATCAACTGGCCCCAATACTATCAATAGAGAAAATGTTGTACGCAAAATAGTTATATCGGCAAACGTAGCCGGACGAGATTTGAGAGGTGTTGTAAACGACATTCAGAAAACCGTAAAAGAAGACATTATTCTCCCCGAAGGTTATCATATTCAATACGGAGGACAATTTGAAAGTGAACAAGCTGCATCACAAACGTTACTGATCACTTCCATATTCTCGATAATGGTAATATTCTTATTGCTATTTGCTCAGTTCCGAAGTATAAATCAGGCAAGCGTTATACTATTGAATCTTCCATTAGCACTTATCGGGGGGGTGTTTGCTATTTACTTTACAAGCGGAATTATCAGCATCCCAGCACTCATCGGATTTATTTCTCTTTTCGGTATCGCTACCCGGAACGGTATGCTACTTATTTCACGATATAATGATTTGCATGTAATGCATGGTTCGTTAGATCGTTTAAACCCAATACTTATGACTGCACTGTCATCTGGGTTAGCCTTGACCCCTCTTGCTTTGGGAGGTAGTCTTCCTGGTAATGAAATTCAAAGTCCGATGGCAATCGTAATACTTGGAGGGTTGTTTACTTCAACACTTTTAAATGGATTCATCATCCCAATAATGTATCTTATTACAAATAGAAACGTAGTGAAATCGGAAATTGTAAGTGATGAAACTGAATAATAATATAAAAAATATGAAAGCAATTATAATCAGTATATTGGCATTGTTTGGGAGTATTTCACTGTATGCTCAAAACAACACCAATTCGGTATTGACTTCCATTGAAGAAAACAATACTACTTTAAAAGCGCTGCGAGAAACAGCAGAATCGCAGAAACTTGAAAACAGAACAGGAATATATCTTTCTAATCCCGAAATCGGTTTTAACTATCTATGGGGTAACCCCGTAGATATGGGAAACCGTACAGATTTCAGCGTTACTCAAACATTCGACATTCCTACTATTACAGGGATGAAGAGCAAAGTTGCCAACGGAAAAAACGATTTGGTTGAATGGCAATACAAGGCAGATCGAATGAATATCATGCTTGAAGCAAAACAATATTGCATTGAGCTGATATATTACAACGCTTTGGGGAA
The DNA here is from genome assembly GCA_937927845.1 of uncultured Paludibacter sp. Classification (GTDB taxonomy): domain Bacteria; phylum Bacteroidota; class Bacteroidia; order Bacteroidales; family Paludibacteraceae; genus Paludibacter. Next base: position 1,586 of record CALFXE010000006.1, read on the forward strand.
AGAGTTGAACTTACGTTTAGAACACGCCCAAACCATTGCCGAGAGTTACAAAAAACGATTAGCAACCGGTGATGCAAACAAACTTGAATACAACAAAATACAACTGAACTTATCTTCTGTTCAGGGGGAAATGAGCCGTATCGAAGTTGAGCGCAACACATTGTTGTCTCAACTGAAAAGATTGAATGGCGGTAAGGATGTTATATTTGATGAATCTCAATTCGCTCAAATCCAATTACCCTTAAATTTTGATGATTGGTTCATAAATGCCGAACAAAAAAACCCTGTTTTAGCTTATATAAAACAGGAAATAGAAGTAAGTAAAAGGCAAGTATCTGTTAGTAAAGCAATGGGGCTACCTACATTTTCTGCCGGATATATGAGTGAAAAAGTTGTAGGTCAGCGTTTTCAAGGTGTTTCTGTTGGTGTTTCGATACCTCTATGGGAAAATAAAAATAGAGTAAAACAAGCAAAGGCAGCAGTCAGAGCCGCAGAATCAAGAGAGGCCGACAGTAAACAGCAATTTTACAGCAATCTTCAAATTCAATTCAATCGGGCAATGGGACTTCAAAATACGGCACAAGCGTACAGGAAATCTCTGTTTACAGCAAACAGTACCGATTTATTGAAAAAGGCACTTGATGCCGGAGAAATATCACTGCTGGATTATATGGTAGAGATTGGCTTGTACTATGAAACAGTTAATCAGGCATTACAAGCTGAAATGGATTACCAAAAGGCGTTTGCCGAATTATCGGCAGTAGAACTTTGATTTGCAAGTAATGAAAAAGATACGTCGAAGTAAGAAGAAGGGTACAACCATAAGCCCTAAAAATAGGAAATGGTTTGTACTACTAAGTACATCATTTGGACTTATTTTGAGCTTTTTAATATGGTACTTTATTACGAGATGTCCGCATAACCATTGTATTATGCACTATTTTCCATTAAAAGAAACTATCATACTAGCACCTTTCTTTTGTTTGTTGCCTTTTATATTTTTTAACGATGAAAAAAAAGAAGTATATAAATCGGTTAGAAAAACAAAGAATTAAACCAACAGCCATAAGGCTGTTGGTTCTTGATGCCATATCTAATAAAAAGGAAATTTTCAGTTTATTGGAATTGGAATCCGAATTGGGAACGATTGATAAATCAACATTGTTTAGAACACTAACACTGTTTCAGCAGCATATGCTTGTTCATAGCATTGATGATGGTTCGGGTTCGTTGAAATACTCGGTATGTGATGAAGAATGTGATTGTAGTCCTCAGTGGCAACACGTGCATTTTTATTGCACGGCATGTAATCGGGCTTACTGTTTAAGAGAGATACCAATACCGCCAGTACAGCTACCTGTCGGCTTTGAATCCGGGACAATAAATTATGTAATAAAGGGAGTATGCGACCAATGTCGAAAGTTTGCAAACAATTTGCAATAAGCGACCAATACTTTTGTAATGAATATTTATTAAATTATTGAAATCATGAAAAAAAGTAGAAACTTGCTTAAAATAAGCATTGTAATTGCAGGAATGTTTTTTATTACCAACAAGAGCTACGCACAGGAATGCGGGCCGAATTGCCCGGCATGTTCAGGTGGAGCCAGCGGAGGTTTGATTGCAAAAAATAATTTGGTCGTATCGGCATTAGGAATGCCGACTTCAGATGACGAATATGCTGTCGTAAATGCTCGCTATGGTGTTTTCAAATGGATGGATGTTGGTGTAGGGTATGCTTTCAAGGCTCAAAAACCGATCTGGAGTTTACGAGTTCAGCCTTTGGCAGAAAAAGAAGGGAAATGGCATCCGGGAATAATAGTTGGTACAGGAAGTGTGAGAACAGGAGGAAATGACCAGTCCGTTTACGGAATGTTGACAAAAACCGTTGAGTTTAGCGAGAAATTTGCATTACAGGGATATGTGGGTGCAGCGTCTATATTCAAAGATTTTAACCAGCCCTTTTTCCTGACAGGAATGTCGGCGATTTTTATGGAAAAATTTACACTGTTTGGTTCGTATGACGGGAAGAACTTTCATGAGGGGTTTTCATGGACTGCCAACGATCACTTAACTCTGTCGGCACTTATGATCGAAACAAAATATCCTGCATTATCAGTAAGTTATAGATTTGATTTGAGTAAAAAGAAATAAAAACATATGCAAATCAACAGCAATAGGTGGAATAAAATCAGATATTCAATTCATAGCGTTTACTATGATTTGATACTTCTTATTTTTAGAAAAGAGAGAGAAAAAGCTATCCAAGTATTATCTCCCCGAAAGGGAGATTCAATTCTGATTGTAGGAGCAGGAACAGGTTTAGATTTGCCCTACCTTAAAGGAGATTATCAAATTACAGCTACTGACCTTACTCCGGCAATGCTGAATCAGCTAAAGAAAAGGGCTGAAAAGTTAGAAATGAATATTAACGTTTTGGAGATGGATGGTCAGGATTTGCAGTTTGAAAACAATTCGTTCGACTGTGTCATACTAAACCTGATACTTGCAGTGATTCCAGACCCTAAAAAATGTATTGCAGAAGCAGAAAGGGTATTAAAATTTAACGGGAAAATATTAGTATTTGATAAATTTCTTGCCGAAAACCAAGAACCGTCACTATTCAGAAAGTTTTTCAACATCTTGTCATCTACCCTATTTTCTGATGTGAACCGAAAATTTTCAGACATACTATCAGCAACAAGTTTAAAGATTGAGACAGAACAACCTTCAAAATTCGGAGGGGCATTCAAGATATATTGTTTAATAAAATAAGAAAATTATGAGTAATTGTAGTGATGGCAGTTGTAGTACAGACATTGCCAAAAAACAGGAAGAAAGCTCACCTAATAGAGCATATATTCGGGCAGGAATATCATTTGTTTTCCTGATTTCGGGAATTTTATTTTCTGCGTTCAATATAACTTTCTTTGAAAACCAATGGATAAGGCTTGCTTGGTATCTTTTAGCCTATATTCCTGTCGGCATTCCGGTTATGTTAGAAGCATGGGAAAGCATGTTAAAAAAGGATATATTCAGTGAATATACTTTAATGAGTATTGCAACCATCGGAGCATTTTTGATTGGCGAATACCCTGAAGGAGTTGCCGTAATGTTATTCTATGCGGTCGGTGAACTTTTTCAAGACAGTGCCGTAAATCGTGCCAAAAGAAATATCAGCGCATTGCTTGATGTCCGCCCCGAAACAGCAACAGTAGTAAAAGGTGATTCATTGGAGACAGTTTCACCCGAAGATGTAAACATTGACGATGTTGTGGAAGTAAAAGTAGGCGGCAGAGTTCCACTTGATGGTGTTTTGCAAAATGAATCCGCATCCTTCAATACTGCTGCACTTACGGGAGAGAGCGTTCCTCGGACAATTCGCAAAGGAGAAGAAGTTTTGGCTGGAATGATTGCTACCGATAATGTTTCAAGAGTTATTGTCACCAAACCATTTGGGCAAAGTGCTTTAGCTCGTATTCTCGACCTTGTTCAGAATGCGACAGAGAAAAAAGCTCCTGCCGAACAGTTTATCCGAAAATTTGCTCGGATTTACACACCGATAGTAGTAGGATTGGCAGCATTAATAATTCTTATGCCGTGGCTATACTCATTTATTTCGCCTGAATTTACATTCACATTCAATGAGTGGGTATATAGGGCTTTGGTATTCTTGGTTATATCATGTCCTTGCGCATTAGTAATAAGCATTCCCCTTGGATATTTCGGAGGTATAGGAGCCGCTTCAAGACACGGTATATTATTTAAAGGAAGTAACTATTTGGAAGCCATAACGAAAGTTAATACGGTTGTTATGGATAAAACAGGAACATTGACTCAAGGTGTTTTCAGTGTTCAGAAAATTTCTTCTATCGGCGATATTAATGAAGATGAACTGTTGAAAATCGTAGCATCAGTTGAAACTCAAAGTACACATCCTATTGCAAAGGCTGTTGTAGAATACGCAAATCAGCAAAAAGTGAATCTTGATAAAGCTGAAAATGTTAAAGAGATTGCAGGTCACGGCTTGGAAGCTACTGTTGCTTCAAAAACGGTGTTAGTAGGAAATGCAAAACTTCTAACTAAAAATCAAATCGAATTTCCGGTAGAAATAGCATCAATTCCCGAAACGATAGTTGTTTGTGCCATTAATGGTGCTTATGCTGGATACATCCTTGTTGCAGATGCTCCAAAAGAAGATGCAAAGAAAGCAGTGGATTCACTCAAAGAGTTGGGTGTAAAAAACATTGTCATGCTGTCAGGAGATAAGCAGGCAATCGTATCGAAATTGGCTTCGGAGCTTAACATTACACAGGCATTTGGCGACTTACTACCTGAAGGGAAAGTAGAACATGTCGAAAAACTAAAAACCGATCCAACTAATAATATAGCCTTTGTTGGTGATGGTATTAACGATGCGCCCGTATTGGCAATGAGCGATGTAGGTATAGCAATGGGTGGATTGGGGAGTGATGTCGCCATTGAAACTGCGGATGTAATATTGCAAACAGATCAACCAAGTCGCATTGCCACAGCTATTAAAATAGGTAAAGCTACACGTAGGATTGTAATTCAGAATATCAGCCTTGCATTTGGGGTAAAGTTGGTTGTCCTGATCTTAGGAGCAGGTGGCATAGCTACACTTTGGGAAGCGGTTTTTGCTGATGTAGGTGTATCTCTGTTGGCTATACTAAATGCAGTAAGAATACTTAAAATGAAGTATTAATCATGCTCAATTTACAGTGTCTCTTTATGAATACGTCAATATTGTAATTAATATCCAAAGTAGTTCATGAGTAATATAACCTTGTTTTACCATAAAGATTATAGGTTAGAGTTCTGCGTTGGGTGAAAGTAAAGTGCAGAATTATGATTCAATTTATTTATAGTCTCAAAAAAGAGGTTGATGTGAAAGTTGAGCAAATCGAATGCTCGGAAGTCAGCGTGATTACAAAGTCATTGGAGGCATCGCGTGTGCTTGCTGATGCATTCAAACAGTTGAAACTATTTGTCATGTCACATAACTTTAAGAATGATGATGACGAAATTTCATTTTTTAAAGAAATTAAGCCCAGATTGTGCTTTCGTTTAATATACTATCGTAAAGTTTACAATATCGAAATGAATCGACCCATAGGTATAGATAAACAACGGGAGTATCTATGTGATATCTTGAATGATATAAATAAATATAACTCTAAACGACTTGACTTTATACGATATTACCGTTCGGGTTCCACCCATCTGGACACTCTCTACTTTTTGCGGGATAGTACAGATGCCGAACAATACCTCGAAACGTTCTATCATGAGCTTGATCCTAAATTTTCCACAAATTGCGATTTCAAAGTAGCAAAGATTTTGTCTAATGATATGCTTTCTGCCTATCTTATGCAAGAAATAGAGTTGTTAAATGACAATGGAATGAGAGCAGGTTCTTTTAATTTTCCTACCACTAAAAAAACGTGGAAAGGAAGCAAAGCTGAATTACAAGAACAGATCTATGCTTGGGATAGTGCCGGAACATTTGGCGATGTTCCTCTCACTCAACTTTACGATTACATCCAAAATGTATTCAATATCCAGTTGGATACGAACCTTTCACGTACTTTTGGCGATTTAAAAATACGGAATGCCCCTACACCGTTTCTTGAAAAATTGAAAGACGCCTTATTACGGCGTATGGGAAGAAATTAACCAATACCGAGTGTATATATTAATTAAGAAGTACCCCACATTTCAATCGAAAAGTGGTTCTTCGTCAAATTTGGTGCAAAATAACGGTTCTTAAACAACCAGTATAATTGACTTATTGTGTTGATATACAGGCAAATAAATAACAAAAAGCTAGTATAATAGAATTATTTTTATTATCTTTAAAGGTCTGACACTAAAGGTTTTAAAGATGATTGACTACACTAGCCAACCCAAAGATAAT
>CALFXE010000007.1 GCA_937927845.1 uncultured Paludibacter sp.
GTTGTCATTCAGAAAGTTATGATTGGCGGTGAAATAAGTGATAAAGTCAGGAGAACTTGGAGTCAGGGAATATAACTCTAATAACACAACAAAACGCTATCCTGATGCAAATTTCACTATGCGAATGACTTACGGCACTATTAGCGGTTATCAGCCTGCCGATGCTGCATATTATCGTCATTACACCACTACTCAAGGAGTTATTGAGAAAGAGATACCTGACGACATGGAGTTTAGTGTTCCTGCCGATTTAAAAGATAAAATCAACTCGCAGGACTTCGGACAATATACTGATTCTCGAACCAATGAGTTATTCGTTAATTTCCTTAGCACTAATGATATCACCGGCGGAAATTCCGGTAGTCCGATTTTCAACTGCAAAGGTGAACTCTTAGGGTTAGCTTTCGACGGCAATTGGGAAGCCATGAGTGGCGATATAATCTTCGAACCGGCTTTGCAGCGCACCATAAATGTAGATGTGCGCTACATGCTGTTTATTATGGATAAAATTGGTGGTGCAGAGAGGTTGGTGAAGGAGGTCTTATACTAAAACGCCACTGCTCCACCCAGTAAGAAGTTTATACCCTGCACTTCATAACCATAAAACTGCTCATATTTGCTATTAATCAAGTTATTTAACTTGGCAAAAGCTGAGAAAGTACGATTAAAGGTATAAGTAGCACCAAGGTTTACGTCAATTTTTGGAGACATCCTGAATGGATTGTCACCTAATTTTGCATATCGTTCACCTTCGAAAAATACCATAGCAGTTGTGGTGAGTTTACGACCAATTTTAACGTCTGCACTTAAATCAGCTTCAATTGCAGGCTTCATCCATGCATGCAGCTCTGTTTTAACATTCCATGCATTATAAATTCCCTTTAACTGAATATTGACAATATCTTTATAGTTATAATTCAAACGTGTTCCAACTTTAAATAAGCCTGCGTCACTGTAAATCGCATTAAATCTATTTATAAATAAATTTGAATATGCTCCGGCTGAAGCATCAGTAGATAGATATTCCTTATTCACAAAGAAATACTGATCAACTATATATCTGTAATCAACAAACGCATCAACCATAATATTGTAAACCGGCTTCAACTTAAATCCAAAATAAGTATTAAACGGTGTATATGTGTCTTTTACACGTAAATCAGGAAAGATATACGGATTCTCAGCATAGATACTGTTCATTGTTGATATTCTGAAATTTCCGGTTAAACCACCATATGCTGATAGAACCTTAGGTATGACATTCCATTCACTTGTGATATCGGGAGTTGGATTGAACGGTCGACCGTGTACAAATGAAAAAGCAGTTTTAACACCGGCTCTTACATACCAATTATCACGTTCAATCAGATAGTATGGATTCATTGAAAATACAGCATAATAATTCCAAAAATTAATTTTAGAAGTATCTGAATGTTGATAAAAGAAATTCGACATTTCAAAGTCTATCCCAAATCTATTGTTTCCCAGCGGGTTACTAAACCCATATTTTATTTTATATTCACTTTCCTGCAAACCAATATTCGACCTAAACAAATCAAAACTCATTTCGGCTGTATATTTCCTACCTTCTGCATTGGGTAATGAACGAATTCCTGCATGTGCATTATATCGCCATAACATATCATTTACTGGCAACCCTATTAAGTCTGAAAAGTTTACAGTCTGTACCGATCGAGTAAATCTTGCCAAATTTTGTTCTTGATAATCAGGCAGAAAGGCAGGTGACAATGAAAATAAACCATTTAATCCCACACTATCTCCACCATTTCCATAAAAGTTTTTTCCGTAATAATTAAAATACTGATGAGATAATCCTACTCCGGCATATAAATCATAGTTAGTAAAATAATGATTGTATTCAAGATTGGCTCTTGAAACCGATTGTAGTTTCTTACCGAAAGTGCCTGTATGACTTATGTTTAAATCCAATAAATTCTTATCATTTTTAATTATCGGCAACACTAAATCACCTAATGTATTCCAATAATTACCTCCACCGAGACGAATAAAAGCCTCTTTCATCTTTTTTCTTCTATCATGCTGTTCTTCTTCTGCCGATAGAGTTAAAATATTCTTCTGAAATGGCAAAGGCTGATAAATTTCAGAATAATCTACAGCTTCTTTTCTTGTATTATGCTGTATTATCTCAGGTAAAGTCATTATTTTACCTGCATCTTGTATAACAGGCTGATATTCACGTTCTATAGTCACGTTTCTGTCGACCGATTCCTGTGCTGACAAAAATGTGATAGATAATAATGATACAATTATATATAAAAAACTTATTCTCATTTTAATTTTATTTTTCATACGTTTCAAATTAACACTGAACGACACAAACTTTTATTAATTAATTACCTTGGCTTTTTCCCTCTTAGAGATTGCATTTAATCGTGATGTTATCATTTCTTGAATATCATCTTCAGTTTTATAGTTTCTTTGCAAACTCAACAAGTATTGCTTTGCCTGAAAGTCATTTTTCTGAGTAGTATACACATCCGATAGCAACACAAAACTTCTTGCTAACCAATATTGAAATGGCGTATTCTTCTGTGCGAAATCTAAAATTTCTTTTTCGGCTACTGATAAATTATTCTGTTGATAGTATACCGATGCAAGTAGATATTTCGACTCTGCACCAACTGCCGTACGTGTGTCTTCTGACAAAGTTTTTAAATCTTCTATTGCCAAATTTTGTTGATTTGTAGCTATATAAGCCTTAGCTCTATTGAACTTAGCCTCATTTAAAACTTCATTTCCTGATTTTGGATCTGTTAAAATATCGTTTGCTATATTAATTGTGCGCTGATAATTTTTTAGCAAATTACTGCATCTTAAAATACCTAATCGGGCAATATTCCTATGTTCCGTTGTTTGAGCTACTTTCTCAAATTTTTCGAAATAATCTAAAGATGCTTCATAATTCTTTTTATCATAAGTTATTTCAGCCAATCTCATCAGAGCCTCATCCATATATTGATTACTTGATATTTTTGTTACCTTCTGAAACTCAACCATAGCATTGTCTAAATCTTTAATACGATAATAACTATCGGCAAGAAAATATTGAGCAGTGGTGCAGAATCTACCTCCGGCACAATAATTTTTCAGATACATGTTAAATCCTGTAATTGCTTTATCATAAGCGGCATTCATATATTGCTTTTCAGCGGCAATATAGCTTATCGAGTCTTCGTGACTTGCATTTAAACCTGATATTTTCATATCCAAAGTTTTTGCAAATTCAAGATAGGATTGTATATCATTTAATTCGATATAGATATTTTCCAAGCTTTTTAATGCAGTGAATGCTTCCACAGAACCTGGATAGTTATTGATAACATTTTTATATGCTACTACTGCATCTAAGTTCTTATCCTGATTTTGATAAATCATACCTATTTCAAGAGCAGCCAATCGTGATACATTGGTGTTGGGTTGAATAGAAAGCAGTCGATAATATGATTTTAATGCTTCATTCTCATTGTTCAACATTATGTAAGCTCTTCCTACTTCATATAAAGCATCATCAACATATTCTGATTTTGGGTATGCTTCAACCAAATCATTAAGACGGGAAATCTTTGTTGTATATTTCTTTTGTAATCCTGCTACATAACCACTTTGAAACAAAGCATAATCACCGGTATTCGGACTTAAATTAGCTGAACGGGTATACATCAATTCTGATTTCTGAAAATCTCTTTCATAAAAATAGCAATCACCTATTCTATTTAAAGCATCAGCAAAAATATCAGATCTTTTATCTTGAGTCAGACTTGTAAACTGATCGAAATAGCTTTTAGATGATTTATAATCTTTCTGACCAAACAAAGCATAACCCATAGAATAATGTGCCTGTGCATAGTTTTTACTGCCTCGAACATTCGGCATATTAAAAAAGCTCTTCAAATCATTGATGCTATTGTTGTTCATGCCTAAGCGATAATAACTTTCCGAACGCCAGAAATAGCTTTCTGCAACATAAACACCAAGTGGCAATGTTTGTAACGAAAGCGTGAAATAATCTACTGCTTTACTATATTGCTGCTGCGCAAACGCCTCGGTACCTAATTGATATAGAACATATTGCTTTGCTTCAAGGATTTTTTCATTCGGTCTGCTTATTCTTTGAATAGATTGATATGCAACATCATAATTTTTAGTCGACATATACTCTAATGCTAAATAACTTTTAACTTTATCAGCATCTCTTGAATTTGGGAATTCGTTTAAAAACTGTTCGAAAGCTTCTATCGACTCTCCGAATGCTGCATTCGTTTCATATGTTGTAAGTGCGTAATTCAACAAAGCCTCTTCTCTTACCGACTTATTAAAATTACTACGTAAAGCTGCTTCAAAAGCTAATCTTGCATTCACTTTATCTTTTAATTTCACAAAAGCATTACCAAGATGTAAATATGCATTCTCAGTCATTTCATCCTGCTCAGTAGTAACCTTCTGAAAATATGGAATAGCCGAATTATATCTGTTTATCTTTATATGAGCCATACCCAGAATATACAAATCTTTACGCAGAACCTGCTCCGACATACTCTCATATCTTTTCAGAAAAGCAATTGCATTTTCGAAATCATTTTCTACATACGCTAACTCGCCTTTTATACGATATACCTCTGAATTATCGGGATTATTGGGATATTTTGTGAGAATAGCATCACCTCTTTTATGCATTTCAGCAATATCTCCTAAATAATAATATATCTGAAAAAGATAATAATCAACTTTCTCACTGTAATTTGGATTAGATTCAACTTCCAAAAAATCAGGTAATGCATCTGTATAATTATGTAATGTGTATTCAGCATAAGCATAATAATAAGTAGATGCATCTTTATGTTCAAAGTCCTTATTTTTTAATTGTTTGAAGATTTCAGATGATTGATAAAAATCAGATATTTCTAATAATGAATAAGCCTTTTTAAATAAGAAATTGTTTTGCTCCTGAGAGTTAAAGCGACCTTCATTTACTTGATTAAAATATTCCAACGCTCCCTTATAATCCTGATTTTCATACAATAGAGTACCTAACATCACATTAGCCTTATTCAAAAAAGTTGTGTACGGATTCTTTTTTATAAAATTCTGAATTTGCGTAAAAGCATTTTCCATTCTAAGCTCGAAAGCATTAGCTATCAGGTAATACTCAGCTTCATGGCGCTGACCGGCTTGTGTTTTATCAGAAGAGTTAAGGAAAGACTCAAAGTTACGATATGATGCTGCAAATTTTTGCTGATTGTACAACTCCTTCCCCTGATCAAAAAGCAAATCCTGATGAGTGTATATAAGTGTTTGTTGAGCCGTTACAATGAATATACTTAACTGTAACAAGCATAATAAAATAAGTTTTCGCATATATATGTTTTTTACATTAAATGTTATGTAAGTCATAATCAGAGCTTTCTCTAAATTTAGTTATAGCTTTACGCATTGATATAAAACCAAAATTATCGATTTCAATTTTATTTATCGGCACAAAAAAACAATCAGCCACATCATCAGCAGGTTTTGGGACTACATCTTTCACTCTGAATAAAAAGAAAATATCAAGTGTGGGTAATGTCCAACCACTATAAGTGTACTGATTTGGTTCCGAAAAAATAAATTCGCCATTAGCAACTTCTATGCCTAATTCTTCTTTTATCTCACGTGTAATTGCTATTTCAGCAGTTTCAAAGTCATCAATAAAGCCACCGGGTAAATCCCACATCCCTTTTGCCGGCTCATTACCTCTTTCACATACTAATAGTTCGTTTTTTTCATTCAATATGAAAGCTGCAACTGCTGCGGAAGGATTTACATACATAATAAATCCGCACTTTTCACAGCGTTTTGACTTAATATTATTTTGTATAAAGTGGTTCGAACCACACACAGGGCAAAATCGGAATAACTTGTCGAAATGCATAATAATAATTTTCTTGCAAAATTAATAATTTAAATAGATTATAGCAATTTAAGCTTTATGTATGTCATTGTTAATAACTTTTCACTTTAACTAACTGTTTATTTGTAAGTAAAACCTTACTTTTGCAAAAAAAACCGGCAATGGGTCGTAAACTACATTATTCAACCGAAGACGATTCTAACGAAATAGTAAAACGTTACGAAGCTTTTTTGTCTGATAATAGCGTTTCCGGATACTTCGATGTCGAGGAAATGGAAAGTATCGTTGACTTCTATCTTCGTAAAGGAAGAACCAGAGACAGCTCCAAAGCTTTAGATTTTGGATTCAGACTTCACCCCAACAGTTCAGCCCTAATGATAAAAAGGGCAAAAATATATTTAGCAACAGGAGATATAAACAAAGCATATAATATTCTTGAATCACATAGCGAACAAAGTGATTATGACGTTATCCTATTGAAAATAGATGCTTTAATCAGACTTCAAAGAGATAATGAGGCTTTTGTACTGTGTGACGATTTAATTAACTCATCTAATAGTGATATAGATGATGTTTGCCTTGATATAGCCTATATTTTTCTTTTCCAATCTGATTTTATTTCAGCTAAAAAATATCTTCTCAAAGGAGAGGAATATAATCCGCTTAATGATGAATTATTATTTGAACTTGCTTTTAGCTTTGAGCGAACGGAAGAAGTTGAAAAGGCTATTGCAACTTATAATAAGCTGATTAAACTTGATCCGTTTACATCAGAAGCATGGTTTAATTTAGGACAGATATACTATTCTCAAAATAATTATCAGTTGGCTTTAGAAGCATTTGAATATGCTTCAGCAATTCGACCGGAGGATTCCCTGACTTGCTTACAGAAAGGACATACACATTACCAACTCCAACAGTATAATGAGGCTTTGAGTGAATATTTCGCGTTTAATGAAATGATTTCAGACAGTAAGCATACATTGTATTTTATTGGTGAATGTTATGAGCAAATGGAGAATTATCCCGAAGCGTTAAAATATTATTTAGATGCTTTAAAGGATAATCCCGACAGCTTTGACACTCTTACAGGCATTGCTATCTGCCTGATGGAGCTTGATTTATATGCTGAAAGCCTTCCTTTTCTAAATAGAGCCGCTGAGTTGCAGGAAGAAGAACCTGAGGTATGGATATATATAGGAGAAGTTTTAACTGAATTGGATGATATTGATGGTGCTTTGGATTCGTATCTGAAAGCCATTAAGCTAAACTATAATCAACCCGACATTCTGATGGCTATTGCAAATATCTACATGGATAAAAAGCAGTTTCTTGATGCAGTAGTTTATTATAAGAATGCATTAAAATATGATATTCATAAAGAACTGGAAAATATCCATCTGCTTTTATCGGTTGCTTATCATTTTACAGGTGATATAGAATTATCTTATAAACATTTACAAATAGCTGCCGAAAACAATCTTGATGCTTACAAGTTATTTGAAGAATTATGTTCAACTCTGTAACAATTACTTATATATAAATGAAAAAAATACTCATTATCATCTTACTTGCTATTTTTAGTTTAAACACACAAATTCAGGCAGCAGAACAAACTACTGATATGTCAATTTTTGAACATGTCGAACAATGGTACGAGAACAATATGAACTATTATACCATCACTTTATTGATGGCTATTGAAAGTTCGTTCGTTCCTCTTCCTTCTGAAATTGTAATTCCTCCTGCTGCTTTTGTTGCAAGTAAAGAAGATAGTGATTTAAATATTTACTTAGTAGTACTATTCGGTACTATAGGTGCTTTACTTGGTGCATATTTTAATTATGCATTTGCGTATTTTCTCGGTAGGCCGATTATCCATAAGTTTGCTGAAAGTAAATTAGGTAGATGGTTTTTGCTTAGTTCAGAGAAAGTGCAAAAGGCAGAGGATTATTTTCAGACTCATGGTAAAACATCAACATTTGTAGGGCGACTGATTCCGGTCATCCGACAGTTAATCTCGCTTCCGGCAGGTTTAGCTAAAATGAATTTAGCAACCTTTACATTGTTTACCTTTTTAGGAGCCGGTATTTGGAATGTTATTCTTGCTTTGTTAGGATATTTTGCTCAAGGTCAATCCGAACTGATTTATAAATATTCACATGAGATTGGCTATGGGATTTTAGCTCTGGCAGTCATAGTATTGGTGATTTATTTTTATAGCGTGTTTAAGAAAAAGAAAAAAAAGTAATGAGATTTTTCGGTTTAATTGGTTTTCCTTTAGGTCATTCTTTTTCTCAGAAATATTTTACAGCATATTTTGAAGAGAAAAAGATAGAGGCTCAATATAATTTATTTCCTTTAAATGATATTAGTGAGTTTTCAGAACTTATAAAATCCAATACTTTTAGCGGACTGAATGTTACCATACCTTACAAAACCCAAGTTATGCAATATCTTGATGAATTAGACCCAACCGCTGCTGCTATCGGAGCTGTAAATGTAATAAAATTCATAAGAGATAATAATACTGTTCAACTAAAAGGATTTAATACTGATGTTGTTGGTTTTGAAAATTCAATAAAACCGTATCTGAAACCTCATCATAAAAAAGCATTGATATTAGGAACAGGAGGAGCTTCGAAAGCTGTTTTGTACACTTTACGTAAATTAGGAATTACCACAACTTATGTGTCACGTCATGCAACAGAGGATGTTTTGAGTTACGAACAATTAAACGAAGATATCATCAGTGAAAATCTTCTTATAGTAAATACAACACCCTTAGGTATGTATCCGAAAGTTGATAATTGTGCAGATATACCATATAAACATCTAACAGAGAAACATTTACTATACGATGTTATATATCTGCCGGAAGAAACATTATTTCTACAAAAAGGAAGAGAAAAAGGTGCGACAACTGTAAATGGCATAGAAATGCTTTATGGTCAGGCAATTGCAGCATGGGCAATCTGGAATAGCTAAATGTATTTACGCAATGATAGAATTTAAAACACCATATACGTTTGATAAAGTTGTGAGAATGTTCATAGGTCTGACTATCATTGTATTGATATTCCTATTGTTTAAGAAACTAAGCCCTGTTTTGACTCCATTTTTCATAGGCTGGCTAATAGCTTATTTATTAAATCCTATCGTTAATTTCTTTCAATTCAAATTGAAATTTAAGAGTAGAATACTATCAATCATTACAACATTAATTTTATTCTTTGGGAGTATTACCGGAATAATACTACTGTTAATCCCACAAATTATTCGAGAAACTAACAAATTTTCAGTCCTAATAAGGGATTTTACTCAAAATATTAATTACGATACAATTTTACCGGTATCTTGGCAAACAGCATTAATTAACTATTTTGAAAAAATCGAATTAATAGATTTGATTAAAGACCCGAATATCATGAGTTTAGTTCAAAAAGCCACTCCGCATTTGTGGAGCATTTTAAATGGTTCAATCAGTTTCATTGTTGGTTTGATGATTGTGATAGTTGTAATACTTTATCTAATATTCATTTTGAAGGACTATGAAAAAATGAATGCTTCAATTCCTGAGATTATTCCGCCAAAATATCGAAACTTAATAATGGGTATATTTGATGATATAAAATCCGGTATGAACAGCTATTTCAGAGGGCAGTCGCTTATTGCTTTGATAGTTGCAATATTATTTACAATAGGTTTTTTGATTGTAGGTTTGCCAATGGCAATTGTTTTTGGTATCTTTGTCGGCATTTTGAATCTTGTGCCATATTTACAAGCAGTGTCAATTGTTCCGGCAGCTTTTCTGATAATAATTAAAGCTTCTGAACCGGGTCAGACATTTGTTGGTGTGTTAATAGGTGTTTTAATTGTATACATAGCAGTACAACTGATTCAAGATTTAATACTAGTCCCAAAGATTATGGGTAAGGTAACCGGCTTAAAACCGGCAATTATATTACTGTCATTATCAATTTGGGGTGCACTGATGGGAATTATAGGGTTAATAATAGCATTGCCATTAACTACTTTAGTTATTTCGTATTACAGAAGATGGGTATTGGAAAAACATGATTAGACATCTTTAATAAATTAAATTTAAAACCATTTGACTTGTTTACAATGAAGAAAAAATCAATTCTTTTTGTTTGTTTGGGTAATATCTGCCGTTCTCCTATGGCAGAAGGTATCCTTAAACATATGCTTTTCGAAAGAAATCTACATAAACAGTTTTATGTTGATTCTGCGGGTTTGTTAAGTTATCATCAAGGCGCATTACCTGATAGCCGCATGCGTTTTCATGCATCTCAAAGAGGGTTCCATCTGACTCACATTTCCCGTCCGGTAAAATCAGAAGATTTAGATAATTTTGATATGATTATTGGTATGGATAATCAAAATATACAAGGTTTAAAAAGCTTAGCTGACACAAAGGAACAAGAAGCTAAAATTTTTCGCATGACGGATTTCTGTATTAATATGAAAGCCAAAGAAGTGCTCGACCCTTATTATGGCGGTCCGGAGGATTTTGAGTATGTCATAGATTTATTAGAAGATGCTTGTGAAGGGTTGCTGAAGGTGTTAGTGGGCAGCTAAATACACATAATACTAACAACATAGATGCTACTCACCTCACTCCCGCCTTCTTAAAGCAATCTCTGCAAATAGGCTCATACTCTGCTGTTTCGCCAAGCAAGACCCTTTTATCGCTATCCACCAGACGATGAGACACATAGGCTAATGAGCCGCAGCGAACACATATGGCATGTACTTTATATACATCCTCTGCTATGGCACAAAGTGCAGGCATTGGTCCGAATGGTATACCCTTAAAGTCCATATCCAAACCTGCAATTATAACCCGTACTCCCTGATCGGCTAATGTGTTGCAAACCTCAACCAAACCATCATCAAAAAATTGTGCTTCATCAATACCTATAACATCAACATCGTTTGACATCAGCAAGATACTTCCGGAAGATTCAATTGCAGTTGAACGAATAGAGTTTTTGTCGTGCGACACAACCTCATCTTCAGAATAACGGGTGTCTATTTTGGGCTTAAATATCTCAACCGTTTGTTTGGCAAATTGTGCACGCTTTAATCTGCGTATCAACTCTTCTGTTTTGCCTGAAAACATTGATCCACATATAACTTCAATACTGCCTCTTTTGTGTGCCGATTCTCTATTACTCTCCGAAAATATCATGATAAGCGTTGATTTTTAGTGTTTTTTGATTATTTATTCTATTGAATTGACTAACTTTACAGCGTTATTTGAAAAAATTTAACGACAAATATATAAAAAACATCTATTGTATTATTGATTATTATTAAAAAGATATGAACAGAGAACTTCTTGTTAAGCTTATCCGAAAGAATATTGATGAACTTATTATGTTGACTGAAGGGTTTATGGAAATGACAAATTATCCTGAACCAATTATCAATCTGGCTAAAAATAAGACTGATGATATTTGGACATATATACATCAATTAGGAAATTTGGATTCTGAAAAACAAACTGAAGATATTGATAATGTGAATGATGAAGCCGAGAGTCTGGAGGAGATTATTGACGCTGAGGATAAAGCTGATACAAATGAAATTTATCATTATGATGATGAAGTATCTCAGGTAATTATAGACATAAATAAAGATGAAGATGAGGCTGAACAAATAGAAGATGAAGAAGAGGTTTATGAAGAGGAGGAAGCAGAAATTATTGAGCCGAAAGATATTACAAATCTTGAAAATGTTACAGAATCTGATGAAACAGATACTGACGAAGATGTAGATATAGAAAACACAGAAGATACAGAAAATATAGAAGAAGTTGCTTTAGAAGAAAGTAATGTTTTAGAAGAAGAAGAAGAGAACGACACAGTCATCTCAGCAGAAGCTCCTTCTGAGGATACAGCAGAAAAGAAAACAACTCTGGCTGAGCGACTTGCATCAGTGAGTACTTCGAGAAATGAGTCTTTATCTAAAGATAGCAATGGAGGTCTTAACAATACCATAGCTAACAAAAAAGTAGATGATATTCGTCAGGCAATTAGTCTGGGAGATCGTTTTCGCTTTCAACGTGAATTATTTAAAAATAATGGTGAAGAACTAAATAAAACTCTAAATTACATTAACAAGTTGGCTTCATACTCCGAAGTATTAGAATTTCTACAAGCAAAATATGGTTGGAATGATGAAGATAGCACGGTTATAGACTTTTATCAACTCTTAAAACGCAAATTCTAAATGAAATTGTACGTTGTACCTACTCCTATAGGTAATCTCGAAGATATGACATTCCGAGCTATTCGTGTATTAAAAGAAGCTGATTTAATTCTGGCTGAGGACACACGCACAAGTGGATTTCTATTAAAACACTTCGAAATAGGAACACCTATGATTTCTCATCATAAATTCAACGAACACAGGTCGATAGAAGGAATTATTCAACGTATAAAAAGCGGTCAATGTGTTGCATTAATCTCAGATGCGGGAACACCGGCTATTTCAGATCCGGGTTTCTTGGTTGTAAGGGCTTGTGTAGAAAATGAAATTGAAGTTGAATGTTTACCCGGTGCAACAGCATTTGTACCTGCTTTGGTAGCTTCAGGATTACCCAATGATAGATTTTGCTTTGAAGGTTTCCTGCCTCAGAAAAAAGGAAGACAAACACGCTTACAATCACTTACCAACGAAACTCGTACTATGGTTTTCTATGAATCACCATTCAGATTAGTCAAAACTTTAACTCAATTTGCAGAAATTTTTGGGGATGAAAGAAAAGCATCTGTGTCACGTGAAATATCTAAATTTTATGAAGAAACCAAGCGTGGTTCACTTCAAGAATTAGTTCAATATTTCACTCAAAATCAACCTAAAGGAGAAATTGTAATAATTGTTGCAGGATTAGAATAATAACGCTAATTTTGCACTGATTTAGTGTGGTTTTTTTAATAAAAAATAAAAATGTCCGTTGGACAACAATATATGAAAACAAAACTTGTTTTACTCTCACTTTTTTCAGTATTGCTATTTTCATGCAACTATAAACCAAATGATTATGAGTCACTTCAAGCTGAACGTGATTCTCTTGCTCGTGAAAAAGAAGCAATGAAATCTGAAATGGAAAGTTATTTCTCTACTATCAATTTAATTGAGTTAAATATCGAAAAGATAAAGAATGCAGAGAAGACTTTATCATTACAACCTCTTGGAGATGAGACTGATATTGACAGTCGTAATAAAATCAACGATGATCTTGTTTATATCAATGAAATGCTTAGAGCTAACCGTCAAGAAATCGCATCTCTTAAAAAGAAACTTAAGGATAGCAATTATAAATTTTCCGAACTTGAACGCACAGTTAGCCGACTAACAAAAGCTTTAGAAGAAGAAGCAATTAAAGTGAAAGCTTTACAAAAAGAATTATTGAAAAAAGATTCATTAATCACACAATTAAACATGGATATAGAAGATTTAAGCAGTAATATTGAAACTCTTGAATCTGAAAAGGTTGAACATGTTACAAAAATTAAGGAACAGGACGAAACAATTCATACTGCATGGTATGTATTTGGTACTAAAAAAGAGCTTAAAGAGCAAAAAATCATCACTTCAGATGGCTGGTTTCGACCAAGTCGAGTTTTAGAGCAAGATTTTAATAAAAACTATTTTGTTCGTATAGATGCTCGTAGAACCAAATCGATACCTTTATATTCTTTAAGAGCAAAAATTTTGAGTACACATCCAAAATCTTCATATACCCTTGAAAAAGAAAATGGTACTTTCACACTATTAATTACCGACACTCATGAGTTCTGGAGTGTCAGCAAATATCTTGTTATAGAGGTAGATTAATATGAAGGTGCAAAAGTTCTAATACTTGATTCGCAAAGACTATTTTATGCATTACAATTTTAAAATTTTATTTGAACTTCTTGAGGATAGATATCAAAAATATAATATAAATTCTTTTATAGATAGTGATCCGGTTCAAATACCTCACTTATTCAATAGAAAAGAAGATATTGAAATTTCTGCATTTTTAGCTGCGTCTATTGCTTGGGGGCAACGTAAAACTATAATCAATAATGGTTATAAATTAGTTAAGTTAATGGACAATGCGCCCTATGATTTTATTATGAATGCCGAGCATTCTGATTTCGACATGTTTCAAGACTTTGTTCATAGGACCTTTAACGGAATCGACTGTATATTCTTTCTAAAATCATTGCAAAATATTTATAAGAATCATAACGGTTTAGAAAGTATATTTACAGAGGGATATAAGATTGATAAAAGTATATATTCTTCATTAAAACATTTCCGTAATGTATTTTTAGAGATAGATCACGAAAGAAGAAGCGAAAAACATTTGTCATCTGTAGAAGCTAATTCAGCAGCCAAACGATTGAATATGTTTTTACGGTGGATGGTTAGAAAAGACAAACAAGATGTTGACTTTGGCTTGTGGAAAAACATACCTGCTTCATCTCTTATGATACCATTAGATGTACACGTTGGAAATGCCGGACGTGCTTTAGGGTTACTAAAACGCACTCAAAACGATTGGCATGCTGTCGAAGAAATTACAACAAACTTAATATTGTTCGATCCTAAAGATCCGGTAAAGTATGATTTTGCTTTATTTAGTATGAGTTTGAATAAGGAATTGGAACAACAAAACAAATAAAATGAGGATTTACTCCAATTCTCAGAGAAACGCAATATCAATTTTCAAAAACACAGTAACCATTTGAGGAAAAGGTTAGGATTATGACAAAAAGCCCACTACCATTACGATAGCGGGCTTTTATTTATTTTCGTTATGAAATACCTTATGCCAACTTATTTACGTGAAGTGTCAATTTCGACTTCAGGTTTGCTGCTTTGTTTTTGTGAATAATATTACGTTTAGCAAGTTTATCTAACATTGAACTTACTTTTGGTAATAATTCAACAGCTACAGCTTTCTCTGTTGTTGTACGTAATTTGCGAACTGCATTACGTGCAGTCTTTGCATAATAACGATTATGAAGTCTACGTTTCTGAATTTGACGAATTCTTTTAATTGCTGATTGATGATTTGCCATCTCAAATATATTTTAAAATCTTTAATTATAGTAGCCCATAGGGGAATCGAACCCCTCTTTCAAGAATGAAAATCTTGCGTCCTAACCGATAGACGAATGGGCCTTGGTGTTTAAATACTAACAACCGACTTTTCAATTGCGGGTGCAAATATACGTCAGTTTTTTTAATTTGCAAAACCTTTTTGAAAATATTTTAATTTGACTTAATTTTGCATCTGAATTGTAATATTGTATGTATTTAAAACTATCTGGTCTCGTACTGCGAACCGTCAAATATTCCGATAAAGCATCTATTTCCACAATATATACTCGTGAATATGGATGTGTATCTTATATTGTATATGGCATAAACGGTAAAAAGTCGAATGCTAAATCTTCATGCTTTATTCCTTTATCTTTAATAGAAATTACCGCCAAACATCAACCAACAAAAGAAATTCAAGTTTTAAAAGAAGCAAGAATACGGCACAACCTGTTAAATCTGCATATCAATCCATTAAAAAATGCCATAGGTTTGTTTGTTGCTGAGTTACTTATCAAAACATTAAAAAAGACTGAGCCTGAAGAAAGATTATTCGATTTTATTGAAAATTCAATAAAGATATTGGAAAGCGGCGACTGTGATATTGCTAATTTTCATTTGATATTTATGCTTCATCTGGCTTCTTATTTAGGTTTTAAGCCTAATGATGAAGAACAAAATGCTGCATATTTTGATTTGTTGAATGGAGAATTTAAGTTTAATAAACCAACTCATATTCACTTCTTGAGTCCGGAGCTTACACCTCTTTTTGCACAGTTGCTTTTATTATCCTACGATTCAGAAGATACTTTAGTAATGAGCCGCAATCATAGAAACCTATTATTAGATGGATTAATAGAATATTACAAACTTCATGTGCCTGAGTTTTTCGGATTGAATTCAGTTAGTGTTCTTCACGAAATTTTCAATTGAAATCTAATATCACACCACTTTCATTTACAATAAACTTTACCTCTTTACCCATAATCAATGGATAATTTTCATCCTCATGTCCGGCAGGAAAACCAAAACAGACCGGAAAATCATATCCTTTGGTTAAATCTTTGATTATTTCCATCAATGTTTTATTCATCAGATGGTCATCATTACAATCGGTAAAATGTCCAATAATCAATCCTGATATTGTATCAAACACCCCACCCAATCTAAAGTTTTGCAATATTCTATCAATACGGTAAGGTTCTTCGCCAATATCTTCAATAAATAATATTGTGTTCTCATAATTCAAATCATATGGTGTAGCTCGCAGACCGGCAATTACAGACAAGTTTCCGCCTATTAATTTACCTTTTGCACTACCTGCACGATTTAAGTCATGATGTGGAATATTATATGTTGGTAACTTCCCTTTTAAAATATTCTTTAGATGTGTTAATGAATGACTATCATCTTGTAAAGTTGTGATTTGCTTTGCCATAACCCCATGAACAGAAGGCACATTCATATTTGATAAAACTGCGTGAATCGCTGAAATATCACTATAGCCAATTAATAATTTATGATTTTGCAATAAGGGTGAAAAGTCAATTTTGTCAATGATTTGTGCAACGCCATATCCACCTCTAGCACATAAAATAGCTGATATACTCTCATCGTTTATTGCTGTCTGTAAATCATATATCCTCTGCTCTTCTGTACCGGCATATCTTCCAAATGCCTCTCGTGAGTATTTCCCCTCAATAATCTCGTGACCCCAATCTTTTAACCTTAGAATTGCACCATCTATAAACTCTGGATTTACCTTTCCTGAAGGAGAAATAATGCAAATTTTATGTGCTTTATTATTATAAACTGACATTTACATTAGATTTGATCTTAAATTAATTTGAATTTATTAACCTCTATATAAAACCCACTTTATCATTTCTTTCCAAGTGATTTTTTTACCATACATTAAAATTCCTGTACGGTAAATTTTACCTGCTATCCAAGTACTTCCAATAAACGACAGTATCAATATTCCCAGAGATAGAGCCAACTGCCAAAAAGGTACGCCAAAAGGTAATCGTACCATCATCACAATTGGTGAGGTGAAAGGTATCATTGAGCACCAAAAAGCTAATGGTCCGTCAGGATTTTCTGCACTATAAATTGCGGCATAAATAGCAAATATTATAGGTAGCGACAGTGGTAATGAAAATTGTTGTGTATCTGTTTCATTATCAACAGCAGAGCCGACAGCAGCAAACAGAGAGGCATAAAGCAAATATCCTCCTAAAAAGAACAAAACAAAGAGTACTCCTGTTTGCAAAAAGTCAAAATTCTCCAATGCAGGCAAAAATTCAGCAAGAATATCATTTTGTTCACTTGCAATCATTTGAGGATTAGCAGTCCCAACAAGTTGAGTTGCAGGACTTGCCGGTATATCTACTGCTTTCCCCATACTGCCTGTTATTGCCAAAAACAGTCCGATTGACAAAATCACCCATAAAGCAAATTGAGTTAATCCCACCAATGCAATTCCTATTATCTTCCCCATCATCAGTTGAAATGGTTTCACTGAAGATATTATTACTTCAACTATTCTGCTGGTCTTTTCTTGAACCACCCCTGACATCACCTGAGCACCATAAATAACTATAAACATGTAAATTACAACAGCAGTTATCATCCCGATTGTTATTGCGAGTTCGGCAGAACCCATCTTTTCTTCTCCATCTTTACCCCATTTAATAGTCTTAACATCAATACTTACTTTTGTTTGACGTATCAAATCTTTAAAATCAGGGATATTTAATTCTTCAATCTTTTTATTTTCTACATATGTTTTGAGTAGCCCTGTTACATAAGACTTCATATCCAAACCTACCTGTTCGTTTGAGAAAAGCGTGGCAGCACTCGGATTTACTGATAAATCATCAGAAATATATAAAATTGCTGTATAATCGCCACTACCTGATTGGCTTTTATAAGCTTCAACTTCCTGATTTGCAAATTCAAAGGTGTAATTCTCATTATCTGTAAACACTGATGAATACAAGCCTGTTCGATCAATTACAACAATCTTTTGTACAGTATCATTTTGTATTTTGGCAAGTAGAAGAGGAAGTGTAATCATCCCAACCATCAAAAGTGGTGTAAGGAAAGTAAGAATAATGAAAGATGGTTTCATCACCCTGGTTGTATATTCTCTTTTTATTATCAATGCTATCTTACTCATGATTAACAGATTTAGTGGTTACAGTTTCAATAAAGATATCATTCATAGTTGGCAGTATTTCTTCAAATGAATTTATTTCGGATTGTGTCAATAAGCTACTTATCAATACATTGTTAGAACCTTTTTGTTTAGTTCTGACGATACTTTCAAAACCATTATACACTTCTTTTTGTAGCAATAATTCAATATTGTCATCTGCATTAATAAGTGATTTAGAATTAACACGATATGTGCCGGTGGCATTAATGCTCCTTATTTCATTTACATTACCTTGCAACACAATTTTAGATTTATCTATAAGTGAGATATTATCACAAAGCTCTTCCACCGATGCCATATTATGAGTTGAAAATATTATCGTTGCACCATTATCTTTAAGATTAATAATTTCTCGCTTTAGTAAATCTGTATTAACAGGGTCGAAACCACTAAAAGGCTCGTCAAAAATCAACAGCTTAGGTTGATGCAGAATGGTAGTCACAAATTGAACTTTTTGTGCCATACCCTTTGATAGTTCCTCATCTTTTTTATTCCACCCCGATTGAATTTCAAACTTTTCAAACCAGTATTTCAGAGCTTTCAACGCATCTTGCTTACTCATTCCTTTTAATTGAGCAAGGTATAGCGACTGCTCCCCAACTTTCATTTTTTTGTACAGACCACGTTCTTCCGGAAGATAACCGATATGTTGTACATCCTCTGAGGTTAATTTCTTTCCATTAAGAAAAACTTCGCCGCTATCCGGTGCTGTAATACAATTAATTATTCGTATCAGGGTAGTTTTACCTGCGCCATTCGGACCGAGAAGTCCGTAAATTGTATTTTCCGGCACATCCAAACTCACGCCTGCGAGAGCTAAATGACCGGAATACTGTTTTACTACGTTTCTAATTTCTAATAAATTCATTTTTATAATAATTTACTTTACAAAGTCGATGGTCGATGTCTTTAATGTTTATCGTTTAGTGTTTAGTGTTTATCGTTTAATGAATCGCTGCTCTGCAGCTAATATACTCGCCAAACCAGTCCCATACTCTTAGCTCAAAACCAATCACTAATTACTAATCACTAATTACCAATCACTAATTACCAATCACTAATTACCAATCACTAATCACTAATCACTAATCACCATACTCACAACTTCCCTTCATCACAATAACTATAATATCCTCCCTCGGCAATAATTAAATGATCTAAAAATCTGATTCCTACAGCCTCGCATCCCGACTTAACCTTATGTGTAACTTTATCATCCTCGCGACTTGGAAATCTTTGTCCCGATGGATGATTATGTGCAACTGCTACGGAAGCTGATTTTCTTTCGAGTGCGAGCTTCAGAAGCATGGGAATATCTACAATCGTCTGATTACTACCTCCCTGAGTAAGTCTTTTAGTTTCAATTAATTTATTAGCCCCATCAAGAAGTGCTACCCAAAATTCCTCATGGTTTAAATCAATTAAATCTGCCTCAAACAAATGAAATATATCAGAACTTGATTTAACCCTTTTTCTGTCGATATTCTCTTGAGTCTTTCTCCGTTTACCAAACTCCAAAGAAGCAATAATCGTTATAGCCTTAGCTTCACCTATACCTTTAAACTTATAACATAATTCCTGAATTGAATACTTTGCAAGTTCATTGATATTGTTTTGACAAGAACTCATTATCCTCTTTGCAAGATCGACAGCCGATTCATTTCTACTACCCGAACCGATAATAATAGCCAATAATTCTGCATCCGACAATGCACTCGTACCTTTTCTAAGCAATTTTTCCCTTGGTCGATCCTCTTCCGACCAATCACGAATAGTTAAATATTTACTGTCATCGAACATAACATAACAAAATAAAAATTTCTAAATAGTTTGCGGCTGTAAAAGTAATTAAAAATGTAATAATGGAGTGTGCAAAAGGTAAAAGAAATAAGTAAAAGATAAAAATCTATACATCAAACCTAAATTTGTACCTTTTGCATATTAGACATCTATCTTTTAAGCATTCTAAATATTAAATTTTCTAAAAAATATTGTCATATGAAAATATGTTCATATATTTGCACGTGTTTTAAAATAAAATAATGATGAATGAAGAGGTTAATATGGAACAAGCAGCATATACACTAAAAGCTATCTCGCACAGCACAAGGTTATGTGTAATTTCATTATTGGCTGTTAATGATGAGTTGAACGTTACTGAAATTGGAGAGAAATTAAACTGTGAACAATCGCTTTTATCTCATCATCTTACAGATATGCGTGCAAAAGGGATTTTAAATACCAGAAGAGAAGGTAAAAATTGTTATTATTCTCTTAAGAACAAACAAATTACTAAGATAATTGATTGTATAAACGAATGCCACTGTGCACAATAGAGATTAAAATGAAAGCTTTTGTAAAAAAACATATTTTAAATATATCGGGAATTTTTGTCGGTATGGCCGGAGGATATTTATATTATTATTTCATCGGATGTGCAAGTGGCACTTGTCCTATTACATCCAATCCTTATATAAGTATTATCTACGGAGGAGTTCTGGGATATTTATTCTTCGATTTATTTAAAAAGAAACAACCAAAAGTAAATAACTCAACAGACAAAAAAGATGAATAGTACATTTAATGTGTCGAAATCTCAATGTATGGTTTGCAACAATGAAGTTCTGAAACAATTAGGCAAATTACAAGGCGTTTTTGGAGCTGAAATTGACAGAATAGATGGTAAGATCTCAGTAAACCATACTGACGAAATTGACAGAAAAACAATTTCAGAAAAGCTTGACGAACTTGGATGGAAAGAAATAGAATTCAAATAAACAAATAAATAAAAACAAAAAGATGAATAAATTTTTTATAGCTTCAACTTTATTATTTGCTATAGCTTTTACTGCATGCGCAAATAAGTCTACCAAAGAAACTGATAGTAATGAGCAGATTACAAACAATTCAAAATCAAATGATAATAAGCAAATGGGAACAATTAAATTAACAAAAGCAGACTTTTTACAAAAGGTGGCTAATTACGAAGCCAACCCTAATGAATGGAAATATCTTGGTGACAAACCGTGTATTATCGACTTTTATGCCGATTGGTGTGGTCCATGTAAAGCTGTTGCTCCAATCTTGGAAGAATTAGCTAAAGAATACGATGGTGAAATCTACATATATAAAGTTGATACGGAAAAAGAGCAAGAGCTTGCTGCTGCTTTTGGTATACGCAGTATTCCTTCACTTCTTTTCTGTCCGATAGATGAGCAACCTCAAATGGCTATGGGTGCATTGCCTAAGGAAACTTTCAAAAAAGCAATTAATGAAGTATTGCTGAAGAAATAAATTCATAAGGATTATGGCTAACTAATGAGCCAAAATTAAAAGGAGAAATTGTCTTTAAATGACAGTTTCTTTTTTTTTGATTAAACTTTTGTTCATTGTTTTAGTCTATGATTGCGATATGATAGTATTTACAAATTTAAAAATCAAATCAATGAAAAAAACTTTTATTTTATTCGTAGCAACTTGCTTCTTTGTGTCTTTTACAGCAATTGCACAAAATGCACCCAGAAATGAGAACCGACAATTTAGTCCAAATGACCGTGCCGAACAAATGGCAAAGGATTTAAATTTAAATGATAACCAAAAACAACAAGTCAAGGTTATTTTCGAAGAACAACAAACCCAAATGCAAGCTCTTCGCCAAAATGAAGGGTTAAGTCAGGATCAACGAAGAGAGAAAATGACCACAATTCGCCAAAATTCTGATAAGAAAATTGAAGAAGCCATTGGTAAGGAAAACTTCGAAAAATACAAAAACCTCATGAATGAACGTATGAAGGCAAGACGCGATAATAGAGGACCAAGAAATTAACTGATTGCTCAATTTAATGTATTCAAAAAAAGCTTACTGCATCATAAACAGTAAGCTTTTTTTGATTATTGATACAATATCTTCCTATTACAAATTATTCAATAATAGTCATTTTATAACCGAATTTATAGTCCTTATTACTATAAATATATTCTTTCAAAGGTAAGGCTCCCCATGAATCAGAACCACCTAACCCTCTTTGGAATAAATCTATTGTTAACAAAGTTTCATTACGTGGGTATATATCGTTTTGATGTCTGTACTTTTTTGTTAATCCCGGATCGAAATCTTCTGATGCATTATGTAAAACCGTAACTCCTAAAGGCTGCAATCCGTCAATCTTCAATCCAAAGCCTGAATTATCAGTTATGGTAAGCCATCTTACATCGGTTTTATTTCCATTTTCCTGCGGACGAACATAAGGCACATATTGATCTTTTACCTTACTTTCATAAATACCTAATTTTGATGCTTCGCACCTATCAATATAATTTTCAACAGGTCCGCGACCATAATATGTATAATTATCCAACACTTTAGGTAATCTAAATGAATTCCCAAATCGTGGTATTTCGTCAATGTCCTTATTTGATGTTTTATATTCAACTTCCACTGTAACAGTTCCGGAATTATCTACTATATATTTCTGAAAATAATCTGCTGTAACATCAAGCAATCTATGATGATAACTAATTATTACTCCCTCACTTGTTTCTTCAACATCCATTTTTACAAGTCGTTTGTTCTGCTGAGCTACTCGCCAAATATTTAATCTTCTCTGACTGTTTGAACCAAAATCATTATCAGTAGGTGCTCTCCAGAAGTTAGGCTCGATAGTCTGACCAAAAGCCTCTCTATTACCCTTCTGATATTTATACATACCTTGGTCATTGAAAATAGTCAAAATATCTCCTGTTCTTACCTCTGCACTATTATTTCCTTTTTTGACAATTGGTGTTTGACTTGCTTTTTTGTCTTGTTTAACTGAAAAATAATTATTATCAGCAAAAGCAAGTTGCTCATATGCAACAATATAATCTGAAGGCATCAAATCAGTGCTTTTTTTAGATAACGCTTTTAAGTTCAAATGATATTCAACTCCTTTTTCTACATTAGGTTTTGGGATATTCAATTTGATGTTTTTATTTGATAATGGCGCCAACTCTAAATCAAATTCTCCTGAATGTACTTTTTCGCCATTTTTAATAATATCCCAGCAAAATTTAAATTCATTTAAATTAGTAAAACTGAATTCGTTCGCAACATTAATCATCCCTTGTTGCAAATCAATATCCTTGAAATGAATGTTTTGATATACCTTTTTAACTTCGTATAATTGCGGACTTGGTGTTCTATCAGGAAAAATTAAACCATTTATACAGAAATTCTCATCATTATGGTAATTCTTAGAATTAAAATCTCCTCCATAAGCATAATAAGGAATGCCATTCTCATCTTTGGTTAAGATACCCTGATCGACCCAGTCCCATATAAATCCTCCCTGCAAAGGTCGGTATGTTCTGATGGTGTCCCAATACTCTTTTAAATTACCTGTACTGTTTCCCATTGCATGCGAATATTCGCATAAAATCAGAGGTCGAGATATATCTGTACGTTTTGCATACTCGGCTATCCAATTAATTCGTGCATACATAGGACAAACAATATCCGTATTTTCCTCCTCACCGGCTCTTTCATATTGAACAGGACGCGTTTTATCCCTTTCTTTTATCCATTTATATGTGGCTTTAAAAGCATCACCATTACTTGCTTCATTGCCTAATGACCAGATAATTACGGATGGATGATTTTTGTCTCTTTCAACTAAACTGTATGTTCTATCTAAATGTGCAGCTTCCCACAAGGGATTGAATGCAACATTATTCTTTCCATACCCCATTCCATGTGATTCAATATTAGCTTCATCAACAAGATAAACTCCATATTCATCGCATAGCTTATACCATAAAGTTGGTTGAGGATAATGGCTTGTGCGTATTGCATTTAAGTTATACTGTTTGATTAATTTTAAATCTTTTATCATAGTTTCTCTATCGACAACATGACCATTAATGTGGTGATGTTCATGTATATTGGCACCTTTTAAAAGAACATACTTTCCGTTGATTAGAAGTATACCGTCTTTTATTTCTACACTACGAAAGCCAATACGATGGGAAACATATTCAATTGTTTTTTTGTGTTCATCTAATAGTTTGATAAGTAAAGTATACAAATTTGGTGTTTCAGCACTCCATAAAGAAGGATTTTTTACATTTTGCGTTGTTGAAGTTTCGTAATTATTATCTGAACTTACATTTAATATTTGAGTTTTAGAGAATATTGTTTTCTTAGAATTATCAATTAACTCATATTCCAAATAAAGTTTCTTATTTTCAGAATAGTTATTCTCAATTTTCACATCTATACTTAAATCTGCATTTTTATAGTTTTTATCGAGTTGTGGCTTTGCAAAAAAGTCAGTAATCCTAACTTTATCAGTACTATAAAGATATATACCTCTATCAAATCCTGACAGTCTCCAAAAATCCTGATCTTCAAGATATGACCCATCACTCCATCTATAACCTTCGATTGCAATTTTATTTTTACCTTTTCTAACATAAGGTGTGATATCAAACTCAGCAGGATTTTTTGTGCCTTGACAATAACCGACAAGCTCGCCATTCACCCACACATACATTGCTGCTAATCCAGCTTCAAAATGTAAATATGTATTTCTTTCATTCCATAATGCGGGTAAATCAAACTCTTTTATATATGATCCAACAGGATTATCGTCATGGGGAATATATGGAGGATTATTAGAATGAGGATAAATAATATTTGTATAAATAGGTGTACCATAGCCTAATAACTCCCAATTACCCGGTACTTTTATTTTTTTCCATCTACTGAAATCATAATTATTTTTATAAAAATCCTGTGGTCTATCAGCTGGCTTTGAAACCCAATTAAAACTCCATTCACCATTTAAAGATAAGTAGTAAGGAGAACGATCATAATTGTCTTCAATAGCAGCATCTCTATCAGAATAAGTCATAAACGTAGCTCTTGCCGGTAATCTGTTCTTCTGAAAAATCGAAGGATCTTCCCAATCATTTGCCTTCAGAAGTAATGCTGTGAATAAAAAACATAGACTAATTAAAAGAAAATAATGTTTCGTGTTCATATTTGGTAATTTATTTAAATGGTTATCTGTAAAGTATCCTTAAATTTCACATCTAACCCCGGATGTAACAAGATATGTATAACCTTGTACAGACGAAGTATAATGCGAGAAACATAGATGGCAAAAGTAATATTAAACCTTGTAAAATGCAAAGCTTTATAGTTGTCTATCTCATTATAAAGATATTTCTAACAATGTTTGAAAAAATAATTATACATATTGCTACAATTGCTACAAATACTGCTACGCTATTCTCAGGAAAGATGAATGTTATAAGAGAAAATAAAA
The DNA here is from genome assembly GCA_937927845.1 of uncultured Paludibacter sp. GTDB lineage: Bacteria > Bacteroidota > Bacteroidia > Bacteroidales > Paludibacteraceae > Paludibacter. The sequence continues at coordinate 25,583 of CALFXE010000007.1, forward strand.
CAGATGCAAGTAACACAAAAATAAAAATAACTAAATTCATATACGCAAGCAGCTGACCGTGTCGTTCTCCTGAATCTGCATTTTGAATAACAGTCAAATTAGGAACCTGATAAAATCCTGCTGAAAAGGCAGTTACAAACATCAGCACTAAAAACACATTAAAACTTACTTTAAAACTAATTATGACAACCAAACTTATAATCATGCTTGTAAGTCCGGCAATCATTAAGTTGACCGGTCGCACTACTGAAGAAAAAACACCCGCAAGCCACGTTCCTACAGCGATGCCAATAGCAGCTATGGCTATTACAACACCGGTTGTGGTATTTGTCAAAAAATAGTAACTTTTTGCATGCAAAATAATATTCATCTGTAATAGAGCACCAATTAGCCAAAAACTTGAAACACCAATTACCGCACTTTGCACTTTATTCATTGAAGAAAAAGTTTTATAACCCTCATACAAAAATTTTATTGGGTTGATACTCATAGTGTACTCATTTGATTTAAGTGTAATCTCATTCTTAACTTTGATTTTTAAAGTAGAGACATAACCACCTATTGCAACTATGAAAAATATCACAATAAAAATCCATACACCACTAACATCACTTAAATAAGAAGCTATCACAGAACCAATCAAAATTCCCAGAAAAGCCATAGTTTCAAACAACCCGCTTCCAAAAGCAATTTCTTTCTTTTCGCCAACTTCTCTAATCAAGCCATATTTTGCAGGTGAATATAAACAACTTTGGATTCCCATAAGCAAAACGGCGAATACTGCTAACATAGCCCATTCCATTATAAATGCGAGACTGGCTATTGCCATTATTGGAAACTCAATCAATTTAAAAAACCGGAATAACTGAATATTATTATAATGCGTAGTTAACCAACCTCCTAAAGGAGAAAGTAAAAGATATGGAAGTACTAAAGAAGCAGAAACAACTGATATTAACTGAGAAAGGGTTAACCATGCAGGTAATTTCCATGCTACAGCTATAAATATTATTGCATTTTTCAAAAAATTATCATTGAAAACCCCTAAAAAATTTGCTAACATTAGATAAAACCACTTCTGCATATGTTATTTTATATGTTTTTATTATTATATGCAACCTTTTGTTACAATAAATTGTTTAAATACAAATGTAAATATTTATCAGCTAATATCACTATTACATAAATTTAACAGCCGGCTTATTTAAGATAAGTTTACACTTTTTTTCTAAATTGATATATGTCTTATACTTATTTATTGTTAAATTATGAAGAAGTTTATATTTTAACAATTTAAAAATTAATATATTTGCAAAATTATGAAGCGTAGCACTATAATCATATTGATAGTTTTTATGTTTTTGTCGTTTATTGCTTTGATTGTTATTCAAGCAAGGTATATTAACGTCAATGCTGAAATGATTGAAAATCAATTCGATGAAAGTGTAAGGAGAAGTTTGTTAAGCACAGTAATACTTGTAGAAGAAAATGAAGCATTAGAATACCTCGCACAGACTTTAGAAGCGAACAGTTATACGTTAAATACCAATCTACAATCGAAAGGTTCAAGCTTAGATTCGTTGAATCTAAACAAAATAGACACTATGGCGAGAGGGATTACACACGATCACCATAACCACAGAAGTAGCCAGATACACCTTTCCACACGTCATGGCAAAGCAACAATAGAAGAAACATCAAAATATTTACAGGACAAATTCCGGAAAGAATTTTCAAGATCTAAAACTATACTCGACCAGGCAGTTTTCAGATGGTTAGGAGAAGGTAGTAATAAAAGTATTAGAGAAAGAATTGACTTTATTGAATTGAATTATATTTTAGAAAAGTTTTTAACCAATAATGGCATTGATTTACCTTTTTATTATAGCGTAATAGATAAAAAAGGGAGAGAAATTTTCAGATGTAAAAAAGATTTTCATACCGATAAAGTAGAAAATGTAAGAAGTGTATATAAGCAAAGATTTTTTCCTCTTGAAGAAACTAATAATGAAGTGTATTTACAGGTTACATTTCCAACTAAAAAGAACTTTATTTTAGGCTCAATGCACTTATTATTCCCAACAATCATATTAGTAATGTTAATTTTGACTATCTTTGTCATTGCTATATTTGTTATTTTTAAACAAAAACAATTGAACAATATTAAGAATGATTTTGTTAACAATATGACTCATGAGTTAAAAACGCCTATTTCAAGCATATCTTTAGCATCACAAATGCTTCAAGATCCTGGTATCGGCAAAACACCTGAGTCCATTAAAAATATATCTAAAGTCATTAAGGATGAGACATTACGTTTAAGTAGAATGGTTGAAGAGGTTTTGAAACTTTCGTTGTTTGAAACTGAACAATCAACATTTAAAATGAAAGAAATGCATATTAATGAACTTATTTCTCATACGTTTGAAATATTTTCTTTAAAGGTTGCAAATAAAGAAGGAAAAATCACAACTGTTTTAAAAGCAAAAGATGATTTAATTCTGGCTGATGAAGTTCATTTTACTAATGTGATACATAATTTGGTCGACAACGCTTTGAAATACAGCGACAAACCACTTCTTTTAAACATAGAAACATGGAATGAAAAGAATCTATTGATGATAAGCATAGAAGACAACGGGATTGGAGTGCCAAAGGAAGACCACAAACGAATTTTCGAGAAGTTTTATCGTGTTCCGACAGGTAATCAGCACAATGTTAAAGGTTTCGGTTTAGGTCTGGCTTACGTTAAAAAGATAATTCAAGAACATAATGGCACAATTAAAATTGACAGTGAAATAAATGTAGGAACAAAATTTATAATAGCATTACCAACTCTTAAATATACTGAATATGAATGATGAAAAAGTAAAAATTTTATTATGCGAGGACGATGAGAACCTCGGCATGTTACTAAGAGAATACCTCCAATCGAGAGGCTATGACGCAGACCTGCAACCTGATGGCGAAGCCGGATACAGGGCTTTTACTAAAAACAAATACGATCTTTGTGTTTTAGATGTTATGATGCCTAAAAAAGATGGCTTTACATTAGCATCGGATATTCGTAATATCAACTCTGAAGTTCCAATCATCTTTTTAACTGCTAAATCGATGAAAGAAGATATTCTTCAAGGATTTAAACTTGGAGCAGATGATTATCTTTCAAAACCATTTAGCATGGAGGAATTACTCTCGAGAATAGAATCTATTTTAAGGAGAGTGAGAGGTAAAAAGATTAAAGATATAGTTATTTTTAATATTGGTGCTTTTGTGTTTGACGCTCAGAAGCAAGCTCTAATTTATGATGGCGAAACAAGAAAGCTGACTACAAAAGAATCTGAACTTCTAAGATTATTGGCTTCTAATGCAAATAGTATCCTTGAAAGGAATTATGCTCTGAAATCAATTTGGGAAGATGATAATTACTTTAATGCTCGTAGCATGGATGTGTATATTACAAAACTTCGCAAATTATTGAAAGATGATCCGAATGTAGCAATTATAAATATTCATGGTAAAGGTTACAAGTTAATCACACCACAAACAGGTGAATAACAATTAGGTTCGATCTTGAATTAATTAAAATTAAGCCAATCGAGGTACAAATATACTTTCGATTGGCTTGATTGATTTAATGATTTTATATGCCTTCAACAATGATAACTACAGAAGATGGTTCACATTCGTTACTTCATCAAGAGTTAGACGAAACATATCACTCTATACATGGTGCGATTCAAGAATCTAATCACACTTTTATTGTCTCCGGTCTGCAAAACATAAATTTTGACGAGAAAGATACGATAAATGTACTTGAAATCGGGTTTGGAACAGGACTAAATGCATTTTTGACTCTTCTGTTCTCAGAGACTAAAAAGCATAAAATTAATTATACTGCAATTGAGTTGTTTCCGCTTTCTGTTGAATCAGCTTGTTTACTTAACTATCCGGATATACTGGCAATTGATAAAAAAGACGCATTTTACCAATTACACACCTCGCCATGGAATAATTTAATTAAAATCACACCGAATTTTAAAATTAAAAAGATACAGGAAGATTTTACTTCCATGAATTTGACAGGCTTCTACGATATGATTTATTTTGACGCATTTTCTCCGGATAAACAACCTGAAATGTGGACTGAAGATCGTTTCGAAATGATTTATAAGCAATGTAATCCTAATGCTATCCTCACAACTTATTGTGCAAAAGGAAGTGTAAGAAGAGCATTGCAATCTGCCAGCTTCACAGTCGAGAGAATACCTGCTGCACCCGGTAAACGCGAAATGTTGAGAGCAAGGAAGGAGTAATGAGAATATGCTAATGTGACAATGTGTTAATGTGTGTAACATTGTGAAATACATTGTAAAACACTGTGTAACTTAAAAGAAGTTTGCATAATCACAAAATAATATTATCTTTGCACTCTGAAAAAAATGAAGGCAAGTCGATACCGGCTTAAATTCTATTTATTAATTAAATTTACACATAATCATGTATTTAACTACAGAAAAGAAACAGGAACTTTTTGCTAAATATGGCAAATCAAGTACTGACACCGGTTCTCCGGAAGCCCAAATTGCATTATTTACTTTCCGCATCAACCATTTAACAGAGCATTTAAAACAAAACAAGAAAGATTTTAGTACAGAACGTGCTTTAGTTATGTTGGTTGGGAAACGTCGTCGCTTGTTAGATTATCTAATAAAAGTTGATATTAACAGGTATCGTGCAATTATCAAGGAGCTGGGAATCAGAAAATAATTTCATTTCAAATCTCATTAAAAGGCGTTTCAAATTTCTGAGATGCCTTTTTTGTTCAAAACTACTTATTTATACCATATTTAAACTGAAATAGTTAACATCATGTCTCAAAAACCATCAATTCCAAAAGGAACTCGCGATTTCACTCCTCAAGAGATGGCTAATCGTAATTATATTTTCAATACTATAAAATCTGTTTTTCAACTATACGGATTTCAACAAATTGAGACACCCGCAATGGAAAATCTTTCAACATTGATGGGTAAGTATGGTGAAGAAGGTGATAAATTATTATTTAAAATACTTAATTCCGGAGATTATTTAAATAATTTGTCGAATGAAGAATTGCTTGAAAAAAACAGTATTCGTCTTACTAATAAAATTTCTGAAAAAGGATTAAGATACGATCTGACCGTTCCATTTGCACGTTTCGTTGTTCAAAACAGGGATAAGATTTCGTTTCCTTTCAAAAGATACCAAATTCAGCCGGTATGGCGTGCTGATCGTCCACAAAAAGGCAGATACAGAGAGTTTTATCAATGTGATGTAGATGTAGTTGGAAGTGATTCGTTATTAAATGAATTGGAACTTATTCAAATAGTTGATGAGGTTTACAGAAGATTAAAAATCAATGTTGTTATAAAATTAAATAATCGGAAAATTCTTTCGGGTATAGCTGAAATAATAGGTGAATCTGATAAAATAACAGATATTACTGTAGCAATCGACAAATTGGATAAAATAGGTTTGGAAAAAGTTAATGAAGAGATAGCCGCAAAAGGTATATCTCAGTATGCAATTGATAAATTACAGCCTATTCTTAAACTTAGCGGAAGTAATAAGGATAAAATTGAGCAGTTAAAATCTGTACTTGCTACATCGGAAACAGGGATGAAAGGTATATCTGAACTTGAAACTATATTCTCTTTATGTGAAACTACTCAAATTCAAACTCAAGTTGAATTAGATTTAACTTTAGCAAGAGGACTAAACTATTATACCGGTGCAATTTTCGAAGTTAAAGCTAAAGATGTTGAGATTGGCAGTATCACCGGTGGAGGTAGATACGATAATCTGACCGGAGTTTTTGGCATGCCCGGTATATCGGGTGTTGGTATTTCCTTTGGCGCCGACCGAATTTACGATGTGCTTAATCAGCTTAATCTATATCCTGAAACATCGGAAGAACAGACAAAAGTTCTGTTTGTAAGTTTCGGTGAGAAAGAATTATTATTTTGTCTGCCTTGGCTAAAAACTCTAAGGGAAAAAGGTATCAATTGTGAAATTTACCCTGAAACTGCAAAAATGAAAAAACAAATGAGCTATGCAGATGGTAAAAATATACCTTTTACGGCTATTGTTGGAGAAAATGAAATAAACGAAAACAAGGTCATGCTTAAAAACATGAAGACCGGTAATCAGCAATTGTGCAATATAGAAGAGTTGATAAAAGCTTTATCCTAAGAAATTTACTGCATAATCAAACACTTTATCAAACGATTCGGTTACATCCGACTGATTAGTTTTATCTGAAACCGGAAATGGATTCTCATGTGTGTATTCATAAGGAAAATCGAGAAGTGTAATTGACTTCGCAGCACAATCACGTCCTAATGCCTGTACTACCCCCTGGTATGGGATAACTTTATCAAAAGCTAATGACACTCCTTTCATCCTTTTACTCATCTGTTCAAATATTGAGATACGATTTAGTTTGTCATTATCCGGCGTAAGCATACTGTAAAACGATGCCATTGCCTGATCACCTGTGTGCATAGCGATTTGTTCAGCCCAGAAGCCTGTTTGATAATATTTTAACAGCTTCTCATAACTGCTTTTATCCATTATACTTCTTGACTCACCATACATCGCATTAAAGATACTGCCACCACAGAACATAAAAAGCTTAGCATCAGAAAAATATCCATTGGGATTAGCAAGAAATAAAACCTGCGAGAGAAAAGCACCAATCGAATAAGCAAAAACATCTACTTTTGTGTCTTTTGTCAACAACGGATGTTTGCCTGCTTTAATTTCTGTCATCAACTTAACAACATCATCAAAACTTTGTCGACCGGAACTATAAAACCTTTGAGGATTCTCGCTAAGTCGCTCGCTAAGTGCTACATTAGCAAAACTTACCGACCTGTCATCACCACATAATTTTCTACGTAAATCTAAAATTTTTTGTAAAAAACGAGGATTCGACCAATTATTTGGTGAGCGATTTATATGATATGCAATGGGGAAAAGTATAATAACCTTACCTGTTTGACGGCAAAGTCGCTCAGCCCAAGGCAGATACTTCAACCAATTCCGTTCATTTAATCCATGAAAAAGCAATATGACCTCATTTGTCTTTTTTACATTAGATTTTACAAAAACCGGATATTCAAATGCTTCATTTTCTTGTATTGAATCGGAAGTAATAAAAGAATTTATTTCGCCGGACACTCCTGTATGAGATTTTTGACTTTTAAATTCAAAAAATCTTACATCAATATCCGAACTTTGAACTTCAATATTTCTACCTATTGTAAATTGTGAAGATAATTCCTTAAAACGAGATAAATACGACATATTCTTTTTTTGTGCAAATGAAGTCTAATCAAATCATAAATCATATTTTTTGTTGAATGTATCAGGTCTAAGGTATTAAAAAAAGATATGTGGGGTTAAAATAAAAATTGCGGGATTAAAATATTGATACAAAACATTAATATATTGCATTTGTGAATATAAAAAATTACCTTTGCGTGAATCAAAAACTAATATTTAAGGTGGATAAAATAATACCATATTATCTCTTGGAAAAGCGTAATACCATTCATATGATATTGTTTACGGCTTTCTTTGCATTGCTGTTTATTAATATTTTCCAACCTTTCGGGTCAAGAGAGTGGTATAAAGGAATATCCGACTTTACATACTTCTTCTTTTCAAGCTTGATAATTCTGACCGGAATGTTAGTAGTTGTTATAAGTCGCCTGTTTCTCGGACTCTACACAAAAAAAAGAGACATCTCACAATTACAATATGCAGCATGGGTCTTCTTAGAGATAATCGCAATGTCACTGTTTTTTGCACTTTTTTCTAAATATGTGCCTGAAGGTGGTGAAAAAAGGGATTTTTTTCTGCTTTTGAAAAACTCTGCCATAAATACAAGTTTAGTATTGCTACTTCCATATTCCATATCTTTTTTATACTTTTCTTGGAAAGAAAAAAACAGACTTCTTAATGAACGAGCTTCAGATACAAGCTCAAACACTGCTCCTAAAAAAGGATTAATAGGTTTTACTGATGAAAAAGGAGAACTGAAAATTTCTTTAATGATAGACAATCTTCTCTATATCGATTCTGCTGATAATTATGCCACAATACATTACATCAATAAAGAGAAAAATACATCTTTTTTGATAAGAAATTCCTTAAAATGGATTGAGGAAAATCTGACAAAAGAAACGCCATTAGTAAGATGCCATCGTTCATATATCATTAATTTAGATAAAGTAAAAGTCTTCAAAAAGACAAAGAATGGTATCTTTTTAGAGCTTGATGTACCAAATGTTCCTGATATACCAATATCAAAGACTTACTACGAAGGTGTTATGGAAAAATTTTCAAGATATTCTATGTAATAAATTTCAAAAACTATGGCAAAGAGAATTGGTTTAGCACTCAGTGGCGGAGGCATTCGCGGAATATCACATGCAGGAGCGTTATTGGCTATGGAGGAATTCAACATCAAGCCTGCTATAATTTCCGGAGTTAGTGCCGGTTCAATTGTAGGAGCTTTGTATGCCGATGGTTATAAGCCCATTGAAATTGCTAAGATGTTTGAAGATATTCGTTTCAGACGAATGACAAAATTGGATGTTCCTGCGGGAGGCTTTTTCAGCATTGCCCCTTTTGGTAGGTTTCTCGGTAAAAAACTGAGAGCTAAAAACTTTGAAGATTTAAACATACCACTCAAAATAGTTGCATCAAATTTCGATACAGGAATACCTGAAACATTTTCAGAAGGCAGTTTACTTAAACCAATCATAGCGTCATGCAGTATACCGGTTTTGTTTGTACCTCAAAAAATCAAGAATAATCATTATGTAGATGGAGGGTTATTGAAAAACTTTCCTGTAACAACGATTAAAAACGATTGTGATTTAGTTATCGGAGTGAATGTCGGTCCTTTATTATCACGAGACTTTAATCCGAGTATAATAGATGTAGCATATCGCACATATCATTATATGTTTAGAGCAAACACTTTAGCCGATTTAAAAGTATGTGATATCATCATCGAACCTGAAAATATTTATGATTTTGATTTATTTGAAACAGGAAAGGTGATGGAAATATTCGATTTAGGATATAAAACAGCTAAAAATGTTTTAGGAGCACAGATGGATAAATTAATTTAGTTGTTTTACTCAAAAATTATTACACAAAAACATTTATTTTGAGCAATTTTGTTATATTTGCACATCTTAAACAGTTCTAATATGACAAAGAAAGTCTCCAAAACAAAAAAGATGCTTATTGAAGTGGCACGTGAGTTATTTGCTGCTAATGGTAAACGTAATGTCACAATGAATGATATTGCCGAAGCATCTAAAAAAGGGAGACGAACACTTTACACCTATTTCAACAATAAAGAAGAAATTTTCAGGGCGGTAATCGACAAAGAGCTTGAATATTTATTGAATGAACTTAATAAAGTATCGGCTGAAGACATTTCTCCTGATGAAAAACTTCGTTTACACGCAATTACTCATCTTGATGCTATTAAATATATAGTAAATCGAAATGGTTCTTTAAGTTCGGATTTTTTCAGAGACATTTATGAAGTTGAGCGTGCAAGAAGAAAGATAGATATGGCTGAAATAAAACTGATTTATAATATTCTTAAACAAGGTGTTCAAAAAAGAATATTCAGAAATATGAACTTAGAATTATCTGCTGTAGTAATTTTTCATGCGATTAAAGGCTTGGAAGTACCTTATATCCGTAAAAACTTAACAAAAGCGTTTGAAGAAAACAAAAACAGCATAATTGAATTTATCTTTGACGGAATTAGGAGATAAACTGATGTATTAAGATTATATCTCTCACTTTACTGAAAAAGAGGATGTCTATTTAACAAACAATCATTAAAGATTGTACCAAAAAATAGAAAAATGGACATCCTCTTTTTAATATTAGTTTATAGTCTGATTGAAAGTCCTAATTCGAGAGCGGAAATACCATAACCGACTTCAGCATAAGCCGCATATTTTGGAGAGAAATGATAACGTCCACCGATAAAAGCTGAAAAGCCAAAACCGCTTGTATTATTATTAGTTGTTGACATAGCAATATTATTTCCTATATACTTGCTTGACACTATATTGTAACCCAGCATCAATCCTGTATATGTATCTAATTTATCCACAAATTGATAATGGAAAGCACCACGTGCACCGAGAACAATGTAGTTGTACTTCCATCCATAAGTTACGTCTGTAGTACCATTAAAGTAACTACCTTCCCATTTATTGGATGTATATGCAGCATAACCACCCACGCCTATTGAGCCTTTTCCGTTTAATAGTCCTTCAACAATCCCTCTTTCGTAAGATACCGAAATAGGTGGAATACCGCTTGAATATCCGTCACCGCCATAGTAGCTACCTATACCGATACCTATACCAACGGCTTGATCACCTTTTGAGAAGATGTCTTTTGCATTAACACTAACAAATACGCTACAAGTGAAAACAAGAATAAGCGTAAAAAAGATTTTTTTAGTCATGATATAATTTCTTAATTATTTTTGCCTACTCTTTAAGCTTTTCGGCATCCGCTGTTATTTATTGATTTATACGAAGAGGCTGTTTCAAAAGTTGATTGGAACACAAATTACACAATGTTTGTGTTTTTTTGAAACAGTCTCTTCTGTTAAGTTATGGCACTACTACCCAAGTAAAGGCTTTCTTTTTGTAAGCAAAACAGCTGCCTTTATCGGTATTAGTAATCATACCCTTGGTTCCATCAGAAAATGTTGCCCACGAGTAGCCTTCGGGCAAAGCAGGATCTGTAAGGGAATCACCCAAAACAACAATATCATCGAGTGCTTCCGTGTCGTTTTCGTTTACCATGCGATACATAAGATAATGATTAGGAAATAGTGGAATCCCTAAGATTATTTTTGCCGGAATTGTAATTTCTTTCCACCCTGACGGTAGAGTTGTGCCGTCGCCTTCTTTTCTCATTCTGATTTCGGCAATGGCTTCGTGATTATTTGCTTCTACTTTTTTGAGCATGGCAGATTTTAGCTCAACACCTGATATCTCTCCTAAGTAGGTATAAGACACTGGTATATTTACCATATCTGTATATGTCTTAATATCGTATATATATGGCTCTGTTTCAACCAAGTGCCTGTAAACCATACCCGCAAGCATATTTCCGCGCGCTATCAACTGCACTTCAAACTCGGCTTGCACGGCTTGTGCTTTTGCCTCGTCCACTTGCTTTACAAGTTCCCACAAACCAATAAAACTATCGTTGAACTTATCCTCGCCAAAGGCACAGATGTCGGGTTGACTTGCCACTGACGCCACCCAGGCTTCGTATCCCGCTGCAAAACTTTCCATATTCGTAAAAGCTGCATTGTTTCCACCCACCGTTTTGGCATAAAACTTCGAGTTTTCGTTCAGATGGCTCGCCTTTTTTTGCTGCTCTGTGCTCGCACTCGCCGACACTACGGCATAACTCGCCTCAACAGATACTTTCATATTCTGCTCGGTAGTTATCTCTGTGCCGGAATACGAGAAGTTAAATTCTGCCGTACCTCCCCAATAGATACGTTTGATAAGGTGCGTACCGTATTTGGCTATAAGTTGCTTAGCCGACAGGTTGGCAATATCATATTTGAAAGTTTCGGTAAAGTAGTGTTTGAGGAAAGCAGGATCGGCGTTTCTTAGCCACTCCTCCTTGCTTTGATGCACGCCACGCCCTTTGGCGAAAAAATTGGTCTTTTTCGAGCCATTGGACACCGAGAATTCGGTGCTTGCCTTTGCAGAGAACAACCCCACTTCCACGCCCACACTCGTGCCAACCGTCATACTTTTATACACCTCACTCACGCTGTTCGAGGTCGCGCTTTCGTAAGTACTTTGTGTAGCCGTACTTTGCACGATAAGCCCCACCGAATTTGCCTGGTTCAGGTCGATAATGGGTGCAGCGAACTTCACGTCTGAGCGATTGATATAGCCGCTGTTTACCACGTCGTAGCCATACAGCACAAAAGTTTCGTTGGCGTTAATGTTGCTTGCCTTGAAAATTCCGACCGCGATTTTGAGTGTTTTTTCCACGCCACCTTTCGAGAATTTTACCTGTACTTCGTCATTTGCGCCACTGCTGCCGGGTACGGCTTTTACCGTAAGGGTTTTTCCATCGGTGCTTTTGTCGAAATAGGTACCTGCCGACACAATGGTAAGCGTTACGCTGTTGTCGGCATAAAAGCCCTCTTTGAGGCGGATTACCCGCGTTGTGTAATCGCTGCCAACCGATGCTTCAATCACACCTACCTCAACGCTGGTTTCGTATTTTGCCATTTCAGTTTCGGGAGTAGCATTTACGGTAGCACTAAATGTGATACTATCCATTTCCAAAACGTTTCGTGAAAAAATAATCTGCCCGCCACTATGCACTTGCATATTATTAGTCTGAGCGAAAACAACAGTTCCCATCAACAGGAACAGAATCGAAAATACTATTTGAAAAATCTTTTTCATTATAATGATATTTTATTGTTTTAAAATCTTATGAATACTTACACCGTCTTCGTTGCCCACTTGCAATAGATATATGCCGATAGGAAAGGCAGACATTGGTATTGTAGCTTCGGGTGATTGAGGCTGTACGCACTGCAACAGCACACCTCGCATATCGAATACATTAATTGTTGATACTGAGGTAGCACTTTTCACCACTATATTGTCTGTAAATACTTCCCAATAAACTTTAACGGTTTTATGAGAAGGCGACTCAACGCTACTTGGAGGCAATGTGAAACTGAGTTTGGCAATATTATCATACCCTACAGTTGTAATACCTTCAGTAGCGGAATGTACTTGCAATTCGTCGCTCGTAAAGGTGATCTTTTGGATATTGTCCAACGCTAAAGATTGCGTTGAGCCGTCGGGTGCATACACATACAGATAATTCGCATATTGAGCGTAAGATTGACTTATAACTCCCATAGACAGGAAGAAAAGCAGTCTCAGAAATTTTCGATTCAGCATTTTCTGTTTCATTTTTAATTGAGTTTATAATGACTTTATGATGTTCCATACATTTTCACAGTCACAAAAGTATATAATTCCCAAATCTGTCTGCTTATACACCATTTGCAGCACGTAAAAAAGATATGTGCTTTAGGTAAAAAAAACATCTATTTTTATTTTATATTTCACGGTAAATTCAATCATACTTTAAAACCTATTATTATCTTTGCAATTCTAAAAACACAGACATACAAACAGACATGCAGCATACACCTTTTCCAATAAAAACATGGACAGCATTTGCATCTGATTATCAACGGATTATTATTTACAGCCTAATTTTAATTCTTGTTGTTGTCGGACATTATTTCTTAATGCAGATACCTGTGGAGTTGTTCAGAGAAATCCGTAAGGTAATAATTGCGATGCTGAGTATACTTTGTCTGGGTGGCTCGTTTATTCTGATAACACGAAAAAATGGAGGACGGGCGCGCACACTGTTTACTTTTGCGATGTTTTTGTGTGGTCTTACAAATTTGCTTTCCGTTATCAGAGGATTTACGTCTGGATATGCCGGCATGGTGGAGTATAAATTTCTATCGATGCCTATGCTTGTTTACGGAAGCGTGTATGCCTACATATTTCTATTGTATCCTATCGAAGCTTTTCGTCCGGGGTGGCTTACGCTACGAAGGGCGATATTTTTGTTCCTGCCCACTATCGTTATTCCGTGTATCTATCTTCTCATGGTAAAAATACAGAATGTACCCATGCCCGTAGTTGACGGACTGACAGCCATGAGTCGTGAATTTTGGAATTTCAGCGTATGGATTCCCCTGCTCATCCTCACTTATCCCGTTTTCGGGCTGGTGGTTATGCTCCGATCCCGCAAAAATTATAAAAAATGGTGCGAAGACAATTACGCCTCGATGGAAGACATAGATATAAAATGGTTGGAAGATTATATTTTTAGCAATTTTATAATTACGTTTTCCTGCTTGGTGGTAGTATTGAGCGATAACGTACGCAGCGTGCTTATGCACAACATTATTTTTCTCGTCTTTTTCCTCTATGGCTTCTATCGTGTTCTATTTCAAGAAAATCCTTATCCAA
>CALFXE010000008.1 GCA_937927845.1 uncultured Paludibacter sp.
AGGTTTTTAAGTTTAGATCCATTGGCTTCGCAATATCCGCATAATTCTCCTTTTGCTTTTGCTGAAAACCGCGTAATCGATGGGGTAGAATTAGAGGGGCTTGAATTTTTGAGTAAAGAAAAGGCAATGGTAGAGCTTCGTGATGGAGCTGTATACCTCAAGATTCAAAATTTCAGTAATATGACTCAAAATACTATCAAAAGAGTTAATAGTGAAGGGAAGGTTTCGATAAGGGCTAATGGTAATCAAATATTTGGTTATGATTCACAGGTAATTGGGGCGTTTTCAATTGCTCCAATATCTCAGAAAACCGATGGTCTTGGATTAGATGGATTATTGGCAGATTTCGGGACTATTGCTGAAGGAGGAACTGCTAAACCTTCTCGTGAAGCATATACTATAAGGATTCCTAGCGGTTACAACAAGTTTGGATTGGAAAGTAAACGATCACTCAGAAGGAATTTAAGAATTGGTGATTTGCCTTCGACAAATATTCCTCCAGCGATTAGAGGTACAGCGGGTGCAGCTTTGGTTATTGGCATCAGCACAGAAATATATAAGAATTACGCTATATTTACAGATGTTTTTGAAGAGCAAACTATAAATGAACAATCAAAACTCATTGCCGATGATGTGATGGGAGCTATTTCTTTAGCTATTAATACTGGCCTAATTGCAAAAGAAAATATTAACAATAAAGACATTTCAGATATTGCTAATGTAATATTGTTTGGAGGTAATGGGAATGAAGGAAAAGAAATTAGGAGAATTGGATTAGAGATTTATAATAATTTAACTTCTGAGGGGATGTCTAAACAAATGGATAATTATATATTCAAAGCTTTAAGAGATGTTAAACAACAGAATAGATTAGAAGGTTTAAGAGATGAAAGAAAAGAAGCTGTCAAGGTTCAAGACAATACAAGGACCACTAAATAAAGTAATTAGATTATGTATGGTTTTATCTCTTTTTACATTTGCTAATTGTAAAAATAATCAAGATAAAATATTAGGAGGAACTTGGTCAATAAAAGAAATCAGAGTTAATCAGAAAAATTTTTTACCATTTTTATATGTTAATACATTTGGTTTCCATTGTGAAGACAAATCAGCATGGTTTCATGCTTCTTATTTTTTTGAAAGTGATAAATTAGCAAATTGGGAAGTTGTAGAAAATAACGGAATTTTTGATTCAATTAAAATCAAATCAAAAATTAAAATTTACAATGATAGTTTTAAAATCAAGATTACCAAATCAACTGAAAGTGAACAGCTACACTTAATTATGGAATCTAAAAATGTTTATATTTCGGCATATAAGATTGTAGATGATTATTAGTTTAATATTTTAAATACAATCGAAATGACTCAATAGCACGGATTGCAAATCCGTGTCAACAAAAATCCTAACCGTAAAAAGTTAGGATTTTATATTTTTAGTATTATTCCACAAAGTGAGGAGGCTTTGCGCAACGGGAGAATATCGCTCAATGTCCATCTTCTGCTTGCATGTCCAAATCAAAAGATTCTATTTCACTAACACCAGCTTCAAAACTAATAATTTTAAGTCTTTTGGAATTAGAGATGATTTTTGCTTCCTTAATTTTAAATCTTTCACCATTATCTCTTAAAATATATTCAGCAAAACTCTTTTTCATTTTAATTTTCCCTTTAGAATCGATAATAAAATAACCTATCTCAGATACACACTTAAATTTATCATATTCATATTCATTCATGAAAAAAATAATTTTTCTATTGTCTTTTATTCTCCATGAATCAATAAAAAAAGAGTTGATGTTTTTCTTTTTTAAGCCATCAATAGAAGTTAGCACTTGTGAATTTGAGATTGGAGAACAATATTTTAATGGTATCAATTCTTTTTTAGATTTGAAAAAATCTTTATTGAAATTTAGATTCAAGTTTCTCTCGGGAATTGAATCCATTCCAGCATGTAAAGAGTCTGTCCCAAAATCCTCAGAGAAAACTTCTTCAGAGAAAATAAACCCATCCTCCTTTTTCATACCATCATACAATTTGCCTTTCCTTGAATAGGTTGTGGTTTCTGAGTTATTACTGTTTAAATTTTTAAATTCATAAAAGATATTTTTAAAAAGTAAACTATTAATTTTTGTTTCACTTTCAGGATAAGGATTAGCTAACAAATTAGTTCTAAGTAATCTGTTGTCATTAAATACTGATAGATAGATTTTTGTTTCTGCATTTCCTTTGTAATTACTAATATGTGTAAATATAAAACCTACGTATTTATCAAATACATTTATTTTACCATTTGCAAAAAATTTGTTATTAATAGTATCATTTGTTTTTATTAAACAACTTCCATCATCATCAATAATTATTTTTTGAAAAAGTGAATACGGAATTTCAGGGTGTCTTTTTATATCCAAAACAGATAAATCATCAAAAACCAAAGGAAATTCAAGTGGTTTAAATCTTTCTCCAAAAGCTAAAATATCCTCATTTTGCGATAATGTACTCAATGAGGTAAATAAAAATAAAAAATTAATTATTGTTCTCATGGATTTTGTTTTTTATAATCAGGATTCTCAATAACCATTCCATCTTCATCATTCGTAACTGATTTTAGCACATCGCCCGTAGTTTTAATTTCAGTTTTATAATCATAGCTATATGTAGCATTAACTGAGATGCCTCCAGTATTTTTTGGGTCATTTACAAAATTAATATTTGAACCTTTAAGTGGAGTATCTTGAATTAATTTTACATTATAACCACCTTTCTCAAAATTTGTTTTAAGTTCATTAATAAAATCTGTTTTAATATTTACAGCAACTATTTCTATTTCTAATGTAACAGCTACATTCAAAATCTTCTCCTCAGCTGTTCTTTCCCTTAGAGCAGAAAAATTTTTACCAAAAATATCATAATTAACAGTATATTCCCGTGTTACTGTTGAAGTCGTACCAACTTCTTTACGAGAATCATTAAAATTCTTGTTGTTTTTTATCTCATTTTTCAATAATTCATCGAATTGATTATAAAATCCACTAGCGTTTTTTTGAGTATTGGATATACTAAACTGCGCTCCGCCCAAGCTAATAAAAGCAACATTTTTTCTTTGTTTCGATAATAAAATATTACCTGTTGTTTCATGTCCTCCAAAAGACATAGCTTTCATATTTGATTCTACAGTTTTTATAACACCAAATTTAATTCGCTCATCATAAGTTACTTTTGAAGAATAGCTACTTGTTCCTGGAACCTGTTCTTTAGTTACTTTAAAAGATTCTAATCCTTCTAATTCAATTGCGTCAATTACACGATTTTCACTAAAAGCATAAGGGCTATTCCAAGGATAGCTTCTAAATAGCGGGTCAGGCGCAAAGAAACG
>CALFXE010000009.1 GCA_937927845.1 uncultured Paludibacter sp.
AATCCCCGCGGCTTTATTTGTGCTAATCCTGATTCAACGGATTCCTTAGCCACATCCACCAGTTTCTTTTTTTCAGGACTTACATTTCCGATACAAAACATTCTTGATGAATCCGAAAAAAATCCATTATATATTGTAGAAACATCAATATTTATAATATCGCCATCTTTCAGCAACATATCACTTGATGGTATGCCGTGGCATACTTGATCATTGATTGATGTACATACACTTTTAGTGAAGCCTTCAAAATTTAGTGTTGCCGGGATTCCGCCAAAGGCCACCGTTTTTTCATAAATCAAAAGATTAATTTGCTCTGTTGACATTCCTATATGCAGCTGTTCAGCTATGAAATCTAAAACTGCTATATTGATTTTCCCACTTTCCCTAATCCCAATAATTTGTTCCGGGTTTTTTATAATTTTTCTGGATGGAATAATACAACCCTGAGTTTTGTACCATGATAGCTTTTCATCAAAAGACTCATGACATTTTTTATACTTAATTCCGCTTCCACACCAGCATAAATCATTGCGTCCAACTTTTTTTAACATTAAAACACTCCTTATATTTACTGCAGAGTATTCAAGAGTCTATTTCTATTTGGGCTTTATCAAAAATTAAGATTTCCGGCAGCAATTTACGATACTGAGAAGGAGTATAACCATAAGCACGCACAAAAGCCCTTGTAAATGCTTCATGTGATGAAAACCCATACTGTATAGCAATGTCAATAATTCGATACTTAGTTTTCTGCAGCGCCACCGATGCCATACTAAGTTGTCGCTTCTGAATATAATCTTTGAATGAAATACCGACATATTCGTGGAACTTAGTAGAGCAATAACAAGGTGAATACCCTACAAAATCGGACATTTCTTCCAAAGTTGGACATTCTCCTAAATTTTCTTCAACCCAATCTACCATATTTTCAATTGTTTTAATAGACAATTCTGTTCACTCCTTGCCGATATTATATCTTCTTTTATATTTCAAAACTTGATTACAGTTTCAATTTTTATAATATTATATCACCCATCATTCAGTAAGTCATCAATATCATCATATGTTTAAGTTATTATGAAAGTTGCTGTAAATATAAAAAATATTCAAATGAAAATAGTCCATTTCCGTCAATGGATTTCCCTCTGAATCTCCTACATAAAAACTTTTAGTTCCTTTTTTAACTTCTGCAATGATAACTCCTCCAAATCTATTGTTATATAATCATATTATCAGCAACTTATCTTACTATTTTAACTCTATTTGAAATATCCTCTTTTGCTTTTTCATCCGGGTGAGATCCGATTCCACCAAAAGGCATTTGTGCATTTAGAACATAGTTCTCTGGAAGATCAAACATTTCTCTAACCATCTTATCTATGACTGGATTATAATGTTGGAGTGAAGCACCTATTCCTAACTCTTTTAATCCACTCCAGATACTTAATTGAAGCATTCCGGATGACTGATTAGCCCAACCGGGAAATCTATCTGCATATATTGTGAATTGATTTTGAAGATTTTTGACAATATCCTCATCATAGAAATAAAGGATTGTTCCATAACCATTTTTAAAACTATCAATTTTCTCTCTTGGAACCTTGCCTTCAAATACATCATAAATATTATCCCATAATTGATCTTGTTTTTCTCCTGTTGCGACTATAACCCTTGAACTCTTCATATTAAAAGCATCCGGAACTAATTCTGTAGCTTTTTCTACTAAATCAAATACTTTTACTTCCTCCACCGGTAAATCTCTATTAATATCGTAATATGTTCTTCTTTCTTTTAATGATTCTAAAATTTTCATAATCTTTACTCTCCATTTTCATAAATTTTTTAAATTTTTTATTATTTTTCTTTAAAAAGCTTATCCCTCAATTCCCTAAATGCCATATCCATGTATTAAAAATCCCTCTATATTTCTTCAGGATTTATACTATCAAAGGAGTCTGACATTAAAATGGGATCACAGGTTTCAACTGTAGTATTTCCCAAAACTCTAACTAAATTACTCCTGCTCCAACTATCAACTTGTCCAATATTCAAAATAGCAACTTCCTATTTACCTTTGTATATAATAGGTAAATTGCAATAAAAACGAAGGAACAATAACGTTTCTTTGTTTTTCGGCTTATAGCTGACAGGCGGGCGGTCTAAGAAAGGTGTATTCGTGGTAGTCATGTTCATTTATGAGAAAAATGAATTATCACTTGACAATAACATTAAAGAGTCTGTCATTAAAATGGAGAACTGATAAACAGGATTACAAATTTGAATTTTTGGAGGCATAAATATGAGAATAATAGAAGTTGAAGAAAGAACGCCATTACTAATAGACCAGCTAACGGAATTATGGGAAAAGTCTGTAAAGGCGACACATCTGTTTTTATCAGATAGCGAAATAGAAGATATTAAAAAATATGTCCCACAAGCACTAAATGGTATCGCTCATTTGATTGTTACTGAGAGTGATAGCAAATACCATGTTGCTTTTATGGGAGTGAAACAACAAAAACTTGAAATGCTGTTTATCACACCCGAAGAAAGAGGGAATGGTTTAGGGAAAAGGTTAATTCAATACGGGATTGACAATTACTCAATCAAAGAATTAGCTGTTAATGAACAAAATCCCCTTGCAAAAGGTTTTTATGAACATATGGGCTTTCAAGTCTATAAAAGGACAGACCACGATGAGCAAGGTAAACCGTATCCACTTTTATACATGAGATTGAACTAACAATTCCAGTTTTTTTAAATTATCAAAGAGCCAGACGCACAGACGCAGAGCCGGTAACACGCAAGACTTTTGGCAAACTTTGATAAAGTCTATGACAAAATTAATGATGAAGAGAAAAAATACTACATTGCTTTCTACATCTTGGCAAAAATTATATTGATAACTCAATTGTCAAGCTTTCAAAGAACACATCGTAATAAAGCTGTCAATAGTATATTATTTTGAATATAAAAATGAAATAAAATGGCATACTGATTAATCATCATATTATCATCAAATAAAAGAAGCTTATAGTCACTCGGATAATACGATATACCCATGTACATTTCTGAAAAGTTTTAAAATGAAATGATTGAATTTAGTCATAAAAAATGTTATGCTACCCGAGGTAAACAAAAAACATCATAACTGCATTATAATGAATTGCAAAATTGCAATTGGGAAGGTTATATATTGAAGAACTTATTTTTTAGTTCTTTTTTAGGTGATAAAGAAAGGTAATAATATGATAAAAGTTGAAAATTTGTCCTACTCATTTCCACAAAAAAATCTATATAATAAGATTTCATTTACATTAGAAGATGGTCAACATTGTGCTTTTATAGGTACAAGTGGAAGTGGAAAAAGCACACTGATAAATATAATTATGGATCCAGAAAAATATATGTTTGATGGTAAGTTAGAGATAGACCCAAATTGTAGAATTGGGTATGTAAGCCAATTCTCACAATTAGACAAACCAAAAGAAACTACTGTTTTTGAATATATAAGCGAAAAATTTATTAAGCTGCAAAATGAAATAACCTCCATTTGTGCTGAAATGGAAACATCTTCGGATATAGATACTTTACTGGAAAAGTACCAACAAGCTCAAGACGCGTTTGATGCAATTAACGGCGATGAATTTGAAAGCAACATTAATAAAAAACTAAATCTTGCAGACTTAAGTAATCATAAGGGTCTAATGATATCTGAGCTAAGTGGTGGCGAATTTAAACTTGTTCAAGTTATTAAGGAAATGCTTAATCGTCCTGACTTAATAATTATGGATGAACCCGATGTGTTTTTAGACTTTGAAAATATTAATTCGCTTAAAAACCTAATTAATTCTCACAAAGAAACAATTTTAGTTATTACTCACAACAGATATCTATTGAATCATTGTTTTAATAAAATTTTACACCTTGAAAACATGGAACTCCAGGAATTCGACGGAACATATATTGATTATAACTTCTCATTACTGCAAGCTAAAATTGAGTTACAAGAGCTTGCTGCTGCCGATGATGAAGAAATCAAGAGAAACGAGATTTTAATTAATAAATTAAGATTTCTTGCAACTGAAGTTGCTGATGCATCTAAAGGAAGAGCTCTAAAAGCCAGAGTTAAAATTCAACAAAGATTAATGGAACGTAGGATTAAAACGCCATTCGTAGATATTAAACAGCCAAATATCAGTTTAGCTACTGATAATAAAATCGAAGAAACCATTGCTTTAAAAGTTAATGATTACAGTGTTTCCTTTGACGAGATACTATTAGAAAATGTTAACTTTGAGATTAAATCTACTGATAAAGTAGCTCTTATTGGCCCAAACGGTACAGGAAAAACAACTTTATTAAAAGACATCTATAAAAATGATCATGATTCCATTGAAATAAATGGTGACGTTAAAGTTGCTTATTTATCTCAAAATCAAGGAGAAATACTAAACGAAAGAAATACAATACTTGAAGAGTTTGCAGATGTTGGATTTGAAACTTATCAAGAAATTAAATCATATCTTTCAAATTATTGTTTTAATGAAAAACTCGTTAATCAAAAGATAGGATCTTTATCTGGTGGAGAAAAAAACATACTGCAATTGGCTAACGTTTCAGCTAGTAACGCGAGTATGTTGCTACTCGATGAACCTACAAGCCATTTGGACACCTATTCACAAATAGCACTTGAAAAGGCCATAGAAAACTATAACGGCGCAATTTTAATGATTTCTCATGATTACAATTTTATAGTAAATTGTATGGATTATGTTTTAATCATT
This sequence comes from uncultured Paludibacter sp., assembly GCA_937927845.1. GTDB lineage: Bacteria > Bacteroidota > Bacteroidia > Bacteroidales > Paludibacteraceae > Paludibacter. The sequence goes on from CALFXE010000009.1 coordinate 4,791, forward strand.
GAAGATAAGACAATTAGAAAAATGAGTATGCGGAAATTCAGACAGATGATTTATGCCAAGCATTTTGATAAAGACTATTTAGAAATTGAGCAAAAGAAAAAATCCGTTGAAACAGAAATAGCATTAGCTTTAAAAAGTACTGATTTTGAGCTTGCGAAAACTTTATCTAAAAAATTAGAAGAACTAATTAATTGGAGGAATGCTCATGAACATGAAGAAGATTAGCCATGAGATGAATCTTAAGAAGTGGACAGGAATAGTTGAAGAATGTAGAAATATCGGGCAAACTGCTGTGAAATGGTAACCTACTACTGGCAGCGAAAGATTTGAAATGCCGTCTGTAATGAATTAGCAATTACCAATAATGTTGAAAAGTCATCTAAAGTTGCAATCACGTTGAATATGAATAACATAGAAAAACTGCGTAAAATTATGAAAAAAGCACTTAAACAATTAAAATCAGAGATATTTTATAAAAAGCTCAGCAAAAGATGCTGAGCTAAAAAATTATATTTTTAAAAAGTATTATTTAGGTTGGGTCTATTTGACGCTTACTCTGGAACTAATAATGCTTCTAAGCTTGGAGTTTCTCCAACAAGCCCAACTGCGTAAATTGTATAAAAAGTATTCGGGTGTAACATAACATCAGGAACAGTGAGAACAACATCGTCAGTTTTGGTTGGTGTAACTTTAAAGGTATACGTACCTGACGGAACACAAGTAAAATTAGCTATTCCCTTATACGGAATATTGTTAAATACAATTGAATTATCAGGCAATTTTACATCCACTGCAGGAGCGTTTGGAGAAAGATGAATAAATCTAACACATGCCATGTTTGACTTATTAGCAGAAACCGGTTCTTGAATAGGATAAAGACTAATATCAGGCAGCTCTCCTATAGCAGCAATGGTATAAAATGACTTTTCAGGAATATATACATTCGTATCAATTACAGGGTTTGACTTTGTTCCTGTCGGATAGACTTTAATGTTATAATTTCCAGATGGAACAGGTATATAAGATGACACTTCCTTATATGGTAAATTCTTTACAATAATATTATCATTAGCATAAACATCTACAGCGGGTGCATTGGGAACTGCATGAAACACTCTGATTTTTGAATTACTTTGTTGCTGCATCATATAGCATTGAGTTAACATATTGTAATATGAATCGTAATACATATATAATCTCCTTTATTTATCATATTTAAAATTATTATATGAAAAAAATATAAAAAAGTGATACATGAAAGTATATCTATAAACACAACCTTCAATGAGGTAAATATAATAAGTTAAAGTATTTTTTAGCAGAAAGGATATTTATCATGAGCAAATAAAACCCAGAAAAGCTTCATGTGGAATTTGTAGGTGTTTCACCATCAAGGTGATTTGTATTTAACGTTGGGATCTGATTTTGCCTACCAGAAAATTAACCCCATGAGAGATGAGGTTTTAGGAGAGTGGATATTAAAGAATAATAGTTATGAATATAATGTTTATCATACTTTTCAATAAAGTAATACATGAAATCTAACATGAAGTTCCAGTAGTCACCGCCATTTACAAATTCTTCAGCCATGCCAACAATAAAGTCAATATTAGGAGTCTTTTTTCTTCTCATTTTTAAATGCCTCAGGAAGTAGTTTTTCTATATTTTCTTCTTTTGTTAAATCTAATTGCGGTGCACCTTTAAATATCAAAGAGCTAAAGCCCTACATTTTGTATGATGGCCTATCGTTTGAACGTTCTGGAGTTGAATTTGTGTCTAATGTATATGCTATGGCATATGTAGAGAATTTTTTTACTGTCAGTTTAATGGTTGTGTTGTTGTCAGTAAGCTCCTTAATATGCTTTTTATTTTACTACACTAATAATCATAAAACCGTTTTTGGGGTAATTGCCATCACTTTAGGGGTAATTGCAGATTATGGATAAAAAAAAGCCATCAGAGATGACCGATAGCTGTTTAACAGTTTTATAAACTGTCATTTATTTCCTACAAAATCTCTTTATTAAAATGTCCTCTTGTGTCTGTTTCCTGATCAAAGACAGCTTTATCCACTCCGCCATTTAATTTGCTTAAGGCCATTTTAATGGTTTTCACAACCTGCTCGTTTGATTCAACTGTGAAGTTTAATCTGAATGCCTCGATTCCTTTTATGCTTTGTAGCTCATCTAATAGATTAAGTGTCTTCCCATTAAGGACAGTCGTTGTACAATCATCATGAGAAATGATAGGGAACGTTCCTTGCTCATCTTTTAAATCATAGCTCGACCTTTTGCAAATACCGCATTGATTCATTTTTTTCATCGGACAATATCTTGTAAACATCAAAGGAGCCTTACCATATACAATCATTTCCAGTGCAGGATGGCCGTCATTTTCTTCATAATAGGCATTAATTAAATCTTCAATTTGTCTCTTATTCAATTCATAAGATAAAGTTACTCGTTTCGCACCTAATCTATATAATTCATAGCAGCTGACAGAATTAACAACATTTAGAGAATAATCCGCAACAAAAGGATTAGTTTTTCTGTAGTGATAAATTCCGCCATATCCTCCGATTAATAGCTGCCCTTCTTTTTCCATGTAATCATTCTGGTTTCTTCTAATAATGTTTTCAAAATAGATTTCCTTAATTCCAAGGCTCACGCAAGCATCATACTGTTCCTTAGTCGTTACAGAGGCCGTAAGGTATGGTTTTTCAGGAGCAAAGCTTATTTTTTCTTTTGCTGTCAATGTCTTGGTTCTTTTCTTATGGCTGTTAAGCTTTAAGTCATATAAGCCCTGTACAATATCTCTTCTTGCTGAATTTAACAGTTTAGCCGGAATAAATACATTGCTTTCCTCAAAATCTACATGTCTTAGTTCGAATATAGTATCATTTAATCTTGAAAATTGCTTTATTATCTGCTCTTTTGTTGTTGGATTATTAATTGCCTCGCCTAATATTTCCTCGCTTTCATATAAATAATTAAAGCCTAAGCCCTCGGCATCTACGACAAGCTTTGAACCTGGAAATGCATACACTTTAAGATTGAGGTTAAACCGTTTAAATTCTTTTTCCAGTGATGATTCTAACTCTTTGTAATATAGATAGTCCTTCGTTATATATACTAAATCACCCTTGGACAACTTTTCTTTGATTTTGATATAGCAGACATCATCTGCCTTGTTTATTAAATTGCCATCTTTATCGTACAGTTTTACAACAGTTAAATTAACATCTTCATTGTTATGACTTATTCTGATTGTATCGTTTTGATTTAAAGTACGTGTAAGTGTTATTTCATACATGTCTTTAACAATCTTGCTGATTCTTCCAATTTCATAACCAAAGTTATTAGGTCTTAAGATGTTTGTAATATCTTTCTTATCTTCGTGAAACAAATAACCTTTAGTAAATGTTCTGTTGAATGTTTTGTCCAGATTTTCCTTTTCTTTTTCGGTTATTTCATTATCTAAGGCCATGCGATATTTTGATACAGTATTAGCAACATACGCAGGCTCTTTCATTCGGCCTTCTATTTTTAAAGAATCAATCTCTTTTAAATCATTGATATAATCGATTGTGTTTAAGTCCTTAGTAGATAGAATGTAGCTTTTACCTAAAGATGTATCTGTTGTCTTATAAATCAGTTCATA
>CALFXE010000010.1 GCA_937927845.1 uncultured Paludibacter sp.
CGTAAATCCCTTATGGATAGCCACTTCACATACGCGTTACGTTAAAGTTGGGTTAAGTTTGTTGAAGAAACGGAAAACGAAGTTATTGTTCCAAGAGGTTTTATCGGAAAACTTATTCGTTTTTGTAAAGAAGCACAAATTAATTTTCATTTTATCGACAAAAGAAAACTAAAAGAAGATATTCCTTTTTCGTTCAATGCACAACTGCGAAAACACCAACAAGAAGTAGTTGAAACCACTACTAAAAAAGATTTTGGAGTGATTGTAGCACCGACAGGTTCAGGCAAAACTGTTATTGGTTTGAAAATAATTGCTGATAAAAAACAACCTGCTCTTATTATTGTTCACCGAAAACAATTGTTGGAACAATGGACTGAACGCATTGAAGCATTTATCGGTATTCCGAAAAAAGACATTGGAATTATTGGACAAGGAAAAGCAAAAATCGGAAAGCAAATTACGGTTGCAACTATCCAGAGTTTGCCCAAACAAATCAATGAAATTCAAAACGCTTTTGGAACAATTGTCGTGGACGAATGTCATCATATTCCTGCCGAAACATTTCGCAACACGATTGAGCAATTGCACACAGTTTATCTCTATGGATTGACGGCAACGCCTTTTAGAAAATACAATGACGGTAAACTTATTTTCACTCATTTAGTCGAAATTATTGCCAACATTCAAGCAACTGAAATTGAAAATTACAAGCAAGCCAAAATTATCATCAGAAATACTGAATTAGATGTTCCTTATAATTCAAAGACCGACAATTTTGAAACTTTGTCGAAGATTTTGGTTCACGATTCAAACAGAAACAAACAGATTTTAAACGATGTTCAAACGGAATTAAATCAAGGCAAAAAAGTAATCATTATCACAGAAAGAAAGGAACACATTGATACGCTGAATTTATTTCTAAAGCAATCGTATGAAACAATTACTTTGAGTGGAGATGATACAAACAACAACAAAAAGACAAAGTGGAAAACCTTGCAAGACGGCAGTTTTCAGGTTTTGATAACTACAGGACAACACTTTGGGGAGGGAACGGATTTACACAATATTAACACCTTGTTTTTGGTGTATCCGTTTTCATTTCAAGGTAAGCTAATTCAATACATCGGCAGAGTTCAGCGTTCAGAAATCAATCCGACAATTTATGATTATCGGGACATCAAAATTGATTATCTCAATAAACTTTTCCTGAAACGAAATACATATTATCGAAAAATTGACAAGCAAGCAACGCTGTTTGACGAGCCAAGAGAAGAAATTATCAGTTCAAAAAGCGAGATTATTTCAATAGAAAAACAAATCAAAATTCCGATAGAAGAATTAGAATTTCGCTACGGAAATGTAGCATTTCTTTATACTGATAAAGAGGTAAATACAAAACTTGAATTTGAAATTGAGAACATTGAACTAAGACCAGAATTTGAAGTTTTGAAGCCTTACTTCGTAAAGTTTTTGAAGTCAAAAACAATTTCTGTAGAACTATTTGCCGAGTTTGAAAACGGAAAAATTGTTTCTCAATTAGCCACTTCGCAAGATGTAGAACGCATAAACAAAGAAGTTGTCGAAAGCGTAAAATTTCAATTTCTCAACAAGAATTTAATTGGGCAAACACCTATAACGAAACAGAACATCATCACGTCTGAAGAATTGCAAGACAAACAAAATGTCTATGTCAACGCTGAAAGTATATTGACCGACTTGCTTAAAAATAAGAATTATAAACACTCACAACATATCCAATTTTTGGCAGACAATCACAAAAGTGAAACAATGAAAATTCGTTTTGCATTGCAACCGTTTTCTTTTGTTTTTCTATTGTCAGGCGAACAACAATATCATATTGTTTTGGAAACATTAGACACAGAAGAAGCCACTTATATTTGGCATACATCAAAAGACCTACAAACGCTGATTGAAACTGTCAAGCAAATTGACCAACAACTAAACATTATCAGAGATAAAGGACGAGAAACATTTTTAAAGACTAACCCTGAAAACTTTAACCGAATTATGCACGACTATTCAGACGATAATAAGGGCTTTATACTTTGGAAAAATTTGTTGGAAGAACAACTGACTTAACCCAACGCTTTTGACGGCACATTTGCAATTCGCTTAAACCAACCACATAAAGCCAAAATTGCAAAATCGCTACCATTGCCAAGCCGTAAAGTGCTCTAAAGTCTTGTCAGTCTCAAGCATTGCCCCGCATGGGGCAAAATTATGCATACGATTACGCATGATGTCGTCACTGCGTGGATTAATGGTGCTTTGCCTGTGTAAACCGTATGCAAGCGAAGCGCAGCTTACGGTTATAAGGCTCGCAGCTTACGGTTGACAAGCGTAGCTTACACATATATAAAACTAACAAATATGAAACTAACAGACAGCGAAGAGAAAAGTTAAGAGGTTGATTATTATAAGAAAAAATATATATTTTTTGTAATTATTATAAAATTATTTCTACTTTTGTAGTCATTATTCATTTAAATCTCCCTTATTAGAATTGCTGATACAACTTATTTTTAACAATTAGAATCGAAACCATGAGTAGTAATTTCTACATCTTTTTCAACTCATTTACGTTGATAAATCTTTGTGTTTTATTCATTATTCTCTTCTTTAGAAAAAGCAACTCATTTGCTAATAAAATCTTGGCGTTTATAATTATTAATCCTGGATTAAACTTTATAAGTAATATTTTAATTCAGAGCGGACATATTCATAGTCTGCCATATTCATTATTTATATTTTTTGGGACAGCCCAGCTATATGCGCCATTGATATTAGCATATACTTTAGTGATGATGGGACAAAAATATAAATTTGTATCGGTATTAAGTTTATTAACACTTATTGTTATAATGTTAGATACGTATTTTGCTTTTCTATTTAGCCGTTTAGATAAACCGCAACAAACTGAATATCTGAATAACCTCACATCACCTCAGAACTATCCTCCCGATATGCAGTTAATTAACACTCTTTTTGTAATTGTGATGACTGTCTACTTTATCGTTGCATTGTTTAGGATTATTAAACATAAACGGTTAGCACAAGATTTTTACTCTAATATTGAAGTGATTAAAATTCGTTATACACGTAACTTTATAATCCTTGTTACTGCTCTTAACACCATGCTGGCAGTAGTTTATACTTTATTTCCTGCACCCATTGTTGAGTACTTTTATATTCCTCTTATCTCTAATATTATTTATATTTTTATTGTTTATTATGCATTTAGTCAGAGCGCAGTTCTTGATAAAACAGAATATTGTACAATAATAAAAGAAGCTTCTGATTTAGAAAGATTTAAAGAAATGAAAGAGCCACTCTGCAAAGAAATTGAAGAGTTAAAAAAACAAGAGAACACAAAAGATAAAAAGTGGAAGTTAACTGAAATTGAGATTGATTACAATTACAAGAAAATTTTAGATTATATGAAGAATAAAAAGCCATATTTAGATTCAAATCTCAATTTAACTAAATTTTCGAGTGCTTTAAGTGCATGTTCACATAATATTTCATTAACCTTAAATGTACGATTTAAGCAAAACTTTTTCGATTTTATCAATTCGTATCGTGTTGAAGAGGCTAAACAAATGCTAAAAAACAATAACATTAATTTTATTACTGTTGAAGCTATTGGCTTTGATGCGGGATTTAACTCAAAGACCGCTTTTTATCGGGCGTTTAAGAAACATACTGGACAAACCCCTATGGAATATGTAAGTTCTCAGAATTTAAATAAAGACTACGCTTAATCTCAATAATTTTTTTAATTAAGTTTGTACCACTTTTTAAAAAGTGGTACTTCATTGTGTTTTGCAAACGATATTTTTGTAGCGTAAATCTTATTGCAGAATATGTTGAATACACACTTAGAAAATGAGCTTCTATCTTTACAAACTAACATGAGAAATTATGCCTCTCTACTTACTATGGGTCGTGAAGAGGCTGAAGATTTACTTCAAGAAACTAACTTGAAAGTAATAGATAATTGTGATAAGTTTATAGAGAATAATAATTTTAATGGATGGGTTTTTACTATAATGAAAAACATTTTCATAAATAATTATCGCGCTATATTACGCAATAAGATTGTTTTTGATAAATCCAATGATTTATATTATCTCAATTTATGTCAGAATTCAGGGTTTTATAGTCCGGAAGGTTCTTATTTTGTTGGAGAAATTAATGATTACATAAATTCATTTTTAGATGAGTATAGAATAACATTTTCTATGTATGTTCAAGGTTATAAATATAAGGAGATTTCAGAAATCATGCACATACCAATTGGCACAGTGAAAAGTCGTATTTATATAACACGAAAACATCTTCAGAAGAAATTAAAAGATTTTTAATCATTAATATAATTTCAGATAATTAGTTTTACAAATTTTAGTTGAGAAGTATAACATTTAAAATATAATATTATGAAAGCTTTTTATATTATTCTAATAATTTCGATATCAATTAGTTTGAGTACGTTTGCATTTCAAATAAATAGTGTTTTTTATAACATTTCATCGCCATACGAGTTGACCGTTGAGGTAATACCAGGATCGGTAAAATACACAGGGTCAGTAACAATTCCATCTACAATAGTCTATAATGGTGTAACTTTTACAGTAACTTCAATAGGTGCTTCAGCATTTGCTGATTGTGCAAACTTAACTGCGATTAATTTGCCGGAGACGATTAATGATATAAAGCAAGGCGCATTTAAGAACTGTACCTTGTTACAATCAATAGATTTACCAAATTCTTTAAAAATGATTGATAATTACGCATTTCAAAATACCGGTATAATAGAGATTGTTATTCCTGCTGATGTTCTAACAATAGGATTAGGTGCGTTTCATAACTGTAAATATCTAACATCAATATATTTACCTAAAGGCATAGAAGAAATAAAGGAATCTGCTTTTGAAGGGTGTTCAAGTTTATTGTCAATCGAATTGCCTGACACATTTGAGTATCTTAAATCATCACTACTTAAAGATTGTACTGCATTAACTACGGTAAAATTGCCTCAATCAGTTAAAACATTGGGAAGTGCATTTTTTATGGGTTGCTCTTCATTGGAGACAATACAACTTCCAAATACTTTAACACAAATTGGGATGTCGGCATTTTCAGGCTGTAATAAACTAAGAGAGATAACAATACCTGCTTCAGTTACAATCATAGGAATATCAGCTTTTTATTCATGTTCTGGACTAACATCTATCTACTCACTTGCTGAAACCCCAATATCATCAATAGGTGCCAATGCATTTTATAATGTAAATGTCTCTAACTGCATTCTTTATGTTCCTATCGGATCGAAAGATTTGTATAGTGTAGCCAATCAATGGAAAGATTTTTTGAATATTATTGAAATGTCTACAGGATTTAATCAAGTTTCAAAGAACTACTTATCAATATGTTATAACAACATTCTTAATCATATAGATGTTGATTGGCATAATGAATTAGCTTGGCTATCAGTATTTGATGTTAATGGAAAAGTAATATATTCACAGTTGATTAACAGCAAAACAATAATATCGACGAGTGATTTTCAAAAAGGTACGTATATTATTTCCCTTAAACCAAATGAAGGGAAGGTATATACATCAAAAGTTGTAATTTATTGAATAATAAGTAAATACTTTACACTTTCTACTGCTTATTTTTGGATTTGGTTTACAAAGGCATAGTTGTAGGCTCGGCGAAAGTGGCGGTTTCGTGCTTAGGGTGAAGTTTTGTGGTAAAATCGCCACCTTTGCCAAACCGTAAAGTGCTGCAAAGTCTTCTAATTTTCAAGCATTGCCCCGCATGGGGCAAAATTATGCATAACCGTATGCAAGCGAAGCGCAGCTTACGGTTAAAAGACTTGCTTGTAGCTTACGACTAAAAACTTGCACCTTACGGTCAAAAGGCTCGCGCTTACGGTCAAAAAAACTTGTACTTACAATTAAAATCCTGCATCCACACCCCTATACCCTCTCGAGTACATAACAATTTACAGATAATCTTATAATATTTTACTATACTATTGCAATTCTCAACAATTGAAATTAGCTTTGTAGTTTATAAAATTATAAGCAGATGAAACAGGATTCTAATTACAAAAAGGCTATTTTCCCTGAAGAAGCTTTGCTAAGAGAGATTGTACGCCAGCCTGGTTTATCGGTAGGAATACCTTGTGAAAATCCACGTACCGAAACTCGCTTGGGATTAACTCCTGAGGGCGTATCTATTGTTGTTGAAGAGGGGCATACCGTATTGATACAAAGAGGTGCGGGCTTACCAATGTCGTATACCGATTTGCAATACAGTGAAGCGGGAGCTGTTATAGTTGAGAGTAAAGCAGAAGTGTTTGGTGCGGATATAGTTCTTAAAATTGCACCACCTACAATAGATGAACTATTACTGATGAAAAATGGTAAGTCGATTTTCTCTATGCTTCAACTTTCAAATCTGACAACTGAAAGTATCAAACTGATGATGTCGAAAAAACTCACAGCGATAGCTTATGAATTAATAAAAGATGAACAAAAAGCATTTCCTGTAGTTAATACTATGTCGGAAATTGAAGGAAACACTGCTATTGCAGTTGCATCAGAATTAATGAGCAGCACTTCCGGCGGAAAAGGTATTCTATTAGGAGGTATCGCAGGTGTTTCCCCTACAGAAGTCGTAATTATTGGTGCAGGAATGGCAGGCTCGGTGGCTGCCAGATCAGCATTAGCATTAGGTGCTCAAGTTAAAATATTCGATCACGATATAAATAAGTTAAGAAAAATCCAACATTATTTAGGTCAGCAGGTTTTTACTTCAGTAATTCATCCTTCAGTATTGTTCAGAGCTTTAGCTGCTGCTGATGCTGTAATCGCAAGCTTAAGATACATAAATGGTTCTGAAAGATTTATGGTATCCGAAGAACTTGTGAAAACAATGAAACCCGGTTCAATAATAATTGATTTGAGTGTAGATCAGGGTGGATGTTTTGAAACGTCTACTTGTCGCACCATCAGCGATCCGGTTTATGAAAAATATGGTGTGATACATTATTGTGTGCCGAATATACCTGCACGTGTCGGACGAACAAGTTCTATTGCATTAAGCAATTTATTCGCTCCAATTTTATTAAAAATAGGAAATTCAGGCAGTGTTAAAAAAGCGATTAATGAAAGTTCCGGATTCAGAAATGGTGTTTATGTTTTTGGAGGAGTACTTGTAAATCGTTTAATAGCATCATATTTTGGATTAAACTCCAATGATATAGGATTGTTTTTAACAGGATATTAATTTTTTAAATATATATTTTTATATGCAAAATCATTCAACAAACTTTAGTGTTGCAGAAGAGGAGTTAATTCAGAAAGAGTTTGATGCGTTGTTGAATGATTATCTTAACTCATCTCATCGGAAAAAAGTTGAAATAATTACTAAGGCTTTTAATTTTGCCAAATCTGCTCATAAAGGTATAAGACGCCGTTCGGGAGAGCCATATATTATGCATCCACTTGCTGTAGCTCGAATTGTTTCAAGTGAAATAGGCATGGGCTCTACTTCCATTTGTTCGGCTTTATTGCATGATGTAGTTGAGGATACAGATTATACGGTTGAAGATATTTCAAATCTATTCGGACCGAAAATAGCTCAAATTGTAGAAGGACTAACCAAAATTTCAGGAGGTGTTTTTGCCGAACATGTTTCAGCACAGGCAGAAAATTTCAGGAAATTAGTCCTGACAATGTCAGAAGATATTAGAGTTATTCTAATAAAAATTGCCGATAGATTGCATAATATGCGTACTTTAGGCTCATTACCTCCTGCAAAACAACTAAAAATAACCGGCGAAACGCAATATATCTATGCACCTTTAGCTCATCGACTCGGACTTTTCAGAATAAAAAACGAATTGGAGAACCTGAGCTTTAAGTATGAACATCCGGATACTTACGCTCAAATCGAGAAAAAACTCGCAAGTGATGAAGTTGCCCGTAATATATTTTATAATGAATTTACCGAACCAATCACAGACAAGCTAACCAAACAGGGATGGAATTTCAGGTATAAAGCAAGGATTAAAACCGTTTATTCTATCTGGAAAAAGATGACAGCTCATAATATATCTTTCGAAGATGTTTATGATATCATGGCTTTACGAATAGTTTTTACTCCGAGAGAAGGATTAACCGAAAAAGACCAATGTTGGATGATATATTCATCTATTACCGAAATTTACAAACCTCATCCTGAACGTATACGCGACTGGGTTAGCAATCCCAAAGCTAATGGTTATGAAGCATTGCATGTTACAGTAATGGCGAAAGGAGGTAGATGGGTGGAAATTCAGATTCGCAGTGAAAGGATGAACGATATTGCGGAAAAAGGATTGGCAGCCCACTGGAAATATAAAACCGGAGAAAATGATGAGTCGGAATTGGATAAATGGATGAAAACTATTAAAGAATTACTTGAAAATCCTGAACCTAATGCCATTGATTTCATCGATACTTTTAAACTAAACTTATTTGCTTCTGAAATCTTCGTGTTCACACCTAAAGGTGAAATTAAAACTATTCCTCAAGGCTCTACCGCTCTTGATTTTGCTTTCGAAATTCACTCCGATATTGGTGAACATTGTATTGGTGCTAAGGTAAATCATAAGTTAGTTCCTTTAAGCCACATGCTACAAAGTGGCGATCAAGTCGAAATTATAACCTCAAAAAAACAAAATCCTCAACCTGAGTGGCTTGAATATGTTACAACAGCTAAGGCAAGAACAAAATTAAAAGCTATTTTCAGAAGAGATGAAAAAATTGAGATAGCTGAAGGTCAGAAAAAAATTGAAGAAGCTTTAGCAAACATAAATTTGCTTCCGGATAATGGTAACTTTGTTAAAATGCTAAAGCATTATAATATTGCAAATCGCAATTCACTATTTATTCAAGCCGGCAAAGGCAATATTGATATAGAAGATATTGAGAAAGTTATATTCAAGCCAAAAACTCAAAATGTTTTTTCGAGATATATAAAGATTCCTTTTGTAGGAAGCAGTGATAAGCAGAAAGAAGAAGACACAGAATTGGTTCCTGCATCACGAGTTGATAGAAAAAAGACTTTTATCTTAACAGAAGATAATGCAGGAAAGACATATAAACTGTCGGAATGTTGCAGACCGATACCCGGTGATGATGTTTTAGGTTATGTGGCTGAAAATGAGATTGTCATAGTTCATAAACGTCAATGTCCGGTTGCGGCAAAGTTAAAATCAAACTATGGTAATAATATAGTTTCTGTAAAATGGGGAGTTCATAAAGGTTTGAATTACCAGGAAGTCTTAGAAATTCAAGGTATAGATAAAAAAGGTGTGCTGATTGAGATTTTACATGTTATTTCAGAACAATATGGTGTAAATATTTCAAAGATCAATATTGACACGGAAGCCGGTATTTTTACCGGATTATTCTATGTAAATGTCCACAGCAAACAGGAAATAGAAAATTTATGTAAAAAGATAAATAAAATTAAAGAAGTAAATTCAACTAAAAGAATTCAGAATTAAATATTAACGACAACTGATACAAGAGATATTAAATACTTCAATAAAGAAAATATTTTAATATCTTTGTACCATCATGGAAAATTTACACGAAAATAACAATACACATACTATTTTGGATACAAGTTTAGCCCAATTGGGTTTAGATTTGGAAAGAGATAAACTCCTCTTCTTTGTTGAGGATAAAGATAATTATACCTCTAATCCTTCCTTATGGTTTCAGTTGGAAAGAGCTGGTTTTTATAAAGCTGATGCTGTGTTTTTCAAAAAAGGTATCCATGATGATGAACTTATACCACAAATATACATTTACGATTACACTCAATCCCCTCTTGTAGACAATGAGCATTTGATAGAAATACACAAGAACGTATGGACAGGAGGCGAAATACCCATTGTTTGTGTGTTTTCCAAGATAGAAAGCATTATTTTAGATACCACTCAGCCTATTCAAGAGAAAGACGGACAGTTTACACCGACATATCTTGTGAAAAATCTGAAACAAATTGCAAATGTACAAAAGGAATTTTATAAAAGTTTAGCTCAACGGTTGAAATCAGGCACCTACTGGGATACAGCCGAAGTAGATTTTTACAAAACATCTTCATATAGCCAATTAACAGCTCTTTTACGAAAAGTTATCGATAAATTTACAGTAGAGTCTGGGCTTGATAAACATAAAGGAATTGTTCAGCAATTAATTATTCAATGTATTCTTGTCAAATATTTAGAAGAAAGGCGAGATGAGAATAATAATACTGTTTTTCCACCGAGCTTTTTTGAAAATTATGGCGGTGCTCAGCAATTTAGTGATGTTCTTATCAATGGACAATTATTCGATTTTTTTGACTATTTGAATAAAGAAGAGCATTTTAATGGAGGAATTTTTAAGTGGGAAGATAGTGATAGGTTATTGCTTGAAGGTAAACAGGATGCGTTTCAATATTTAGCGAATGTGCTTAGGGGATACATTAATATTAACGATCAACGTATATTAGAATTCCCTGATAATTTTTCAAGGCTTTATTCTTTTAATCATATCCCTGTGGAATTGATAAGTCGTCTTTACGAAGAGTTCATTATCAAGGAAAATAAAAAGAGAAAACTTGAAGCAAATGACGAAGATTCGCAAAAAACAAAAAATGACGGAGTAGCCTATACTCCCTCGCATTTGGTGAAACTTTTGGTAAATGAGGCTATGCCGCTGAATCAAGTTCCAGATGATTTGAGGAATTTCAAAGTATTAGATCCCGCATGCGGTTCGGCTATTTTTCTTGTTGTTGCTTTCAAACGTTTAGTGCAATGGTGGAGACTAAAGAACAAATATAAACATCCAACACCAAAAGACTTAGTGTTGCTCCTTAACTCCGTGTATGGAGTTGATTGGGATCCGAAAGCTGTACAAATATCTGTTTTCAGTCTTAGTATCGCATTATGCGATGAACTTTCGCCTAAAGAAATTTGGGAGGATTTGACATTCGAGAAATTAAAAGGGAAACAAGTTTTTCACAAAGATTTTTTTGAATGGAAAAAAGAAATACCCAAAGAACTTCGATTTGACGTAATTATAGGTAATCCGCCATTTGTGAGAGGAGGATTAAGCGAATCACGGAAAATATGGAAAATTGATGATAATACTTCAGTAGAGATACCTCAAAATCAAATAGCTTTAAAATTTCTCAGTGAATCATTCTCGCTTCTAAAAAAAGATGGACTTGCATGTTTGATAGTTAAGTCATCCCCCTTACTATATAGTAATAGTGAGAACTCAAATAACTATATAAAAGCATTAGCTCTAAATTTTCACATAAATCAGTTTTTTGACTTTACACCATTAGCTCGTAATGGTGTTCTTTGGGATGGCGTAGATGTCGATACTGTAGCTGTTTTTGTAACAAATTCAAAACCTGATTTTAATAAGAATGTGCTACATGCTGTTTTTAGACGGACAAAAGCTAACAAAGAACGAATCTATTTTGAGATTGATAAATATGATTTACATTTTATTTTACGAAATGAAGTGTATGAGAATCCATATGCTTTTAAGATGAACTTACTGGGTGGCGGTAGAATAAAGAGTCTTGTGCATAAGATTATGCAATTGCCAACTCTTCTTCACATAAAAGAAAAATATGACTTAGAGATAGAGGAAGGTTTTGAGATTAGTGTTAATGGGAAAAATAATCCAGACTTTTTGTACCAGATGCCAACTCTTCCTTCTAAGTATTTCAAAGATGATGGTATTTCAATTGACTATAAAGACTTTCCAGTATTTGATAGAACTGTGAAATTCAGTAAGTCTTCTAAAGAAATTATATTTAGACATCCTAATATTTTAATAAAAGAAAATAGTAGCTTACCAGTTTTCTTTAATGATAAATATGATTTTACATATCCAAGGAAAATTATAGGCATTGCTTCTAAAAACAGAGATATTAATGTCTTACAGAAAATATTTAACAATATATCAAAAAATAAAACTTTACATAGGTTTTTTATTGCAGTTACAAGTGGACAAGTATTAGTGATTAAAAACTCAGCTCTTTATTTTGAGGATATAAAACGTTTACCTATCCTTGATGATGAATCTTTGTGTTTGACAGATCCCGAAAAGAACATAATTAATGATGTTCTTGAATATACCCAATACTTTATTAGAAGACCAGAGACAGCTTTGGCTTTAGAGCCTTTAATGAATGTTGAAAACGAAATAATATTTTACGGACAGGAGTTCTCGAATGCAATAAATGAGCTTTATGCAGATGAGATTAATTCTTTCAAGCTAACAGATATTATCTGCTTTGAAAAAGAAAATCTGATTGGGACGTTATTTTCTTATGATGACAAGCAAAACTATGCCCCAAATATAATAACAGAGAGCGAGGCTACTCAAATAGAGGGCTTAGTGAATTTTGATATAAATGAAAGCCTTACCGCAACCAGAATTATTCAATACTATGCACCCAATAAGGTGTTGTTTGTTAAACCTAATCAGAAACGCTATTGGTTGGCATCTATCGCATACAGAGATGCTGACAAAGTATTTGCTGACATTTTAAATAATAAATAATTATGTTAGCTGACTCTCCTCTAATTAGCACTTCAACTGGTGTTCCCCGTTTTACATATAGCCCAAAATTAGATGATATTTACGAAACTTCCTTGTTTGGAGCTATACCTGATTTTATACATGGTTTAAAAGAGTATTCTAAAACCAAGAAGCTGAATGAAGAGGAACTCTCTCAAGAATATTTTATAGCATTGAGTAGGTATCTTTGTGAAAACCCAAAAGGGATATTAGCAGTTTCTGAATATAAGGATTTTTATACCGTAGGGTCTAATCCTAAAAAACGAGTTGATATAGCATTTATTTCTTCGGAACAAGGAAGTTCCAAAACAAAACTATATACAGTAGAAGCGAAGCGACTGCCTACAGGAACTGGTCAACGGGAACAAGAATACATATACGGTTTTAACAAAAAAACACCCACAGGAGGAATCCAACGTTTCAAAACAGGAGATTATGGGTTTGGTTTATCCAAAAGTGCTTTGTTGGGTTATGTAGAGGAGAAAAGTTTTACTTATTGGTATGAAACTATTAATTCATGGATTGTAGATAAAGCAAAAAAATTGCCTGCCGAATGGAAAGATAATGAGCAATTACAAAATTTCGATATTGATTTGAGTCAAAATTGTTCTGTATGTCACTCTGTAGCTCATAGGAAATCAGACTCAATCGAATTGTTTCATCTCTGGATAAAGATTACTTAAAATCATGACCTTATCCTAAAAGAATTCAACTCTGATTTTTTTCTTCATTTTTTCTTCATTTTTTTTTAAAATTTCTTTAAAACTTAAAAATTTATTGTATTTTTGTGTCGTGTAATATGGTGATTGTAAAGCGAATCAACCTAATCTAAGTCGTTCAATAATCCTTATATTAAAATTTGTTTCAATCTAATAACTTGTTATTGTAGAAAATTAGCAAATTGTCTTATATTTCTTTTCTGACATAGTAATAATATAAAAATTTGAATCATGAAAAAATTCCTTTTTACAATTATGTGTGTGGGATTGATGTTGTCATTAAATGCAGCACAGAATCCTCAAGTTAAAGGATGGTTGTTTAGTTCACCTGAGTGGCTTAACCATCCGAGAATAGAAGAGCCAATAATGGTAGATGAAATGATTATTGGAGCATCTGTAGAACATCCTGTATCAATTGTTTCAACTAATAAAAGATATGTTGAAGATACATTAAGCCTGCAATTTACAAAAGCATTAAAATTTGACGGAAATATTATATTATTGCCTGAGATTGATGAGGTTCCTTTTGTGAATGGATTAGCATTTAGAGTTAGCGGACCATGCTATGTTAAAGTTATGTGTCTAACAGATAACATACCGGGAGTTACAAATCATTTATTGTTAGTAAACCAAGAATTTAATGTAATAGACTCAATACCAATACAAACCTTTGATTTTAAGGCACCAAATGGCAGCCAGGTCCCATCGCAGGTTATGTATTACAATGGAGGTGAATCGTATTTGGGACTTTTCCCATCTAAAGGCGGTGCTGAGATTTATTATATTGAATGTGATAAAGTTATAAGCTTTGAGGAGGAAAAAGTTCCTGTAACATTTAATGTAACCGTGCCACAAGGTACTAACGAATGTTGGATAGCCGGTGATTTTAATGAGTGGAATCATTCTTCTATGCAAAGGATGAATGATAGTACTTTCACATTTACTCAGGATATAAGAAATTTGGAAAATATTGAGTACAAGTATTGCAGCGGTCCAAACTGGATGTTTGTTGAATGCGATGTGAATGGTATAGACATACCGAATCGGAATTATCAACAAAATGATACTGTGCAAAGATGGATGAACATTTATGATCCTAACGTGCAACTTCCTGGTGTAACTTATACTGTAATTGTACCACAAGGAACAGAACAAGTGTGTATTGCAGGGGATTTCAATGGATGGTCACCAGGCAGACAATGGTTGCATAGAGAAAAAAATAACGAGTTCACGATATATATACCAAATGCAAGTCCTGACATGGGTTATAAGTACTTAAACGGACCTGATTGGGGTTATGTAGAGGTGACTGCAACAGGAGAAGAATTACCAAATAGAACTTGGCATGAATTGGATTCTGTACATAGCTGGTTGAATGCATATGTCTATGATAATACTTTCCTATTTTATGATGATGTGCAAACTTCTGCAGGAGCAGACTTCAATATTGATATTAAACTTGCATCGTCAGAGTCATTCAATGCTATTTCATATCAATTTGATTTAGGATATAGCTCTAATGATTTTGAATATCTTGGATTTTCAACAGATGGTACTATTTCCAGTATGGGTGAAATTGTTGTTAATGCAACAACTCCGGGTATATTACATGTTAGCTTTATGACAACTGAACCATTTGATTTTAAACAGACACTTGTTAAACTTAATTTTAGGGTAAGTCCTAATTCCCCCGCATTTAACACTTCTTTTTATCTTGGCGAATGTTATTTCAATACAAGGCAAATAATGGAAACAAGACCCGGAATAATAGCAATAGACCGATTTATGAAGGGCGATGTGGACGGTAATCAGAGAGTACAAGCTTATGATGCTGCTTTGACTTTGCAGTATTCTGTTGGGAAAGACCCGCTTCCGAATGTTGACCCACTTCCATGGGAAGAATGGAGAATGAATGCAGCAGATGTTGATGGTGTTCTTGGAATTACAGCTTATGATGCTGCTTTGATACTTCAATATTCAGCATATTTAATCTCAGATTTTAACAATGTGAATCAAGGAGGTAATCCTTTAAAGTCACCACAAAAAAACTCTGCCAACGTAGAAATTACTAAAGAGGACAACAATTTAATCTTCAAATCTTATGGTAATTTGATTGGATTTAATCTTTTTATTGATCACAACAAAGAAGCATTTGGGGATCCTGTTATAGCTGATAATATGAATTTGCAAGCAGTAAACATTAAAAATGATATTTACGCAATTGGATTGGCTGTATTAGAACCACTACCTGAAGGTTCAGTGTTTATGACTATTCCATTAGTGAATGAAATTCCTGCTGACTTCAAATTTACTATGTTTATAAATGAGAATGAGGTAATGCGTGTAGAAAATGCTTCTTCAGGACTAAAATCATTGTCAGATTCGGGTATAACTATTTATCCTAATCCTGCAAGTGATTATATACAACTGAATAATTTAGAAGTTGGAGCACAGATAAGTTTGTATGATATTAGCGGAAGATTAGTGTTGCAAGAAGTTGCATCTCAATCGAATCAAAGTTTTAATATCAATAACTTATCAAATGGAATTTACTCTGTTCATGTAAAATATAGCGGATTAAATGCAGTTTCAAAATTCATTAAAAAGTAATTAATTTTAAGAAAGTAGTTTTATTAACGGGAGGGGAAATTATTTCTCTCTCGTTTTTTTGTATATACATTTTATCAACTCACAAAATTTATGTACATTTGCACGCAATATTTTTTCATAGTAACAGCGACTTGTTAGTCGTAATACAAACATTAAAACTCATCCCTATGTCATTTATTGCAGATAAAATTCAGATTGAAGGATTAACCTTCGATGATGTGCTGTTAATCCCCGCTTATTCAAATGTACTTCCACGTAATGTAGATTTGTCTACCAAATTTTCTCGTAATATAGAACTTAAAATCCCTGTTGCTTCTGCTGCTATGGATACTGTAACTGAAGCTAAAATGGCAATTGCAATAGCTCGCGAAGGAGGAATTGGAGTTATTCATAAGAATATGTCTATTGAGGAACAGGCGAAACAAGTTAGAGCGGTTAAACGTGCAGAAAATGGGATGATTTCAAATCCTGTAACTATTCATAAAGATGCCACCGTCGGAGATGCACTCAATTTAATGGCAGAATATAAAATTGGTGGTATCCCTGTGGTTGATGGTGATGGCTATCTTGTTGGTATTGTTACAAATCGCGATTTAAGATTTCAGAGAGATATGGCAATGAAGATTGATCTTGTCATGACTAAAGAAAACCTTATTACTACAACGAGAACAACAGATTTAGAAGCTGCTGCTGATATCCTTCAACAATATAAAATAGAAAAACTACCGGTTGTTGATGAAGAAAATCGTTTGATTGGTTTGCTGACTTATAAAGATATAACTAAGGCAAAAGATAAACCGATGGCATCGAAAGATGAGTTTGGTCGTTTGCGTGTTGCAGCAGGTGTTGGTGTTACCGGCGATGTGTTTGAGCGAATTGATGCATTAGTCGAAGCAGGAGTAGATGCAGTAGTGATTGATACAGCTCATGGTCATTCCGAAGGAGTTATTCAAACTTTGAAAGAAGCTAAAAAAAGATATAAAGATATAGATATCATTGTTGGAAATATTGCAACTGCTGATGCTGCTAAAGCTTTGGTTGCTGCAGGAGCTGATGCTGTTAAGGTAGGAATCGGACCGGGTTCAATTTGCACTACACGTGTTATTGCCGGAGTTGGTGTGCCGCAATTATCAGCAATATATGAAGTAACAAAAGCATTAAAAGGAACCGGAGTGCCTGTGATTGCAGATGGCGGTATTCGTTATTCAGGTGATATCGTAAAAGCACTTGCAGCAGGAGCAGATACGATAATGGCAGGTTCGTTGCTTGCAGGAGTTGAAGAATCACCTGGAGAAACAATCATTTTCAACGGACGAAAATTCAAATCTTACAGAGGAATGGGTTCTTTGGAAGCAATGGAAAAAGGATCGAAAGATCGCTATTTTCAAGATGTTGAAGAAGATATTAAAAAACTTGTACCGGAAGGAATTGCAGCTCGCGTTCCTTTTAAAGGATCTTTATATGAAGTTGTATATCAGATGATTGGAGGGTTAAGAGCAGGTATGGGTTATTGTGGAGCACATAATATAGTTGAACTACATGATGCTAAGTTCACGCGAATAACTAATGCAGGGGTTGCGGAAAGTCATCCACATGATGTATCTATCACGAGTGAAGCACCAAATTACAGTCGTGGAGAATAAAAAAAACTTAAAAAAAACAATCAATTTACAACATATGAGCAATGTATGCGTTAAAATGCTTAGGTTCGCATTCTCAAATTGTTAATTAATCATTATTCACAAATTTTTTATGAAATCACTATTTGTCTCTTTATCAGTTTTATTGTTATCAACATCTTTATTTGCTAAAACTAAAGATCCGGTATTAATGGAAATAAACGGTAATCCGGTTTTAAAATCAGAGTTTGAATATATTTATAATAAAAACAACTCGAATAATGCTTTAGACAAAAAATCCCTTAGTGAGTATGTGGATTTATTTGTAAACTTTAAACTAAAAGTAGAAGAAGCTAAGTCGCAGGGAATCGATACTACAAAAGCATTTATCGATGAATTAGGTGGATATCGCGATCAACTTATCAAACCGTATCTCACCGATTCGAAAGCTGAAGAAAATGTACTTCGAGAAGCATACGAAAGATTGAAAGAAGATGTTGAAGTGAGTCATATCCTCATACGTGTTCAGCAAAATTCCACACCTGAAGATACTTTAAAGGCATGGAATAAGATACAGGATATCTTAAAGAGACTTCAGAAAGAAGATTTCTCAACTGTTGCGAAAGAAACTTCTGAAGATCAGTCTGCTGAAGATAATGGTGGTTATATAGGATGGATAACAGGTTTTAGAACCGTATATCCATTTGAAACACGAGCGTTTAATACTCCGGTAGGTACAATTTCAAAACCGGTACGCAGTGCTTTCGGATATCATATTATAAAAGTGCATAATCGCCGTACATCTCCTGGAGAAATATTAGTATCGCATATTATGAAATTTACTTCTCAAGGTGATGATGAAGGTAACGCAAGAGCAAAACAGCAAATCGACTCATTATATCAGTTAGTGAAAGATGGTGCTGATTTTGGTGAAATAGCATCTACAAATTCGGAAGATAGAGGTTCAGCAGTAAAAAATGGAGAACTGCCATGGTTTGGTACAGGTAGAATGGTGCCTGAATTTGAGCAAGCAGCTTTTGCATTAAAAAACAAAGGAGACATTAGCGAACCAATTCAATCTGCATATGGTTGGCATGTTATTAAACTTTTAGACACAAAGCCATTGCCATCTTTTGAAGATAAAAAAGCAGAAATCGAACGTCAGGTTAAAAGAGATGAAAGGGCGAATGAAGGACAACATGCTTTCATCGAAAAATTGAAAAAAACATATAATCTGAAAATCAAAAAGGATAATTATTCAGCAGATTTTTATGCATTATTAAAAGATAGAACATTAGCTGATTCAGCTTTCAAGGCAGAAGCTAAGATTGCAAAATTAAAGAAACCGATGTTCTCATTTGCAAAGAAAACTTATAATCAAGGTCAATTCTTAGAATATCTTATAAATAATACCTCTACAAGCCAAACAACTCCGGAAGAAATCATAGCTGAAAAATTAAAGGCTTATATAGAAAAAGAACTATTAGCTTATGAAAACAGTCAGTTAGAAAATAAGTATGAAGATTTCCGATTGTTAATGCAAGAGTATCATGATGGTATATTGTTGTTTGAAGTTAGCAACAATGAAGTGTGGGAAAAAGCATCTAAAGATACAGCAGGCTTATCTGCATTCTTCAAAATGAATAAAGAAAAATACTCTTGGGATAAACCGCATTTTAAAGGTAGAATAATACAATGCAAGAATGAAGATTCTTATGCTCAAGCCAAGAAAATTACATTAGTTCAACCAAAGGATTCTATTGATAAATATTTAAGACAGTTAAATGATAGCGTTGTAAATGTAAAAATTGACAAAGGATTATATGTAAAAGGAGATAATAAATTTGTCGATTATCATATTTATAAATCGGTAAGTGAAGTTGAAAATGATTCAAAGTTCCCATTTGTGTTTGTAAGCGGTAAAGATTTGAATTTAACGCCGGAAGAATACACTGATGTTAGAGGTCTGGTAACTGCTGATTATCAAGAGTTCTTAGAAAAGGAATGGATTAAGATGTTGCGTGAAAAATATCCGGTTAAAATCAATAATAAGATATTGAGCACTGTTAAGCAAAATTAAACACTATATAGCTCATTTATGAGAATTCTTTTGCAATCCGTTTGCATTCTATTGTTTCTTTTCTTTATCGGTTGCACTAAAACAGCTCCTGATCAGTCTCGTGTACCTATTCTGGAGGTTGAAGGAAAGTTTCTATATGAAGATCAGATTGCATTGATTATACCTCCGAATGTCAGTACGGAAGACAGTATTCAAATTACTGAAAGCTATATTCGTAAATGGGCTACAGATGTTTTATTATATGAAAATGCAAAACGTAATGTTACCAATAAAGCTGAAATAGATAAGTTACTGGACGATTATAGGAAATCTCTAACTATACACCAGTATCAGCAAAATTTAATGCAGCAAAGATTACCGAAACAACCATCAGAAGCTGAGATACAATCATTTTATCAAAAATTTCAGGATCAATTTATTTTAAAGGAGGGCTTGATAAAAGGTATTTTGCTTGTTTTGCCAAATGGTGCACCTAAGGTTGAAGATGTTAAGAAGTGGGTGAAATTGGGTGATGCGAAATCGTTGGAACAAATAGAAAAATACAGCTTACAGAATGGTTTGAGTTATGATTATTTCGTGGATCATTGGGTGTCTTTAAATGAAATACTTAAAACAATGCCTTTGCAAACCGATGCACAAAATAATCCGGCACTCATCAATAAATTCTATGAGGTTAACGACTCATTAAAACATTATATGTTGAATATTGACTCAATAAAGAGGGTAGGAGATATTGAACCATATGAGTTGGCAAAAGAAAAAATATCTAACATTATTATAAGTCGGCTTAAATCAGATTTTATTATAAATTTTGAGGATGAGTTATATAATGATGCGATTAAAAATGGTACTATAACTTTCTTTAAAAAGGCAGAATAAGAAATAAAGATTAGTAAATCTTCAACTTTTATAAACATGTTTAAAACTACATTTCGTTTAGTTATAATTCTTTCTTTTCTAATCCATTGCGAAGTCTTTGCACAGTCAAATATTATTGATGAAATAGTTTGGGTTGTAGGTGATGAGTCAATTCTGAAATCAGAAATAGAAGAACAAAAGATAAGAGCTCAATATGAAGGTGTTACTTTTGAAGGTGACCCTTATTGCATAATACCTGAACAGATGGCTATTCAGAAGCTGTATCTACATCAGGCACAGTTAGATAGTATTGTCGTTAATGAGAGTACAGTAATGAATCAAGTTGAGATGCGTATGAATTATTTCATTTCACAAATCGGTTCAAAAGAAAAGCTTGAAGAATATTTTGGAAAGAGTATACTTGCGTTACGTGAGGATATGCGAAATACAGTTAGAGACCAGATGATAATTCAGCAAATGCAACAAAAATTAGTTGAAAACATAAAATCTACTCCTGCTGATGTCAGACGTTTTTATAATTCTTTATCACAAGACAGTATACCGACTATACCCGCCCAGGTTGAATTGCAGGTTATTAGTTTTCAACCATCTGTACCACAAGAAGAAATAGAAGCTGTAAAAGAAAGATTAAGAGAGTTCGCTGAAAGGGTAAATAATGGTACAACAGATTTTTCAGTACTGGCACGTTTATATTCAGAAGATACCGAAAGTGCAAAAAGAGGTGGTGAATTAGGGTTTATGGGTAAAGGTCAGTTAGTGCCCGAATTTGCTAATGTTGCCTTTAATTTGACCGATCCAAAAAGAGTTTCGAGAGTTGTTGAAAGTGAGTTTGGGTTTCATATCATTCAACTTATTGAAAAAAGAGGTGACAGACTGAATTGCAGACATATTTTAATGAAACCTAAAGTATCTTTAGATGATAAACAAAAAGCCATTCATAAGCTTGACTCCGTAAGCAATGTTATTAGAAGTGAAAAGATGACTTTCGAACAAGGTGTAATGTATTTTTCTCAGGATAAAAACTCTGCGATGAATGCGGGATTAATGCTAAATCAACGTACAGGAACATCGAAATTCGAATATCAGGATTTACCACAAGAGATATCAAAGGTAGTTTATGGAATGAATGTGTCTGAGATTTCAAAACCTTTTAGTATGATTGATCCTACTTCTAATAAAGAGGTAGTTGCTGTTGTAAAGGTTAAATCTAAAGTAGAAACTCATAAAGCTAATCTTTTAGATGATTATCAGATGCTGAAAAACTATTATGAAGAAATGAAAAGAGATCAATTTTTGAGAGAGTGGATTGCGAAAAAGCAAAAAGAAACTTATATCAGTATTGACCCTGCCTGGCAAAATTGTACTTTTTTATATCCCGGATGGATAAAACAATAATTACTTGACTTTATGAGACTTCATTATATCAGGTTCATAATTCTTATTATGTTCGGTTTTTTATCATGTTATAATCTATCGGCACAAATACAACATAATAGATTAAGAAAAGATATTTTGGAGGAACGTAAAGAACCTAAAGAACCTGAGATACAAACCAAACCTTCTGCAAAGCAAAAGAAGGGTGCTAAAGTTACAAAACTTGAACCTCCGCCTCCGGTTGCTCCTATTCGAACCCCTTACGATCAAAAGGATGCAAAGATAATTTATTTGGAAAATGCAGATTTAGTGTCTTTTGATCAACTTGCCAAGCCAAATGTACAAGTTTTAAATGGAAATGTCCGTTTCAGACATGATGATGCAATTATGACTTGTGACAGTGCCTATTTTTATAGACTTACCAATTCATTGGATGCATTCAGTAATGTAAAAATGGTGCAAGGTGATACTCTTTTTGTATATGGAGATAAACTATATTACGATGGAAACACTAAATTAGTACGATTAAGAGGTAGGGCACGATTAATAAATAGAAATACAACACTAACAACAGACAGTTTAAATTACGACAGAACTACTCAACTTGCCTATTATTTTACAGGTGGTAAAATCGTAGATCCGGAGAATACTTTAACATCAGTTTGGGGTCAGTATTCAACAAGGACAGAAGATGCTTTGTTTAAAGATAACGTTAAGCTCGTTAATGAAAAGTTTGTGATGAATTCGGATACTTTAAAGTATAGCACCAAATCACATATTGCGGATTTAGTAGGCGAGACACATATAGTTTATAATGATGAAACCGACATAACAACTAATAAAGGTTGGTATAATACTCAAACTGAAAGATCAATGCTGCTAAACCGTTCATTTTTGATTAATAATGAAGGTAAGTCTTTAACAGGCGATACCATATTTTACGATAAGGCAATTAAATATGGAGAGGTCTATGGCGGTGCAATTTTAAACGATACTGTACAGAAATCAACTTTGTACGGAAATTATGTTTATTACAATGAAGAAAAAGAATTGGGAATAGCTACTGATTCTGCATTGTTGGTAGATTGGTCTACAGATAAACATATGTACATTCATGCAGATACTTTAAAGACATTTAAAGATTCGATTTATAATGAAGCAAAAGCATGGAATAATGTGCGTTTTTATCGTGAAGATTTACAAGGTCTATCGGATTCGTTGATATATTCATCACGTGATTCTGTTATAACTCTGACTAATAACCCTGTAGTTTGGCAGGAAAATCAACAATATTCAAGCGAAGAGATAAAAGTATTTACTGAAAACAGAAAGGTATTTAAAATTCTTCTACATAAATCGGCAATGACAACAGAATATGTCGATTCTTTGTATTTCAACCAGATTTCAGGTAAGGATATAATAGCATATCTCGATAGTGGTGCGTTAAGCAGAGTAGAGGTAGATGGTAATGCAGAGACCGTTTATTTCATCAGGGAAGAGTCGGATACTACATTAATTGGAGCTAATCGTACCGAAAGCAGTTTTGTGAAAATTTATTTTAAAGATAAGAAGATTGAAAGGATTGTATTGACTCCATCATCAAGCGGTGAATTTCATCCCATGGACAAACTGTCGGACGAATTTATATACTTAGCAAATTTCTTCTGGATCGAAACGCACAGACCAATATCTAAAGATGAAGTCTTCCTCAAATTCCCAAAAGAAGAACGACCGAAGTTTTCAATGAGAGAACCGCTAAAATCTATTGTCCCCGAAGACGAAGATCAGATAAATATTGATACAGAGGAAGCGATTGATGATAAGCTTTGAAATTATGGCACGCGGATAACGCTGATTTTCAAACGCTGATTTCTGATATGTATATATTAAGCTTTACCCTTTTTGCTAAACCTGCTTTCCTTCTTGTTAATAATAATAGTTGATGGGATATGGTCTAATTTACCGCTTCCTGATTCAATATGATTATTCCAGCATTGGTAACTGATCATCATAAAATCATATTTCTGTAAATTATTATTGTTGTTTGTAACTAACTTAATTGAGTTAGGGAAGTTTTCCGTTAAGGTTGCATATTGATTCTTGAATATATCTTCTTTAGAAATAAGATGCTTTTCATCGATAAAAGTTATTAATGTTTTGGCATCATTTTTCAATAATCTATGAGCATATCGTATCAGGAAATCATCATTTAGTTCATTAAGCATGACAACAACATTTGATATTTCCATGAAATTTCTATTGATAAAAATTCCTACGCTACATTGACTGTTTTCAACAAAAAATCGTGTTTTATCTTTAATCAAAGAGCCCGGATAGAATATTTCTTGAGATTCATTAATCCTAATCATCAATTTATTAATCCAACGAATTTTTCTGAATCTTGATTTTAATTTACCTGCTTTTGTGTCCGAAGTAGATACACCACCTCCTACAAGAAGAAAATCATAATTATCATTATTGATTGTTTTTACAACTCCAAGCTCGATGTTATCGGTTATTTTATAGTCATTATGTACAGGTATATTAAGTTTTTTTGCTTCTGAATTAATTTTTGCAAATCCTTCTTCAGCAAAATCTTCACCTAATAATGGATTTGTAGTTGCATCCGGTGTTATATGTAAAGCTGTAACCGACAAGGTGTTTTTTATTCCATCTAATACATGCTTTGCCACATTCAATAAAGTTTTGCCGTTTTCAGGGTTTCCTACGGCTATTAAAACCTTGAATATACCTTGTGCCTGTTGTTTGCGGTATTCTGCCTCTAAATCTTTTGTTGGAAAGACTTTTTGAACTAAAGATAATAGCGGGGTAGTCATAAATGTCGTAACAAGTGCCATAATCACCAACATAGCAAAAACAGGCTTAGACAAAATACCCATTTCGTAACCAATATTTAAAACTACAATCTCCATCAGCCCTCTGGTATTCATCAATATCCCGACAGAAAGACTGTCTCTCCAGTTTTCGCCCATTATTTTTGCTGAAAAGCCTGCTCCAATAAACTTCCCTACAATTGCGACTAAGATAAAAACTGATGTAACCATCCATAAATAAGGTGTGTTTAGCAATCCAATTTCAGTGCGAAGTCCGGTGTAAACGAAGAATAAAGGAAGGAGAAGGGTTAGTGCTACATCTTCAATTTTATCTATGACTATTTTACGAAACTCCGGTATTTCAGGCATAACAACACCTGCTAAAAATGCACCGAATAAGGCATGAATACCAATCAATTGTGTTGTAAATGATGATAGAGTGAGAAAAAGGAATAGAAAAGCAATGATACCTTTATTTATAACTTCAGTATTACTGTAAATTTTACCTATCTTCTTCAAAAACGGTCTGACAACATACAGCATGAACAAGATATACAGTATAGACAATCCGATTGTGTACAATGAGCTTACTATACTGCCTGTTTTTGAGATTGCAATTACAGCGGCTAATATGCACCATGCTGTTACATCATTAAATGCAGCCGAAATAATAGACATCTGACCAATATGTGTTTTAGTCATTCCTTTTTCCTGTACTATTCTGGCAAGAACAGGAAAAGCGGTAATACTCATTGAGATACCTATAAAAAGAGCAAATGGTAAGAAGGTGGTCTGACTTGCTGCAAATTCATCATAAATATAATATGCTAATAATACGCCTAATAAATATGGAAAAATTATGCTGACATTGCTAATCACATATGTTGTTCCCATTTTATTTCGTAAAAGACTTAAATTTAGCTCCATGCCGATTACGAACATAAATAATACTAAGCCAATTTGACTGAGAATATAAAGATTATCAAGCGATTCGGGTGCAAACAGAAAATTGAATGCTTCAGGATAGAAGTAACCCAATAAAGAAGGACCAAGTATAATTCCGGCTAAAATTTCTCCGATTACAGTCGGCTGACCAATTTTAATAAAAAACCATCCTACTATTCTTGATACAAATAAAATTGCAATTATTTGCATTAAAAGCATAGCAACCGGTTCTCCGATATTATGAAAAATAGAATTTATGAATATGTCGAAACTATCATTCATAGGGTGTATTTTTATTCTATTACAGATTTAATTTCGTCTAATGATACAAGCTTGTTGACAATGGCATATATAGTAAGTCCCGCTGTACTGTGAATTTCTAATTTACGTGTAATATTTCTTCTGTGAGAAATTACGGTATGAGTCGATAAAAATAATTTTTGAGCTATTTCTTTGTTTGTTAGTCCTTTCACTACACTGGAAAGGATTTCTATTTCTCTATCTGTTAAACTCTCTGTTTTCTCCGTATTCGTATTTTCTTCATTATTGAATAATAACTTCTTTTCTATTGCTTCGATTATCGGTACAAAAAAGAAATCTTCTACACGATTATGTTTTTCTAAATCCTTTTCACATGCTGAAAGATCAAAAAGCACTTCATTTAAAAGAAAATTTGGTTGCTGAGCAGGAAAGTATTTAATTAGGATATTCTTTAAATCGGATAATTTTGAGTCGATGTTTTCGTGGTTTTTTTCAAAAACCGCAATGTTATAACGTGGATTCTTCTTACCCTCAAGAAGATTTAGTGCATAAGGAAAAACAACTTCATCCTCGTAATTCATATGTTTTTCTACTTCTGATACATAATTATTGTAGAATTTCATAATCATCATACGGAAAGGTTCTTCGTTTATGCAGCTATCAATTGCCTCGATTAGTTTATTGCGAATTAGAGGAAGCTTAAATCCGAGAAAGAAATCATGTGCATTTCGTAAATACAGTACTACTGAATCTATTGATATTTCTTCGTGATTGATATATTCTTCCTTATATCCATCGGAAATAAAGTTTACAACTGCTAAAAAAGTTTTTTCATCAACGCCACTTTCAGTACACACTTCTTTAACTGTTTTATCGCCAAAACCTAAGGAAAAACCAAATCGGGTTATAGTCAATAATAATGATGAATCCTCTTTTATAAGTTCATTCATTTTGCTGTATGAAGTAAATTTTTGCTGCATCTATTGTGGGTTTTACGGCACAAAGGTACGAAAAATGATTGTTTTATGATAGAATTTTATTTCTATTAGTTAAAACACATATTTTAGCAATGTGTTCAAGAGGGTATATAATTTTATAATGAAGTCATCTTGACTTCGCAAACGAGCGGAGCGAGGTGAGGGATTTTCCAATACGTTGTAGTCAGCTGATGTGAAAAGTCAGGATCATTTCTAAGTTTAAATAAAACAAAAAGCGATTACATATTCTTAATGGAGATGTACTTGCTAAATAGAAGTTCTGATGAACATTACGGATAATTTTAAAACTCACCCTCTATACGCATGAATTATATTTTACATAACTTATGATAAATAGACTATTTGTCAACCAAAAATGTAAATCGTTAGTCTTTGCTATGTATTCGATAAAACATCAATAAATCAGTATTTTACCAACATAGTAGAATGAGATAGTTAGCGATTTGATATAAAAAAATTATATTATCATTGCGTACTTGTAAACTAAAAGCATTATCTTTGTATCATAATTCAAATTTACAATGGAAATGAAAGAGATTTTTTCAGAACGTTTTAAATCTGCTCGTTTAATGAAAGGTTTTTCATTACAGGATTTGGCTGACGCCTTAGGCAATCAAGTATCTCGTCAAGCATTACATCGTTACGAGAAAGGGGAAGTTATTCCCGATACCGAAAAAATCAACTTATTAAGTAAGGCGTTAAATGTAAATCCCGATTATTTTTTCAGAATTACCAAAGTGGAGTTTGGCGAAATAGAATTTCGTAAATTGAGTAAAATGTCACAAAAAGAAGCTTCTGTCATTAAGGAAAAAACCAAAGAGTATCTCTCCCGTTATTTAGAGTTAGAAGAAATTATAGGATTGAATGTTGAATTTGAAAATCCACTTAAAGACATCGGTATCATTATTTCATATCAACAAGTGAATGAAGCGGCTATTGAATTGAGGAAGACTTGGTGTTTGGGTAATAATGCCGTATTTAATGTTGTTGAACTTTTAGAAGATAAAGGCATTAAGGTAGTCAAGTTAGATGTTAATGAAGATTTTGACGGGTTACAAACTTTTGTTAACGGCACTATACCTGTGGTGGCTTATAATATAAAGAAAGCTAATAAGCCTGACAGAATTAGGCTCACTCTTTTACACGAATTAGCACACCTGCTATTAACTTTTGGTGATATTACTTTAAAGCAAAGGGAAACTCTATGTTTTCAGTTTGCGGGTGCAATGCTGTTGCCTGAGAAAACCATTAAAGAAGAATTAGGCGAATACAGAAATAAACTTTCAATAAATGAATTAGGTAATATTAAAAAACAATACGGTATCTCTATGCAAGCCATAGTTATGAGAGCCAAAGATTGTGATATCATTAATGATCACTATACTAAACAATTCTTTTTCTTAATAAAGCAGATGAATTGGAAAGTAGATGAACCCGTTGAATATAGTGGGGAAGAAGAGTCAAACCGTTTTGAGCAACTTTTATTCCGAGCATTAGTTGAAGACCAAATTTCAATGTCCAAGGCAGCTTCATTGAACAATCAATCTTTGGCAGATTTCAGAAAGGAACATCAAATGGTATTTTAATTCCCTAATATCCTATATTAAACTATGAAAGTAAAAATTGCCGTTACCGATGCAAATATATTTATTGATTTACATGATTTAGGATTGACAAAATATTTTTTCAATCTTGAATTAGAGAAATATCTATTCCAATATTACGCATGAATTATATTTTTTTATCTTTGTAATTCAAAAACAGGGTAATTCAATTTTACATGCTGACCATTTCCGAAGAATATTTTTACTATCTGAAATTTGAAAAGGGATTGTCCGATAATTCAATTGTGGCGTACAAAAACGATTTGCAGAAATTATTGGATTTTCTCTCAGATGCCCATGTTGAGATTGATAAGGCAAATCCCGCACATCTTAGGGATTTTATCGTTGAAATCAGTTCGATTGGGGTACATCCACGATCACAAGCAAGGATAATTTCAGGAATAAAATCGTACTATCATTTTCTGATATATAAAAACAAACGAAGCGATGATCCGACAGAATTACTTGAAAGTCCTAAGATTGGATTTAGGCTACCTGAAGTTCTAACGGTTGAAGAGATAGATGAAATAATAAGTGCAATCGATTTATCAAAGCAGGAAGGACAGAGAAATAAAGCAATAATCGAAGTCTTATATGGCTCAGGAATACGAGTTTCCGAACTTATTAATTTGAAAATATCCAATCTAAATATTGATGAAGGCTATATGTTAGTCGAAGGTAAGGGCAGCAAACAACGTTTAGTACCTTTGTCCCCACAATCGATAAAACAATTGCATTTGTGGAATATCGATCGAAATATCTTGAATATTAAAAAAGGACATGAAGATTATGTGTTTCTAAATAGAAGAGGAGCAAAGTTAACACGTGCAATGATTTTTGCTATAGTAAAAGATCTTACTGAATTAGCAGGAATAAGAAAAAATGTCAGTCCGCATACATTCAGACATTCATTTGCTACACATTTGTTGGAAAACGGTGCAAACCTTAGAGCTATACAGCAATTATTAGGGCACGAATCGATAACGACATCAGAATTATACACACACATCGATATTCGATTTCTTAAAAAAACAATTATCGAATGTCACCCTATGTTGAAAAAATGAGGTATATAAAAATAGCACATACGATAATTATATTCTTGATAAGTACTTTCATCACTTTCAGTCAAGAAAGTCAAATTATTGGAACTGTACGAAACAAGATAGATAAATCTCCGATTCAATCAGTAAATATTTACTTCAAAGGAACTAATATAGGCGTTCAAAGCGATGAAGATGGATTTTACATGATAAAAAATTCAGGAGATGAAACTGTTTTGGTTTTCTCGTGTGTAGGCTATAAAACTCAGGAGCACAAGATAAGAAAGGGAGAGATATCGGGCTTATATGTTGAAATGAGAGAAGATATTAATATTTTACAGGAGCTTTTTGTTTTGCCCGGAGCAAATCCTGCTTTAGATTTGATTCAGAAAGTGAGACAGGCAAAATCATCAAATGATGTTATTAATCAGCAGGTAGCATTAAATATCAAAGAAGAACAAACAGTATTTTTAATCAAAAGTAAAACTGACAACTCATCACAATCTAAGCATAAAAATATATTTGACGATTTTTCGCTAAGCTTAGACTCTTCGAAATATACTCCATTATATATTTCAAATGAGGAATATTCAAGTCAAGGAAATATAACGATAAAATCAATAAATAAAGAGTCAAAAGAAATATTTGAAAATGCCGATGTACTATTTGAAAAATTGATGGGAGATTTGTCGGGCAATTATAACTTTTATAATAATACAATAGTCATATTCGGAAAGCACTTTATTAGTCCGATAGCTTCATCAGCAAATACATATTACAGATTTTTTCTGATAGACAGTCTGAATACGGAGCAGGGAAAACAATACTATTTAAGATTTAAAACAAGAAACAATAAGAATTTAGCTTTTAATGGCGAGTTATGGGTAGATTCAGCAACATATTCAATTACCAAAATAACGGCAGAACTACCTAAACAAGCAAATATAAATTTTATCAAAAAGCTAAGATTATCTTCGAATTTTAATAAATCTGAAACCGGATTGTGGATACCTGATGTGTCAGTGCTGTCATTAAATATGGATTATCAATTGTTGGCAGACAGCATTACTCAATCTCCGGAAATATATATACAAAAGCGACAAAAAATCAGTTTAGACTCAGCATTTGAGATAAATAATGAAAATTTTGCAGCAACTCCATTTTCAAAAGAAGAATTGGAATTTAGAATTGCTGAAATGAATGATTTACCATTGATGAAAACGGCTAAATGGATAGCCGATGGTATTATTAAAGGATATGTGAATGCAGGTAAAATTGATATCGGTAAAGTATATTTATTGGCAAGGTTATCTAATGTTGAAGGATTTAGATTTAGTTTGCCGATTCGCACAAATGAACATTTAATGAAAAATATATCTTTAGGAGGATATTGGGGATATGGTTTCAGCGATAATAAGCATAAATATTCCATAAATGCTTCATTTAAATTACCTCTACAGAAAAGAACATTAATAAGCTTAGGTTATACGGATGATTATCGGCGTATCGATTATGATTATAATGATTTTTCATTACGAGAAAACCCTTTATTGTCGGGCGATGAAGATATTGCTAATACAATTTTTGCTTTTCGATCGTCAAACAAAATTAATAAGCGTAAAGAATTTTATGCCTCGTTATCTCATGATTGGAATAAGGATGTTGAGAGCTTCCTTTTCTTTAGAAATAATACATATTTTGCCGGTAATATGCTGCCATTTACAAAGGATGCTAATGATGTTAATAATATGTTACATAAATCTATATCATTGACAACCAGATTTTCAAAAGATGAAAGAAAATTAAGCGATCATTTGGAAAGAATATATATTCAGAATAAGAAACCCGTTTTATATTTAACTGCTGAGGGAGGTCAGACTACGATTTTATCGGATACTTATCATTATCTAAAGATCAATTCCAAACTTAAGCAAACTATACCTTTTGATGTTGGAGAATGGAACTATTATGTAGATGCAGGATGGATGATTGGAAAAGTGCCTTATAATCTATTGTGGATTCCTCAAGGGAGTGAGACCTTACTGTTTAAAAGATACCACTATAATCTATTGAATTATATGGAATATGCATTTGATAAATACATTGCTTTCCATAATGAATTGGTTTTTAATGGTGTTATATTCAATCATATACCTATCGTCAAAAAATTGAATTTAAGAGAATTGGTCACTTTTAAATTTTTATATGGTGATTTGTCGGCAAAGCAAAACAATATCATTGATTTTCCGCAGAACACGGAGGTCTTAAACATACCTTACATGGAAGTTGGTGTTGGCTTTAGTAATATATTTAGAATATTCTCATTACAATCGGTATGGAGGTTGACTGATTTTGATAAATCTAATGTAAGATCGTGGAGTATAATCGGCGGTATCAGATTAAATTTCTAATACTTACCGATTATTTTAAGAAAAAACTTTACATTTGTGTTGAAAATAAAATAAAATGATGACAAAGAATCTAAAAATCGGAATAATTGGCGCAGGCAATATGGGTTCTGCCATAGCTAAGGCTTTATCAAAAAGTGAAGATTTTCATTCAGCAGATATTTATATCAGCGATGTAAACGAGAAAAATTTAGAGTTAATAAAGAATTTCTCAACAAATATCCATACAACCACATCAAATATTGAACTTGTAAAGCTGTCGGATATTGTTATTCTCGCTGTCAAACCTTGGTTAATTCATCAGATTGCAGAGGAGACTAAAGCCGCTATAAACTATGATAAGCAAGTTATAGTATCCATTGCGGCGGGGGTAGATATTAAGACCTTATTTTCACTATTTAATGAGGATGCAGCTATTTATAGGGTTATTCCAAATACTGCAATTGAAGTAAGCCAAAGTGTATCAGTTATATCTACACATGATGCAGATAAAGAAAAGCAGGAGCTTATAACTGATGTTTTTACTCAATTGGGAAAAGTATATTTTGTATCGGAAGAGCAACTTAATGCTTTTATGTCATTGTCTTCATGTGGAATTGCATATGCTTTCCGCTATATTAGGGCTGCAATAGAAGGTGGAGTAGAGATGGGAATTGCTCCGCAGACAGCCAAAGAAGTTGTTATTCAAACACTTCGTGGGGCTATTGAGTTGATTGAAAAATCAAACTCTCATCCGGAAGTTGAGATAGATAAAGTAACAACTCCGGGTGGCATTACAATTAAGGGTTTGAATGAAATGGAGGCATATGGATTTACTAATGCTGTTATAAAAGGTTTAAAAGCATCACATATAAAATAAGGTATGGAAATAATCAATCTTTCTGAAACAAATTCAGTTTTAAATCAGTATTTAAAGGAAATTCGATGTAAGGAAATTCAACAAGACTCTATGCGATTTAGAAAAAATCTTGAAAGAATTGGGGAAATAATGGCATATGAGATTAGTAAGAGATTTGATTACTCGCCGGATGAAATTGAAACTCCATTAGGTAAAACAACCATAAGTAATATGACAAATCAATTGGTTATTTCGACAATTTTACGTGCCGGACTACCATTTCATCAAGGATTTTTAAATTATTTTGATAAAGCAGAGAATGCTTTTGTTTCAGCATATAGAAAGTATAAAGACGCATTGAAGTTTGAAATTTTTATTGAGTATATAGCTTCTCCCGACTTAAATAACAAAACTTTGCTTATTGTAGATCCTATGTTAGCAACTGGTGGTTCTTTGGAGCTATCTTACAGAGCTTTGCTGACAAAAGGGAAACCATCTCAAGTTCATATAGCATCCATAATATCAAGTGCATACGCAATAGATTATGTTGTGAAAAACATGTCAGACACAAACATTACACTATGGACTGCCGCAATAGATCCGGAGTTGGACGAACATTCATACATAGTGCCGGGATTAGGTGATGCCGGTGATTTAGCTTACGGATCAAGGATGTAGTCTATGTTGGCACGCGGATAACGCTGATTTTCAAACACTGATTTATAATTTGCGTATATCAGCGTTGCTTGCATCTGTATTATCAGCGTTCTATTCTTGAAAATTTAAGAATTTTACTCTGTAGAAATACCATTTAGTTGAATAATTTTTGCAGGCTCTAAGCCTCCACCTGATATTGTTAAGATTGCATTATAAATCCCTATATTTGAGGGTTCAAATTTTACCGTAATAATTTCGCCATCTTTTGAGTTTGCATTTTCAAATGGAATGCTGTTTATAGAAATGAAAAACATATCTGAATGTGCCCCACTTAAATTTACAGATAAATCTCCGTATAAATCGGTAGTTTTAATTTTGAGATGCTTTATGTTTGCATTTCCGGGTTTTGTTGTAGAGAAACTCAAAACCTCATTCACAACGGCAACATTTATTTTAGGGTCACCTTGGGGAGGGATATAAGGTGCACCACCCATTATTTTAAAACTTATACTGTCGTTACTTTTTGTTATATCGGTAATTTCTCTGTCAATAGCATTGCCTGCCCATGTTGTGGGGTTAAACGAACCACTTGTGAATGCTGTACCTGGAGTTGTATCGCTACCACTTAATGGTTGCAGATAAACTCTCATATGGCTATTTAGTGTTTGAGAATCGTTATTGTAATTATTTGGTGAATTATCTTCCCAAGCATCTGTATCATAATCAATATGCCAGAATAAAAGCCCTTCCGCAGGCAGGAAAGCATCCCAGCCCGTTTTCTTTCTATATTCCATTACGAAAAACTCTTTTGGAGAGGGATTATCGCCTATTAAATTATGTGTTGTTGCAGAAAGGATATAAGCTTGTTTTGATGCGTTGTCAATCGGAATACCAGCTTGAGAAATTGGA
Organism: uncultured Paludibacter sp.; assembly: GCA_937927845.1. Lineage (GTDB taxonomy): Bacteria > Bacteroidota > Bacteroidia > Bacteroidales > Paludibacteraceae > Paludibacter. The sequence goes on from CALFXE010000010.1 coordinate 34,450, forward strand.
TATAGACTTTTATCAGCAGGCGTATTAAGTTCCTCAGGAGCTAACCACCCCAAATAAAATCTGTCATATGCAGAATAAGTTGGTGGTGTTCTACCTTGATTTAAATATGCTCCTGCATCCATTATACTCCAATTATTCAATGTGATTATTTTATCTTCTTCTGTATGATAATAGTCGGGCAGACCGATAACATGACCAAATTCATGGGTGAAAGTACCTATCCCACACATATTTGAACCTGAATTTCCTCTTAATTCTGAAGTACAAGCATAATCAAATACTTTCTTCCCATCGAATGTACGTGAAGCATCTGTTCCTGTATATCCATTTCCTGGTTGAACAACCCATCTATGGGGCCAAATGGAGTCTTCCGGACCATATTCCGCTTCATTATATCCGGCATAATAAACAAAAACATTATCTATATATCCGTCATTATCTGTGTCATAAGTTCTAAAATCTAAACCTGCATTATCGGCAGCTTTGCAAGCATCAACTATCATCTGAGTCGGTCTTATGTCCTCATCATTGTTTTTATCGTCGTTTTTACCATAATATGACATGTTGTTTGACAAGGTATATGGTCCCACTACATCAAATTGAGGATTAAACTGACCGTAACTTGCTGCTATGAAATAATCTCGTGCAGAACCTGTTCCTCCATTTCCTGAATAGTTTTCCTGATTTAGAAGATTTTCAAAGGCTATTTTAGGACTTGGGACTGTAAATGCTTTATCTTTGAAATTGACTAAAATTACTAAAGAACGTGGCGAACCCGTCCTTGGAAAACCATTAGAGTTTGATATAGCTGATGGCGCTCTCTTAATTTTTTGAGGTCTTACACCAAGTTCTGATTTTAATTCATCGATTTTAACAGCATATTTTATGTAATTTTTGTCTGAAACATTTCTTTTATCCAGATTTCTCGCAATCCTTTCTCCTGCTATTATCTTGTTCTCACTGTTTTTTATGGCATAAGAATAAAACCCATCTTTGTTCTTCATAATCACGATACCATCGGCAGTTGTTCTTATTTTTCGATTTTCATCACCATGAAGATTTATAGTCAAGAAAGTTCCATCAGGCTGTTGTATATCAATAGGATAAGGATATGCCGGCACTGCACCTGCTTCAGATATACAAAATATTAAACTGATTATAAAGAAGAGTAGTTTTTTCATTCGATTTTTTTAACGGAGTACAAATTAAAGCATTTTTTTCGATTTTTTGTTGTTTGTGGTTGTAAATTTATATTGATTTCTAAAATCATGATGACTTATATTACAAAATATGCTATAATTTCATTTTTTTTGATTTCTTTTGTACTGACATTAATTTAAATTATTCTGTTAACATATTAGCACATTAACACATTGGCATATTAGCACATTAATATATTATTTACATATGAAACAATTTTTAAAATTTACGCTTGCTACAATAGTCGGAATTATTGTAGTTACAATCTTAAGTATGTTTATTTTCTTCGGAATTGTAGGTGCAATCAGTACTTCAGAAAATAAACCGGTTACATTAAAACCAAACAGTGTATACCAGATTGATTTATCAGGGCAACTAATAGATCGTTCAGAAGATGACCCTTTTAGCGGTGCTATTGCCGATGCCTTTGGTATTTCTGATGTTGCTGCTATTGGCTTAGACGATATACTATCGAATATCTCAAAAGCTAAATCAGACGCAAATATTGCAGGAATATATTTAAAAGGAGGAACATTGTCCGGTGGCTTTGCCTCTATAAAAGAAATTCGAGATGCATTAATAGATTTTAAATCGACCGGAAAATTTGTTCTTTCATATGCAGATACCTATGAGCAAAAGAATTATTATCTTGCTTCAGTAGCTGATAAAGTGCTGCTAAATCCATCAGGAATGCTTGATTGGAAAGGTTTATCAGCAGAAATATTGTTTTTGAAAAATACTCTTGAAAAATTAGGTATTGATATGCAGGTTGTAAGGGTTGGTCAATATAAATCAGCTGTTGAACCTTACATAAATACACAAATGAGCGAAGCAAATCGTAAGCAAATAACAGAATATGTGTCATCTATTTGGACAACTTTATTAAACAGTGTGTCGGAAAGTAGAGATATCTCAAAAGATAAATTAAATGAATTTGCTGATGAAATGATGCTGTTTCAAAAAGCAGAAAAATATGTAGAATATGCTTTGATTGATTCATTAGTATATATTGATGAAGTTGATAGTATATTAAAAGCATATTGTCAGGATTATACCATTGTTAAGCATAAAGCAATGAATAAAGTGTTATCTACTCAAAAGTATAATAAAAACAAAGTTGCCGTTATTTATGCAATAGGTGGTATTGATGGAAATTCAAATGAAGGTATCATTTCAGATAAATCAGTTGAAACCATTAATAAAGTAGAAAAAGCAGATGATGTTAAATCGGTTGTGTTGAGAGTGAGTTCGCCGGGAGGCAGTGCTTATGGTTCTGAACAAATATGGAGGGCATTATCTAATTTGAAGAAGAAAAAACCACTGATTGTGTCGATGGGTGATTATGCAGCTTCGGGTGGTTATTATATTTCTTGTATGGCAGACACAATCGTTGCGCAGCCTAATACAATCACCGGTTCTATCGGAATATTCGGGTTAATTCCAAACATCGAAGGGTTAAATAAAAAATTAGGTTTTAATTACGATATAGTTAAGACAAACAAAATGAGTGATGCTGTATCAGTAAATAGAGCTTTTAATTCTGATGAGAAAGTATTGATGCAAAATTACATTAATAATGGATATGATTTATTTGTAAAACGTTGTGCAGATGGCAGGCAGAAAACATATGAAGAAATAAATGCTATTGCAGAAGGTCGTGTCTGGACAGGTGAGGATGCAATTCAAAACGGTTTAGTTGATATGCTTGGAGGGTTGAATATAGCAATTGCCATAGCTGCCGAAAAAGCAGATTTAGAAGAATATCAAGTAAGAGAATATCCGGCAAAAGAAGACTTTGCAACTAAAATAATGAAAGCATTATCAGGAGATGTTGAACTGAAAATACTCAAATCGCGTCTGGGGGAACAATATGAAATCTTGCGAAAAGTAAAAGAAATTGAAAATATATATGGCATCCAAGCAAGAATGCCATATGATATTGTTTTTAAGTAACTTATAAGCTGTCGACCAATTCTTTCATTATTAGTGTCATAAGTGGCTGAACTTTATTACCGATTTCTTGAACTTCTTCGTGAGAGACTTCTACAATTTTTCCGGGAACTCCAAGGTCGGTAATAATTGAGATGCCAAACACTCTCATTCCTGAATGATTTGCAACAATCACTTCCGGAACTGTACTCATACCTACTGCATCACCACCAATAATTCTGAAATACTTGTATTCAGCAGGAGTTTCAAATGTAGGTCCTGTTGTTCCGACATAAACACCTTCAACAACATGGATGTCGTTTTTTATGGCGATTTCTTTAGCTTTAGCAATCAATTCTTTTGAATAAGCTTCGCTCATATCGGGGAATCTTGTGCCTAATTCGTTGAAATTCTTTCCTCTTAATGGATGTTCGGGAAATAAATTTATATGATCATTTATAATCATCAAATCTCCAATTTCAAATTCAGGATTCATACCTCCTGAAGCATTTGACACTAATAAAGTATCAATTCCAATCGCTTTCATTACACGTACAGGGAATGTAACTTGCTTCATATCGTATCCTTCGTAATAATGAAAACGACCTTGCATTGCCAATACCTCAGTGTTCCCTAATTTGCCAATAATCAATTTTCCACTATGACCTTCAACTGTGGAAATTGGGAAGTTAGGAATTTTTTCATAAGGAATCTCAATTGTTTCTGTAAGTTGTGTAACTAAATTACCAAGTCCGGTACCTAAAATAATACCGATTTTTGGGTTTGTATTAATAATGTTTTTTAAGTAATCTGCGGTTTCCTGAATTTTCGGCAACATAATCTGTAATCTTTTTTAAAAATGCTGTTTCTTTATTGTTTAAAATATTCACTCTGATAGGTAATACAAATATATGATATTTTAATGATTTTGGAACATCCCTGTTTGAAATCAATCTTGCTGCATCTTTCTCGGTAACTAAAATTAACTTTTCAGGATTAGGTATCTCATAGAATTTTTTCTCAATAAGATTTAAATCCTTTCTTGAAAAGTCATGATGATCTTTATAATTTATAGTTTTGATATCATCAGAAAAATTGGATAGAAAACTATAAATCATTTGTGGGGCTACTATTCCGGTAACTAAAAGAATGGATGCTTTTCTCTCTTTTATTTTCCTAAATAGCCAGTGTCTACTTGCATATTTAACATACAAAGGCAATGGCTCATCATATTTATATGAAGAAAAATAAACTTGATGAAAAATAGTTGGCTGTACTTCATGCTGAATAACTCTCATGTCTATCGGCTTAATGTCAAGAGGGCATTTGGTTACAACTATAATATCGGCACGTTTACTTCCTCTTGCAGATTCACGAAGATTACCGCCCGGTAGAACACTATCGCGAGTGTGAAGTTTTTTGAAATCAGTAAGTAAAACAGATAATCCGGCTTTAATCCTGCGATGCTGAAAAGCATCATCAAGGATAATTACATCGAGATTTGGATATAATGTTAATAGTTGATCTATACCTTTGCTTCTATTTTCGCATACAGCTATGGGAATATTCTCGAATTTTTTATAAATCTGAAAAGGTTCATCTCCAATTGTTGAAGAGTTGGACTTATTATCAGCAAGAACAAATCCTTTAGTTTTACGCTTATAACCACGACTTAAAACAGCCACTCGAAATAAAGATTGTAGCTCGGCAATAAGATGCTCAGTATGAGGTGTTTTGCCTGTACCACCAGCGGTAATATTACCTATAGAAATTATTGCTGTGTCTTTTTCAATTGATTGTAAAATCCCAACATCATACAGCCAATTACGTATACCGGTAATAATTCTGTATAATATAGAGAACGGAAGAAACAGCCAATATCTGATTATTTTATTCATAAATACGTGTTAATCCGTTAGTTGAAGATTTGCAAAGTTAATAATACTAATTTAAAAGAGCAATGATTAACTATTTATAACGTATTGTTAATTGAAGTTTTAACTATTAAGGTACGGGGTCATATCCGCTACCACCCCAAGGATGACAACTTAAAAAACGTTTAATTGCAAGCCATCCGCCTCTAAATATACCATGTTTCATTACTGCTTCAACTGCATATTGAGAACATGTAGGAGTATAGCGACAGCTTGGAGGTTTTAATGGAGAAATAGCGTATCTGTAAAAATATACGGGAATCAGGAAAATATGTCGTAAAATTTTTTTCATAAAAATATACTAATGTGCCAATGTGGCAATATGCTAATATGCTAATGTAAAGACGTGTCGCGACTCGTCTTTTTGATAATCTTTTCTATTGACATTAGAATTTTTTCTTCGATAATCTTATATTCTGAAGATTTATCTGATACATAAGAGAATGCAATATCTATTGAAATTCCTTTATTATTACAATTATTTATTAGATTAGCTTTATTCAAACGATATGCTTCTTTCATTCTGCGTTTAATTTTATTTCTATGAACAGCCTTTTTGAATCTTTTTTTTGGAACGCTGAATAACACTTCTACCGATGATTGCCTATCTTGTGTGTATACTTTATAAACACATCTTAAAGGAAAGATTATAAATGCTTTCCCCTCGACAAATAAGCTATCTATACGTTTTGTGCTGCATAAACGCTCTTCTTTCGGAAATGTATATAAATTATTCATCAAATATTGTTGAACAAAGATAAAATAAAACAATCCCAAAAGTACGAATAATTACGAAACTTTTGGGATTGTATAGTATTTTAAAATTTGTTGGTTTACTTACCGTTATTTTTAATTTTCTTAAAATGATCCCTTAAAAAACCATCGAGTGCCATTGTCATCGAAGGATATTGAGCTGATGGAGCTTCGAGATCGAGCCTTAGTCCCAATTCTTTAATCGTTGCAGCCGTTGAACTGCCAAAACAGCCAATTTGCGTCTCGTTTTGAACAAAATCAGGAAAGTTTTTAAGAAGTGACTGTACGCCTAAAGGAGTAAAAAACAAAATCATATCGTAATTGAAGTCCTCTTTAGGAGTATACTCGTTAGGAACAGTCCTATACATAACGGCTTTCGTATAAGCAATTTTTGATCCGTCAAGAGCATTTATTATTTCCTCGTTTAATATTTCCGGAGTAATAAAAAGAAATTTTTCGTCTATATGTTTATTTAATACTGTTATAAATTCCGGAACTTTGCCGGTAGAACCGAAAAAAACTTTTCTTTTTCTATAATTTATATAATGCTGTAGATATACTGCAACAGATTCTGAAATACAAAAATATTTCATTGTCTCAGGCATTGTTATTCGCATTTCTTCACAAAGACGAAAAAAATGGTCTATACCCTGTTTGGCATTGAAAATAATAGCAGTATAATCGAGGATAGCAATCCTTTGAGCACGAAATTCTTTTGCACTCAAAGATTCAACTTTAATGAATTGATGAAAATCAACCTTAACATTATATTTTTCGCTAATGTCAAAATAAGGGGATTTTTCACCTTGGGGTTGTGGCTGCGAAACCAATATCTTCCTGATTTTCAAGACTAAATAAAATTACGTTAGAGACTTGTTATTATCCATTTATTTACAAGAAATATTCCTAAAAACGGTAAAATTTCGAGTGTGCAAAGATACAACATTATGTGAAAGAAATCTAATATTTTGTCGAAAAAAAACTGAAAAAAATGAATTGTAATAAATAAAAGAACTAAAATTATTAAAACGAAAGCAAATATATCTAAAGGAATAGGGTTGTTCCAGACTTGAAAATATGCTTTTAATATAATAATTGGATAAATAAGAAGGCTGAAAATAAATATGATATTTAGATACTGATCAAGAGTCATATTAAACTCATCTTTAGATATAAATGTAAATGCAACTAATTTTGAGACTAAAAATTTTACAAATAGAAAAACAAAATTTGCTGAAATTAAGATTAGATATGTAGATAAATTTAATCCTGAATCTTCATAAAGTAAAAGATATACGAATAAACTTAAACTACAGGTTGCAAAAACAATCATTAATAATTGTGATTGTTGGGCTTCTATGGTCTTTTTTATCAGAGTGCTTTTCTGGGCTTTAAATCTTAAAAAGTTTTTAGCAAAGTCAATTATCCAATTATGTGAACGAACAAACGAAATAATAAATATTATAAAAAGGGTGAGAATAACAATGGAAATCCAATTGTTTTGATGTGGTAACAATTGAAGCAATTCTCCTTCAAACCTAATATCAGGTTTAATCAATTCTGTCTGATTTATTGCAATTGAATCGACAAGAGATATAATTGAATCTTGAATTATTTCAGGCATATTTTTTATAAAGCAGCAAAATCCTTAGCATTTTTACTCCATGGAATCGATGTTTTTATAGCGTTTAAAACGAGTTCCGGACTGTCTACAACTACCCACATATTTCTATGTTGCTCTCCCATAAAATTTTCATTAACCGAACGATTAAGCATTTCTATTAGTGGGTCAAAATATCCATCAATATTACATATAACAATGGGTTTGGTGAATATTCCTAATCTTTTCCATGTTATAACTTCTAATAATTCTTCCATCGTACCGCAACCTCCAGGTAGTGCAACGACTGCATCTGCCATTTTTGCAAGTTTGTCTTTTCTTTCATGCATGCTCTCAACTAATATCAACTCAGTTAAGCCGTTATGATTCCATTCAACTTCACACATAAAGCCGGGAATAATTCCTGTTACTTTACCTCCTTCAGATAAAACCGTATCTGCAATTTTACCCATCAACCCTCTATGACCACCACCATAGAGCAGTCTTAAATTATTATTAGCGATGATTTTACCTAATTTCTCTGCTGCGTCAAAATAAACTGATTTAACTTGTGAACTTGATGCACAATACACACATATATTCTCCATGTGGAATTTATAATAATGATTAAAAACATACAAAAGTACATTTTCTTTCTGTATTTTTGAAAAATTTTATAATTTATGATATTAGTTACAGGAGCTACAGGATTAGTCGGAGGTCACTTGTTATGGCATCTTCTTCAAGAAAATGACGAGATTATTGCGATTAGACGGGAAACAAGTAAGCTATCACCTTTGAAGACGATTTTTAAATTTTATACGGATTCACCGGATAAGTTTTTAGAAAGGATAGAATGGAGATATGCTGATATTACTGATATTGATTCGTTAAGGAAAGCTGCAAAAGGGGTGACTAAAATTTATCATTGTGCTGCTGTTGTATCTCTAAGCGGTGGTTCAGATAACAATTTGATGGACACTAATGTATCTGGCACTAATAATATAATTGATGTATCCCTTGAAAATAAAATAGAAAAATTATGTTTTGTCAGTTCTATTGCAGCTTGTGGTTTTACTGATAACGACGGTACAATTATAACTGAAGAAAGTGCATGGCAGACAAAAGGACATCAATCTGATTATGCATTGAGTAAATATAATGCTGAACAGGCTGTGTGGGAAGCAATTAAAGAAAAAGGACTGAATGCTGTGATGGTTAATCCCGGTGTCATTTTGGGAGTTTCCGGAACAAAATCAGGCAGTTCGCTTCTTTTTGATCAGGTGCGTAAAGGGATGTTATTCTATACATTAGGCGGATCGGGTTATGTAGACGTGAGAGATGTTGTCAGAATTATGGTTAAGCTTATGGAAAGCAAAATCTCTGCCGAGAGATATATTTTAGTGAGTGAAAATAACTCAAATAAAGATATATTAAGCATGATGTCGAAAGGTTTTAATAAAAAGCCACCATTAATCAATATGGGAAAGAAACGGTTATGGGTTGTTGGCTTTTTTGCAGAAATAGTCGGTAAAATATTCAGATTCAGCCCTATTCTTGATAGAAAATTTGCAGCTTCGGCCACAAACAGATCTTATTACTCCTCTCGGAAGGTAATTGACACATTGAATTATAAGTTCATCCCAATATCAGAATGTATAAATGATGTTTGCTCTTATATGTTAAAGAACTAATTTTAATCTTTCAATAAAGAGTTTTGCATCATCCATTGTCAGACAAAGAGGTGGTAGAAGTCGTATTGTATGAGTACCACCTGCTCCTGTAAATACTTTCTGTTCGAATAGTAAACGTTTTCTTATCTCTTGTATAGGTTCATGGAACTCAAGACCTATCATTAAACCTGCTCCACGTACTTCTTTGATTTGAGGCAAGTGCTTAAGTTCATCAATTAGAAAATCACCAACTTTCTTAGCGTTTTGAATTAAATTTTCAGTTTTAATAATATCTAACACAGCAATACCGGCTACACATGCAAGGTGATTGCCACCAAACGTAGTACCGAGCATACCGTGAAGTGGTTTAAAAGCAGGGCTTATCATGACTCCTCCAATTGGATATCCATTCCCCATCCCTTTAGCTAATGTAATTAAATCAGGACGAATATCAGCATACTGATGAGCAAAGAATTTTCCACTTCGTCCATACCCCGATTGAATTTCATCTAATATAAGAACTGTATTTGTAGATTTACAAGCTGCACTTAATTCTTGAAGAAACTTATTTTCAGGTGTTCTAATTCCACCTACTCCCTGAATTCCTTCGATAATAACGGCACAAACATCTCCTTTTTCTAAAGATTTTCTTATCCCATCGATATCGTTCAGTTGAAAAAACTCAACTTCAAGATCTTCGTTGATAGGTGCAATTATCTTAGGATTGTCTGTTACTTTTACTGCAGCAGATGTTCTCCCATGAAAACTCTTTTCAAATGCAATAACTTTTTTTCTTCCATTATGAAATGAAGCAAGTTTCAGAGCATTTTCATTAGCTTCGGCACCGGAATTTATTAGAAATAAAGAATAATCTTCGTATCCGGATAATTTACCGAGTTTATCGGCTAATTCCTCCTGAAGTTTATTAATTACAGAATTTGAGTAGAAAATTAATTTTTCTAATTGTTGTGTCAGTTTCTGTGTAAAATAAGGGTGTGAGTGACCAACTGAAATAACAGCATGTCCACCATATAAATCAAGATATTCTACACCATTTTTGTCATAAGTTCTACAACCTATCCCTTTTTCTATTTCTATATCGAACAAAGGATATACATCAAATAAGTTCATTTGCTAATATTTTATTTGTGTAAGTATATTTTAATCTCACACACTGTTTATTACTATTTATGTTATTGTTTATTGTTTATTGTTTGATTAAGAGCTTCCATAACATTAATGACATAATCTCCAATCTTTTCACATTCTGTAATTATGTCTATATATGATACGCTAATCTGATACTCATATTTTTTATCATTAATGTCCATAATATTCTGATTCTTCAACTGATTTCTCAAATTATTAATCTCATTCTCTATATTAACAGATTTATTTAATTCAGTGTCATCCACATAATCATCTTCCAAAGCCTCAATCATCAGTGTAATTGCATTTTCCACTAAGTTCATCATCAATTGGATATGATCTTCCATTTCTTTGATGTGTACTATTTTAGCCTCATTTTTCCGTACAATAGTGCGACCAATATTATAACATCCATCACTAACACTTTCTATTTCAGATACTACACGTAGCATTTTCTGAATTTGACGTTTACTCTCTTCACTTAATCTTCCATCAGATACTTTTGTGAGATACTTGGCTATTTCAACTTCCATTCTATCGCTAATACTTTCGTATTTTTGAATTTTAGTGAAAAGTTTTACAGCATCATTTTCATTTTGCTCAAGATAGAAATTTCTAACAATACCAAACATTTTTTGTGTTCTCTTGCCATATAATTTCATTTCGTTCCATGCTTGCATTAACGACAGCTCAGAAGTTGAAAGTAAGCCGGTAGTGATAAATCGTAATTGAAATTCCTCATCAGTAGCTTTTTTCTTAATAATGAAAGAAACTAATTTGGCAAGTGCTTTAGCAAACCATATCATCACAAAGGTGTTGATTATATTAAAAATTGAGTGAAATAGAGATAGACCATATGATGCAGATGCCTGAAGCTGAAGCAGCTTGCTATGATAGATCGCTTCGTTGCCGGTCAGACTACTGCCGTCGCTTACTAAAATCGCAGATGCATGTGGATTTGTAGCTAATTCTTGAGAAAAAGCGAGAGGATTTCCTAAACCGACAAATTCAGCTACCCAAGTTACCATATTTAAGAATGGGTAAAATAGAAACATCATCCAGATAACTCCTGTAATATTGAAAAATGTATGAGATAATGCAGCTCGTTTGGCTGAAACATTTGCCGGTATTGCTGCAATATTAGCGGTAATTGTAGTACCAATATTTTCTCCTAAAACCATAGCTGCACCAAGGTCGTATGAAATCCATCCTTTTGCAACCATTACAAGGGTAATAGCCATTGTTGCACTGGACGACTGTACAATTATTGTTAAAATTGTTCCTACAATTAAAAAAATTATAACAGATATGTATCCCGACTGCGTATATTTTGTAAGGAATTCCAACATTCCGGGGTTATTTTGCAAATCGGGTACAGAGTTTTTAAGTAACTCCAATCCCATAAACAGAAATGCAAAACCTATAATAAACTCACCTATAGATTTATGTTTGCTTTTTGTTGAAAATATTAATGGAGTGGCAACTGCTATTAAAGGAATAGCAATGGATGCGATACTAAACTGGAATCCAAATAAAGATATAATCCATGCGGTTATAGTAGTACCGATATTGGCACCCATAATTACAGTTATGGATTGCACAAGATTAATTAAACCCGCATTTACAAAACTAACAGCCATAACAGTTGTAGCCGAAGAAGACTGAATTAATGCAGTGATAAATACACCTGTAAGAACACCGGCAAATCTATTTTTTGTCATAGTTGCCAAAATCGAACGAAGCTTATTTCCGGCAGCTTTTTGAAGTCCTTCGCTCATAGTTTTCATTCCAAACAAGAATAGACCTAATGAGCCGATAAGCATCATAAAATCATAAAAGGAGTAATTCATGAAGTGTGAAAATTATATTTATGTTTATTTAATTAAACTACAAATAACAAACAGAATTATTACTACGTAAGAATAAATGCTTCGCAAAATTAGTTTAAATAACTAAAATCCCAAATATAATTCAATATAAATTTCTATTTTTACGGTTAAAATTGAATAAGCCTTTTATATTTACAGTTCCAATATGAATAAAGAATAAATTATAATCCTATGAGTAAGCAAGTTACAATCTATTGTAAAAACACAAAGAAATATCATGATTTTCCAATAGGCACGTCTTTAATAGAGATTTATGAATATTTAAACATAAAACTCAAATATGATGTCGTTGCTGCAAGAGTTAACTATAAGGTTGAAGATCTTAATTTTTTAGTTTACAAGCCGAAAGATATTGAGTTTATAGATGCAAGCATAGCTTCAGGTATGCGTGTTTATGTGCGAACTCTATGTTTGGTGCTTTCGTATGCAGTAAAACAACTTTATCCGGATGCAGTTCTGAGGATTCTACATTCCATCTCCAAGGGTTATTATTGCAGGATAGATTATCTTGATAAACCTTTAAGTGCTGAAGATATAGAAAATATTAAATCTGAAATGAAAAAATGTATCCTGCGAGGTGATAAAATTATAGCTGAAGAAAAGCAAGTCAAAGAAGTTAAAAAGCTATTTGCTCAACAAAATAATAAACATGAAGACTTATTTCTCTTTGAGACTATTAATGTTCCTTACATGAGATTTTTTCGTTTAAACGATTACATCGATTATTATAACGGTGTTCTTCTACCTTCTACTGATAAATTAAATATTTTTGATTTATTGCCTTATTATGATGGTTTTTTATTAAGAATACCGAGCAGAGAAGACCCGGTACGACTTGAAAATTTTGAAGTGATGCCCAAACTATATGAGATTTTCAATGAATTTGTGAGTTGGAACAAATTAATGAATTTGAATACTATCGGAGAATTTAATATTGCATGTAAAAATAAACAATCGTTTGATTTGATTAAAATATCAGAAGCTCTCCATGAAAAAAAAGTTGCATATATTGCCGATATGATAGATCAAAGGCAAAATGTTAAGTTAGTGTTGATTTCAGGACCGTCTTCATCGGGTAAAACTACACTTAGTAAACGTTTGTCAGTACAATTGATGGTTAATGGATTAAAACCTGTAATCATATCTATGGACAATTATTTTGTGGATAGAGTTAATACGCCTAAAGATGAGAGTGGAGATTATGACTTTGAAACTTTACATGCTCTTGATTTACCCTTTTTCAATAAACAGATGAAGCAGTTGCTTAATGGGGAAGAGGTGGAATTGCCATTTTATAATTTTGAAAATGGAACGAGGATGTTTAAAGGTGAAAAAATCAGACTTCAACACGATACAGTAATTATACTTGAAGGAATTCATGCGTTGAATCCGGAATTACTTACCGAAATACCTAAAGAAAAAATCTTTAAGATATATGTGTCGGCATTAACAACTATTTCTATTGACAATCACAATTGGGTACCAACCACAGATACACGTTTGTTAAGAAGGATTATCCGAGATCACAGGTATAGAAATTATTCTGCAAGAGATACTATTGCACGTTGGCCCAGCGTAAGGAGGGGAGAAGAAAAGTGGATATTCCCATATCAGGAAGACGCAGATGTAATGTTTAATTCAGCGTTGATTTTTGAATTGGCAGTGTTAAAAAAACATGCTGAACCAATTCTGGCAGAAGTGCCAAAGTATTGCGATGAATACACAGAAACGCATAGATTATTAAAGTTTTTGAATTTCTTTGTGCCTATACTTGATAGTGAAATTCCACCGACATCACTATTAAGAGAATTTTTAGGAGGTAGTAGTTTCAGATATTAGTTTTATCTTTGCAGCTTATTTTTAATAAACATTAGCACATTGACATATTAGCACATTATTTAAATATGAAGTTTATTATCAATTATTTTAAAACAATAATCACAACCATAATAATATTAGTTCTATCTTTTGCTAAATTTCCAGCAATAGAAGAATTACCCGTTGTACCTAATGCGGATAAGATTGTACACCTATTGATGTATTTGACTTTAACTATAATTGCATTGTTTGAAAACTATAAAACACAAGACAAAAGAAACAAACAACTTCAGCTTATTATTGTTGCTCTTGTGTTTCCACTTTTTTTAGCTGCTATCACCGAGTTAATTCAATCTACTCCTTTAGTTGGTAGATATGGAGATGTCTATGATTGGTTAAGTAACACAATCGGGATCTTAATTGGGTGGGGATTATTTTTTATGTATAAGAAAATTTTTATAAAGACTTAAGATATATTTTAATTGTTTGTTTATGAATTACGACTTGTTAAAATTTAGAATTGGCATTACGCTGATAAATGGTATTGGTAACAATATTGCTAAAAATTTAATTGCTTATCTCGGTAATGAAGAAGCTGTATTTAAGGAAAAACAAAAAAACCTTATGCGGATACCCGGTGTTGGCGAGGTGTTGGCAAAAGAAATTGTAAACCACAAAAGTGCACTTCAAAGGGCTGAAAATGAAATTGAATTTATTATCAAGAATGATATTCAATGTTTGTATTACGCAGATAAAACTTACCCATTCAGATTAAAAGAATGTCCTGATGCCCCATTAGTTTTATTTACTAAAAATAAAGTCCCTTTAAACGAAGCTCGATTTATTGGTGTGGTAGGTACAAGGAATGCTACAGATTACGGAAAGGAAATATGTAAGAATATTGCCATTTCACTTGCATCAATTCCTAATGTGGTAATTGTGAGTGGTTTGGCTTATGGTATTGATATTTGTGCCCACAGAAATGCTTTGGATTACAATATTCCAACAATAGGTGTTATAGCACATGGATTGGATATGATTTATCCTTCAGCTCATAGAAATACTGCTGCTCGAATGTTAGAAAAAGGCGGTTTGGTTACAGAATATCTGAGTAAAACTAATCCCGACCGACAGAATTTTGTTCAAAGAAATAGGATTATAGCCGGATTGTCTGATGCAATAATAGTAGTCGAATCAGCACAAAAAGGAGGTGCTTTAATTACTGCTGAACTTGCAAATGATTATAATAGAGATGTTTTTGCATTTCCAGGTAGAATAAATGATGTGTGGTCGAAAGGCTGTAATTCACTTATAAAAACTCATAGAGCTACACTTATTGAATCGCCGGATGATTTTATTAAACTTATGAGTTGGGATAAAACCTCTAAGGATAATCAGCATGTGCAAGCTGAATTATTTACAGAACTCTCGGATGAAGAGCTTAAAATTTATTCTTTACTAAGACAGACTCCAGAAGGAATTCACGTAAATGAATTAGCTATCTTATCCGAAAATTCTTATAGTAAAATTACCTCAATACTTCTTGAAATGGAATTTAAAGGATTGGTTAAAAGCATACCTGGTAGTATTTATAAAACCTGTATACCTGCTTAAAACGTAAAAATATATGTAAAAGGTAAAAAGTTTCTCTATTCTCTATTATTTTACCTTTTGCATTATCTTAAACATTAATTTTGCATCGATATCTCGGGTTTGTTGTTGCTTATTTTAACCTAAACTTTTTATAATGCAAAACTTATATTTTATACTTCTATCGTGTTTACTCTTACTCTCATGTAAAAATGAATATAACTTAGATGTTAATGAAGACAATGTCAAACCCGCTATTGAAATGAAGTTACATGTTAAAACTATGAATATTGTTGATTTCCTGCAAAAAGGTATACATGATGAGTTTCTATCTTCTGATATTATTAATATAATCAACAAAGATGAGCAATTGAAGCGAAAATTATATGGTTTTACTTCCAATCAGATTGATACCATCTATTCATATGATGAATTGCCTGTTAGCAAAGAGATAAAAAATAACATAAGGATATTTGATGATGGAACATATGAATCAACCACAGAGTTTTTAACGTCCTCCTTAGATAATTCGTTTTCATATTATAATAAACAAATACACCCGGAAGAATCAAGAATAGCGAAAATTATATGTAAAAATGGACGAATATACGCTTATAATTCATCAGGTATTCAATTAATAAATGAAATTTATCCGGAAATAAATATGAAAAAACACATTGACACTATGCGTGTTGTTTTAGAGAAACATATTACTGCAAAAGATAGTATATGTAATAAAAGTGTGGATGATAGCAAGTGTGAAATTATTACACGTATTACATCAGTTGAAAAAATAAATCAGATAACATGCTCAGATAATGTTGATTATGAGAGATTAAAGAGTATAGGTGTAAAAGGGGTGTTAAAGCAAAGGGCAGAATTTAATCAGGAAATGGATAAAGTTCTAAAATACGAAACTTTTATTGGGAAGAACTTAATCCAAAAAAGACTTTATAATTATACAGAAAATAAATTAATGTTTAATCTATATAATGATAGTTTTCTTTCAGAAAATCCCGAATCAATCGATACATATACCCTAATAATAGATAGAAAAAATAAGCTAAAAATCCATTATTCTAAAGAAATATTTTTTCAAAATCAAATACTATATTTTTCTAAAGTGGAATAAATTTGCTGATAAACTAATGTCTTAAAATGCGAAAACTATTTATCTTGATGTTTTGTGTTCTTTTTTGCAATATATATGCAAAAAGAGTATTTGTCTGGCTACCTGATTTGAACGATGAACAGGCATATAGCCTTATTGCCGAGTATAATAAAATTATAACTAAATATGATGGAATAGTTTTAAATTACTCTTCAAATAAAACAATTGATAACATATCTTCCGAGCTATACAAGGATAAATTGAAGTGTTTGGAAAAAGATAATACTTTTGTAATAATTGGTTTTGGCGTGGGAGGAATTATAGCACGTAATCTTTCGACTTATTCGAAAAATATTGAGGCAATCATTACAATCTCCTCTCCAAATGCTGGTTCAACATTGCTTCATAATGTATATGCCGGAAAGACTTATGATTTTTTCTCTTATGCATCCGGAATGTGTTTAAAAGCAATTGAACAAGCAATTTTATCTCATCAACAAAATTATGAATCAACAAACAATTTGTTTAATCTAATAGAGGTTTCTGCAAACAAATTTAGAAAAATATCCATTAATGACTATCTAAAATCTAATTCTTCATTAATCCAATCAGAGATATATAAATACCTTAGAAATAATTTATGTGTACATAATATTTTAAAAGGAAGCAATTTTTTGAATAAACTAAATAATAGAATTGACTCTGTGTTTCACTATAATATTTATGGTGTCAAAGACAATATTCATTCATCAAAACTTATACATTCACTTGCTTTAATTAATCAAATCCAAGTAGCACATCAGTTTATATTCAATTCGATTAATTTTTCAGATATTGATTATCAAGAATGGTGTTTTAATCGTGAAAAATCTTATAATTCATTGAAAGAATGGGATAAAATTTATCAGTATTTAGAAGCCGGAATTGATGTTGATATTGCAACCAGCATTGGAGCGATTGAATATAAAATTATGGAGTTAAATATATCTTGTTGGTCTGCTAAGTTACAGTATAAACGGTATTTGTCATATTTTCCATTTATTACGGACAATGATGGATTTTGCTCAGAAATAGATATAATCAGTAATACTCCTAATCAGAAATGCACTTATAATATTAGATTTCCAGTGTTAAATCATTTTAATATGTATAGTAATGATGCATTAAAAATATTTTTAGATAGATTAATTCTTGAAAATTTCATAAATTTGCGATAATCAAAAATATGATAATAGATGGATTTAGAAAAATTACGAATGCAACTAACAGAGCCATTACCGGGAATTAAGTCTCAACTAAAAATGGCACCTGCACATAGAGTAAAAGAATTTTCTGAAGTTCATACCAATGATTATAATCCTCGTTTAAGTGCTGTTTTAGTTTTACTTTTCCATGAAAATGAAAAATTAAAGATAGTATTTATCAGACGCAGTGAATATGTAGGGATGCATTCGGGGCAAATAGCTTTCCCGGGAGGTAGATATGAAGATTTTGATGCTGATTTAAGAGCAACCGCAATTCGAGAGGCGGAAGAAGAAATAGGTGTAAAATCCGAAACCTATGAATTGCTGGGACATCTTACGGATCTTTATGTGCCGCCAAGCAATTTTCTTGTAAGAGCATATTTAGCATATACTGATAAGAGACCTGAATTTATTATTGATAAAAGAGAGGTGCAGGAAATATTGGTTGTGGATTATGAACAGTTTAAACGTCAGGATGTTGTAAAAGAAAAAGAATTTAAGATACATAATCGAACAGAACTTACAAAAGCACCATATTTTGATGTTGACGGTGTGGTAATATGGGGAGCAACAGCAATGTTGATGAGCGAATTATTAGATTTGGATAATTAAAAAGACAATATAAAATATAGTAATAAATAACTTTTTAAAGGATATAAACAAATGCTTCATAAAGAAATAAGGACATATACGTTGACAGAAAGGTCAAACTTTTCTCCGCATTTTTCTATTCAAAGAATGGAGAATTTATATTCATTAAGTTCAGGAGAAAAGCCTGTGCTTCATCGTCATGATTACTATAATATTTATTTTATTGAAAAAGGTATAGGGTCGCATGTTGTTGATTATAACAAATACGATATTTCAGATTTACAGTTATATTTCATTTTACCGGGTCAGATTCATCAATTATTTTTTGACTCTGAACCAAAAGGATTTATAGTTTCGTTTACTGATGATTTTATAATAGCTAATTCGATTCCGGAATATTTAATTAACGATATATATTTGTTTGATGATTATGGAGAGTCACCACCATTGAGTATTCATAATGATGCACTACCGACATATCATAATATTTTTCATCAGATGGAGTCTTATCTCGACTTGTCCGCACGATATACCTCAGATGCAGTTGGTGCATTAGTCAAATTGCTTTTAATTCAATGTAACAATCATTGTTCTATGTTTAAATCTGATAATCCTCAGTATTTTGAAACCACAAACCATCTTCTTAGAGAATTTAAACGATTATTGAATTTACATTTTACAGAAAATCATAAAGTTGGTGATTATGCTTCCAAATTAGCTGTAACTTCTGATTATTTGAATAAAACAATTAAATCGATTACAGGTAAGACAGCCAAAGAACATATACAAGCCAAATTAATTCTTGAAGCTAAAAGAGCATTACTCTTTATGTCGAAGCCTTCGGTAAAAGAGCTTTCCTATTCTCTTGGCTTTGATGAATCTGCACATTTTAACAATTTCTTTAAGAAACAAACAGGTCTAACACCTTTTGAATTTAAATCTTCGGCTGTTTTAACCTGATTTTTGCAATTCTAATCCCGATTTCTTTAATTTCTGTACTTGAAAGTGACAGTATCTTTGCATTGTGAAATAATGCATATACGAAATTTACTAAAAATAGCAGAAATGAAAGTCAATATTATAAGAGCAGAAACGCGAGGACACATCGACCATGGATGGTTAAAAACAAATCATACATTTAGTTTTGCAGACTACTATAATCCTGAAAAAATACATTTTGGGGCATTAAGAGTCTTGAATGATGATTGGATAGAGCCTGGAAAAGGCTTTGGCAGACATCCGCACGATAATATGGAGATAATTACAATTCCTTTTAGTGGCGAGGTTTTACACCAAGATAGCATGGGAAATAAAGGTGTAATTAAGCCTGGTGAAATCCAAGTAATGAGTGCAGGAACGGGCGTTTTTCATAGTGAATTTAATAATAGTCAGGTAGAACCGCTATCTTTATTTCAAATCTGGATATTCCCAAATAAGAAAAATGTAAACCCAAGATATGGACAAGTTACCATTAGTGACTATGCCAAGAAAGATGAACTATACCAAATAATTTCACCAAATCCTGAAGAACAAGGATTGTGGATTCATCAGGAGGCATGGTTTAATATGGGTGATTTATCTCAAGGAAAGGAAGTGGAATATAAATTAAATAAATCCACATCAGGAGTTTTTATTCAGGTAATTGAAGGGGACATTGAAGTCGTTGACAATCAATTGTCAAGACGAGATGCAATAGCCATTTCTGATATTAGTTCAATCGAAATTAAAGCTATTACTAATGCAAAAACACTTTTGATGGAAGTGCCAATGCAATGGTAAAAATAAATAATCAAAATTAAAACAAAACAAACAGAAAATTATGAACACATTAATTAAAAAGTTTTTCTCCACCGACACAAATTCATGGGCTTTATTAGTTGCTCGATTATCTTTAGGAATAGTGATATTTCCTCATGGCGCACAGAAAGCATTAGGATTATTCGGAGGATATGGTTTTTCAGCTACTTTAGATGCATTTCAAAGTATGGGCATGCCATTATTACTAGTAGTTTTGGTAATATTAGCGGAATTTGTTGGTTCGATAGGAATGATCTTAGGCGCAGGAACACGTTTTATGGCATTTTCTATCTTTATTACATTGGGCGGTGCTATGATACTTGGTGGTCATACTGCTAATGGATTTTTCATGAATTGGATGGGCGGTCAGGCAGGAGAAGGAATAGAATACTTTATACTTGTATTAGGCTTGGCTATAGTTGGTATGATAGGTGGTGCCGGAAAATTCTCAGTTGACGGTCAGATTTCAAAATGCTGTAAAGTGTGATTTTTTGACACAGGCATATATTAAGACAGAGCATCGCAATTTGAGTTTTTCTCTTTGCGATGCTTTATTTTTTTTGCGATTTTCTTCATGTTGTATGGATGCTTCCCTTTGGCACGCGGATAACGCTGATTTTCAAACGCTGATTCTTAAGATTCGCGTGTAGATCAGCGTTGCTTGCATCCGTTTTATCAGCGTTCCAAATAAAAATCTAAAGAAATGTTTTAATAAGATTCTCGAGTTTTATAATGTCTTCTGTGAATTTTCGAATACCTTCAGCAAGTTTCTCGGTAGCCATAGCATCTTCATTTAACATCCATCTGAATATCTTTTCATTCATTTGAATCGGTTTTAAATCCATAGCTTTTGAAGAGTCAGCATCAAGCTTTTTAACCAAAACTCCTTCAGTTGATTCTAATTCTTTTAATAAAGCAGGAGATATTGTAAGAGCATCACAACCTGCAAGTTCGATTATCTCACCAATATTACGGAAACTTGCACCCATGACTATTGTTTGATAGCCAAATTTCTTATAATAATTGTAAATTTCGGTTACAGATAATACTCCGGGATCGTCTTGTGCAGGAATATCAGAAACGCCTCTATCTTTTTTATACCAATCGAGTATACGACCCACAAAAGGCGAAATCAGAGTAACATTCGAGAGTGCGCATTGAACTGCTTGTGCCTTGGAAAACAGCAAAGTAAGATTACATTGAATGCCTTCTTTCTCAAGAATTTCAGCAGCTTGAATACCTTCCCATGTAGAAGCTATTTTGATTAAGATCCGTTTACGGGAAATACCACTATTTTCGTAAAGAGCAATTAATTCACGAGCCTTATCGACAGTTGCTTCCGTGTCAAAAGATAGTCGTGCATCAACTTCCGTTGAAACTCTTCCCGGAACTATATCAAGAATTTTCAGACCAAAGTTTACAGCTAATTTGTCTAAAGCTTTAGTCAGTTGAATTGATTTATCGCCGGAAATACTTTTAGCATACTTAATAGCATCATCAATAAGAACCTGATATTTTGGATTTTTTGAAGCTGCATAAATCAAAGAAGGATTTGTAGTTGCATCAATAGGCTGATAGACAATCATAGATTCAAAATCGCCGGTATCAGCCACAACCTTTGTGTAGGTCTTAAGTTGTTGTAATAAATTCATATGATTGATTTTTTGATTTCTGCAAATATACATAAACAAAAATCAAAAACCTAACATAATCAACTGTATTTTCAATCCGATTCATACGCTGATTTAGAGCATAGCCTTTTAATATATAATCCTTCAGAATTTTAGTTGCCCATATTCTAAATTGAGTTCCTCTTTACTTGACTTCTATTCCGTTTGAAACTTTAGTTTGTGGTTGGATTAATACTAATTTCCCATCAGCATCTTCGGCAGATAAAATCATACCTTCACTTAAAATCCCTCTCAATTTTCGTGGTTCGAAATTGGCAATAAAGCACACTTGGGTTCCGATTAATTCTTGAGGATTAGGATAATATGCGGCTATACCGGATAAGATAGTTCTTTCTTCAAGACCATCGGCAATACGAAATTGCAACAATTTATCAGCTTTAGGAACTTTCTGGCAATCGAGGACAGTACCGACACGTATATCTACTTTCTGAAAATCATCGAAACTTACAATTTCTTTTACTTCATTAGCTTTCCATGCAGCAACTTCGTTGTTTTTCTTTGTATCAAGAAGTTTTTGCACTTGCTCATTGATAGTTGTATCCTCTATTTTGTCGAAAAGTAACTCTGCATCACCAAGTAAGTCACCGGCTTTTAGCAAATCAGTACGACCTAAATCTTTCCAATCAAACGTCTTCAAATTAAGCATTTTTCTTAACTTTTCAGAAGAAAATGGGAGGAAAGGTTCAAATGCTACAGCAAGATTAGCTGCTATTTGTAGACTAAGATGCATAATAGTAGCAACACGCTCCATATCGGTCTTGGCTACTTTCCAAGGCTCAGTATCAGCAAGATATTTATTACCTATTCTTGCAAGGTTCATTGCTTCTTTGAGAGCATCACGAAAACGGAAATTATCGAGAAGCTTTTCCAGTTCAGCCTTAACATTTACAAACTCGCTCAGGGTTTGTTTATCGTAGTCGTTAAGTTCACCGGAATCAGGCACTTTTCCTTCAAAATATTTATGGGTCAACACAAGTGCCCTATTGATGAAATTACCATAAATAGCTACTAATTCATTATTGTTTCTTGCTTGAAAATCACGCCATGTAAAATCATTATCCTTTGTTTCCGGAGCATTAGCCGTTAACACGTAACGCAAAACATCTTGTTTTTGAGGAAATTTTTCAAGATATTCATGCAGCCATACTGCCCAATTGCGAGAAGTAGATATCTTATCACCTTCAAGATTAAGGAACTCATTAGCAGGCACGTTATCAGGTAAGATATAACTTCCTTCAGCTTTCAGCATAGCCGGAAATACAATACAATGAAACACAATATTATCTTTTCCTATAAAATGTATAAGTCGTGTTTCATCATCTTTCCACCATTTTTCCCAACTATCAGGTAGCAACTCTTTAGTATTCGATATATATCCGATAGGTGCATCAAACCATACGTACAGCACTTTGCCCTCAGCACCTTCAACAGGAACAGGTATCCCCCAGTCGAGATCGCGACTAACGGCACGAGGTTGCAAGCCCATATCTAACCAACTTTTACATTGTCCGTATACATTTGGTTTCCATTCTTTATGCTCTTCAAGAATCCATTGGCGCAACCAGTTTTCATGTTGATTAAGAGGTAGATACCAGTGTTTTGTTTCACGCATAACGGGTATACTGCCACTGATTGTAGACTTAGGATTAATTAAGTCATTCGGGCTAAGTGAAGTTCCGCACGACTCACATTGATCGCCATAAGCATGTTCGTTACCACAATGCGGACATTTTCCTGTTATATATCTATCGGCAAGGAATTGTCGAGCCTTTTCATCATAGTACTGCTCTGAACTTTGTTCAATAAAGCCACCTTTATCATAAATAGTTTTGAAAATGTCAGAAGCTAATTCTTTATGAGTTTTAGAAGTTGTACGAGAATATATATCGAAAGAAATTCCAAAATCCTCAAAAGATTTTTTAATTATTGTATGATAGCGATCGACAATGTCCTGTGGTGTAACACCCTCCTGTCGAGCTTTAATTGTAATAGGCACACCATGTTCATCAGACCCGCCGATAAATAAAACATCTTCACCTTTAAGTCGTAGATAACGAACATAAATATCAGCAGGCACATATACACCGGCTAAATGCCCTACATGCACAGGTCCATTTGCATATGGCAGTGCGGTTGTTACAGTAGTACGTTTAAATTTCTTCATAAAAACTTCAAATAGTTCGCAAAAATACAAAAAAATACGAGGATAGTTGCTTGTTTTCAAAACTAAATATTCATAAAAACAGGATTTAAATGTATTTCTAATATTGAAATTATCAGATGAAATATTTAAAAGATGTTATAATTGGTTGCTTTTATCAATATTCATTTGCTCAAACAGCACAAAGACATTATATTTGTATCGTGATTTTTTCATAGTATTAGATTTAAGGTTAACAAAAAAAGATTGGGTTGTCGTGATGACAGCCCTTCTTGCTTTTTAAATGTTAGGTATTATTTTTACGGTATTGAATATTTCTTTATTTCAGCTCTAAACTTTTTAGTTTTTCCTTCGGTTACCTTATCCATCAGATTCCAAAATTTTTCTCCATGATTCATTTCTACGGTATGGCATAGCTCGTGCAGAATAACATAATCGACTAAATGTTGAGGTAAAAGCATAAGGTAAAACGACAAATTTATGTTTTGCTTGTTTGAACAGCTTCCCCAGCGACTTTTACTCGATTGAATTTTGATATCACTTATTTTAAATCCAAATTGCTGTGCTAAAGTTGTAACTCGTTCAGGTAAAACTCTTTTAGCCTCCTTCTTTAAAAAATAATTGATACCTTTCCAACATACTTCCTGAGTTTTGTCTGATAATATATCTGCATTATTAGGTATTTCAATATTCAGAACTCCATTATTAAGATTAAAAAACACATCATTTCTATCGGAATATTTACTTTTTACTGTGAAAGTAAGGGTTTTGAAATCATTATCAATATTGATAAGAGTATTATTCCTTTTTGCCTTCAGTCGTTCCTGACGAGCTAAAATTTTTTTCTGATTGTTTAAGATAAACTTTTTAGCCTCAGTCTCAGTGTTCTTAGAAGGTAAATTTACAATTAATCCATATGGTTTAATTTTAATAGTAATGCGGCTAATTCTATTATTTCGAACGAAATCTATTTTACCGAAAATATTTAAATCAGACATATAAAAATAATTTAGCACAAAAGTAGTTTATTAATTTAAATGTGATAGTATTCAAGAAGATTATTCTATTAAGAAAAAAACAAGTAAATTTGCTTTCAATTTTTGAAAATATGATACAAACGCATAACATACGTAAAAGATTTGACGACCTTGAAGTTTTAAAAGGAATAAATCTGGAGATACAAAAAGGTGAAATTGTTTCTATAGTTGGTCCGAGTGGAGCCGGCAAGACTACATTATTGCAGATATTAGGCACATTAGATCGTCCGAATTCAGGTGAAATTATTGTTGATGGCATTAGTCTGGAAAGTATGAATGAAAAGCAGCAGGCGTCATTTAGAAACAGACAAATAGGTTTTATATTTCAATTTCATCAGTTGTTGCCTGAGTTTACTGCACTTGAAAATGTAATGATACCTGCATTGATTGCAAATAATGATTTTAAAAAGGCGAAAGACAGGGCAGAGGAGCTGCTGAATTATTTAGGTTTAAGCGATAGATTGGAACATAAGCCTTCTGAACTATCGGGCGGTGAGAAACAAAGGGTTGCAGTTGCAAGAGCTCTAATCAATAATCCAAAAATTATATTAGCTGATGAACCTTCGGGTAGTTTGGATACAAAAAATAAAGAAGAATTGCATAAGTTGCTGTTTGAATTGCGGGATGAATTTGGATTAACGATAGTCATAGTGACTCATGACAAAGAATTAGCAGCATTATCCGACCGCATTATTGAGATGAAAGATGGTTTGATTACAAATAAGGAATAAAATTGTATATCTTTGCAAAATGAAATCAAGTGTGAGAATTATATGTACAGTGTTACTAACAGTATTATATTGTTACACATCATGTGTTTTCACCAAGTCATTTACCAAGTCAGATTTTCAAGATTATCCGGTTTCGGTGCAAGAAACTATCATTTCTGATTTTTCGTCCAAACTTTTCTCTCACAATATCCAGTCAGAAACATCTTTAATCAATACTAATAATTTCACTCCTGTCAAGATAAAAAACTCTATAACAGGTTTTTGGGCAATAATAAAGACTACTAAACAGATATTTAATATTGAGATTACTCAAAATCTCACTTTTTCACAGAATATTCTTATTAACTACAAGAAGACAGATTTAATCTTTCCGTTTAATTATTTCTGGTAATACTTCCCTTTCTATATATATTTTTCACTGCTTCGCAAGGGGCAAAATATTCATAACCTCATGCAGGCAAAATGCAATGTGGGGCGAATCTCAATTAACAATAGGCTTTTATAAGTCAACTTTTGTAATATAAATTAAAACATTAAAAAAATGGATACAGGAAGTATTATCATAGGAGTAGTAATTACAGTAATTTGTATATCTCCAATAATTATCATGAATTACTTTAGAGTAAAAAAGCAAAACAAAAAATTAAATAGTTTAAAAGAATTTGCTAAACAACATGGTTTTCAGATAGATCAACACGAATTTTGTGGTGATTTTGTAATAGGGATTGATAAAACAAAAGACATAGCTCTATATCACAGGCGGCATAAAGAAGAGTTTTCAAATCAGTTTGTAGATTTGTCGAATATAAGGACATGTAAAGTTGATAAAAAAGCCAGAATAGTGGGTAATGGCGATGAAAGTGTCAGTGTTATAGAACAGATAGATTTATGTTTTATTCCTACAAACAAAAGTACAGGCGAAACAAGATTTGAATTATTCAATGAGTCTATTAATATCCAATTAGGTGATGAATTGCAATTTGCCGAGAAATGGTCGAGACAAATAAATAATATGCTGAAATGAGATATAAGTAAAAACAAAAATATTAACTATGAAAGATTTTATAAGTATAGTTGCTAAGATTGTTTTTTATATTAACTAAATACAAACCCGGTGACATTTGAATGTCTGTTACAGCCCTATTAATTTTATGGTTGATTACTTCGCGACCCATTAAATCAAAAATAGATATGTAAGCATTATGTCCTTCAAAATGTGGATAGTTTATAACAATATTGTTTTGATACGAGAAAACATGAGGGGAATTTTGTTCTTCCACATTATTAACGCTGTTTGTACTTTCTCCTTCTTCGCCATATAATCTAATTTCGGAAATCTGCATAATGGCAGCACCATTAGTTGTTTGAAACTTTATAGCGTAATATTGATAAGCGCGTTGATTTGTGACAGCATAAGCAACACCTGTAAAGTTAGTGTTTGGAATATTTGCATTTGAAACAGAGTCTATTCCTTCCCAATCAACACCATTATTGGAGCCAAATAATATCCATTGTTGCGGGTTACGACCAGGGTTCTTTTCATTATCATTAGCAGTATAAAGTGCATACCATTTAAGGATGACAGGCTTTTTCATTGTCCACGCAATGGTGGCAGGAATTGAATCTGTACAGAATTTAGTCTCTGTTTTTCCATCTAATGCCATTGCGCATGTTTCTGAAGAATTTTTTCCGGGTGTGCCAACTGCGGATTTATCTATAATAAACTTATTAAGAGAATTCTGATTTAGAACAGTTTGTAATGGAACTGAATTACCTTTTCTTGAAACGTTTACAACATCTAATTTTGGAACTTCAACTATTTTAAATAGAGAACGGTATCCCGGTACACTATCAATGACAAATTCATTGTTTTCAACTGTAATCTTAATTGTATTAGGATCAGCATAAAAGGTTTTAACATTGCGAGTTGCATTTATTACACCCTGATACTTTTTAAGATTGTTTATAACAGCATTAGTATAAGAATTACAGTATAGCGCAACAGGAGCTTGAATAAAACTATACAATGATGCAAGGTCATTATATCCGTGATGCGCAGTCTGTACGCAATCGCTTTTCAAAATAGCTCTGGAGTAAAAACCTGTCATGTTGCTTTGCATTCTCGAACCGCCATCACCGAGTAACATAAACGACTTTCCATCCATTAACATTTTAAGAATAGTTGAGGTGTCGTTAAAATCTGTAATTACATTTTTCCCGGTAGTGTCAACAGCATCTTCATGAGTAAATAGCACATCAAATTTAATCCCTTGTAAAGTGAAACTTTGTCCGGTATGAAGTTTAACAAATTTACAATTAGGATAATAAGTGTTGAAAGTTTGCTTCATTAAAAAAGTTCCCGTATCATATCCGGATTTCATAACTTGATAAGACGGAAAATTAAACATCACACTTTCTACATTAATAAATTCATTATACTTTGTAATAAATGGATATACACCATAAACATGGTCGCCATGAGCATGAGAGAAAAACCAAGAACGTATATTAATTTGACTTCCGACTTCCTGTCCGGTTATTTTATACATAAAATCTAATAAACCCTCTAAAGCAGCATTACTTGACTGACGTTGGTGACCGGCATCTATTACAAACAAACTGTTATCTTTCAGTTTAACAACTAACAAAGCACCACAATCGATTCTCCAATAATCCAACTTAGAAGTCTGACCTTCTCCATGAGTATAATCTAAACTATATAGATAAAACTCAGATGAACCATCGCCTTGTAATTCTGTATCTATTTCAGATAAAAGGCTACGACTTGAATTTTCTTGAATAATACGTGCTTCGTTTTTATTACTATTAAAATAAATGTAATAAGTTTGATTGTCTTTTTTTAATAAATATCCTGTGATACTTCCAATCTTATTATCTGATATATTAGTAAATCCGTTATTTAATAATTCCTCTATAAAGGAATTAAAACTCGTAGAATTTGTAGAACTGATAACAACCATTTTTGAATCTTCGGATGTGGTTGATTTGTCATCTAAAGCCAAACCTGGTCCTGCATTATATATTTCACTGATTGATCCATCAGGATATTGAATTAAATCTTGAAATGGAAAATCTAATTCAGTGTTGGAAAAAACCTTTGTTTGAAGGGTTGACATGAGATTTATTAATACGAAAAATGATAGAAATTTGAAGAGTTGTTTCATGAAAATATTATTATGTAATAGTAGATAATGGTCATTAATGGGTGCAAATATAGTAAAATATTTGCATAGAACTAACAAAACACATAAATGCCGTTGTAAAAATTAAGCTTATGGCGTATTCTTTTTAATTTCAAAAAAAATTACTATTTTTGCAATCCAATTGAAAATCAATAGGTTGAAAAATTATTAAAACAGACAATATGATTAATGCTCAAGACGTTAAAAACGGAACTTGTATCCGTATGGATGGGAAGTTATACTTTGTAATAGACTTTCTTCATGTAAAGCCAGGTAAAGGAAACACATTTATGCGAACCAAATTAAAGGATGTAGTTAATGGTTACGTACTTGAACGCCGCTTTAATATCGGTGAAAAATTAGAAGATGTGCGTGTTGAACGCCGCCCTCATCAATTTCTTTATAAAGAAGGTGATGATTATATCTTCATGAATCAAGAATCTTTTGAACAAATTCCAATTGCACACGATTTGATTAATGGTGTTGATTTTATGTTGGAAGGAATGATATTGGAAGTGGTGTCGGATGCAAGTACTGATACTGTCTTATATGCTGATATGCCTGTGAAAGTTCAGATGCAAATTACTTATACTGAACCGGGTTTGAAAGGAGATACTGCAACTAATGCTTTGAAGCCTGCAACAGTAGAGTCGGGCGCAACAGTTCGTGTACCTTTGTTTATAGATGAAGGTGAAATGATAGAAATTGACACGCGCGATGGTTCGTATCTCAATAGAGTAAAAGCATAAATGAAAAGTCGAATTGACAGCTTTAGAAATGCAATCAGGGGAATTCGCATGGTTTTTAAATCAGAAAGAAACATGCAGATTCACCTGATTGTTGCTTTTTTAGTAGTCATTGCCGGTAGTTTGTTAAATATTAATCTGATAGAGTGGTGCTTGTGTTTGCTCTGTTTCGGATTAGTAATGGGTGCGGAAATGGTTAATACTACCTTAGAAAATATAGTAGACTTAGTTTCGCCCCAGAAACATAAACTTGCAGGGAAAGCTAAGGATATTGCTGCCGGTGCTGTTTTGATTACTGCAATTGTGTCGGCAATCATAGGATTAATAATCTTTATTCCCAAAATATGGGTCTACATTTCAAATTTATTTAATGGTTGATGTAGAAATATAAAAAACCCCCTATTTATGAAATCTTTGTTTACACACTTATTAAATCTTATTTATCCCAATTTGTGTCTTATTTGCAACGAAAGTCTATTGCGAGGCGAAGAAATTATTTGTATGAAATGTTTACATGAAATGCCTAAGACTAATTATCATCTCCAAATCGACAATACTGTCGAAAAACGTTTTTGGGGAAGAGTTCCCGTACAATATGGTACATCATATTTTCACTTTTATAAAGGTTCTCCTTTTCAGAAATTATTACATGAACTAAAATATAAAGGAAATAAAGCAGTTGGAAGAATAATCGGAAGGTTTGCTGCCATCGATTTACAACAATCGCCCAACTTTAGTTCGATTGATTTAATTGTTCCTGTTCCTCTACATCCAAAGAAATATGCAAAAAGAGGTTACAATCAAAGTGAATGGATAGCAAAAGGTTTGTCGGAAGTATTAGAAAAGCCTATAGATGCCAACAATCTCATCAGAGTTAAAAAGAATACAACACAGACCAAAAAATCAATATTTGAAAGATATGAAAATACAACAGGCATTTTTGCTCAGAGAGATACTTCATTATTTAAACATAAACATATTTTATTGGTAGATGACGTATTAACAACCGGCTCAACTTTGGAAGCTTGCATGATAGCTTTGATGGAAACTGATTATATAACTATTAGCGTTTTTACCCTTGCAATTGCATAATAATGCTGAAATAATTCAATTCATCTCTAAAATTCTATTAAAATATATTTAACTGCTTTATAACATTGTTTTAAATTACAGATTTCATGTTTTTTTTTGTTATTTTGCGCCTCCTTTTGCAACTTCTAATTAAATAAAAAATATGACAACACAAGAATTAAAAAAAGCTTTTCAAGAAACTTATGGTAAACTGGCTGATGCAGTGTATTTTGCACCCGGACGTGTAAACCTTATTGGTGAACATACAGACTATAACGGCGGTGCGGTATTTCCATGTGCACTAAGTTTTGGTACTAACTTGGTTATTGCTAAAAACGATAAAAAGGTAATGAATTTCAAATCATTAAATCAACCTGAAATTGTTACTTTAAACTTAGATCAATTAACAACTCGTCTCGAAAATTCATGGGTAAATTATCCGCTTGGGGTTATGGCTCAGTTTATTAAGAGAGGCGTGAAGTTTACAGATGGATATGATATTCTTATCTGGGGTAATGTTCCTAATGGAGCGGGACTTTCTTCTTCGGCAGCTTTAGAGGTTGTAACGGCATTTGCTCTTAACGACCAGTTAAATGCAGGGTTTAACCGTACAGATATTGCTTTAATCGGACAAAAGGCTGAGCATGAATTTGCTTTGGTGAATTGTGGTATCATGGACCAGTTTGTGTCAGCTAATGGTGCGAAAGATAATGCAGTGCACCTGAATTGCGATACTCTTGAATTTGAACTTGTTCCTGTGAAATTGGAGGGAGTTAAGATTGTAATTTCAAACACTCATTCACCACATAAATTAGACTCAGGTGCTTATAACCAACGTGTAGCAGAATGTAAAAAAGCTGTTGAACAGTTGAATACAGTACGTCCGATAAAATTTTTAGCCGAATTGACAGAAGCAGATTTTAAAGAAGTTGAATCTGCAATCACAGATCCGGTAGCTCATAAAAGAGCACGTCACGTTGTGGGTGAAGTTCAACGTACTTCAGACGCAGTAAAAGCATTGAAAGCAGGTGATATTACTAAGTTTGGTAAATTGATGAATGCTTCTCATGTTTCATTACGTGATGATTATGAAGTAACCGGTCCGGAACTCGACTGTATGGCAGAGGAAGCTTGGAAAATTGATGGCGTTATTGGTTCGAGAATGACAGGCGGTGGTTTTGGCGGCTGCACTGTGTCATTAGTTAAAGATGAAGCTATCGATACATTCATTAAACAAGTAGGCGAGAATTACGAAAAACGTATTGGTATTAAACCTGATTTCTATATTGCAGAAATTGGTAATGGCGCCACAAGAATCGAATAATAACTTTTAAACTGCAAAAGGCACAAAAGAATACACAAAGATTTTGTTTCTAACAAATACTTTGGTGGAGTAGTATTTTCTTGTGCCTTTTGTGGTTCTATAAAAAATAAAGACATGGAAAAAATAATAATAAACAACAAAGAAGTTAAGCTTTACACAATTAAGAATAGTAAAGGAATGTCGGCTGAAGTTATCAATTATGGTACTAAAATCATTAAATTAATGGTTGCTGATAAAAATAATAAGTTTGATGATGTTGTATTGGGCTTTGACACTTTACAGGAAAATATCGACAAAGAACCGTATTTCGGTACTACTTGCGGCAGATTTGCAAATAGAATAAAGGATGGAAAATTTTCATTGGATGGTGTAGAATATTCACTTGCTCAAAACAATGGAGGTAATGCGCTGCACGGTGGTATAGAAGGCTTTAATTCTAAAGTTTGGGATGTCGTTCAGATTTCCGATAATAGTATAAAAATGTATTATCAATCGAAAGATGGTGAAGAAGGCTATCCCGGAACATTAGATTGTTATGTTACATATAGCATAACTGAAGATAATGAGTTGAAGATTGAATATGATGCGTCTACAGATAAAGCTACGGTTATTGGTCTGACTAATCACTCATATTTTAATTTAAAAGGTTGTGGTAATGGAACGGTACGTGATCATATTCTACAGATAAATGCTGATTTTCACACAGTTTTAGATGAAACAGCATCTCCTACAGGAGAGATTCGTCCTGTTGATAACTCTCCATTTGATTTTCGTAAACCTGTAGTTATTGGAAATGTAATAGATGCACCTGAATATGTTGCAGGAAGAGGGATTGATAATAATTGGACTATTAGAAAAAATCAACCTAAAGAACTTGCATTGGCAGCTACTTTATATGAACCTGTAAGTGGACGTAAAATGGAAGTCTTAACAACTCAACCTGGTGTTCAGATATATACGGCTAACTGGGTAGATAAACAAACCGGAAAGTATGGTAAGACTTTCGCCGAACAAGATTCTATTTGTTTAGAGACACAAAATTTTCCTAATTCGCCAAATATTGCTCATTTCCCAAGTTCAGTATTGAGACCGGGAGAAAAATATCAAGAAGTTTGTATTTATAAGTTTTCAGCTATATAAATCAATTGTTTTTATATTCAGTAAAAAATGAATTCTCTCAGAAAAAAATATAAATTTGAAATTTCGCCTCAAACAGTCGATTTCAATTATCAGATTACATTAGCATCTCTAACAGATTTGCTCCTTACCACTGCCGGCTATAATGCAGAGGAAAATGGTTTCGGAATGCGAAAGTTAAATGAAAAGGGACTGTCGTGGGTACTATTGAGATTAGCAATTGAAATCGAAAAGCGACCATTTCAATATGAAACTATAGAAATTGAAACTTGGATAGAATCAGTGAATAGAGTTAGTACCAGTCGAAATTTTTGTATAAGAAATAATGAGGGAAGAGTTATAGGATATGCAACATCTAACTGGGCTATGATCGATAATGTGTCGCGAAGAGCCCAGGATTTGTTCACATTGGATAATATTCGTGCATTTGAATCACAACAAACCGTACCAATTGAAAAACCGAAAAAGTTGGATAGTTGCAATGGGGAACAGATAGATCAATTTAAAACAAAATATAGCCATATCGATATTAACCGACACGTAAACACGATGAGATATATTGAGTGGGTTAGCAACTGTTTTTCTTTAGAGCATTATGAAACTAAGAAAATTAAGCGTGCCGATTTTAATTTTATGAGCGAAATATTGTTTGGTGATGAAGTTACAATCCATTTCTTAAATGGAGTTGACAATACCTACCAGTTTGAAATTTTTCACAATGGCAAAACAAGCTGTAGAGCAAAGTTAGTTTTTGAAGAAAAGAGTATTAATGCCCACCACCTTTGCTGATTACTACAGCTCCTCTCCAAACTACATATAAATCTGTCAGTAGTAATTTCCATGGAGAATATGTCAGACAGCGATGTGCATATTCATATTCATATATAGGTTTACCAAACTCAGGAGTGCCCTTTCTTACATGTCCATAGCCAAGTAATCCGCCTCTTAAAAGCTTTCTTGTTACATTACCTTGTGCCAAGTCTCTTTCGTAATGATGGACAGCTAAAGGTCGCGGACCAACAATCGACATATCGCCTCTCAAAATCATATAAAACTGAGGAATTTCGTCAAGGTAATATTTTTTCACAAATTCGCCTAAATGAGTTCTGGCTTCCGGTTTCCATTCGTTTTGATAGGCATGCCAATCGCCCTTAGCTTGTAATTCTTTATCTATGAAAGAAGTTTTTATAAGTCTTATTTTCCACTTCTTAATTATTTTACCTTGACTGACAGCATTATAATAAAAGAAAAGAGGTCCTTTATTCTCAGGGATAACTATGCCTT
Organism: uncultured Paludibacter sp.; assembly: GCA_937927845.1. Classification (GTDB taxonomy): domain Bacteria; phylum Bacteroidota; class Bacteroidia; order Bacteroidales; family Paludibacteraceae; genus Paludibacter. Next base: position 69,113 of record CALFXE010000010.1, read on the forward strand.
CAATCCAATTAAAGATTAATAGCAGTAAAAGTACAGGTGAAGTGATAACTAAAAATAAGAAAGCAGCTATCTTATCTAAAATAAGTTTTAGAAATGATATTTTAATAGGCTCTTTTAATTCGAAAATCTCTTTATATTTTTCTTTTATCTCTTCGGTTGGTGGGGTGTATGGAAATGCTTCAAGAGGTTCGTTCTGATTTGGTGTCATATTTTATTTACTCTATTTCAATTTTAGGGTTCAAAGTTAATCAAAGAAACAAGAGGTAACAAATATTTTGTGAAAAAAATTAAAAATTTTACGAACTACAAATCATTTGTAAATTTAAATCCGACATAAAAACTCTTAAACCATGATTTTAGTTTATTTTCAAAGATTTCTTTTGCATTTTTCCCTGTACAATGACCTGAAAAGATATTGATATTTGAATAGTTATGTTGTAGAAATTCAGCAATAATTTTTATATCATCGTGAGTTTCATAATCTTCACCATCAATTAAATGAAAGCCACCTATAACAAGACTGATTTTTTCAGAAGTATGTTTTCGAGCAGTTTCGAGCATGTTTAACAAACCATGATGCGCACATCCGGTATATACGATTTGTTTATCTTCTCCGACTGAGACCACAATTTCATGATTAAAATTATCAGGTTTCAATTCGTTGTAAGAGTTTTGGAAAAGATTAGAGTTACCTTTCGGCTTTGGATATTCATCACACTCAATATGTGAAGCAATAAAACTTTCGCCTATTAAAGGTTTATCTTCTACAAGCAACATTCTTTCTTTATAAGACTGATAATCAATACTATTTCCTATTTCTCTTAATCCATTGCGTTTAGAATACAGTTGTCTGTTGAGTGCATATTTTGATAAAACAACTTTTGCTTTCTTGTTTATTTTCAAAAATGATTTGAGTCCGCCAATATGATCACTATGAGCATGGGATATAAACACAAAATCAACATTAGAAAGATTAATATTTAAAGTCTTTGCATTTTTGATAAACAAGTCGGATGCACCTGTGTCAAACAGGTATGTAAAGCCTTTGTGTTCAAGATAGATAGATAATCCATGCTCTGAACCTAAATTATCATCAGATACATTATTGTCGGATAGTACTACAAATTTCATTTTTGATTACCTTTTATTGGAATTAAATCATTGTCTTCGTGATTGTCCTTACCTCTACAATGTGGTCTATTTAAGTCTTCATCTACCAATTTATGGCAATGTCTACAGCGAAACCACTCACGATCGAACTCAACATTTCCTCCCTCTATTACAATCATTTTTCCTTCAACAAAGGCTTTAGCTACAGACTTTCTGGCATTTTCATAAATTCTTGTAAGAGTTGGACGTGATATGTTCATTTTTTCAGCCGCCTGTTCTTGGAATAAGCCTTCGTAATCCAATAAGCGAATTGCTTCATATTCGTCGTAATGCAATATGATTGTTTCCAATTCGCTTCTTGGAATACCAAAAGGTTTATAACCTTTCATTAAAGGAGGAGAATTCACTCTTCTATGTTGTTTGGGACGAGGCATTTAAATAAATTATGATTAAGAATTTTAAAATGATTTTTTAGAGTTCTCTTTTGTATGGCCAAGCCATGATACCGCCTTCCAATACTTTTACATTTGTATATCCATTTGCCTGTAAGATTAAAGCAGCTTCGTATCCTCTTAATGATATTTTGCACCAAAGGATAATTTCGCTGTTCTTATCTTCGGGCAATTCTTCTAAACGTTTTCTCATTTGCCCTAATGGAATTAATTTTTCACCGATTCCAAGTCGCATTTGTTCAAATTCATCAGGATTTCTCGTATCTATTAAATGCATTGGTTCGTGTGCCAGTAATTTAGCATGTAATTCTTCGGCTGAAATACCTTTGAAGAAACCTTTAAGTTTATTCTGCATTATATGAGCTGTTGCGATAGAATGATCGATAGCCAAAGAAAATGGCGGTGCATAAGGTAAATCTGTGTTGACCATATCTTCTATAGTCATTTCACCTTTGATTGCCATTGCCCATATTGCAATTTGTTTGCTGACTTCGCCGGGGCCTAATACCTGTGCACCAATAATGCGCTGAGAATCTTTGTCTACCACAAGTTTTGTAACTAATAACTTACCCTGCATAAATCCGGGTTTATCTAAACTTGCATTTACAACTGTTTCGATATTTGTAAAGCCCTGTTTTATAGCATTTTTTTCACATATGCCTGTAGCACCGACTCCATAATCAAAAACTTTACATATTCCAGTTTGTATTGTGCCTGGGAAAGTTGCAACATTGCCTGCGATTAAATTCTCACCTACGACCCTGCCCTGTAAGTTTGCCAAATCACCAAATGGTGCATGAGAAGGTAAGCCTGTTACTAAATTCGGAATTTCGACACAATCGCCTACAGCATAGATGTCAGCATCGGAAGTTTGCATATATTTATCTACAACTATTCCGCCTGTAACTCCTGTTTCTAAGCCACAAGTTCTGGCTAATTGCGAATTAGGACTTACTCCTATTGCAATAACGGCTAATTCACAAGGTATCTCTGTTCCATCTTCCAAACGTACTGCTTTTAATTCACCGTTTTCTCCCAAAAATTCAGTAACTCCATTTTTTACTATGACATTAGCTTTACTTTGGATATATTTTTCAACTAATTTAGCCATTTGTTTGTCGAGAAAGGTCAGTAATTGCGGAAGTAATTCAACAATTGTGATTTCAATACCCGCTAAATGTAATGCTTCACAAGTTTCAATACCAATAAGTCCACCGCCTATGACGACTGCCTTCTTTATTTTGCCTTCATCTCTAACTTTTCTAAGAAAATCGGCATCATGCATAGATTGCAGTGTTGTAATACCTTTTAGTTCTAATCCGGGGATAGGCGGTTTTCTTGGAGAAGCACCGGTAGCAATGACCAATTTGTCATAAGCAGCAACACCCTTTTCACCAGAAACAAGATTTACATATTCGACTTCTTTCTTTTTTCTGTTGATGTTTGTAACCTCAGTGCTAACTAAAGTGTGAATTTTTTTTGCATTCCAGAAAAATTTCGAATCACGAACTACCCCTGCCGGAGAGCACAACAATTGATTTCTGTCATTAAAAAACCCGCCTACATAATAAGGATACCCACACGAAGCCATTGATAAATCGGCAGATTTCTGAATAATTGTTATTTCCGCATTTTCGTCTAATCGCCGTGCTTTCGAAGCAGCTTTAGGTCCGGCAGCCGAGCCACCAATAACTACAATTTTTTTATTGCTCATAACGTAATAATTTAAAAGTTAATGTGTAAAGTGTATTTGAATTTGATAATTTTCAAACAAATGTTCATAATAAAAAATTACGTCAAATTTAATAATAATTTTTTTGAAATTTATTAATTAGAAGAAAAAATTGAGTTATATGCAGAAATTATAATTTTTGACACTTCGGAATCAGGAGAATATTCAATTATACTTTTACAATTGACCATGGCGACAACCGCATCCGAATCTATTACTGCTTCTATTACCGAAGCCTCCTCTAACTTCATCGGATCCGAAATTTCTTCCAAAACCTTTAAAATTTCTTCTTCGTCCTTGACCCAATCCCTGTCTGACTCCATTTGTAGAGTCATCAATAACTTCATTGTTCATTCTATTATTTAGTTTTTCACCAAAATTTGTACATCGCCCCATCTGGCGACCGGTCATTGGTCCGTTTCCATTCGGACCTTTTCCATTACATTTAGGCATAACTATATAAAATTTATAATTGTTTAACAGTGCAAAACTACAATTAACAATGAACATATGTTCAGTATAAACAATATTTAACATAAAAAAAGAGAGACAGTTTCCTATCTCCCTTTTGATTTAATCTAAAAATAAATTACAATAATCTTAAATTATTTGCCTAAAGCAGCCTCTACTGTATCTTTATCTAATTTTTTAGTACAGAAGAACCAGTCATAACAAGTAACACCTTCTGCTTTTCCATCCATACGTTCTTTAGCAACACCGCAAGATCCTGCAGTCGGTACAATAACATCGTCGCCGGGACGCCAGTCTGCAGGTAATGCTACACTGAAGTTATCAGCAGTCTGTAAACCAATTAATACACGTTTCAGTTCGTCGAAGTTTCTACCTAAAGAAAGAGGATAATAAATTATTGTACGGATAATTCCTTTCGGATCAACAAAGAACACAGCGCGCACAGCTTTTGTATTACTTTCGCCGGGTTGAATCATACCGTATTTTTTTGCTACTTCCATAGTAATATCCTCAATAAGAGGGAAATTAACCTCAACGTTCTTCATTCCCTTGTACTCGATTTTCTCCTTGATAGTACGCAACCATGCAATATGACTGTATAATCCATCAACAGACAGACCAACCAATTGGCAGTTTAATGCTTGAAATTCCTTGTCCATTGAAGCAAAAGTCATAAATTCAGAAGTACATACCGGAGTAAAATCGGCAGGATGGCTGAATAATATCGACCATTTACCTTCATAATCAGCAGGATAGTTAATATCACCCTGAGTTGTAACAGCTTTAAAAGATGGTGCTTTTTCACCGATGCGAGGCATCACATAATTTTCATTTGATTCCATAATGTTTTACGATTAATAGTTAGTTAATAGAAATATTTAATTTGAATGCAAAATAAACACTTTATAATATATAAAACAAAACGATTAATTCAATGTTGGTATAGATATTATAAATATAGATTAAAAAACTATCGTTGTCAATAATTAAGTTATTCCTTATATTTAAAACTTTCAAACTTACACATTTTTATTTAATTATGAAACGAACATGAAATAATTTAATCATTCGCATGTGCGAAATAATTGATTAAATTATTTCATCGAGAGTTCCATACGACAACTAAAAGATAATAAAATTTAAACGTATGAAAATTACTCGATACATTGTTGTATCTTTGCGCCCGATATAAATAGTTTAAAATTAATAAATTGTAATTTTTATGAATGTAGTTACAAAGACCATTGCATTGGGCGATGGAAGAGAAATTACCATTGAGACCGGAAAATTAGCCAAACAAGCTGATGGAGCGGTAATGGTACGCATGGGTAACACCATGTTATTGGCAACAGTATGTGCAGCAAAAGATGCAGTTCCAGGAACTGATTTTATGCCGCTTTCAGTTGATTATAAAGAGAAATTTTCAGCTTTCGGACGCTTTCCGGGAGGATTCCTTCGTCGTGAAGGACGTGCATCTGATTATGAGATTTTAGTATCTCGCTTAGTTGATAGAGCATTACGTCCGCTATTCCCTGATGATTTTCATGCCGAAACTTTTGTGAATGTAACATTGTTTTCTGCCGATGGTGAAGATATGCCCGATGCATTAGCAGGGTTAGCAGCTTCAGCAGCATTAGCAGTTTCTGATATACCATTTAACGGACCGATTTCTGAAGTTAGAGTTGCAAGAATAAATGGTGAGTTTGTTTTAAATCCAACTTTTAATCAGCTTGAATCCGCTGATATGGATATTATTGTAGCGGCAACTCTTGATAATATTATGATGGTTGAAGGTGAGATGAAAGAAGTAAGTGAAGATGATTTACTGAATGCCATGAGAATAGCTCACGAAGCAATTAAAGTACATTGCCAAGCTCAATTGGAGTTAATGGAAGCGGTTGGCAAAACTCAAAAACGTGAATATTGTCATGAAGAAAATGATGAAGATCTGAAAAAAGATATTTGGGCAAAAACATATGATAAGGTTTATGCATTAGCAACTGCATGTAATACCGACAAACACTCACGTGTAGACAACTTCGAAGCTGTAAAAGCTGAATATGTTGCGACATTGGAAGAAGAAGTTGCAGAAGCTAAAAAGCCATTAATAGACAAGTATTATCATGCTGTTGAGAAAGAAGCAATGCGCCGTTCAATCTTAGATGAAGGCAAACGTCTCGATGGTCGTAAAACTACAGAGATTCGTCCAATCTGGTCGGAAATTGATTATCTACCCGGACCACACGGTTCTGCTGTGTTTACAAGAGGTGAAACTCAATCGTTGACAACAGTAACCTTAGGTACAAAACAAGATGAAAAAATTGTTGACGAAGCATTAAATCAAGGTAAAGAGCGATTCTTATTGCATTATAACTTTCCTCCATTTTCAACTGGTGAAGCTCGCCCTTCAAGAGGAGTCGGTCGTCGCGAAGTTGGTCATGGGAATTTAGCATTTCGCGCTATAAAACCTATGATACCTGAAAATTATCCGTATGTGATAAGAGTGGTATCTGACATATTAGAGTCAAACGGTTCTTCGTCGATGGCAACGGTTTGTGCAGGTACATTAGCACTTATGGATGCAGGGGTTACTATTAAAAAGCCTGTGTCAGGTATTGCAATGGGATTAATTTCAGAAAATAAAGGTAAAAACTTTGCTGTTCTATCTGATATTTTAGGAGATGAAGACCATTTAGGTGATATGGACTTCAAAGTAACGGGAACAAAAGACGGTATCACTGCAACACAAATGGATATTAAAGTCGATGGTTTGTCTTTTGAAATTCTTGAAAAAGCACTTACTCAGGCAAGAGAAGGACGCATGCATATACTTGGTGAGATGATGAAAACAATTTCTGAACCCCGTGAAGATTTGAAACCGCATGCACCACGAATCGTAGTGGTTTTTGTTCCGAAAGAAATGATTGGAGCTATCATAGGACCCGGTGGAAAAATTATCCAAGCTATGCAAGCTGAAACAGGTGCTGTTATTTCAATTGAAGAAATTGGAGATCAGGGACGAGTGGAAATTGCTGCAAATAATAAAGCAGCTATTGATGCCGCAGTTGCAAGGATCAAAGGAATAATTGCTGTACCTGAAGTCGGTGAAGTATATGAAGCAAAAGTGAAGTCAATTATGCCATATGGTTGCTTTGTAGAATTCTTGCCCGGTAAGGAAGGTTTGTTGCATATTTCAGAAATCGATTGGAAACGTATTGAAACAATGGAAACTTCAGGAATTAAAGAAAATGATATTGTCGAAGTGAAATTATTAGATATAGATGCCAAGACCGGTAAATTTAAACTTTCACGTAAAGCTTTATTACCACGTCCACCGAGAGAAGAAAAGAAATCGGAATAAACCTGTTGAGATACAGATTAGGATAAAAAAAGCTGTTCGAGATAATTCGGACGGCTTTTTTAGTGTCGAGGTTGCCCATTATACTAAACAATCCCTTACTTATGTATTTTATTAATAGGTTCTATATGAGACATTTCATGACAAAAATCACGTAAAAGGTAAATATTTTAAAAGTTTTTACCTTTTACGTACCCCTCAATTGTTTTTTAATTTACTTTTGCCACGAATTTTAAAGTTTTAATAAAAAAGAAGGTAGCATTACTGTATCTTAATCAGATATTGTTGGTGTAAGCTACTCTTTTGCCAGATTAAAACTTGTGAATATATAAAAAATAAACAATCAACATGAATACAAATTAGAAGAACTTAAATTTGTTTTGTACGTGAACAATAGTAGCGGACAGAATACGTGAATACGAAAAACCATAAAACGTATTTATTGAAAATGATAAATTTGTTTGGATTACAATATAACCTTGTAATCAATGAAACTTGAAGTTTGTTTTACAAAGACAAACTTAAATCTAAATACAACCTTAATGGTTGGTAATAACTTAAAAAATTATCTTACCCTGATGCAATGAGAACTTTAAAACAACTCAACAATCCATTCAGCGTTGAAAATATGCAAATTGCTTTGGATTCACTTTTAGCAAACAAAGAATCACTTAACGGAAGCATGCGAGCACCGAGTGCCCTTGATGAATTTGAGATAACAGCGACTGATTTATATATCAGATACCTGCCAAAGGACAGTACAGAATATCGCACATTAATGAATGACAGCACTTTGACTCTGTTTGACTTTCCGTTGGATTATGAGTGGAAACAAATTGGCGAGTACTATAAAGATCCAACAGTAACCGGAGAGTACACATGGCTTTATACTCGTGTGCCAGTTGTATACGCACCACATTCAGGCATTGAGTACGAAGTGTTGGAAGAACTGTTTATACTTGAACATAGTCCATATTATTCTATATAGACTGAAACAGGTGAAGATGGAATGCAAAAAGCAAAAAGTGTTGCAGGACAAAACAACAATGAAGCATTACGGGTTTTACAAACAGTTTCTTTGTACTTAACAGGAAATATGGAACAAGACATCAATGATAAAGACACCTATACAAATAATACGTCGGGTATGCAGAAAGCTAGAAGCTATATTACAGTCAAGGTATTTGGAAAAACCATCACATTAGCTACCTTTTACTTTCCAAGTGGAACCTTGAAAGTAAAAGGCTATCACACAATGAACGAGAATGGAGTTGTAACATCATCTTCAACAGCCATAGACGTACCTCTTAAAGGAGTGAAAATGCATTTTCTGACATGGTTTTACTGGGGACATACATATACAGATGAAAATGGGTATTACCAAGCTAGCGAGTCGTATTTATTGGATCCGATACATACCATTTATTTTTCGGGTCGAACAAAAAATCAGCAAAACAGTTGGGACTTAGACCGTGTATGGTTGTGGGGTTCCTGTCTTTGGGTACAGAAACATTGTTTAGGTGAACAAAGCAAAGACGTGTATAATGCCACAATTGATGTAACCAGTGATGCGTGGGATGCTTGTATTACGAACAATGCTTTTTACGAATATATGACTATTTGCGACAAAGAGGGGCTTACACGTCCACCATCACATTTACAGGTTGCTTTGCGTGTAAATTTATCAGGATCCAGCAGTGCTCCACTATTTCAGAATCATACAAATACGTTTACAACTTCGGTTCTTGCCGGATTTTTCACATCAACTTTTATTACTGGTGGATCTACTGCACCTGCAACCGTTGTATATATTGCATTTTTAAATTCTTTGCCAGATATTTTATTATCTGCAGGAAATATTGAAGAATATCAAAATTATGGATATTCTCGAAAAAGCTCTCTTAATGAATATTATTCAACGATCTGGCACGAATTATCTCATTCTTCAAATTTACAACGAGTCATTAGTGAAAAGGGTTATTGGACAGCATCTGACTTTTGGAGTCAGATGATTGGAACAGAAGTTGGACATAGTGTGGCAAGCGGACATCCTTACGGAGCAAAAGGGGATACAAACTGGCAACAAGTGGCTCTTTGTGAAGGGTGGGCTTATTATAGAGGTTGGCAGATGGCAAGAAATTATTTAAATTATACGCCAAACAGCTCTTATGAAAGTAGCTTTCCTTATGATTATCAAGATATGTTTAATGAATTGTTTATAAAAGGATGCAGTTTGACTAACATGGAAAAATGTTTAACTGTAAAAACTCTTGCCGAGTATAAATCTTTGCTTACAAATATTTATTCTTTTGATGCCGTAAAAGTGACTAATATCAATGTGATAGTTAATAAATACTATAATAAAACATACTAATTATGAAAAAACTAATTTTTATATGGTCAATGTTAGCAATTTTGCTTTTTACAGCTTGTGATCCTCAATGGGACGTAAATGTTGATGTCGAAGTGAACAATTCTTCTTCAAAAACTATTTCAGTGTTTTTTTGTGTAGATCCAAATAGACTTACAATTGATACTATTATCGAAATAACACCAAATACAATACATAATCGTGTTATGTCATTTAAATCAATAAGCTTTGGTAATCCGAGTCCTGGACCTCTTGAGTTTATAATATATAATAAATTGGATTCAACCTCTGTGTCGCTAAAGAGAAGTGAAGATGGACTGTACAAAGAGTTTATAGATGAAACAACTTTAGCTGAAAATGGAAATATTTTTGGAGGTCTTAGTAAAGCTGACTTGAAGATTTCATTAAATATCACAGATTCACTATTATCAAAAATGTCAAAAAACACCCTCTTGACAGATAGTATTTTTGAGTTGAAGAAGTAAACGTGTTAATCAACAACAATGCACGTTTGGTATCATTAGTTATGTAAACTGGCTGCCAAACGTGCTATTAATAAAGTGACAGATATGAAAAATGAAATCACTATCAAGGTTGTTCCTTTCACCGAATTCTATTAAAATAGTATGTCCCACTATGCTCACTCGATGGAACCTAAAAATACTTAACCGATTAATTACATATAAAATATTTAGATAAAATGTAAAAATAAATTTGTATCATGTTCTCTAATCAGCTAACTTTGTGAAGTTTTGCCTATGACTTATAATTTTATAAGAAAAAGACTTAAAATGTATAAGTAATTTTTTAAAGTATTCCAGCACATATATGAGATTAACATATTTCACTATTTTAACTTCCTTTATTTTATCAGCTAATATTTTTTCCCAAACAACTGTCGATAAGTTCACGCAACAATCATTACTGCAAAATGCAAATATCAGTATTTTAGTTAAAGACTTAAAGACAGGTAACGAAATAGCTGCGTATAGGGCTAATAACCTCACAGTTCCGGCATCTACTTTAAAAGTTGTTACTACAGCTACAGCCTTAGAAATTTTTGGTCCTGATTTCCGGTATGAAACGGTATTGTCTCATGATGGAAAGATTGACTCTAACGGGGTACTGAATGGAAATTTATATATAGTAGGGAGTGGCGATCCAACATTAGGTTCGTCAAAGTTGGGCGACAGACATTTCTTAAATAAATGGGTGTCTGCAATAAAATCGGCAGGAATTAAAAAGATAAACGGAAGAATAATTGCTGATGAAAGTCGCTTTGATAATGAAGGTGCAAATCCAAAATGGACTTGGGATGATATTGGTAATTATTATGCTCCGGGCATTTATGGAATAGCATATTTAGACAATACTTTGCGTGTAACATTTAAATCGGGAGCTGCCGGCACAAAGCCTGAAATAATTAAAACCGAACCTGTGGTTGAGGGTTTGGTTATTGATAATAACTTGCTTAGCAGTCGAATAACTTTTGATAGTGCATATTTTTATGGTTCTTCAAGAAGTCTTACCAGATCAGTTAGAGGCGAGATTCCTGCTAATAAGCCGGATTTCTTAGTAATGGCAGAATTACCTGACCCCGGACTGACCTTAGCCCAAAACTTTCAAAGCATGTTAAATGAACAGAAAATTGAAATATCATTTCCTCCTTCGGTCTTGTCTTCTGTTGAGTTTAGCTTTCCTGCAGGTATGCCAACCAGAACTACATTATATACCCACTATTCGGTTCCTTTAAGTGAAATTATCAAAGAGATAAATGTGAAAAGTAATAATTTTTATGCCGAGCAGTTATTTAAGTCGATTAGTTTAAGTCGTGATAGAGTAGCAACAAATAAACGCTCTGCAGATATTATTGCGAATTTTTGGAAAGCAAAAGGTTTGGATGTTAATCAACTTTATCAGGTTGACGGTTCAGGTTTGAGTCCGGCAAATGCTGTTTCAGCCGCGTTTTTATCAGAGGTGCTGATTTACATGTATCATACGAGCAAGTATAAAAATGTATTTTTTAACAGCTTCCCTGTTGCAGGGAAAAATGGTACCGTTGCAGGCTTCCTGAAAAAAACATCTCTTGAAGGAAAGGTTTATGCGAAAAGTGGTACAATCAGTAGAGTAAAATCATATGCAGGATATATAATAGATGATAGGCGAGAATGGGTATTTTCAATAATTATTAACAATTCTAAGGGTAATTCCTGGCAAACTTTAAGTAAAATCGAAGATTTTTTAATTGACATCACAAAAAATTAAAAAATATTCTATCTTTGCACGCTAAACAAATTGAAAATTAAACGATAAGCTCTTTTCAATACCGGAAATTCATTTTTTATCAATAATATTTTACATTACAAATATGCAAGAAATTAAATTCTACAGTGGTGAAAGTCTGCCACTTGAGTTACACAAGGCACGCATTGTGCAAAAACTTCATTTAGTACCTATCGAAAGGCGTTTGGAAGCATTATATGAAGGTGGTTTCAATACTTTCCAACTGAATACGAAAGATGTGTTTTTAGACATGCTGACTGATTCCGGAACAAATGCTATGAGCGATAATCAATTGGCTGCTATGATGCAAGCTGATGATGCTTATGCAGGTTCGCAAAGTTTTATTCGTTTACAGGAAGCTGTTACCGAAGTGGTGGGTAAGAAACATTTATTGCCGGTTCACCAAGGTCGTGCAGCGGAAAACATCATCTCTATTGCTTATGTGAAAAAAGGCAGTTTAGTTCCTATGAACTACCATTTTACAACTGCTATGGCACATATAACAGACAAAGGCGGTCAGATTGTAGAGCTACTTTATGATGAAGCATATGTTGTAAATTCAGATCATCCTTTCAAAGGAAATATGAATATTGAAAAGCTCGAAGAAGTTATCATACAGAAAGGTGCGAAAAATATTCCTTTCATCCGTATGGAAGCATCAACAAATTTAATTGGTGGTCAGCCTTTTTCTATACAAAACCTGCGTGATGTACGAGAAGTTGGTAATAAATACGGAATTCGTTTGGTGCTCGACTGTAGTTTAATTGGTGAAAATGCACTTTTAATCAAACAACGCGAAGATGAATTTAAGGAAGCTGATATTAAAACTATCATTCATACTATGACCGGCTTAGCCGATTTATGTTATTTCTCGGCAAGAAAATTAAGTTCTTCACGTGGTGGTGGTATTTGCACTGATAGCATGGAAATCTTTAAAGAGCTTGAAGCTTTGGTACCTTTATACGAAGGTTTCTTAACTTATGGAGGTATGTCTATTCGCGAGATAGAAGCTATGGCAGTTGGTTTGTATGAAACTCTGGATGAGTCTGTTATCTGCCAAAGTCCTTCTTTTATTAAGTATTTGGTTGAAGAATTACATAAAAAAGGCATTCCGGTTATTCGTCCGGCGGGAGTTTTAGGTGTTCACCTCGATGCAATGCAGATTTGTGCACATATTCCTCAAACTCAATATCCTGCAGGGTCATTAGCTGCTGCTTTATTCCTGATTTCAGGTGTCAGAGGAATGGAACGTGGCTCTGTTTCCAATCAAAGAGATGAGTATGGAAATGAAACTTATGCTGATATGGAATTATTGCGTTTGGCTGTACCTCGCCGTGTATTTACTCTTTCGCAAATAAAATACGTGGAAGACAGATTAACATGGTTATACGAAAACCGCAGTTTAATCGGCGGACTGAAATTCAATTATGAACCACCGGTGTTACGTTTCTTTATGGGTAAACTTGAGCCTGTTAGTGACTGGCCTCAGAAATTAGTTGCTAAGTTTAAAGAAGATTTTGGAGAAAGTTTATAATAGATTTAGCTTACATATAAATAACAAAAATAATTATCAAGAGACTTATTATACGGTCTCTTGATTTTTTTGTTTTTACATAAAACATTTTATTTTACCTTTGTGTTTTAAAAAATAAAAATAATATATGGAATCATCCAATCTTATCTTTGCATTTAGTCTAACTCTTTTCGCCGGACTCGCAACCGGTATCGGGAGTATAATCGGACTACTGCATAAAAAATTCAATCCAAAGTTTTTAGCTGCTTCTTTAGGATTTTCTGCCGGTGTGATGATTTATGTGTCGCTCGTTGAAATATTTGCGAAAGCAAGATTTTCTCTTTCTGAAGAATATGGTAATACTATGGGGTATTGGTACACCGTAATTGCCTTTTTTTCAGGAATTGCAATAATAGCAATAATCGATAAACTTATTCCGGATGTTGAAAATCCGCATGAGATTAATAAAACAAGAAATTACGATACTCCTAAAAAGCATGATAAAAATAAACTTATGCGAATGGGGCTGTTTTCAGCTTTAGCCATAGGTATTCACAATTTTCCTGAGGGACTTGCTACTTTTATGGCAGGTTTGCACACTCCAACTCTTGGTATCAGTATAGCAGTAGCTATTGCAATACATAATATCCCTGAAGGATTAGCAGTGTCAGTGCCGGTTTATTATGCAACAAAGAGCAGGAAAAAAGCATTCGTTCTATCTTTTTTATCAGGCCTTGCTGAACCAATTGGTGCTATAATCGGTTATTTCTTTTTGAAGTGGTTCTTTACCGACTCAGTATTTGGTTTTGTGTTCGCAGGAGTTGCCGGTATTATGGTTTATATTTCCTTAGATGAGCTTTTACCAACTGCTGAAGAATATGGTGAGCATCACGTTGCAATATACGGACTTATTAGTGGTATGGCAGTAATGGCACTAAGTTTAGTGCTGATGGCTTAATACCATTTTCCCTAAAATTAATAATGATTATGACAGAAACTCCTAATAATATTGGTTTACTTGAATTCAAAAATATTCCTTTAAGTGATATAGTGCCTTTTATTCATTGGTCGTTCTTTTTTATGGCGTGGCGAATGACGGGTAAATACGAAGGAATTGAAACTGCAACTGATTGTGAGTCATGTAAAGCATCGTGGCTTAACACCTTTTTGCCTGAAGATAGAGAAAGAGCGGAAGAGGCTTTGAAATTATATAAAGATGCTCAAGAAATCCTTAGGGAGTTTCGTGATAAGAATGTGCTGACTATCAATGCTTCTCTTGGCATTTATCCTGCTTATTCCGATGGAGATGATATAATAATTCAAAATGATGGTAAAGATTATGTTATTCCTACTCTTCGTCAACAAAAGCCTGCTCACGATGGATTTTGTTATTCTTTAGCCGATTTTATTAATCCTGCCGGCGATTATGTAGGAGTCTTTGCAAATACAGTATTAGGTGCTGAAGCTTTTGCTGAAACTTACGAAAAAAAAGATGATATATATACTGCATTTATCATAAAAATACTTGCTGAAAGAATTGCTGAAGGTACTGCGGAATGGATGCATTATCATGTGCGCACTAAATATTGGGGCTATTCACCAACTGAAAAAGAAGATCATGTAGGGATGCTAAAAGAACAATATAGAGGTATACGACCTGCTGTGGGCTACCCATCACTTCCCGATCAATCAGTAATTTTCGAACTCGACCCTCTCATTAAATTTAACAATATCGGTATTAAACTTACAGAAAGCGGGGCTATGGATCCTAATGCCTCTGTATGTGGAATGTATTTCGCTCATCCTCAATCGAGGTATTTCATGGTGGGAAAAATAGACGAAGAGCAATTTCTTGATTATGCCAAAAGGCGAAATAAATCTCCGGAAGTACTGAGGAAATGGCTTGCTTCTAACTTGTGATTATCTTTATATTTATATGTTTGATACTCATAATACAATTTCAAGAAGAAATTCAAGAAAAAAGGTCAAATTAGCATAACACATAATAAATATTTAAACAAAACCTATTTAGCAAGTGTTATTTCCGTAAATGCATTAAAATTATTAAATTTGCAGTCATTTTATTACGATTATGTCAGATGCAATTATACACGAAGTAACGCAAAGCGATTATAAATACGGATTTACTACCGAAATTGAAACAGAAATCATCCCACCGGGTCTTAATGAAGATGTCATAAGATTAATTTCAGAAAAGAAAAATGAACCTGAGTGGATGTTGGAGTTTCGACTAAAAGCATATCGTCATTGGACTACAATGGAGATGCCTAAGTGGGCACATTTGAATATACCTGAAATTGATTATCAGGCTGTTTCGTATTATGCTGCACCACGAAAGAATGCTCCTAAAAGTTTAGATGAGGTCGATCCTGAATTACTTAAAACATACGATAAGTTAGGTATTCCGATAGAAGAACAAAAAGCATTATCGGGTATTGCTGTTGATGCGGTAATGGACTCGATATCAGTAAAAACAACTTTTCAGGAAACTTTAGCTGAAATAGGAATTATTTTTTGTTCATTCAGTGAGGCTGTACAAAAACATCCTGATTTGGTGAAAAAATATATGGGTTCGGTTGTACCATACACAGATAATTTTTTTGCAGCTCTAAATAGTGCAGTTTTCAGCGATGGATCTTTTGCATATATTCCGAAAGGAGTTAGATGCCCGATGGAATTATCAACTTATTTCAGAATAAATGCAGCAAATACCGGTCAGTTTGAGCGCACATTGATTGTTGCCGACGACGATAGCTATGTGTCATATCTCGAAGGTTGTACTGCTCCACAAAGAGATGAAAATCAGTTGCATGCAGCAATTGTTGAAATAGTTGCAATGAAAAATGCAGACGTAAAATATGCTACTGTACAGAATTGGTATCCAGGCGATAAAGATGGAAAAGGCGGTGTTTACAATCTTGTAACGAAAAGAGGTATCTGTAAAGGAGAAGGTTCGCATATTTCATGGACACAAGTAGAAACAGGTTCGGCAATCACATGGAAATACCCATCATGTATTTTACAGGGAGATAATTCATCAGCGGAGTTCTATTCTGTTGCGGTAACGAACCATTTTCAACAAGCAGATACAGGTACGAAGATGATACATCTTGGAAAAAATACCAGTTCGCATATCCTTTCAAAAGGTATTTCTGCAGGATTTAGTCAGAATAGCTACAGAGGATTAGTCAGAGTTGGAAATAATGCAGAAAACGCAAGAAATTTCTCTCAATGCGATAGCTTATTGCTGGGTGACAAATGCGGTGCTCACACATTCCCATATATTGAAGTTAATAATGAATCAGCAGTAGTTGAACACGAAGCAACTACATCAAAAATTTCTGAAGACCAGATATTTTACTGCAATCAAAGAGGTATTTCAACAGAAGATGCAGTAGGATTGATAGTTAATGGCTACGCAAAAGAGGTTGTCGACAAACTACCTATGGAATTTGCGGTTGAAGCTCAGAAATTATTACAGATAACATTAGAAGGTTCGGTAGGATAAAATGATAAAAAAACGATAGACTTTTTTAATTACAATAATAATGTTAGAAATTAAAGACCTCCATGCCAGTATAAATGGCAGAGAAATAATAAAGGGATTAAGCATGACGGTGAAACCTGGAGAAATTCATGCTATAATGGGACCAAACGGTTCCGGAAAATCCACACTTTCATCAGTAATTACAGGAAATCCTGCTGTGGAAGTAACACATGGAACGATAACATTTGAAGGCAAAGATTTACTTGAAATGGCTCCGGAAGAAAGAGCAAATGCAGGTGTGTTTTTAAGCTTTCAGTATCCTGTTGAAATTCCGGGTGTGAGTATGGTTAATTTTATGAGAACTGCAATCAACGAGCAGCGAAAATACAAAAACCTACCACCTTTGGCAGCATCAGATTTTTTAAGATTGATGAGAGAAAAGAAAGCATTGGTTGAAATGGATAATAAACTTTCCAATCGGTCAGTAAATGAAGGGTTTTCAGGAGGAGAGAAAAAGAAGAATGAGATTTATCAGATGGCAATGTTGGAGCCTAAATTAGCAATTCTTGATGAGACAGATTCGGGATTGGATATAGATGCCTTGCGTATTGTAGCTCAAGGAGTTAATAAACTTAAAACTCCACAAAATGCAACTATTCTTATAACTCACTATCAACGCTTACTCGACTATATAATTCCCGATTTTGTACATGTGTTATACGATGGAGAGATAGTTAAGACAGGTTCGAAAGATTTGGCTTTAGAACTTGAAGAAAAAGGGTATGATTGGATCAAACAGGAAGTTACTCTATAAAGAAATTTTGTTTAAATGGAAAAACAATATATAGAATTATATAAGGAAAATAAATCTTTGATAAATCAATTTTCAGCTCCGGTAATCAACAAATCGAGGGATGAAGCTTTTGATTTATTCGAAGAAATAGGTTTTCCTACAACTAAGCAGGAACATTATAAATATACTGATCTCAAAAATGTATTGTCACTGAAATATGTATTAGATTTCAAACGAACATATAACTATATGGATCCGTACAAGACTTTTCAATGTGATGTTCCGGAAATTCGTTCGTTCCTGTATTTTGTTGTAAACGAGAGCTTTTATTCAAAAACAAACTCAATAAATGGTGATTTACCTAAAGAAGTTATCATTTGCGGACTTAAGGAAGCATCAGAAAAATATCCGGAATTAGTTGAAAAGCATTACGGAAAATTAGCTTCGAAACAAAAAGATGGAATAATTGCTTTTAATGGAGTGTTTGCTCAAGATGGTTTCTTTATGTATGTGCCTAAAGGTGTTCAACTTGATAGGCCTGTGCAATTAGTCAATATTATGAGTTCTGATGTTGATTATATGGCAAATGCACACAACTTAATAATTATCGAAGAGGGTGCAAAAGCACAATTGTTAGTTTGCGATCATACATACGACAGCGTACAGTTTATTTCAAATCGTCTGACAGAGGTATTTGTTGGTAAGAATGCTATGTATGAACAATATAAACTTGAGAACACACATATCCGGACTACAAATCTCAATACATTACTTGTTGACCAGCAAGAGTCATCAGTGGCATTGATAAACAATATTACATTACACAATGGAATTACTCGCAGCAATATCGAAATTGCATTAAATGGAGAACATTGCGAAACCGAACTTTGTGGCATGGTAATCGGAGATAAGAAACAGCATGTAGATAATTTTACCAATATTTATCATAATAAGCCGAATTGTCATTCAACGGAATTGTTTAAATACGTGTTGGATGATATGTCGGTAGGAGCGTTCACAGGTAGATTGTATGTGGCAAAAGATGCACAAAAGACTCAGGCATATCAAACAAATAAGAATTTATTACTTACTAAAGGCGCTAAAATGCGTACGAAGCCACAGCTTGAAATCTATGCTGATGATGTTAAATGTTCGCATGGGGCAACTGTTGGTCAGCTCGATGAGAAAGCTCTATTCTATATGTGTACACGTGGAATTCCTTTCAAAGAAGCCAGACTTCTTCTTATGTCGGCTTTTACTTCAGATGTTATTGATCATATACGCATACCATTACTTGCCGAGCGAATGAGAATCTTAGTGGAAAAAAGATTGAGAGGCGAGTTGTCAAAATGTGAAGGATGTATGATTTGCCAATAAATTAAATACATAAAGCATATAAATAAAACAGTTTTATATGCCTTATGTATTATTATATATACCTTAAAACTACCTCCCTACAAAATTATTACTATACACTCCGTATTCTGTTTGAACTTACAATATAAAATTGCATGAAATTATAGTATATTTCATGTAAGTTTATTCACTTCTAAAGCGTAATTCGTAAAAAAGCACGTAAAAGGTAAAAACTTTTTGCAAATGAGACATTTATGATTTTTTACTAAAACAATTATATTATTTTTGCGCTGAAATTTTTATTGATACCTATGTTTATTTAAAATAATCTTAATGAATTACTATCTAAATTTTTCGTTATGTTTAACAGTATTATTACAGGTATAGTTACTGCTATACCATTATCTACCTTAGTTATTAGTTTACATATGCTTAGAAAGAAAAGAAAATCAAGAGGTTTTGGTCTAAAAAAGCAGATTTGCCCTCATTTATTCGAAGAAAAAGAAGACTTACAGAAGTATATTTTAAATAAATTGAATTATGAACTATCAAGAAATAAAATTCATACAAATCCAAATTTGACTATTAATGATGTTGCAAATTTAATTGGAACAAACAGGACTTATATTTCGTCTACCATCAACACATTTTATAATCAAAATTTTTGTTCCTATATCAACAGATTTAGATTGGATGAGTTAAAAAACTATATTGTAAAGGATGATTCAATTTCAAATCAGGAATTAGCTTATAGGAGTGGTTTCGGCTCTATAGATACAATGAAGAGAGCTTTGAAGTTGGAAACAGGATTAACACTTAAAGGGTTAAAAACCACGTTACATGATGAAAAATTGGCAAATGAAAATTGACATTGATTTGTTTTGCCTGTTTCAAAGGCGGTCAAAACCCTGATAATTATGAATACTCCAAATAAAAATATTACTTTTGTTGAAAATTTCAGAAAATAACATGAACATCCTTCTTATTGGTTCCGGTGGACGTGAAAACGCTCTTGCTTGGAAAATTGCTCAAAGTAAAAAAACAAAACAGCTATTTATTGCTCCTGGGAATCCGGGTACAGCAAAGTTTGGTGTAAATATTCCGGTTGCAGTTAATGACTTTGGAGGTATTAAAAATGCTGCTATTGAGAATCGTATTGATTTAGTAATTGTAGGACCGGAAGACCCGCTTGTTAATGGTATAGTTGATTTCTTTACTTCTGACATTGAATTAAAAACAATTCCAATTATCGGTCCGGATAAGATAGGTGCACAACTTGAAGGAAGTAAGAATTTTTCTAAGCAGTTTATGTTTAGACATAATATTCCTACAGCAAGATATTTAAGCGTTAATTCTGAAAACATTACCGAAGGCATCAATTTCCTGAAAACTCTAAATGCACCTTATGTACTTAAAGCGGATGGTTTAGCTGCCGGTAAGGGAGTTTTGATACTTAATGATTTAGAGAAAACCATATCAGAGCTGAAAAGTATGTTGGAAGGGAAATTCGGTTCAGCCAGCAGTACTGTTGTAATAGAAGAATTTTTATCAGGAATTGAATGTTCCGTATTTGTTATTACTGATGGTAAAAACTATCAAATACTTCCTGAAGCAAAGGATTACAAGCGTATTGGTGAAGGCGATACCGGATTAAATACAGGTGGTATGGGTGCTGTTTCTCCTGTGTCTTTTGCCGATGAGGTGTTTATGAAAAAAGTAGAGGAACGTATTATTAAACCCACTGTTTCAGGATTGTATAGTGAAGGCATTATTTATAAAGGATTTATATTTTTCGGGTTGATAAAAGTTGGAAATGAACCATATGTCATTGAGTATAACGCTCGTATGGGTGATCCTGAAACTGAAGTCGTAATGCTTAGGCTAAAAAGTGATTTGGTAGATTTGTTCGAAGGTGTTGCACAAGGAAATCTAAACGAGAAGGTTGTTGAGTTTGACGACAGATTTGCGGTTACCGTCATGCTTGTTTCAGGAGGTTATCCTGAAGATTTTGAAAAGGGTAAAGTGATAAAAGGTTTGGATAAGATTAAGGACAGTATAGTTTTTCATGCAGGTACAGCAATGAAAGATGGTCAAATTGTAACCTCAGGTGGTAGGGTTATGGCTATAAGTTCTTATGGAAAAACGAAAGCGGAAGCACTTTCAGTTTCTTTTAAAAATGCAAGTTTAATAGAATTCGATAAAAGATATTTCAGATCAGATATTGGGTTTGATTTGTAATTTTCCAAAGCAAAAATAATAATGGCGAAGATACTAATTATTGATGACGAGCGGAGTATTCGCAATACTTTAAAAGATATTCTTGAGTTTGAAAAGCATCAGGTTATATTGGCTGAAAATGGCAAAGTTGGTTTGGATATAGCTTCTAATAGCTTATTCGACATAATATTTTCTGATATTAAAATGCCTGAAATGGATGGTATAGAGTTACTTAATACTTTAAAGGAAAAAGAAATTGAAGCACCTGTTGTCATGATTTCCGGTCATGGTAATATCGAAACTGCCGTTGAATGTATCAAAAAAGGAGCTTTTGATTTTATTGAGAAGCCTATTGATTTAAACAGATTACTTATAACGGTCAAGAATGCTTTAGATAAAGGTTATTTAGTTGCTGAAACCAAGACACTTAAAAAGAAGGTCGAAAAGCGTCATCAGATGATTGGACAATCAGCAGCTATTCAAAAGGTTAGAGAAATGATTGAAAAAGTTGCCCCAACCGAAGCCAGAGTCTTGATTACAGGCTCTAATGGAACAGGAAAAGAAGTTGTGGCAAGATTGCTTTTCGAAAACAGTAATCGCTCTAATGCCCCTTTTGTAGAAGTCAATTGTGCAGCAATACCTTCAGAATTAATTGAAAGTGAGCTGTTTGGTCATGAAAAGGGTTCGTTTACCTCTGCAATTAAACAACGTATTGGTAAGTTTGAACAAGCTGATGGAGGAACAATATTTTTGGATGAAATTGGAGATATGAGTCTGTCGGCTCAAACAAAAGTACTACGTGTGTTGCAAGAGAATGAACTCACAAGAGTAGGTAGTGATAAGAGTGTAAAGGTGAATGTCAGAGTGTTTGCTGCTACCAACAAGAACTTAAAACTTGAAATTGAAAAGGGTAATTTCAGAGAAGATCTTTATCATCGATTAAATGTGATACCAATTCATGTACCTGATCTGGATGAAAGAAAAGATGATATTCCTTTGCTTGTCGAACATTTTCTTGATATCATATGTTCTGAACAGGGAATACAACTAAAGAAGATTGATAATTCTGCAATTGTTAAGCTACAACAAAAAACATGGAATGGAAACATCCGCGAATTAAGAAATGTTGTAGAAAGACTAATTATCTTAGGAGGTAATCCCATTAAAGCTGAAGATGTTGAGTTGTTTGCTTGAAAAGGTCTATGTTTCAACAAGCATAATTTAACTTTTTTATGACCATATAAATTAAATATTAAATGATACCACTCAATAAATTAAAAATTGCAATTTGTAGCGATCATGCAGGTTATGAACTAAAACAAGAGGTCATAGATTATCTGAGGGCTAAAAATCCTGTAGAACTGAAGGATTTTGGAGCTTATTCAGCTGAGAGTTCAGACTATCCGGATTTTGCTCATCCTATGGCTTTTGCTGTTGAAAATAATAAATTCGACTTCGGCATATCAATTTGTGGTAGCGGAAATGGAATCAGTATGACCGTAAATAAGCATGCGGGAATAAGAGCTGCATTGTGCTGGACTGTTGAAATAGCACGACTTGCACGACTTCACAACAATGCAAATGTACTTTCTTTGCCTGCTCGTTTTATCTCTGAGAAGGAAGCTTTTGAGATGATAGATATGTTTTTCTCTACCGATTTTGAGGGAGGAAGACATCAAAGAAGAATTGATAAAATATTATGCTGATGGAACGAACTGAAATTTCAACTTTAGGTGAATTTGGATTAATTAAGCACCTGACTGATAAGTTTAAGATAATAAACACATCGACAATAAAAGGTGTTGGCGATGATGCTGCCGTGCTTGATTATAAAGATAAACAGGTGCTTGTTACAACCGATTTACTGCTTGAAGGTATTCATTTTGATTTAGTTTATACTCCACTTAAACATCTTGGATATAAGGCTGCGGTAGTAAATTTCTCGGATATTTATGCAATGAATGGACAGCCTAAGCAGATAACTGTTTCGATAGGCGTTTCTAAAAGATTTTCTGTAGAAGATCTTACTGTAATTTATGACGGTATAAAATTAGCCTGCGAACATTATGGAGTGGATCTGGTAGGCGGCGATACTTCAGCTTCTTTAACCGGACTTGCTATTAGTATTACTTGCATAGGAGAAGGGGAAAAGGATAAGATCGTATATCGTAATGGAGCGAAGAATAACGATCTTATATGTGTAAGTGGCGATTTAGGTTCGGCGTATATGGGATTACAACTTCTTGAACGTGAAAAAATTGTATTTTCGGCTAATTCGGAAACACAACCTGATTTTGAAGGTAAAGATTACATTCTTCAACGTCAACTAAAACCGGAAGCAAGAAAGGATATTGTTAAATTGCTTGCTGAAAAGGGAGTAGTGCCAACTGCTATGATGGATGTTTCTGATGGTCTGTCGTCTGAATTGATGCATATTTGCTCTCAAAGTAATACGGGTTGTCGTATTTATGAAGATAAGATACCAATCAACTATCAAGCGGCAGTGATGGCTGAAGAGTTGAATATGAGCATAGTTACAGCTGCTTTAAATGGTGGTGAAGATTATGAATTGCTGTTTACGGCTTCACTTGAAGATTATGACAAAATTATTACTATGGAGGGCGTAGGAATCATAGGACATATGACCAAACCTGAACTTGGATTACATCTTGTTGGTCGTGAAGGTGAAGAAATACAAATACAGGCACAAGGTTGGAATTCTTTGAAATAACTATTTCAAGAATGGATATAAAGTCGCTGAACTGATTATATACCAAATAATTATAGGTGCGAATGCTCCCCAACCAAAAAGTATGATTAATGCAATGCATCCGATTAAAAAGATGTATTGCATTTTGTTTTCAGACCATTTTAAGCTTTTAAATTTCAATGCAAACATAGGTAGTTTTGATACTAACAAGCCACTAAAAATAACTATAAATATCATAATCAACCAAGGTTTTTCAATAAGATATTCAGAAAATGAAAATCCTAAACCTACCCATAAAATTGCATTAGGTGGAGTAGGTAAACCAATAAAGGAAGTACTCTGATTTTCATCAATATTGAATTTAGCTAAACGTAATGCTGAAAACACGGTAATAATAAATCCGGCATATTTAACCCATTCAGGATAAGAGCCTTGCTCCAAAAATGAAAAAGCTATAACTCCGGGAAGAAGACCAAAACTGATAACATCTGCCAAAGAATCTAATTCTTTACCCATCGGAGAATAAGCTTTTAAAACACGAGCCGACAGCCCATCTAAAAAATCGAATAATCCTGCTAATAAAACGGCAAAAAATGCAACAGAATAATTGTGGTTAAATGCGAAATACACACCTATACTTCCTGTGAACAGGTTTAGCATTGTGATTGTGTTCGGAATGTGTTTTCTAATGTTCATTTATTCTTTAGTTTTACTGTCGATAATAATTGTAACCGGACCGTCATTTATTAAAGAAACTTGCATGTCAGCACCGAATTCTCCTGTTTTAACGTTTGTATTTGTCTGTTCTTCAAGCTTTTTGCAAAAATATTCATAAAGTGGAATTGCTGTTTCAGGTCGAGCTGCCTTTATATAAGATGGTCTGTTACCTTTCCTCGTAGATGCATGTAGAGTAAATTGACTGATTATGAGTATCTCCCCATTTACATCTTTTATAGATAAGTTCATCACACCTTTTTCGTCATCAAAGATACGTAAATTTACAATTTTAGCAATAAGCCAATCGGCATCAGCTGTTTGGTCATCAGTCTCTATTCCGAGTAAAACCATTAAGCCTATGCCGATTGAAGATTTTATCTTGTTGTTTATAGCAACAGAAGCTTCTTTAACTCTCTGTATAACAACGCGCATTGGTGATTTCTATCTTATTTTATATCCCCTTCTGCAAGTAAATATTCTGCAATTTGAACAGCATTCAATGCAGCTCCCTTCTTAATCTGATCGCTAACACACCAGAAAGTTAACCCGTTAGGATTAGCTAAATCTTTACGGATACGTCCCACATAAACAGGATCTTTCCCTGAAAGGAAAAGAGGCATAGGATATTTTTTCTCTGCCGGATTGTCGATTACCTCAACGCCGGGTGCATTTAAAAATGCTTCACGAGCCTCTTCAACAGAAACCGGTCTTTCAGTTTCTACCCACACACTTTCAGAGTGAGCACGTAATGAAGGTACTCTGACGCACATTGCACTGACTTCCACATCCGAATGCATAATCTTACGTGTTTCGTGATACATTTTCATTTCTTCTTTTGTGTATCCGTTATCTGTAAATACGTCAATCTGAGGAATTAAGTTATATGCCAACTGATATGCGAATTTGTTTACAGTTACTTCTTCGCCTGCTAAAACCTGACGATACTGCACTTCTAATTCATCCATTGCGGCAGCACCTGCACCTGATGCAGCTTGATATGTTGAAACATGAACTCGTTTGATATGAGATAAGTTCTCTATAGCTTTCAATGCAACAACCATTTGTGTGGTCGTACAGTTTGGATTTGCAATAATTCCACGTGGACGATCTTTTGCATCCGCAGCATTCACTTCAGGTACAACCAAAGGAATATCATTATCCATGCGGAAAGCACTTGAATTATCTATCATTACAGCTCCGAATTTTGTTATATCTTCAGCAAATTCTTTAGAAATGCTCGCTCCTGCTGATGCGAAAACAATTTTAAAATCCTTGAAATCATCCCCATGTTTCAATTCTTTCACTGTCAATTTCTGACCTTTATAATCGTACACCTTACCTGCACTGCGTGAAGAACCGAATAATACTAATTCTGTCATAGGAAAATTACGTTCTGCAAGTACACGTAAAAATTCCTGTCCAACGGCGCCGCTTGCGCCAACAATTGCTACTTTCATTTTTTTTAAATTATTTTATGGTGATTTCTGTTTTATATCTTAATACTAATACCTAATTTTGCCAGCGTTTACGAAACTTAATCATATAACAAGTTAAGTTATTATTTGCGACTGCAAAAATAGTTTATTTTACTAAAATTGACAACCTTATGAAAAGCTATCTTATTATTTTTCTGTTTTTAAACATATTTTTTTGCCATTCACAGATTTTTGAATCTTTTTCCGATGGAGATTTTACTCATAATCCGGAGTGGAAAGGGACTATTTCAAACTTTAAAATCAATGATGCACTTCAGTTACAATCAAATGCAACAACAGCATCTACTTCATATCTTTTTACACCTGCTCAGATAATTATCAATGCTGAATGGGAGTGCAAATTTAAAATCGATTATCCTACTTCGGCTTCAAATTATGCCTGTATGTATATCATCTCGGATTCATGCACATTAGAAAACGGATTTAATGGGTATTTTGTTCAGGTTGGCGGTACAAATGATGAAGTGTCATTGTTTTATCAGAATGAACTTAAAAAGGAAAAAATTATCGATGGTTTGGATAAGAGAATTGACAGCAAAACCGTTGATGTTATTGTTAAAGTTACAAGAGATAGTGCGGCTTTCAGACTTTATTCCAAATTACCCGAAGAAGATGAGTTTTATTTGGAAGGAGAATCTGAACATTTCAAAATGAGAAAATCTGAATATTTCGGACTTTCTTTTACCCATACTAATACAACAGGTAAATTTTTCTTTTTTGATGATATAAGAGTTACAGGTGAAATTTATTCGGATTTATTAGAATTAGATACAATAAGTCAAGGAGATATAATTTTTAATGAAGTTATGTTTAATAATCCCGAAACTTCAGCCGAATATATAGAATTTTATAACAGATCTAACAAAATTATTGATGTTTCAGGACTGATTTTTACAACTCGTAAAACCGATGGTTCATTAAACACAGGAGTGGAAATTCCTTATACAACTATTATGAAACCATGTGATTATTTAGCTGTTACGAGTCAAAAAGAAGCTGTCAAGACTTATCATGATTGTCCGGATAGTGCAAATATTATTCAAACAAAATGGAGTACGTTAAATAATGAAACGGCAACTTTAGTGCTTACAAACTCCAAAAAAGATATAATATATGATGAATTCACTTATCATGAATCCTTTCATCACGCTTTAATAAAAAATTCGAAAGGAGTAGCATTAGAGCGTATATATTCAGATCTTCCAACTCAGGATATAAAAAACTGGCATTCAGCAGCCACTACACATAATTATGGTACTCCCGGATTTCAAAATTCTCAGCATAAAGATTTGAATGATAATTTAAAGAATGTAATTTTTAGTCTGGAATCAAAACATTTTTCACCTGATAATGATGGATTAAATGATATTTGTATAATTAATTACAACTTGCCTGAGTTGGGTTATATTGCTAATATTGACGTATTTACACCTATTGGAGAAAAACTTGTTTCAATTGCAAATCAACATTTATGTAATCAAACCGGCACTTTTATATGGGATGGTGCAGACACACAAGGGCAGATAGCAAATGTTGGGATTTATGTGATTTATATAGAAGTATTTCATCCTGAAAAAGGTGTAAGAAAAAATATGAAACTTCCAGTTGTTCTTTCTTCTCGATAATTTTGTATAAATTAACACCTAATATCCGATAAATCAGCTATCTTTGCAGACGTTTTATAAAAAAATACTTACGAATGGATAAAATTAGTTATGCCCTTGGATTAAGTTTGGGTAACAACCTAAAAAATAGTGGTTTTGAAGGATTAGATTATCAAAAATTATCAGATGGAATCAAAGATGTAATTCAAGGAAACAAGTTAGAAATGAGTTTGCAGGAAGCGCAAAACTTGATAAATGATTATTTCCAAAAGCTTCAAGAGAAGGCTTTTGAGCAAAATATTCATGAAGGAAAAGAGTTTCTAACAGAAAATGCAAAAAGAAAGGAAGTCAGTACAACCAAAAGTGGTCTTCAATATGAAGTTATCAAACAAGGTAATGGTAAAACACCCGTTGCGAAAGATCGTGTGAAAGTTCATTATCATGGTACGTTAATTAATGGTGATGTGTTTGATAGCTCTGTAAATAGAGGTGAACCGGCAACTTTCGGAGTAACACAAGTTATACAAGGATGGGTTGAAGCTCTTCAGTTGATGTCGGTAGGTTCTAAATGGAAATTATTTATCCCATCGGAATTGGCTTACGGAGCACATGGAGCAGGTCAGATGATTGGACCACATACAACATTAATATTCGAAGTTGAATTGTTAGACATCGTATAAACGAAATTATAGATAATCTGTAAAATTAAAATAAATGAATAAACTATTAGTTTTAATAACTGCATTAGCAATAGTGTTTTCAGTCGAGGCGAAGGAAGCTAAACCCAAAAAAGAGAAGAAATCGAAATCTAAAGTTGAAGTTGTTCAAGAAGACATATTTAAAAATGATATTGACTCGATGAGTTATGCATTAGCAATAAACATAGCAACAGATCTTTCGAAAAACTTGAAGACTTTGCCTAATGAAGCATATAATTTAGATTTGTTTTTGACTGCTTTCAATTCAGTAATGAAGGGAGATTCAGTAAAATTTACTTCAGAATTATCGCAGGAGATTTTACAAAATTATTTCACCTTGGCACAAGAAAAAATTGAAAAAGAAAAACGTTCAGAAGGTGAAAAGTTTTTAACTGAGAATGCAAAAAATCCTGCAATTCAGACAACTGCAAGTGGACTTCAATATTTAATAATAAAAGAATCAGACGGTCCGAAACCTTCAGCAACCGATAAAGTTAAGGTACATTACGAAGGAACTCTAATAGACGGAACAAAATTCGATAGTTCATATGATAGGGGAGAACCGATAGATTTTGTGCTTAATCAGGTAATACTCGGATGGACAGAAGGTGTACAACTAATGTCAGTAGGTTCAAAGTATAAATTCTTTGTGCCTTACGAATTAGGTTATGGAGAACGCGGCGCAGGCGGAGTTATTCCTCCTTATGCAACATTAATATTTACAGTAGAATTACTTGATATTAACCCTCCTTCAATACAGGAACAAATTAAAGAATTAGAAATTAAATAAAATAACAAATATGAGAAAGACAATTAATTTTATGTTATTAACTGCTGTAATTGCAGTGTTTTCATTTAGTTCATGTAACGATATTAAACCAAAAGAAGTTGCATTGAAAACAATGAATGATAGTATTAATTACACTTTAGGTCAATGGCAAGGTGATATGTTTAAACAACAATATTTTGCAACAGATTCTACCGGTCAGCAATTGACTGCATTTGTTGAAGCGCTTGATAAGGCTTACAACACAAAAGATGCAGACGAAATGTATGACTTGGGTATTCAGGTAGGTAAATATTTCAATGATCAAATTAAAAATGGTTATTTTGGAGATTCTACATTAATAGGAAATGTGGATAAAATTATGACAGGATTGGTGAATGCTTTGAATGACTATCAAGAAGTAATTACTTCAGAAGAGGCAGATTCTATTGTACAGGCAATACAGCAAAAGGTTCAGTCTCAAAGATATGGTAATCAAAATTAATTAATATCAAATAGTTTATCTTCAAATAAAAAAGAATAATATGAGAAAAATAAATATTATATGGACAATTATTGCTCTTGTAGCAATTGTTTCAACGTCTTGCTCTGATTATAAAGCAAAATCTGTAACATTAAAATCTGAGTTGGATAGCTTAAACTATTCATTCGGATATGTAAATGGTAAAATCCTTAAACAATATCATCTTCAGAATGATAGTACAGGTAAAGGTGTTAAGTCATTAATGAAAGGTATAAAAGCCGGATTAAAAGAAAAAGAAGTTTCTGAAGATTTGAGAAATGTAACTGAAATGGGAGCAATGATTGGTAATCAGTTAAAATCTAATCCTGATTTTTATAATGATTCTACTCTTAAAATGGATTATAAATTTCTCAGACAAGGTTTGATTAATGGAATTTCAGGTAAAGCTCTTGTGTTGGAAAATGATGATGCTCGTGATTATTTCAATACAACAATGGAGAAAGTCCAAGCTCAAAATTTAGAAGCAAAATATAAGGATAATAAAGAGTCCGGAATAAAATTCTTGGAAGAAAACGCTCAAAAAGAAGGTGTAATAACAACAGCTTCAGGCTTGCAATATGAAGTTATTAAACTTGGTAAGGGAGCGACTCCAACCTCTACTGATAAAGTTAAGGTTCATTATCATGGTACTTTGATTGATGGAACTGTGTTTGATAGTTCTATAGATAGAGGTCAGCCTACGGAATTTGGTGTTAATCAAGTTATTAAAGGTTGGACTGAAGGACTACAGTTGATGCCTGTCGGATCAAAATTCAAATTTTACATTCCACAAGAATTAGCATATGGCTCGCAAGATCATGGAACAATTAAACCATTTTCGACTTTAGTGTTCGAAGTTGAATTGCTTGCAGTTGTAAAATAAATATTACATATTTTGGAATATAAACTTATTATTGATCTTTAAGAATGTTTTAAGCTTAATTCTATGTTATGGAGAAGATAGATCAATTAGACCGAAAAATACTACGTATTATAAGTCAGAATGCACGTATGCCGTTTAAGGATGTTGCAGAAGAGTGTGGTGTGTCGCGTGCTGCAATACATCAGCGTGTACAGCGATTGATAGATATGAACGTAATCATTGGATCAGGGTATATAGTGAATCCTAAAATGCTTGGTTATCAAATCAGTGTATATGTGGGAATTACTCTAGAACGAGGATCTATGTATAAAGAGGTTGTGAAGGAATTGGATAAAATTCCTGAAATTGTGGAATCTCAATATACGCTCGGACCGTATACAGTTCTCATTAAATTATTTGCTAAAAACGACGCACATTTAATGGAGTTGCTAAACGGTAAAATTCAAGAAATTCCGGGAGTTGTTTCAACAGAAACTCTTACATCATTAGATCAACATATAAGAAGAACAATTCCAATAGAATAAAAATTAAAAGACTATTGAGACTATCTCTGATGTTAATTTCATAAAAATGGAAACAGTTGTTAGCGGTATCAGACCGACAGGTAATCTGCATCTTGGTAATTATTTTGGTGCACTAAAGAATTTTATTGACATGCAAAATGAGCATGATTGTTATTTCTTTATTGCAGATTATCATTCTTTAACCACACACCCAACTCCTATGGATTTGCATGGGAATGTGAAACAGGTGCTTGTAGAGTATCTTGCTGCCGGATTAGACCCCGAAAAAGCAACTTTGTATATTCAAAGTGATGTGCCTGAAACCGCTGAATTATATTTGTTTCTCAATATGAATGCATATATCGGAGAATTGGAGAGATGTACATCGTTTAAAGATAAAATTCGTCAACAACCACAAAATGTAAATGCAGGCTTACTTACTTACCCTACACTTATGGCTGCGGATATTATTATTCATAAAGCTACAAAAGTGCCGGTAGGTAAAGACCAAGAGCAACATTTAGAGATGACACGTCAGTTTTCCAACCGCTTTAATCGCATGTATAACGTTGAGTATTTCCCTGAGCCGCAA
Organism: uncultured Paludibacter sp.; assembly: GCA_937927845.1. Taxonomy (GTDB): domain Bacteria; phylum Bacteroidota; class Bacteroidia; order Bacteroidales; family Paludibacteraceae; genus Paludibacter. The sequence continues at coordinate 100,769 of CALFXE010000010.1, forward strand.
GCTTTTAATTTCGGACAAAATCTTGTTAAAATTCCCGGACTTAATGGCTCAGGTAAAATGGGTAAGTCGGAAGGAGAGGGTAATGCAATTTTCTTAGCAGATACTCCCGAAGCTATCAGAAAAAAGGTTATGAAAGCAGTAACTGATAGCGGACCAACTATTCCCAATCAGGAAAAACCGGAAGTAATTCAGAATATATTTCAGTTGATGAGTGTTGTGTCGACTAAAGACACTTATGATTATTTCAACGAGAAATACAATTCATGTCAGATAAGATACGGCGACATGAAGAAACAGTTAGCCGAAGACATGATAAACTTCACAGCTCCATTTCGTGAAAAAATTAACGAAATGTTGAAGGATGAAGCATATATATCCAAAGTTGCACGACTTGGTAAAGAAAAGGCTCAGGCAAGTGCAGCAAAAACAGTAAAAGAAGTAAGAGAAATCATCGGATTCAAAAGTTTCTAAAATTTGATATTTCTCTTGCAACTAAACCTAATCTTAACGCATCTGTAATTAAATTTAAAATTTAAATATTTATGAGGAAAATTATTAAAATTTTGTTTATTCTCCTTTTTGGAAGCTTATTACAAGCACATGCAGTACTACCACAAAAACTATCTTTATCTGTTGATTTTGGTTATAAAGGTTTAACGGCTGAACTAAATGACGCATGGCCTGTCAGACAAGACGTTGGGTCAGTTAGCAGTTACACCAACCGAAATGTAAACATCAATGCAGAGATGAATTTTCTTGGATTATCGGCAGAATATGCTTTAGATAATAGATTTTCTCTAATCTCAGGATTAAGATTTATCACGCTGGAAAGTGATGCAATTAAGAATGATTATGATAGAGGTGGTAGCTTTTTTCTACGGTTGAACAGTTTAGGTTCACAGGTCGAGTATACACGAATTAGAAAAATTAGAGAAGAATCAGGCTTTATAGGTATACCGATTGAGCTTAAATATACTCCGTTTAATTTGGGGTTTGTGTCTCTTTACACCAAATTATCCACAGAATTCGCTTATCGTGTTTCACATTTAACAGATATAGAATTCAAACTGACTGAAATGGAGGCATATGAGAAATCTGTTTTAAATGATTTGAATATTAAATCTAATCCATTCTACTCTTCTATTTACATCACATTCGGTGCAAAATTCAAATTGAGTAAATCAATTTATGCTTCATTAGATTTATTCACTCCTGCTTTCTACATGACAGAAAATAATTCGAGTTTATTAGATATTTCAAATATTTCAGGGACTCAATTCTCATTGGTTTTTCCTTTAAATAAGTAACACAAAATAGATATTATTATGAACAATATATTCAAAACAACAATTGTGTCACTTTTGGTTATAGTGACCTTTACAGTAAGCTCTTGTAGCAGTGAAGATGTTGAGCTATCTCAATCTGTTTATATAGAAGATTATGATGCTCCGGGATTACCGATTTATTCGGAATGGGGTTATAATACTTTTGGAATGTACATAGATAAAACGCCTTTTGTATCCACAAACGAATTTCAGCCATCTAAAATTTATATACGACCTGATACTTTTAACATTGACTTAAAAGGTAAATACGGAACATATTCAGCAGTTATGCGTATATCTTTAAAAGGATTCACACCAAATGATTATCCCGATTTAGTGGTGTTGAATGATTCTTTAATCAATTTAAAAAGTAATAATTGCGTAGTTACTTTAGACTACAACGGTATAAAAATGAAGTTAGACATCATACAAGGTGATATTTTATTCAAAAAAGTTCAGAAATTATATGTTGACAAAGAGTTAGTAAGAACTAATTTATCCGGTAAAATTCAAATCAAGACCTTTATTAACAATGAACCTGTTTCAATCAATAATGGAAGATTTGATTTAGGCATTGGCTATAATAACTTTTTTAATCTGATAGAATATTTGGGCAACTGATTAGATAGTATTGTTGAGTAAAGAAACTTTATTAACTTTACATCAATATTTTTTGTACAGAGCCTAAAGAATAGGCATTTAAAAACAATTGGAGGACAGTTCGAAGTATTTGAAACATTAAAGGTCGAAGAACATACAACTCAATACGGTAAAATAAACAATAAATAACATGTCTGAATATATATCAATAAGTGAAGCAAGTTTATGGGCATCAGAGTATTTAGAGAAGAATGTCACAACCTCTAACATTTCTTATCTTATTCAGTATGGTAGAATTTCCAAAATCGGAAAAAATGGCTCCACGTTAATTGCCAAAGAAGAATTAATAAATTATTATAAAGGTCAAAAGAAAACTAAGCAAGCATCATGGAAAGACGAATTAGGAGAAGACCTTAATTGGACTTTATCTTTTGACCAATATAAAGAATCAGAAACAACAAAACACGTACATAGGCTTCACCCATATAAAGGGAAATTTATTCCACAATTAGTTGAATATTTCCTCGATACACACACAGACAAGTTTAAAAAAGAAGTTTATTTCGAAAAAGGTGATATTGTACTTGACCCATTTTCTGGAAGTGGAACTACTATGGTTCAAGCCTGTGAGTTAGGAATACATGCAGTTGGTGTAGATATTTCTGCTTTTAATTCTTTAATTGGTAATTGTAAGGTTATTCATTATGACATAAATGATGTTCAAACTGAAATAAATAGAATCACTAAGTCTCTAAAATTATTTTTAGAAAACTCACATACAGTTGAATTTGAAGTTAAACTTTTACAAGCACTAAACGTATTTAATAATAAACATTTTCCTGTCCCTGATTATAAGTACAAGGTTCACAGAAAAGAGATTAACGAGAAGGAATACGGTAAAGAAAAAGAATTGGAATTCTTACCGGTTTTCAATAACTTAGTTGAAGAATACAACATTAAATTACGGCAGGAAAAAGAGGATACTTTCCTTGATAAATGGTACTCCAATCATGTCAGAGAAGAAATTCAATTTGTCTTTGATGAAATTAAAAAGATACAAAACGAATATACCAAAAGGATTGTGAGTGTAATTTTAAGTCGTACAATCAGAAGCTGTAGGGCAACAACTCACGCAGATTTAGCTACACTTTTAGAACCTGTAACTACAACATATTACTGTGGAAAACATGGGAAAATATGTAAGCCACTGTTTTCTATTCTAAAATGGTGGGAAAGTTATTCTAGAGACACAATTAAACGATTAGTTGAATATGATCGGTTAAGAAAACCTACTTATCATTCGTGTTTAACCGGAGACAGTAGGACAATAGATATTGTTGGTGAATTGAAGAAGAAAAACCCTAAATTTGCTGAATTAATTTCAAAACAAAAAATCAAAGGTATTTTCTCCTCTCCTCCTTATGTTGGCTTAATAGACTATCACGAACAACATGCTTATGCTTATGATTTATTTGGTTTTGAGAGAAAAGATGAATTAGAAATTGGACCGCTTTACAAAGGGCAAGGTAGGGAAGCAAAGCAAAGTTACATTGAAGGGATAAGTGCTGTATTGATTAATGCTAAAAGATTTTTAGTTGATGATTATGATGTTTTTCTTGTCGCAAATGATAAGTACAATATGTATCCAACTATTGCAGAAAATGCAGGGATGAAAATTGTCAATCAATATAAGCGACCTGTATTAAACCGGACAGAGAAGGATAAAGGTGCATATTCGGAGATAATTTTTCATTTAAAAAGTAAGTGATAAAAATAAATCAAGGAGGTGATAAAAGAATAAATTTATGGCACTAACATCTAAACAAAAAGAAAAAATATCTATTGAGGTAATCAAAACCTTAGTTACGAGATTTGAAAGTTTTCCGGAAGATGCTTCAAACAATAGAAATGCACCATTTCACGAATCCTTTTTAAGGGCATTTTCAGATAAACTAAATGGAAAAGTTTCTGACACTCCTTTTTTCATTAGTTTGAGTAGTTGGCTTCAAGGTTTGAACACAACATTGGGACAAACTTTTTTTGAAAATGTTGCTCATCATTTGAGCAATGGTGAAAAAAGAGAATATACTTCAAAACGACTTGGCAATTTGCCTATAAAGCAAAGTCAGAGAAATCATATTGCTCAAATAATAGCAGATTTAAGTAATGCTACATCAACTCCAAATCTTAATAGTGAAAATACTTTATTATTTGCACAATACAACGATGCTGATATAAATGCAATGGACTTTTCAGCAGATGTGTTTATTGAAGATGCTACAAGGGTTATTGCAATCGAGCTGAAGTCCGTTAAACCTAATTCTGGAGAAATGAAAGGTGAGAAACAGAAAATACTTGAGGGAAAAGCCGCATTACATAATCATTTTCCTGGCAAGCAAATTCATTTTTATATTGGTTTTCCTTTTGACCCAACGGTAAATCCCACAAATGAAGCAGTTACAAGTTATGACAAACCACGGTTTCTTGGGTCAATTATCAATATGAATAAATATTTTGCTACAAATGAATCCCTTGTCGCAAATGAACTCTGGGATTTAATTTCTGATCAACAAAATACAATGGAAGAAATTTTAGCTATAATAAATACAATTTCTACTACTGCATTCTTAAACAAATTTCAATTATTATGTGACAATACTAAAAGATTAGTATCAGAGTATAGAACACAATTATACGAATGGAATTTAGTTTCTGAAACAGAACTAATCGACAACAATAATACTATAATTCAGAAAATTGCTAATGACAGAGCCCTAACAAGGATATATAATAAAACAGCCTTTGACAGCAAAGGAAATTATAATGTTGAAAGGTACGCATCTTTAAAAGAATTAATCTAATGCAAACCATGCATAATAAAAATAACCTACACAATAGAGAACAATAAATATGATTTTTTTGTAACCAAATTTGACGACTAATAGTCTAATGAATGTGGATTCACAATGAAAAGGAAAGCAAATCAACACTTTAACATTGCTAATTTATGTTATTTATTCAACCTTTTATAATGTTGGTTTGTTTTAAAGAAGAATATATAAATAACATTATGAAACGAATTAATATTTTGCAGGCAGACCCAAAAGCTCTTGAAGCTATGTTGGGCTTAGAAAAGTACGCTTCTAATAGCGGACTTGATCATAAACTGTATGAATTGATAAAAACCAGAGCATCGCAAATCAACGGCTGTGCATATTGTTTGAACATGCATACACGTGACGCAATGAAGATTGGCGAATCGGCACAAAGGCTATTTCTGCTTGATGCTTGGCGCGAAACAGAACTTTTTACGCCTAAAGAGAGAGCAGCGTTGGCTTTATCCGAAGCAGTTACATTAGTTTCTGTCGGGCATGTACCTGATGAGGTTTATCAAGAAGCTGCGGAACATCTTTCTGAGAAAGAATTAATTGCTGTCGTAATGGCTACCGTAACCATTAATAGCTGGAACAGGATAGCAATTGCATCAAGATCGGAGTTGGATTGAGATAAAATAAATTAATAATCAAGATTAAGCTGTAATTACAAATGTAATTACGGCTTTTTTATTTTTAGGATATCACCAAAAATTAGTACCAATAATGTATACGATTAAAAAAAAAGTTGTCAAAATAACCCTAAAATAACTCATAAATAACCTTAAACTTAACCTATGACCCCTTACTTTGTAATTAAAAATTATTAATCACAAAATTCTAATTTTAAGCAAAATGAAAAAAGGTAAAATTTTTAAATTGGTTGCTTTCACCTTCTTTGTTTTTTCGATGTTATCTATCACAACATCTTGTAAGGAAGAGTTGACTGACAATTTTGGTACAATTAGCGGTATAGTTACCGATGATTTTGAAAATCCGATTAAAGATGTGACAATTTCGGTAAAAGGACTTGAGGGAACTTCAACTACAAATGAAAAGGGTGAGTTTTCTATTAAGAATGTAGAAATTAAATCTCAGTCTGTAACCTTTGAAAAAGATGGTTATCAGACAGTAACAGTAACAGTTTCTGCTAATCAGTTTAAATCTGATAAAGTTGCAACATTGGAAGTTATAATGATTAATGCTTCTGCAAAAATTATTGGTGTCGTTACGGATGCAAAAAACGACAATGCTCCTTTAGAAGGAGTTTTAGTACAGGTAAGCGAAAATCAAACTGCAACAACAGGTGCTGATGGTAGCTATTCAATTAATAATTTAACTATTGAAGATTACACTGTAACTTTCTCAAAAGAAAACTACACAACAATAACAAGAAATATTACTGTAGCAGATTTTATAGATGGAGAAGCTACTGTAAATGTTGAAATGGGAAATGTTGAGTTACTTCGTGGTTTGACAATTGACGATCTGGTTAATGCGGATAAATGGTATTATAATGAATTTAGAGGTGGACGTAATGCTGACGATTATCCTCATTGGGATTGGGCTTGTAACTATATGAGTACTCTTACTTTCTGGGGAGCATGGCAGGAACAAAATGAAGGAACTACTCTTCAGATTCGTAATAACGAAGAGTTCCGTAATAATCCGGCTGACTTAGAAGTATTCGACTCTTATGTTTATGGAAGTAAGAAAATTACTAATGATAATAAAATCATGTCAGTAAGATTAAGAACTCATAATGCAGATGCAAATAATCCTGCTTATTTCGGTGTTCAAGTTATTGATTTGTCGACAGCAGAAAAAACTGCTGAAAAAATAGGAGAGAACAAAACTTATGGATCTGGAGATTATACCGATTTCGAGTTTGATTTAAGTAGTTATGTTGGTAAAGAAGTAATAATCGCCATAGGAATCTATCGTAAAGAAACAGGTGACTACTGGAAGCAATTAGTTTTGCGTGCCATTCGATTTGCAGATAGAAAAGTTGAAGGTTGGGGCTGGCTTCCGGGTACAGAAGTTATAAATGGATGGAAGTTAACTCAAGAAACCGTTCGCTCTACTATGGTTAATACAAAGAAAGTCTTTACAGGTATAAGTCCGATAAGCGGTAATCGTGATAATTATATTGATGCTTATCGTTCTTGGATTGGACAAAATCATATTGCTGCTGAGTGGTCGTTTGTTCCGGTTCGTAAAGATCCTGAAGTATTCCCATCTGAAGGTTATTTAATCAAAACAAGAAATACTGCTGATGTTGATACCGAAGTTCCGGAATCGTTCTTCTATGCAAAATTTGCTATAGCAGCAGGAAATAATGAATTGGTTTTAAAAACTCGTAACTTCGGAAGTAATTATACGTATTTTAAATTAACTGCTATTGAAAATAATGGAACTGTAACTCATATAGCACCTTCTTCCAACACAGCAGAAGAAGCCTCTGCTGCTGAAAATGGTACATGGAAATTTAAACATGGCGCAGGTGGCGCAGGCGACCCGGATGCTTATGCTTCATTTGTATATGATCTCTCCGGATTTAATGGTAAGGATGTAACATTAGCTCTTGGAGTATTTAATGGCGCAGCAAGCACAGGTGAAAATAAACTTGTATTATATAATATTGAACTAAAATAAATATAAATAGTGAGAGTATTTTTTATCATAGCTTTTAATTTTTTACTGGTAACTTTTGCTGCATGCAGTGAAAATCAAGGACCGGATAATAATGAAAAGCCAAATTCAAGTGTTTCTGATAAAAATCTTCAAAATGCTATGCAAATCGTGGATAATGCTATTTCCTGTTATTTTACAGGAAGTGGCATGTCCATGTCTCGCTACTATAATCCGTATACAAAAATACGTTCTGATGAAAAAGGCAGTGTTTGGATGTATACTGCATCAATAGAAGCTGTAAATGCGATATTGCATGGTTTGGTAGCACAGAAGGAAAATGGAAACACTGATGTGTATGACGAAAATTTTAATCGTTATAAAGATCTGCTGGAAAAATTATATGATAATGCGGATTATTATGCAGGAACATATGAGTTAATATCTTATACACAAACAAAAACCTGGACAGTATATGGTGTAAATCGTGGTGCGGCAAAAGGTACGGCAAAAGTTGAAGGTATTGAAAATGTGTATGATGACCAAATGTGGTTGATTCGCGAATTACTTGAGTCATATAAATTAACCAACAATGCAGAATATTTAAGTAAAGCTGAATATCTAACTGAATATGTGCTTGATGGTTGGGATTGTACATTTGATGTATACGGACAGGAAAGAGGAGGAATACCTTGGGGACCGGGTTACGTTACAAAACATTCATGTAGTAATGGTCCTATGATTAGCCCTTTAGTATGGCTTCACGAAATATATAAAGATAAAGATGATGATATCACACATCGTTATATAGATCCTGCCAATAAATTAACACGTAAAACAGTACAAAAGAAAAAAAGTGAATATTATTTAGAATTTGCAGAAAAAGTATATCAATTTCAAAAGAAATATTTATTACGTTCTGATGGAGTTTACGACGACATGATGGGAGGATGTTCTCCGAGCAAGCCGGAAACTGAAACTGTTTATGGTGTAACATATCGTAAGGGTGGAACATGTAGAGATCGCGTGGGTCCTGCTATTACTTACAATAGCGGCACTATGCTGTCAGGTGCTTCTGACTTGTATCGTGCTACAGGAAAAAGCACATACTTTACTGATGCTAAGAATCTTGCAGATGCAAGTTTTAAATATTTTGCAAAATTAGGTGAAACGAAAGACGGATATTATACATACAATATTAGTGGTTTCAGAAACTGGTTCAATGGAGTTTTAATGAGAGGCTATATGGATTTTTATCCTTATTATAAAAATGTTGACAAGTATTTAAATAGCTTCCAAATGAATTTGGATTATGCTTTTGACAACTTTTTATATGAAAATATGCTTCCTACTAACTTATTAGTTGGCTGGAGTTATGATAATAGTAAAAACAGAGTTGAAGGCATGTTTACTTTTGCATTCGCTGCTGAATACGCCGTTTTATCTCGTTTTGAATTGGAAAAATAAATTAACTTAATTATAAATTGTTATGATAAAGTCATGGTATTCAAAATGTACAAAATTTAGCATTTTATTTATGAGTCTGATGATATTAATATCAGCTAGCTTAAATGCGCAGTACATTAATATCTCAGGAAAAATAACAGATGTAAATAACGAACCCCTACCGGGAGTAAACGTTATAGTGAAAAACACAAATCAAGGTACTATCTCCAGTATAAGTGGTGAGTATTCAATCAGTGCACCAACAGATGCAACACTCGAATTTCGCTTCTTAGGTCTTAAGACTGTTGAAGAGAAAATTGGAGGACGTAGGTTGATAAATGTTGTGATGCAGGTACAGGAAATAGAATTGGATAATATTGTGGTTGTAGGATATGCTACTCAAAGAAAGGTTACACTTACGGGAGCTGTAGCAGGTATTAAAGGTTCAGAAATGATTCAGACGAAGAATGAGAATCCACAGAATATGCTTACAGGAAGAATATCCGGAGTGCGTGTGTGGCAGAAAAGTGCAGAACCAGGAACTTTCAACAATAATTTTGATATTCGAGGACTGGGTTCTCCATTGGTTGTTATTGATGGAATACCTCGTTCTACAGCAGAATTTCAGAGATTAAATCCCAATGATATAGATGATATATCTGTTCTTAAAGATGCATCTGCAGCAATTTATGGAGTTCGTGCAGCTAATGGTGTTGTGTTGGTAACAACCAAAAAAGGAACACAAGAAGAGAAAAGTAAAGTGTCATATAACGGATCTTTTACTTTCCAAAAACCTTCAGGTATGCCTGTCCTTGCTGATGCATTCCAAACAATGACATTGTATAATGAAAGATCCATGAATAATATTAATGGAGGCAATCTTATATATAATGATACAGATTTCGAGGCTTATAGAAATGGAACAAGACGTACAACTGATTGGACTTCTCTGTTATTTTCTGAATTTTCTCCTCAAACACAACATGATGTTAGTTTGACAGGAGGAAATAATAAAACACAATACTATGTAGGGCTTGGTTATTTTTTTCAAGAGGGGTTCTTTAAATCGGGAGATTTAAACTATAGCAAGTTTAATTTGCGTTCAAATATTAATACACAAATTACTGATGGTTTAACTTTCGAACTAAATTTGAGTGGAATTGCTGACGAAAGAAATAACCCGTATTCAAGTTCAGTAGATATTATCAGAAACTATTGGAGACAAGGAGTACTTTTCCCTGCATATGCTGATCCGGAAAATACTATGCTAAATTATGATGGACTGGATTTGGAAGAGAATACTGTTGCAAAAATGACATCTGACGTATCTGGATATAGAAGATACGAACAAAAGTATTTTCAGTCATCAGCATCATTAAATTATGATTTTGGTACTATTTCACCAATTCTTAAAGGTTTAAATGCTAAAGCTCTTTTCAGTTACGATTATAGAATGGATAATAATACAATATTCCGGAAAGAATATTATCAATATGCTTATAATGAGCTTACTCAATCATATACTCAAAAACTCTATAATAATAGTTCACCAAGTCAATTAAGACGTGAGGTATATAGTAAACAGCAAACTCTAGGACAATTTATTTTAAATTACGATAGAAAGTTTGCATTACATAAGGTGAACGGACTGTTAGGTTGGGAAACTCAAAAAAGAGTTGGAGATAATTTCTATGCTAAAAGAGATTTAGCTTTTGCAATGGAATATCTTTTTGCGGGTGTTGATGAAAATCAATTAGGAGGTATGCAGAGCGGTTCAAACGATATTTATGAATTGGCAAATTCAGCAATGATAGGTAGATTGAATTACTCATATGCGGATAAATATATCGGTGAATTACAATTCAGATACGATGGTTCATCTAAATTTGCTAAAGGTCATCAATGGGGCTTCTTCCCATCTGCTTCTGCCGGATGGAGAATTTCAGAGGAAGAGTTCTTTAAATCAATATCATTTTTGTCTTTCGTCAATCAAATGAAACTTCGTGCGAGTTATGGTGTACTTGGAGATGACGGTGAACTTCAATATGATTGGGCGATGGGATATACCTATCCTGCTACAAGTGGTAATGCTGAAAAGGGCTATTATAACCAATATGCTCCGGGATATATATTAGGTAATAACTTCGTTTATGGCGTATCAACTCTGGCTTTACCGAATAAAAATATTACATGGTTCAAGGCAAATACTTTTGATATTGGAGTTGATTTTGAAGCGTGGAATGGACTTTTAGGCTTTTCGGTTGATTATTTTGATCGTCAACGTACAGGAAGATTTGCACGTCGTTCAGGTGATTTGCCTACAGTAGTAGGTTCTACTGCCCCACGTGAAAACATTAATAGTGACCGCCATTTTGGTATAGATTTGGAAATTACTCATAGAAATAAAATTGGTGATGTCTCGTATAAAATTAAAGCTTTAGCTTCGATAACTCGCCAGAAATATTTAATAGCATCAGAGAAAGGTCCTTACGGAAATTCTTACGATAGATGGCGTAATGATAATTTGACAAATCGATATCAAGGTGTTCAATTTGGATATGAAGGTGCAGGCAGGTATATAGATTGGGAAGACATTTGGGCGTATGATATTTACAAAGAACGTGATATTTTACCTGGGTCTTATAAGTATATCGACTGGAATGGAGATGGTGAAATAAACGGACAAGATGAACATCCATTTGCATTTGACCAAACTCCATGGCTTAATTACAGTACAAACATTGACTTATCATATAAGAATTTCGATTTAAGCATTTTATTGCAAGGTTCTGCATTAGGTTCAATGGAATATAGAGAGCCTTTATACTCGATTTGGGGTAGTAACGGTGGTGGTACATTAGTTCAATATCTTGATCGCTGGCATCCGGCTGACCCTACGGCAGATCCATATGATCCTGACACTGAATGGGTAAGTGGCTATTATGGATATACCGGTATATATCCACGTCAAAACTCTGACTTTAACAGAGTTAATACTGCTTACTTACGTTTGAAAAGTATCGAACTTGGATATACTGTACCCAAAATAAAAGCAATGTCCGATGCTAAACTACGCTTTTTTGCGAATGCTTATAATTTGGTAACCCTTACTGCAGTAAAATTTGTTGACCCGGAACATCCTGACGATGATTTAGGTAGGATGTATCCACTGAACAAAACAGTTACTGTAGGCATGTCGCTATCATTCTAATAGATTGTCTAAAAAAATACGAATTTAAAAAAGATTCTTATGAAAAAACTATTTATATTATCCATATTGAGCATTATTTTGTTTAATGCTTGTACGGATTTAGATATTCCACCAAAAAATATAATAACAGATGAAGATCTTTTGACAAGTGAATCAGGAATGGAAATTTATTTGGCGAGAATGTACAGTTATATGCCTTTCGAAGATTTTAAATATATGCCGCAATGGGGTATCGAATTTAATTCATGGCTTGGTGCTACAGGTATTGAAGGTACCGGAGAGGCTTTAAACAGAGATGGTATATGTACAGCATTTACAAGTGAAAGAACTCCATACTGGGGTAGAGCATTTACTTTGTTGCGAGATGCTAATTATTTGATAGAAACTTTACCAAATTACTCAGATGCATTTCCTGAGATTACTTATAACCATTATTTAGGTGAAGCTTATTACGTTCGTGCAACTGTGTTCTATGCAATGGCTCGTCGTTTTGGAGGTATTCCATTAGTGACACGAGTAATTCAATATCCGGCAGAAAAGGATGAACTTGAGGTTCCACGTTCAACAGAAAAAGAAACATGGGATCAGATTTTAGCTGATTATGATAGAGCTGCTTCCTTGTTAATGCCACAAAGTCCAAAACAAGGATATTCAAATAAGTATGTTGCATTGGCATTCAAATCTCAAGCAATGTTATACGCAGGTAGTGTTGCAAAATATAACGAAACAGTGCCGGGTAGGTTAACCGGATTTGGACAAAAGACCGGTGTACGAATAATCGGTTTTGCTGAAGATGAATGGGAAGATGCATCTAAAAAATACTTTAAAGAAGCATATGCCGCAGCCAGAGACATTATGTTAAATGGAGGATATTCTTTGTATAAGAAGAAATGGGCAGCAAATGATCCTGAAGCTCAATATCAAAATATGGTTGATATGTTTAATGATTTGACAAGTACTGAGAATATCTATGTTAGAGAGTATGAATATCCAACGATAACTCATGGATATGATGCTTATAGTGCACCATTTATTTTTAAAGCACCTTTAGCATCAGGTACATGTCCTTCTTTAGATTTCTTAGAGTTATTCGAAGGCTTTAATAGATATCCTGATGGTACTGTAAAAGTAACAACCGGTAATTCCAATACAGAAGGAACTTATCTCCTTTATGATTCACCTTTAGATTTTTACAAAGATGCAGAACCAAGATTAAGGGCTTATGTGATCTTTCCGGATGATCAATTTAAAGGTAAAACTATCGAGATTAGAGCCGGAGTATATACCGGAAATTCTCCTATTCAACCTTTACATACGGATTATTCTTATGCTTCTGCTGAAACGAGATATCAGCATTTGAATTCCTATAAAAATCAGCCTAAAACACTATATTTAAGTCCAAGAGAAGGAAATAGTCAAGAATCTGTTAGCTACAACGGTAGCTTAATTACGGCTGCCGGTGCAAATGGTCCTTTTTATGATAACGGTGAAGGAAATTTAACCGGTCTTTATGGACGTAAATGGTTGAATTCTAATCCATCATTTGAGGCAGGAGAAGGTAAATCTGCTCAACCATTCATTTTAATGAGATATGCAGAAGTTTTGTTAAATGCTGCTGAAGCTGCGATTGAATTAAAGCTTGCTGGTGAACCTTCACCTGATGGGTCTGATCTTCTACAAGTTGCAACTGATAATATCAACAGTATAAGAGAAAGGGCGGGTGCAACTCTACTTGCATCAAATATTACTTCTGATGATAACGGACGAAATATAATTCGTAAAGAAAGGAGAAAAGAATTAGCTTTTGAACATAAAACAAAATGGGACTTAAGGCGTTGGAGAGTATGGCATTACGATGGAAGAGATGGTTTTTGGGGTGAGGAGAGAGATAAAAGCATGTATAGTAATAACTCACGTTATCGTTTCCGTGGATTATATCCATTCTTATCAACACAAACAGGAAAATATTTCTTTGATGCACGATTTCAATGGGTGAGTTTAAAAACATTTGAGTTCAATCCTATTGATTACTATTTTGGTATACCTGGTAATGAAGTTACGAAAAGTGCGTTTATTGATCAGCAACCAAACAGATAAGTATATTGTAATTATTAAATAAGTTATGTCATATGAAAAATAAAGTATTATATATATGTTTAAGCTTACTGTTTTTATTGAATTCTTGCAGTTTGTTTGAAATTGATAATTATGATGCGCCAAATGAAACAATCATAGGTGAAGTTGTAGATGTTGTTACGGGAAATCCTGTGTTAACAGATCAGGGAAGTGAAGGAATTAGAGTGCGACTTACGGAATTGAGCTGGGGTCCTAATGCTACTCATAATCCCGATTTCTATTGTCGACCGGACGGTACTTTCCAAAATACAAAATTATTTGAGGGTAAGTATAATGTCAGAATTGACGGACCATTTATTCCTTTATACAGAGAAGATGAAAATGGTGTTCCAATAGCTGATGATACACAGGTTATGGATATAAAAGGTGTAACACAGGTCAGATTTGAGGTTCAGCCATTTTTGAATATTCAGTGGGTCGGACAACCTACCGTAAGTAATGGAAAAGTAACAGCTAAAGTTAAGGTTACACGTGCTGTGTCGGAAAGCGATTTTAAGAGTAAAATAGAACCAATGGGGGGATATAGTAATAGTTTTTTAAATGTTACTGATATACAGTTGTTTGTAAGTTACTCGTCAAGTGTTGGTTATCGTGCTCGTGACGAACGTTGGTCGAATAAAATTGAATATTCCGGTTCCCAATTTAATGCATCTTTAGGTCAGACTATCACTATCCAGTCAAATGGAAATATTCCATCAGGTCGTAAGGTGTTTATTAGAGCTGCTTCAAGGATTAATTATGATACTCCAAAAGGTAGCGGAACTCGGCGATGGAATTATAGTGAACCTCTTGAGGTGTTTATACCGTAGAAATTAATAAAACATATTTAAGGTTTAAAGCAATAAAAAGTTTTAAACCTTAAATTTTTAGATTAAATTAATAACCAAACAAATGAAATCAGTATTATTATACTCCTTACTTATTGTCGTTGCTTGTACAACAAATGGACAAGTTAACAATGAAATAAAAACAACTTTCCAAACTTCTCGTGAGTGGAGAAGCACCATTGATAATAGAGCCGATGCGGTGATGATTTACGGCGTTGGAGGTAATCCTTCCGATAGGTCTAAAAGAATTCCTTTCGAAGAAAGAGTAGATTCATGGCGCGAAAGAGGATATATAACTCATTTTATGACAGGTATTGCTTGGGGTGAATATCAAGATTATTTTACCGGCAAATGGGATGGAAGATGGCATTTAGATGAAGGACAAGTAACTCAAAAAGGAGATACAATATGGCATGGTCGACTGGTTCCTTATATTGTACCTTCAGAGAACTTTCTTGAATATTTAAAAGAAAAGCACATTAAAAGGGTAATCGATGCAGGAATAGATGAGATATTTCTTGAAGAGCCTGAGTTTTGGGCTCGTGCCGGTTATAGTGAAGCCTTTAAAAAAGAGTGGCAGTTATATTATGGCTTTCCATGGAGACCACAACATGAAAGTCCTGAAAACACATGGCTTTCTAATAAGCTGAAATATGAATTGTATAAAAAAGCATTACAGAATGTCTTTCAATTTGCAAAAGAATATGGCAAAACTAAAGGATTAAATGTAAAATGTTATGTACCTACTCATTCGTTAATAAACTATTCTCAATGGCAAATAGTTAGTCCGGAAGCAAGTCTGGCATCATTACCTGAAGTAGATGGATATATTGCACAGGTTTGGACAGGAACCTCAAGAGAACCTAATTATTTCGATGGAGTATATAAGGAACGAGTTTTTGAAACAGCATTTTTAGAGTATGGTAGTATGCAATCTATGACAGCTCCTACCGGTAGAAAAATGTTTTTTCTTACTGATCCAATCGAAGACAGAGCAAAAGACTGGGAAGATTATAGAAAGAATTATCAGGCAACTTTTACTGCTCAGTTGTTATATCCTGATATTAATTCCTTTGAAATAATGCCATGGCCTGAAAGAATATATGAAGGTTTATATAGTGTATCAGCAGGCAGTAATGAAAAGACACGAATACCACGTGATTATGCTACTCAAATGCAGGTTATGATTAACTCGCTGAATAACATGCCTGTATCTGCAAATAAAGTGAGCGGTTCTACAGGTATAAGTGCCCTTGTGTCGAATTCGTTAATGTTTCAACGTTTTCCTGTGCATGAAGGGTATGATGATCCTCAATTATCAAATTTTTATGGTCAAGTATTGCCATTTTTAAAGAGAGGAGTCCCTATCGAAACTGCACATATAGAAAATCTTTCTTATTCGGGTACATTAGAAAATACAAAAATTCTATTGATGACTTATTCGAATATGAAGCCTCTCGAAAAGGATGCTCATGAGTATCTGAAAATTTGGGTTCAAAATGGAGGTATCATAGTTTATAGTGGTAGAGATAACGACCCTTTTCAAACAGTTAGAGAATGGTGGAATCAAGATGGCATGAATTACCCGACAGCCTCATCTCATTTGTTTGAAACTTTAGGAGTAGGACTTTCTCCAACAGATGGTTTACACAAGATTGGTAAAGGGATTTTATATATTATTCGTAAAGACCCCAAAGAATATGTTTTAAAAAATAATGGAGATAATGAATTTATTGATATTGTTAAAGGTCTATATGAAAATAACACAAAATCAGGTAAATTACAATTCAAGAATAATTTTCATTTATCACGTGGAAACTATGAATTAATTTCGGTAATGGAAGAAAGTGTAAATGATGATGCTTATGAGATAAATGGATTGTTTATAGACTTGTTCGACCCAACACTGCCTGTGTTAAACAAGAAAGTTATATACCCGGGCAATCAATCGATGTTATATAATTTAAGAACGATAAAGAACAAAAAATATCCACAGGTTTTGGCTACCGGTGCAAGAGTGAGCGATGAGAAGTTTGATAATAAGGTGTATTCATTGATTGTAAAATCGCCTAAAGGTACAGCTAACGTAATGAGAATTCTACTACCAAGAGAGCCAAAGTACTGTCAAGTTGAAAACAAAACAGAAGGTAGATCAGAAAATTTCGAATATCAGTGGGACAAGTTTAGCAAAACCCTTTTGTTGAAGTTCGATAATAATCCGGATGGTATTGAGATAAATATTTATCTGGATAAATCTGCAAAACTTTTCGAATAATCTTCACCAATAATTTTTTTATATTCCACTACAAATAGATAATAGCGTTGTTTTGCTTCATCTTTAAGATTGAGCTTAAATAACGCTTTTATCATGTAGTTTAATGCGTTTTCATCTAAAGGATCAAACAAGAAAATACTATCACAGAGGGCGATTACGGTTTCAAAGTCTCCACTATTATAAGCTTTTTCTAAATAAAAGTAAGAAGTTGATTCTATTCTGTTTTCGAAGTACTCTTTTACAGAATCAAATGACGAAATATCTTCTTCTTTTAAAAATTTTCCTCTGGATACAATGGTAACAAATTCCGGCATATCTTTTAGATGATTTCCTTCTGTGATTGTAAAACATCTTAGATAGTCACAATAACAATTGTCTGAATATACCAATTTGTAGCTGCCGTTTTCATAAATTAAATTTATACCATCGAGTTCTCCAAGTATTTTTCTTAAATTATTTAGCACTACACCTCGCGAGTTCTTCGATTTTTCATATGATTTATTAGGCCAGAGATGCTTACTTAGTTCTTGTGAACTTAGTCTTTTGTCTTGCAGACTATAAAAAATAATCAGAAAAAATGCTTGTTTAAGTTTCGTACTAAGCATGTAATTAATTTCTCGTCCGTTCTTATCTATAACAGAGAAATCACCAAACAAGAATATTGAATTAGGTTGTTTTACTTTTGTATACTTTTCTTTGTCAGAATAATTAAAATCTTTTAGAACCCCTAAGACTTTCTGTTTAAGATTAATCTTCCTTTTCTGTAAAATAATGAAGAGTAAAATCAAAGATGAAAAGACAAGGATTAATGTTATTAGTATAAAATTATCTCGTTTAGTGTTTTTGTAGATGGTTAATGCAGAATAATTAACAGGAGGAGATGTTAAAGTAAATATTTTTAGGGTTGATGATATATCGTTGTTTTTAAACTCTTGAACTAATGTAACAAACTGTGAGGATTGATTATCGTAATGCAGGTTTACATTAGTGGTAATTTTTTCTGATATCACAGGAATAGAGTCTCCATATAATTTACAATCTCCATTAGAAATTTTAAATTTATACAGTTTTAAAAATGAATTTGAGAAATGTTCAGGATAACATAATACATAAAAACAACTATCATTTAAGAATATTAGATTACGTGCCGGTACGACATTTTCTCCTTTCCATGGAATAGACCATAACTTGTTGATTGTCTTATTAGTTATGTTGCTTTTGTATAGTTCATAATAATATATTCGTCCTATTGTTTGATCTCCAGCCTCGTTGCCCATACCTCCAAAAATGTAAAGATTGTCATCATTATTATTAAAACCCATTGAAGTAAAATAACGCGGTGTGATGTGATCTCCCTTCAAATCCATTTTTTTCCATCTGTTGATATTAATGTCATACAAATAAAATGCATCCGAATATGATGTTCTTCCAAAGCCACCAAATATTGTATATGTCCTCATTTCGTTATCGAAATAACCTGAATGATGGTGAAGTTGTATGGGTAAAGCTTCATCTGTTATAGTTGTCCAACTGTATGTTAACAAATCAAGTCGTGCCATCATTGTAGTCCCAATTGGAGGGTCTGCAACTTCATAAACATAAAGCTGATTGTTTTTAGAGTCCAAGAAATTAGTACCTAATCGCATGGAAATAGGACAAGTATTAGAATATTTATGATTATATGTTTTTAGAGTTTTTGTATTATAGATGATTAATGAGTCTTCATTAAAATAATAAACTTCATGGGTAATGTTGTTAAATGTTGCACCGGCAACTTTGTCAGAAGAACATGAAAATACTTCATCCCAATAATAAGAGTTGTTTATAAGCCAGACGGGATTAGATACATATCCTATTGTTTTCTTATTTGAATTATGAACGTTCTCACCTTCGCTTTCATTTAAAGGAAAATAGTATTGTTTTTCTTTATCGTTTACAATCAAATTTGAAATTCTAAATTGAGGAATATCAATTACATGGTCGCTTTTCCCAAAATACATATCTGGGATCCAGTCTGTTGCTTTTTCCTGAATTATAGAAGAGTTATATAATGTGTCTACCTGAAAACTAACAGAAGAGTTGTGAAAATCAAAATTCAACTTTACTTTTATCCACTTATTTTCATTTAATATGTTTTTATTAAGTTTATGAGAAATCAAGATTTCTCTTCCTTCAATATTTAAGTTAAAATCAGAAAAATTTCCTTCTCCATTATATGAAATACAAAATACAGTTTTTGAGTTTTTATTCTTTATTCTTAAGATATTGCCTCTTGATTTAATTTTTGTTGGCATGATATCAAACTCAATATTTAGAAATTGCTTAAATTTAGGGGATACCTTATCAAACACCCTGTATGAAGAACGTTCGTCGATAAGAGTTTCATTCCCCTTTATTTGCAATCCCTGAGAGAACAAACTAAAAGAGCTAAATAAAAGAAATAAAGTAATAAGTGGTTTCATTGATATCAAGAAGTTAGCATAAAAATAAATTATTATTACATCGTCATATTTCTAAATATCATATGGACAACAAAGATAGGTTTTTAATTAAACTATTCAAAATAGTATACATTGATTTTGGCTAACTATTGTTTTACTGCCATAAATATCTCATCAGGTTTGTTCACAAAATTCTTTCCTCCGGCGGCTTCTAATTCTGCTTTTGGTCGGAAGCCCCATAAAACACCAATAAATTCAATATCTGCATTTAAAGCTGTGGCTGCATCAACTCCTGTGTCACCTACGAAGATGGTTTCACTCTTTTCAACTCCGGCTGTTGTTACAATTTCGTTTAATATGTCGGGAGATGGTTTTACAGGAACTCCGTCGCGTTGACCTAATACAAGTGCAAAGTTAATTTCAGGAAAGAAACGTTTGACTAACTCTGAAGTAGCATCGTGCATTTTGTTAGATGCAACTCCTAATTTATAACCATTTAATTGCAGTTTTGCTAATAACTCCGGAATTCCGGAATATGGTTTTGTGCAATCTTCTGAATGAAAAAAGTAATATTTTAGAAATTCATGCTTTACCATCGAAATAGCATCAGGATTTTTATGCGCTTCAGGTAAAGCTCGTTCAATAAGTTTATTTACGCCATTACCCACAAAAAAACGATATGCTTCAACTTCATGCGTAGGGAAATTAAATTGTTTTAAAGCATGATTGGTGGCATTTGCCAAATCTTCTATAGTGTCTAATAAAGTTCCGTCTAAATCAAAAATAATTAGTTTATACATATTGTTAGTTTATTTTTTATGTTATCAAAATACTACAAAGCATAGCGATTAACCATGTCAAGTTGTTACTTCTATAATCTCCTGAAGTTTAACATAGCACAGATAAGCCTTTGTATCATAACCCATTGAGTTTAATAGTAGAGTGTAATCTCGAACTTGTTTATTATGCGATTGAAGTTTTTGCTCTCCAAATTTATAATCAATTACCGTTGCTTCTTTTCCATCTAAAATTATCCTGTCAGGTCTGTAATGATGACCTTCCGGTGTAAGTATAGTGGTTTCGTTCAGGACTTCAACCCCATCTCTAAACCATTCAGAGACTTTAGGTAATTTCCAAAATGCATCAATATCATCTGAAATTTTAAAGGATTCTTCCTCCGTAACCCTTCCTTCCGAAATAAAGTCAGGGATTATAGACTGATGATCCATAGGCTTTTGAATGCGACAAAATATTTCGTGCATTAAATTACCGTAATCCAAAGGAGTTTCTGTTATATCTATCTCATCTCTATTGAATAACCCAATCTTATGTTTGAGTTTTAGCCTATTTGCAAAATCACAGATAGGATAATGATTTTTATTATCTGTATATTGGTTTTCTGTCGATTTTTTTTGTGATATCACTGAGAGTTTGCCTAACTCAAATGTATTTTCTTCAGATTTGAAATTATCAGTAAAGATGTTTTCTTGTGAATCATTGAAACATGTATATAGTAATGACGACAGATCATTAATTGTAATCGTTCCATCTTTTTTCGATGTTTTTGGTAGAGGACTAATTCCGATAAGCTCACTTTTAGGTCTTGTAAATGCTACGTAAGCAAGGTTCAAACTATCGATATATAAGTGCATCATTTCATTGTAATAATCTTCTGCAAAATATGATTCTCCAAGTATAGAAGTGAATTGCACCGGCATTAAAGGCATCTGATTGAAAGGAGCTTCCTGAGTCTCGCACCACATGATTTTTCTACCTTTATTTAATTCCCAATCGCAAAAAGGAATGATTACAGCCTTAAATTCCAAACCTTTAGATTTGTGAATAGTCATTATTTTAAAAGCCTTTTCATTTTCAGGTGTAGAAATAGTTGCTTTTGTGCCGTTTTTCGACCACCACTGTAGAAACGAATTTATATCAGATGTTTTGCTATTTACGAACTTGAACACTATATCCTGAAAAGCCTGAATATAAACCGATTCATTGTTCCATTCAACTAAACCGAACAAAGCAATAATTTTTTCAATCAACTCAAACAAAGATAGTTGCCTGTATTTTAATAGAAGTTCGTTAGTTTCTTTTGAAAAAAGTGCTGAAATTACTTGATCATCATATTTACAGTTAACAGCAACTTTCAAAGCATCATTATTTGCTAATTTTTGTACGTTTTTAGCATACTCATAATTTACAATTATCCTTTGTATCTCATCCTTCGGGTCAATTAAGAGTTTTAAAATCCCCAATAGGAACTGAACGGACAAAGCTGACTCAACCAATAAACCTTCTGTGCCCATAAGCTCATAACTAAATTCCGGCTTGGCATCAGACGATTGTTTGTATTGCAGTATTTTTTGTACAACTTGACGAGCTTCATCGTTTTTGTTTACAAGAATTGCAATATCACATGGTTTATATCCGCGTGCTTGAAAATCTTCTAAAATTCCAGGTAGGATTTCTAAACTTTTCTCTTTCCAACTATCTTCAGAATCATCTTTATCTATAAATAGAAATTTAACCGCTCCTTCTTTAGCCTTAGATGAAACTTTCTGCTCTGTTTCTTTATAAGCGTGTGTAATTTTTTCTTTTAATTGAGTTAACTGAGGCATTGATTCCACAACTT
Source organism: uncultured Paludibacter sp. (assembly GCA_937927845.1). GTDB lineage: Bacteria > Bacteroidota > Bacteroidia > Bacteroidales > Paludibacteraceae > Paludibacter. The sequence continues at coordinate 123,172 of CALFXE010000010.1, forward strand.
CATCAATTTTCTGATTGAGTAATTCTTGCAGTTTGTTTGATGATGTTTTAAAGAAGTTATTATTGAAATCTATGATGTTTTTATCACTCCTCCAATTGGTATCTAAGTTTTCTTCTCTAATATAATCCTTTTCTATATCATTGTAAATCTGATTGTCAAGTAGTTTCCAATCAGAATTGCGCCAACGATAAATACTTTGTTTAACATCGCCGACCACAAGATTATTATATCCTGATGATAAACTGTTTTTAATTAACGGCAAGAAATTATCCCATTGTAAAACCGATGTGTCCTGAAACTCATCAATCATAAAATGATCAATCATCAAACCTGTTTTCTCATAAATAAATGGTGCATCACTGCCATCTATAATTTTGTTTAACAGAAGATTAGAGTCAGATATTAGCATGATATTCTGACCTACAGTCAACTTCTGTATTTGCATTGCCAAATCGGATAAAATACCTAAGGTATTGAAATGTCTTAGAATTATTTTAGCAGTGTTATATTTATAAATATTCGAATCGATATGCTCGATTAACTCCAACATTTTCGACTGCAATCCATTTGTATATGCATTGATTATGGCAGATTTAATTTGAGAATTAGATTTATCTGCATAACACTTTGTCACATCATCAGACATGTTTCTAAAAGTGTTTGTGATTTTAAAATCTTCATTTAAAGCTTTTACAAATTGCTTTATTGATGATCTGCTCCCACCTGAAAAATCTTCGAATTCTAACCCATTACTTTTAATTATTGCTATGGCATCTTCTGAAATTTTCTGTGCATTATTTATGAAATCCTTTGAAATAGCATACAAATCCCTTTTATATTTATTCAGAAATTCCCTGTCATGCAACTTTTTATTAGTCTCCGTTGCTTTGTGCTGGAAGCTTTCCTTAAATATCTCATATCCAAGTTCTAATATGTTATATCTCGTATTCCAGTTTTTTCCATCAGCAATTAGTTCTTCGGAAAAATTCGTAAGCCATTCCAATAGTTGTTTATTATCATCTTCTGACAAATCTACATAAATATTATCAACTGCTTGATTAAGCATAGTATCAATATCCAATTCAAGATTATAGCCACCATTTATACCTATATCGCGAGCAAAAGAACGTATAACTCTTTGAAAAAAACTGTCGATTGTATTGATTGAGAAAGAAGAATAATCATGCAGAATTTGAATGATGATTTGTTTAGCCTTATTGTTTACAGCCTCAGCCGATATGCTTTCGCTTTTCATTAAGTCAGCTCGATATGGCGATTCTGCACCTGTCGACAATAGAAAAAGCTCATGGATTATACGCGATTTCATCTCTTCAGTAGCTTTGTTGGTAAAAGTTACTGCTAATATGTTTCGGTGACTGTTTGGCTTTTCAGATTTGAAAAGTAAATGAATATAATCTTTAGTAAGGCGAAATGTCTTACCCGAACCTGCTGAAGCTTTATATACATTTAACATGATAAAAATTTATCTCTTTTTCTGAAAAAATTCTTTCAGTAACGATGAACATTCATTTTCTAATATACCGCCTGTAACTACAGTTTTTGGATGAATTGCGTTAGGGGCAAAACGTAAAAATCCTCTTTTTTCATCAGATGCGCCATATACAATTCTGTCGATTTGCGACCAGCCTAAAGCACCTGCACACATTACACACGGCTCTAAGGTTACGTAAATCGTACAATTTACCAAATACTTACCACCAAGAAAGCCTGCTGCGGCAGTTATGGCTTGCATTTCTGCATGTGCTGTAATATCGTTTAATGTTTCAGTCAAATTATGTCCGCGCGCAATAATTCTATCCTGGCAGACTATAACAGTACCAACAGGAATCTCATCTCTGTCGAAAGCCTTTTTTGCTTCGTTAAGAGCCTGACGCATAAAGTACTCGTCATTCAACATCTTCTTCTACCACAAGATTATCAATAATGAAATTCTGACGTTCCGAAGTGTTTTTACCCATATAAAAGGATAATAATTCACTCACTGCATCTTCCTTTTTCAGGCTAACTTGGTCTAAACGAATATCTTTACCGATAAAATGCTTAAACTCATCTGGCGAAATTTCACCTAATCCTTTAAAACGAGTGATTTCCGGATTAGCACCTAATTTCTTAATAGCTTCCAACCGTTCTTCTTCCGAATAGCAATATATGGTTTCTTTCTTGTTCCTTACTCTGAAAAGTGGTGTTTGAAGTATAAAAACATGACCTTTCTTTATTAAATCAGGAAAAAACTGAAGGAAGAAAGTTATAAGCAATAGTCGAATATGCATACCATCGACATCAGCATCAGTTGCCACTATAACCTTGTTGTACCTTAGTCCATCAATGCCATCTTCTATATTCAATGCAGCTTGCAGAAGATTAAACTCTTCGTTTTCGTATACTATTTTCTTAGTCAGACCGTAACTGTTAAGAGGTTTACCACGTAAGCTAAACACAGCCTGAGTGTTAACATCCCTGCTTTTTGTAATCGAGCCACTTGCAGAATCTCCCTCAGTGATAAAAATGCAGGTATCATCTACATTTCCTTTACTGTCATTATAATGAACACGACAATCTCTGAGCTTTTTATTGTGAAGATTTACCTTTTTAGCTCTTTCACGTGCTAATTTCGTAACACCGGCAATAGCTTTTCTTTCTTTTTCCGAATCTTGTATCTTTTGCAACATGATATTTGATGTCTCACTATTGCGATGAAGATAATTATCAAGTTCTTTTTTTAGAAAATCAGAGATATGCTTATTGATAGTAATACCGTCTTTAGCCATGTCGCGTGAACCTAATTTGGTTTTAGTTTGTGATTCGAAAACCGGTTCTTCGACACTGATAGCTACTGCTGCAACAATCCCGTTACGAATATCGGTAAGCTCCATGTTTTTGTTGTAATACTCTTTAATGGTGCGGGCTACAGCTTCGCGGAAAGCACTTTGATGCGTACCTCCCTGTGTGGTATGCTGACCGTTGACAAAGGAATAATACTCCTCACCATACTGATCTGTATGAGTAAAAGCAATCTCTATGTCTTCTCCCTTTAAATGAATAATAGGATAAAGAGCCGGAGATGTGATATTCTCATTCAGCAAATCAAGTAATCCATTCTTCGAACTGATTTTTTTATCATTGAATTTAATTGTCAAACCGGTGTTGAGATAAGAATAATTACGAAGCATTGTCTCAATAAACTCTTCGTTATATTTATATTTCTCAAACATACTATCATCAGGCTCAAAATACACATATGTACCTTTTGCCGATTTACGATCTTCCGTTATTCCTGAATCATCAACGATTTTACCTTGTGCAAATTCGGCACGGCGAGTTTGATCTTCTCTATAACTTTGAACTATAAATTTATTTGAAAGAGCATTTACTGCTTTAGTACCTACACCATTAAGTCCGACTGACTTTTTGAAAGCTTTAGAATCATACTTTCCGCCTGTATTCATAATAGATACAGCTTCAATCATTTTTCCTAAAGGAATACCACGACCAAAATCCCTTACTTCGACATTTTTGTCGTTTACAGTAACATCAATTTGTTTCCCCGCACCCATCCTGAATTCATCAATGCAATTATCCAGAACTTCTTTCAGCAAGACATAAATACCATCATCAGCATGAGAACCATCGCCAAGTTTCCCGATATACATACCCGGTCGACGACGAACGTGCTCCAACCCTTCCAGCGTAATAATATTGCTATCGCTGTATTCAACCTGTTGCTTCTCAATTAATTCATCCATATTTTCAGATATAATAAAAGTTATGAAATATCTATTTTGAAATCCATGATTCCGGGTTCAATATAGTCCTATTTTCCCATATTTGAAAGAATAATTCAGTTTTATTATCACTTTCCGAGTCGGTATAAATCTGACCGATATTTTGTTTAGGGCTAACCTTCTGACCAACTTGCACATAAATATTCGTAAGATTTGCATATACAGTACGATATTGACCATGCTGAACTATCACTCCATTATTACTGCCGGGTACAGAAAAGCGTTGAGTTACAATTCCCTCAAATACTGCACGAGCATTGGTTTTGGCAGGAGTTTGAATGTAAATACCCTTATTGTTTGTAGTTACGTATTTTAAAGTAGGGTGGGGCTGAACACCAAATTTTCCGCTGATAAAACCTTTTTCAACAGGCCAAGGCAATCTGCCGGCATTTGCAGCAAAATTACCTGAAATCAGTTTTTCTTCTTTAGTCATAGCATACACCTTGTTATCTGCCTCAGTCACCTTTGGAGCATCTTTACTATCAGGTTTCTTCCCTTGCTTAGCTAACTCCTCAGCCCTGCGTTTTTCTTCAGCTTTTCTAATCTCTTCTGCAATTAAAGTTTCAATCTTGCGATTAAGGTCATTAGCAATTTTTTGTTGCTTTTTTAAATCGTTTTGAAGTGATTGCTCTTTCTTCTTCAACTCATTATAAACAGTATTTTCTTTTTTCTGATCATCTTGAAGTTTTTTCTGCTCACTACTCTTTTCGTTTTTGACTTCAACTTTTGCTTTCTTATTTAAGTCTAACTGCTCCGATTTTTTAGCAATTTCCTTTTGTGTATCTTCAATTTTTTGCATCTGATCTTTCCTGTAATCAGCATATTCTTTAAGATAGCGCAAACGGCGAAAAGACTGATCGAAAGTTTCGGCAGACAACAAAAACATTAACTTTGAGTAAATACTGCGATTCACATAAGATTCTCTTACCATTTTTGCATAATCAGCTTTGTAACCTTCTAAAGTTGCCTCCAATCTTCGTTTTTCTCTGTTCAGTGCATTCATTTCGTTGTCTAAAGCATTGATTTCCTTGTTGATGGTATTAAGAACAGATTGACGTTGCGAAATATTTTTGCGTAGAACAGTAAGCTTATTCAAAGAAGCCTTTTGAGTTTTCTTTGTTTCATCAAGCACTTTATTGGTAGTTTCCAATTGTTTCAGTGCTTGTTTCCTTTGCGCTTCAAGCTCTTTTACAGATTGTGCAGAACAAAGTGTAACAAATATTAAAGAAAAAAATATGATAGAAAGTCTACGCATCGTTTGTTTTTATTTTAAAAGTGTGAAAATATCACCTTCCCTGTAAACCATTAAATTTATTGCAGGAATACTAAGAGTTTCATTAACAGTTAATTTACTTATAGATAATCCACAATTAAAAGATTCGTTACTATGCTTAAATTGTAAGTCTATATTTGAAGGAAAATTAAAATTATCCTGACTTGTGAAATTCTCATAACTCACCTTAAGATGTTCTTTGTTTGATAAAGAGCTGATCAACACATCAATAATTCTGAAATTATCATTTATAGAAACGGACTGATTCAGCATTTCATTTTTTGTGGTTAACTTATTATCTCCTGCTTTTTCAAAAGATTTAACTAAAGACTTTTCTTTAGAATCATAAACACCTACTGAAAACAGTCTATTAGTGAACAGAGCCTGTAAATCATTGAAAGTAACATCTATATTATAAACCTTTTTAATAAAAGAATAATCAAGAGGATAATATACAGCTTTAATCTTATCTACAAAAATTAGTTGTTTTGGAGTTATTCTCAGGTTAAACATCTCTACACCAAAAAAAGGTTGCAGTGAAATAAACACGATAGAATCCTTGATTATTTTACAAGAAGCATTACTGTTATATTGTCCTTTATTGTTCAAATTCACAGAGATATACATACGTTTGAATTCCAAACTTTCAAATTTAGGCTCAGCTTCGTATATTTTGCTAACCATAACTTCAGTAGGAGATTGAAGTATGGTGGATGTAATCTTTTGCTTGGATTTACAACCGGTTAAGATAATCACACTCAAAAGCGATATTGTAATAAAAAAAAGTAATTGTTTTCTCATTGTCTCTGCCATCCTTTATTATCAATCTTATTTTTTAACTCTTCAGTTTGAACACCACTATCATACGCTTTTTGCCAAGAATCAACAGCTTTCTGATCATTATTTCCCGACATCCACAGAATATCTCCATAATGTTCATATAAAACACCTGAGCCTTCCTCCTGTTTCAGATTATCTATCGCTCTTTCTATATAAAATTTTGCTAAAGAATAATTTCCTTTTTGATAAAAAATCCAAGCGTAAGTATCTAAATATGTACTGTTACGAGGCTCTTTTTCAATAGTTTTAGCACTCATCCTTTCAGCTTTATCAAGGTCTATATTTTTGATAGAGAGATAATAAGCATAATTATTAAGCGCAATTATATTGTTAGGATTTATATTAATTGCATTTTCATATGCTCTAAAAGCGTTTTCATCTTCATCTGTTTTCATATAAATATCACCCAATTGAGCATAAATGGTGCTTTGTAATTCTGTTTTATTATTAGCTTCAAACAGTTCTATTGCCAAGTTAAATGTGTTAATTGCCTCCTGATATTCATTCGACATATCATACATTATACCTTTATAAAAATAAAAAGTAAGATTATCTTCGCAGGCTTCAATTGCTTTATCAGCTATTTTAATTGCTTCTTCATAGTTTTTATCAGCAAAATAAACCATCAGATAATCCATCCATGTTTGTGGATTTTTCGGATTAATTGTCAACATTGATTCATATGCTTTTACCGCTTCATCCTCTCTTTTCATAAACAGCAGAAAAGCAGCATAATAACCATGAACCTCTTCTTCAAGAGGATATTGTTCAACTAATAATTTAATCAGGTCTTCGGTTTCTTCAATCTTTCCATCATTTTGTATGATATCCTTCATGTGATCTTTCAGAATATCAAACTTCATTTCCATATCCAATTGCTCATTACGCAAAGCAAGAATTATGTATTCAAGCGATTTATCTTTATCATTTATAGTTTTATAGTAATCTGATAATGAAATCAAAACATACGGATTCTGCGGATCCTCCTTTTGAATAGACAGAAAAACATCCAATGCTTCTTGTGCCTTGTTTTGATTTAAAAAAATATCACCCTTTAATATCTTATAATTGTAATTATGAGGATATTTCACAATAAGCTTATCTATTTCCTGAAATGCTTTTTTAGGTTTATTATCACTCAGATATAAATAAACTTTATCGAATACTATTCTTTCATTTATACCGCTGATACGCTCCAACTTATCGTATAAAGCGATAGTCTGATTAATTTTGTTAGCTTGCTTATACAGAGGAATTAACAACTGATATGATTTTTCTTTATCAGGATATTTTTTCAGAAGATTTTCCGCTAAAACCGTTGCCTCATCAATTTTCTTTTCCTGTACATATAAATTTATGAGATATGTATTGAACCACCAATTGTCGGGTTCAAGTTTAACTGCCTGCTCCATGTTTGTAATAGCTTCAGTTTTTAGTCCCTGAGCAAGTTGAGTCAATGCTATTTCATAGAATATTCCGGCATCTAAACTGTCAATCTCATTACATTTAACGAAATGCTCGTATGCCTCATTATATTGCCTTTCTTCTTTTAACCTCAGACCCTCATACAAATTAAACTTAAAATCACGTTTAGCTTCATCAGACAAAACGGGAAGATTAGTTTTCAAGGTTGATACCTTTTTGGTGGTACCACAAGAAACAGTAAAAAGTAAAAGCAGATATATAATGATTTTTCTCATAATCCTGTATGTCCAAACCCTCCGGCACCTCTTTTTGTATCACCTAATTCATCAACTTCAACAAGCTCAGCCTGGACGTGAGCAGCAATAACCATCTGACAAATTCGTTCGCCATCTTCAATAACAAATTCTTCTGAAGAAAGATTTATCAGTATTACGCATATTTCACCCCTGTAATCCGCATCAATAGTGCCGGGTGAATTAAGAACAGTAATACCCTTTTTTAATGCCAAACCGCTTCGAGGTCTGATTTGAGCTTCATAACCTATTGGTAATTCGATATATAAGCCTGTCGGCACAAGCCTTCTTTCCAAAGGTTTCAAGATAATTCTTTCTTCAATATTCGCACGTAAGTCCAAGCCTGCAGAATGTACTGTAGCATATTCAGGCAAAGCATGTTTCGAACGATTTACTATTTTTATATTCATAACAAATTGATTGCTTAATGTTTTAATTATGGCAGTTTTGTGTATTACAAGGCTCGGTCATGCCATTTTAACACACAAACCACAAAAATACAATATTTATTGTGATTGCTCAGATATATTGTGATAAAAAACTCTAATTTGTCGACAACTTATATAATAAGTCATCTTGACTTTTCACATAAGCCGACTGCAACGTATGGGGAGTTCCTCACTTCGCGTTATCTAAACCACTGCGGTTGATTGGGAGTTCCCTCAGTCGCTGCGCTCCATCGGGATGACACGCTCGTTAGCGAGCGGTGTATACCGCCACTCGAATTGTTTCTGTAACATCATCTTTTTGCAGTGGCGGTGCGGGAAGCTTCGCACCGGTCGTGCGTTTTGGCTGTTGTGTTTTACGATGCAGAACGACCGATTTACACTGTTAGCAAGCGAGCGTGTCATCCCGAAAGAGCGACTTGGCGAAGCCAAAGGAGCGACTGAGGGAACTCCCCATACGTTGTAGTAAGTTGGATAGCGAGCTATGAGGGAACTCCCCATACGTTGCAGTCAGTTGGATAGCGAGCTATGAGGGATATCCCAATCAGCCGTAGTTAAAAGTCAAGATGATTTCTAAAAGAAAAGGAGGTATACTACAATGAGCAACCTCCTCTTGGTTTAGTTAAGAAAGTCTATTCTTAGACAGCCCTTTTATTGCTTAATAAAATTATAAGTTGACTGATTATCTAATCTCACAAAATAATATCCTTTAATTAAACGAGATACATCTATGGTAGCATTTGAATTATCAATTATTCCATTCATTACAGCTCTTCCTGCAATATCGACAATCGAATATTTTGTAGTATTTTCAATGCCCTTTAAATTGATGATGTCGGTAGCGGGATTGGGATAAACGTAAGCATCCTTATCGCTGAATACCGGTATGACAGATGTTTCTTGATCGCAGAAACCAGCCACTTCGGGATTGACATATAAGTCTTGAATATTTTCAGGTGTGAGTGCTTTTTTATACACTCTAAGGTCGTCCATATATCCTCTAAATCCACCAAACTGGAAAGAAGTTGAGGCAGTGGTATTTAAAGTTACGATACCTGTATTTACTCCCACTCCATTGATAAATAATTGGACAGTTTGACTCGGTGTAACAACCACAGCCACGTGTGTCCATTCTGTTAAGTTATAAGCGTTTGGAGATTCAAGCGTTCTACCCGATGCTTCCGAACGGAAAAATATCTTCACTTGATTTGAAAAATAAATTCCGAAATTGCCTAAAATCGATTCCGAACCATACTGGAGTATTTTTATCTCAGAGCCAGGAGTTCCACCATTATATTTTATCCATAAAGAGACTGTTCTTTCCTCTGATCCGCTTGGAAGATTTACGGAAACTACTTCGCCATTCACTTCTTGTTTAAGATGAACTTCGCGCAAAGATGCTTCGTGAACGGTTATAGCATATCCAACACGCCCTCCGGTATTGAATAAGATAGGTTCTATTTGATTTACAGATTGAGCGAATGTATTGTTGTTTCCTTCACTGAATGCATGAAGATTAAAGAAGAATTTAGTAAGTAATTTTGAGCAGTCGAATCCTGGAGGACTTGCACAAAAGTCAGCTACTTCGGGTTCCTCATATATCCCTTGAACTTCATCAGCAGAAAGTGTTCTGTTATATATACGAACATCATCGAAAGCACCATTAGACTCAAGAAAATAAAGGTAATTTGTTGAGCCTGTGGCCAATTCAATCTCACGAGAAGCAGATTCCACCCCATTTACATAGATTTTGGCGGTAGTACCATCATAAGTATAAGCTAAATGTAACCAATTGCTTAAGTCGTAACTACTTTCAGTAGCAAAATCATTTCCACTGCCATAACCTTGAAAATAAATATTTCCATGTTTACTCGCATAAGCACCAAAAGTTTTTCTCGGACTTGAATCCCCATAAGAGAAGAAATTGACATAGTTAGCGGTAATTTCCTCATCTAAATTTTTGTACCATAAGGTAACAGAGCGAGGCTCATCACCCTTAGGCAATATAATTGAGACCATCTTAGAGTCGACTAATTTGTAAAAGTTAACATATCTTTTTGTATAAGGAGAAGCCAATAAAGCTTGATTTACAACCCCTTCTGTATATGTAAGCGGATAGGTGCTGCTTGAAGTTGTAAGCTGATAGTTACGTCCCTCTGCACTCATATTGTTGCCATTAAAGAAAAATTTGGCAAATAAACCTTCGCATTCAGTATCTGAAGTGGATTGTTGAGCATAAGAGTAATATACTCCTGAAAATAAAACTGTTAAAATAAGTAAGATTTTTTTCATTCTAAATTTGATTTGTCTGATTTATAAATATTGTAAATTCAATTAGTAAATGCAACTTTGACGGCAGGATAGTATAGTTGATTTTTTAACAATGCAGTAAAGATTTGAGTATTGAAAATACATGAGATTCGAGCATCTAAAACATGAATAAAAAGCATTGTAAAATTATTATAGCTTAATTAAAGAAAATTTTCTTTAATTGTTTTCATGACTGAAAAAAATATAGTACTTTTGTACCGCTAAAAAAAGCACTATGATTTTTGAGAGTTAATAAACAACATAAAACAATTTTATTCAATTAATTTAGCTAATGGCAAATTTGGATTTAAGCAAGTATGGGATTACAGGCAACTTTAATGTAATGCACAATCCTACTTACGAAGAGCTTTTTCAAGCTGAAATGGACCCTGCAAACGAAGGTTTCGAAAAGGGAGTATTAACAACTACCGGCGCAGTATCAGTTGATACAGGTAAATTTACCGGTCGTTCTCCTAAAGACAAGTTCATCGTTTTGGATGATACAACTCGCGACACAATGTGGTGGGATGGCAATATTAACAAACCAACTACTCCTGAAGTTTTTGATCATTGTAAAGATTTAGTTACCAAACAATTATCTACTGCAAAAACAATTTATGTAGTTGATACATTCTGTGGAACCAACGAAGATACTCGTATGAAAGTACGTTTCGTGATGGAAGTTGCATGGCAGGCTCACTTTGTAACCAACATGTTTATCCGTCCTTCTCACTACGAATTAGCTAACTATGGCGAACCTGATTTCGTATGTTTGAATGGTTCGAAAACAACCAATCCACAATGGAAAGAGCAAGGTTTGAACTCAGAAGTGTTCACTTTGTTTGATTTAACTCGCAGAATGCAGGTTATTGGTGGTACTTGGTATGGTGGTGAAATGAAGAAAGGTATTTTTGCATTGATGAACTACTACTTACCATTGCGCGGTATTGCTTCTATGCACTGCTCCGCTAACGTTGGTGTAGACGGTGATGTTGCTGTTTTCTTCGGACTTTCAGGAACAGGAAAAACAACTTTGTCAGCCGATCCAAAACGTTACTTAATTGGTGACGACGAACACGGTTGGGACGATCATGGAGTATTTAACTACGAAGGTGGTTGCTATGCAAAAGTAATTGATCTTGAAAAAGATAAAGAACCTGATATCTGGAGAGCTATCCGTCGCGATGCCCTTTTAGAAAACGTAACTGTAAAAGAAGACGGTACACCTGATTATACAGCAGCAGCTTCAAAAACAGAAAATACACGTGTTTCTTATCCTATTTATCATATCAGCAAAATTGTTTCTCCATCACGTGCAGGACATGCTAAGAAAGTAATTTACTTATCTGCCGATGCATTTGGCGTATTGCCTCCGGTTTCAATTTTAGATGATAAACAAGCACAATATCACTTCTTGTCTGGCTTTACTTCCAAGTTAGCCGGAACAGAGCGTGGTATCACCGAACCAGTTCCATCATTCTCACCTGCATTTGGTGAAGCATTCTTGACATTGCACCCAACTATGTATGCAAAAACATTGATTGGTAAAGCACAAGAGCACAATGCAAAAGTTTACTTGGTAAACACAGGTTGGAATGGAACGGGCAAACGTATTTCTTTGAAAAATACACGTGCAATTATTGATGCCATTATCGATGGTTCAATTGAGAATGCAGAAACATTCCATGTTCCAATTTTGAATCTTACAGCACCAAAAGCATTAAACAACGTAGATACAGAAATTTTGGATCCACGTAACACATATGCAAACGTGAGCGATTGGGAAGAAAAAGCAAAATCATTAGCAGCGAAGTACCTCAAAAACTTCGAGCAATACTGCGACAACGACGATGCAAAAGCATTAATCCCAGCCGGTCCGCAACTGTAATCAGTTAAATATATTTTAAGAACCTCTGGTGATTTAAAAGTTATCGGAGGTTTTTTGTCCTGTTTGAATATCTTTGCAATGCATGTTTTGTTTACAAATTTAAACTCTACTTAAATATGAAAGGCGACACATTACACGGTAATGTTACTATAGATGTATTCCAGCGATCCATTAATATTAAATTTCCTAAAAATGATATTGATATTCAATTTATTCGCTCTTTTAGATATTTTCGATGGAATAAAACACAATTCTGTTGGGTAATTCCTAATTATGGTAAAAATTTAGAATTAATAAAAGACTATTTCGGAAAGAGAGTATTGCAACTAAACTCTCACACAGATAATACGCAATCTACAGAAAGAGAAATAACTGGAAAACCATCGTTTTCAAAAAATGATTTTTTAGTTATCAATAAATCAAATAGGATATTCCAGATTTATTTTGCATATAACAAACTTATAAGCAACAAATTGAAAGAAATTCCTTTATGTAGATGGGATAATGATAGGAGATGTTGGAATGTTCCATATTCAGAGCTTTTCTTGAATAAATTACAAATTGTGGCATCAGAATTTAAATTAGATTATCGATATCATGAATTACAAAAACCAAAAGTATTACCACGAAAGTCTAAATATGATATCACAAACTATCGTAAATGCCCTCAAAATTATATTGACAAATTACTGGAGTTAAGATATAGCACAAACACGATTGATACATACTCGGATTTATTTGAGGAATTTATTAATTATTTTGAAGGTATGCCAATAAACGACATCAACGGAGAAATGATATCACAGTTTCTACAATATTTGACAATAGAAAGAAGAGTTTCATATTCATATCATAATCAATCTATTAATGCAATAAAATTTTATTATGAACGTGTTTTAAATAAGCCATCACAAACATTTACAATAGAACGACCACGCAAGGAGACCCAATTACCTGAAGTCTTTAGTGAGGAAGAAATTCAAGCAATTCTTAAAACAGTAAAAAACTTAAAACATAAGGCTATCTTGATGACAATTTATTCAGGTGGGTTACGAATAAGTGAATTAATTAATTTAAAAATTAAAGATATTGACAGTCAAAGAATGCAAATCCGCATAGAACAAGCCAAAGGCAAAAAAGATAGATATACCTTGTTGAGTACCAAAACACTAAATGTTCTACGACAGTATTTTGCTGAATATAAGCCAAAAGTATGGTTATTTGAGGGAAGTAAAGGAGAAAAATATTCTGCACGAAGTATTCAAATGATTTTGAAACAGGCAGTTCAACAAGTTGGAATAAAGAAACGAGTTTCAGTACACACGTTACGACATAGTTTTGCCACACATTTATTAGAAGTAGGAACAGATTTACGCTATATCCAAAGTCTATTAGGGCATGAGAGTTCCAAAACAACTGAGATTTATACTCACATAACCACCAAAGGACTTGATCAAATTAAAAATCCATTAGACAAGTTGGATATTTAAAATTAGTTTGTATATTTGTATTCTTTAACAATTTGTATATGCGTAACAACTCGAAAACCAAATCAATTTGCATCGTGCTGATTATCAATCACACACAAAAATTGGTAAGGCTAATATATACGCAATTGATATTCGCATAACAAGAGAAGTTGCGTATATAAACGAGTTATATGCCAGTTTAAAAATCAGAGGGTGTTGTCCCTTGTTGATTTCGAGCTTGAAGATGAAGTTCTACGGGCTGTTTTTTTAAAAAAAAGAGTGCTGAAGATTTCGCCCTTCAAGTCGTTGGATGTGAACATCGTGAAAATTTCATTTTCAAACGATTATCATCGTTCAACGACTTGGCAAAGTTCGGATAAAAAAATATTTAAAACAATAGCTTTTTTCTTTTTTAAAAAACATTTATATTTGTAGGCTTCAAGCTCAGGTATGGAAAAATAACTTCACATATCCGAAGCATAAATGAAATTATTTTCCCATTTAAAATCAACAAGGTTCAAGGTTGATTTTAAAACCGGGGTTTTGGTCAGGGTTTGTGGAAATTTAAATATTGGTTTAACCAAAACCACCATATAACACGGCACTAAGTGCCATCAAAATTATGCACAAGGCATTAAAATAATTTCGACGGCACTTAGTGCCGTTCCGTTACAAGCAAGCCGAAAAAAAAGACAACGACACATTGAGAATGAAATTTTTGCTGCATAAAGACAAAGAAGAAAAATGAAAAATGCCGACACACAAAACAACACATTTGCAAGCTCCGACACACATGCCGATGCTTCAGCTTGCAAAAGAGTTGTTTTCTTGCCTACGCACCCAAGCCCACCCACCACCCTTGAAAACTCGTTGACAAGAAATCCTAATAAAAATAGAAGAATAGAAACAAACTCTATATCTTTGTAACTTAACAAAAAATGATTTATGTTTATTGATAATCAACAAAATACAGAATACAATATCATGTCAGGGGAAGTCGATATATTGGAGAATGATGTAAGAGAAAAATATCCTCATATTCTTGAAATTTTGCTATTAGACCATACTACTAAAAAGAATATTATTTGGGCTACTGATAATTACAAACATCTTGGAAAAGATTATGATTACAATTCTCAAATCTTGCCGAATCTTATAACTGGTGTAAATGGAGAAATTATAATGCCACGAGCAAGTAAAAATAAATTAATACAACAATCAAGGGTTCGAGATATGGCTGAAGTTTTTACGCCATCTTGGATTTGTAATGCACAAAACAATTTAATTGATAATGCTTGGTTTGGATATGAAAATGTATTTAATATTGAAATGACAAATTCAAATGGCTCTAATATATGGCAGACAAAAGCTGATAAAATTGTTTTTCCAAAAGATAAAACTTGGCAAGATTATATTAAGGAAACAAGACTTGAAATAACATGTGGTGAAGCTCCATATTTAGCTAGTCGTTATGATACAACTACAGGTGTTTTCATTCCAGTTGAAAATAGAATTGGTTTACTTGATAGGAAAATGCGTATTATCAATGAAAATGTTGAAACAATAGAAGACTGGCTTGAAGCGACAGAACTGGCTTTTAAAAATATATACGCCTACGAATGGCATGGTGACAGTTTGCTACTGGCAAGAGAAGCATTGCTATTTACTTTTATTGAGAATCATGTTTTTAAGTTTGATAAAGAACCAACGATTTCATCTATTAAGAAAATTGCTAATATTATATCATGGAACGCTTGGCAAATGGACGGACTGAAAGGAGTTGTTCCAAATTCTTGTTCTGAAATAATACAAGAAATACCAGTTTTATTTGAAGAAACAAAAACAATTAAAACCCCTTGTGAAGGATGCATTAAAAACAATATTAAAAAGCACAATGGAATTTATTGTATCATTATGGACTGGGTTAAAAACGATGAAATAAAGTATATAAATCTACTTAAATAAAAAGAGAACTTAAAATGGTGAATCAAAATAATATCAATGTTTCTGTCCTTGACAATTTAATAATAGGTCGTGTTGAACCTCATATTTACGCTTTTTCCACAGAGACAGTTCCAAATTACCTTAAAGTTGGAGATACATATCGTCCAATTGAAACTAGATTAAATGAATGGCGTAAATACTTTCCTAATCTTGAAAAGCAATTTACCGAAATAGCTAAGGTTGATGAAGAAACATTTTATAGGGATTTTGCCATTCACTATTTTTTAGAAAATGAACTCAAAAAAGAAAGATTAGATAAAAAAACAATCAAGAACCTTCCATATTTTTCGAATGAATTTTTCAAAAATGCAACAAATAAAGACATTAAAGATGCAATAAAGGATATCAAAAATAATCATGATAAAAATAATCATAAATACCAGTATTACAAATTTGATGCAAGTAGAATTCCTATAACACACACATACGCAAGAACAGAAAACTACAATCCCAGACCAAATCAACAAGAAACAATTGATAAGTTTAATATCGCTTTAAAAAAAGGCAGAAAAAACCTTTTAATGTATGCTGTCATGCGTTTTGGCAAATCATTTACATCAATGTGTTGTGCTACGGAAATGAAAGCAAAAGTTGTTGTAATTGTAACTGCAAAAGCTGATGTTAAAGAAGAATGGAAAAGAACAGTGGAGAGCCATATTAGATTTTCAGAATATGAATTTGCAGATAGCAATACATTACTTCAAGATGAAAAAGTAATTAAGAAAAAAGTAAAAGAAGGAAAAAGAATCGTACTCTTTCTCACTTTACAAGATTTACAAGGGGAAGAAGTAAAACAAAAACATAAAGAAGTGTTTAAAACCACTTTTGATTTACTTATTGTTGATGAGACTCATTTTGGTGCTAGAGCTAGTGAATACGGGAAAGTTTTGCTTGATAGTGGTTTAAAGGATAATCAAATAAAAAATGAACAAAAGAAAAATGATGATTCAATAGAAATACTTGAAAAATCTACAGAAAAATACACAAAAGAACTTAAGCCAGACGTTAGAATACATCTTTCGGGTACACCCTATCGTATTTTGATGGGTAGTGAATTTACAGATGATGATATTATTGCTTTTTATCAATTCTCTGATATTGCAAACGACCAAGAAGCGTGGGATAAAGAAAATATTAATAAGGACGAAATAAAGGAATGGGACAATCCATATTATGGTTTTCCTCAAATGATTCGTTTTGCTTTTAATCCAAATGAATCTTCCAGAAAAAAAATGGAGGAATTAAAGAAACATGGTGTTACTTATGCATTCTCATCTTTGTTTAAACCGAAATCTATATCAAAAGATAATGCAAATCAAAATCATAAAAGATTTGAGCACGAAAATGAAATTATAGATTTATTGGAAGTAATTGATGGCTCAAAAAAAGATGAAAACCTACTCGGTTTTCTTGATTATGAGAAAATCAAAGATGGTAATATGTGTCGTCATATTGTTTGCGTTTTACCTTATCGTGCTTCATGCGATGCGTTCGAAAATTTAATTAAAATAAATAAGAAAAAATTTAAAAATCTCAATTCTTATGAAATAATAAATATTGCTGGTGTTGATAATGACAGACAGTATAAAGAAACACAAACTGTTAAAGCTAAAATAAAGGAATGTGAATCTGAAAATAAGAAAACACTTACATTAACTGTAAATAGAATGCTTACAGGTAGCACCGTTGAAGAATGGGACACAATGCTATATTTAAAAGATACCGCATCTCCACAGGAATATGACCAAGCTGTATTTCGCTTACAAAATCAATATATACGAAAATATACTGAACCAAGCGGGGATGTCGTTAAATTCAACATGAAACCCCAAACTCTTCTTGTTGATTTTGACCCAAATAGAATGTTTAGTATGCAGGAGCAGAAATCACAGATTTATAATGTAAATACAGAAGCGAATGGTAATAGTAAATTAGAAGAAAGAATTAAACGGGAACTTGAAATATCTCCGATAATTATATTAAACAAAAATAAAATAGTTCAAGTAATTCCTACGGATGTATTAGATGCTGTTCGTAAATACTCAAGTGAACGCAGCGTATTAGATGAAGCTACAACAATACCAGTTGATTTTTCTCTTATAAATATTGATGAAATAAAAGCTGAAATTGAAAAGCAAGGAAAAATTGGTTCAAAACAAGGTTTAGAAATAAAACCAACAGAAGGTGATGGTGAGGATACTGAAGTCCCTTCTGATGGTAATGATGACGATGATACAAATACTACTGATACTGTTTCTAAAGATAAAGATTCTGATTCGAATGCAAATGAAGAAGCAGATTTCAGAAGTAAATTTGCAATGTATTATGCGAAAATTTTGTTTTTCGCATTTCTTACAGAATCTAAAATAAAATCACTTACTGAAATAATTAAGGAACTTGATAAAGGGTTAGATAATAAGAGAATAACAGCAAGTTTGGATTTAAATAAAACTATTTTGGAATTGCTCCAAAACAAAATGAATCCTTTTATATTAAGTAAGTTAGATTATAAAATCTTCAATATAAATACACTTGCAAATGATAAAACATTAGAACCAATACAAAGAGCTAGTAATGCATTAAAAAAGTTTAGTCGTTTGTCAATGTCAGAAGTTGTTACACCAGAAAACATTACTGATGAAATTATAAATATTTTACCATCAAAGGATATTAATAAGAAAACAAAGATATTAGATATAGCAGCGAAACAAGGAGAATTTGTTTATTCTGTTTATAAAAAATATGGGAAAGAAATAGCAAATAATTTTTATTCAATTCCAACTTCCAAAATAGCTTATGAATTTACACGTAAAGTTTATAATTTATTAGAATTGAACAATTCAAATATCGTTAAAGATTATACAACTTACGATTTGTTAAAACAAACCGACATTATTAAAACCGACAAAATTAAAATAGGAGATACATTTATGAAATTTGATGTTATTGTAGGCAATCCGCCTTATCAGGAAAATATCAGTAGCAGTTCTAACAATGCCTCTTTGAGTAAACAATTGTTCCCTGATTTTGTTAAAATTTCAATTTCTCTAAAAGCAGATTATTTATCATTAATAACACCTTCAAGATGGTTTACTGGTGATGCACAAGATAAATCTTTTTTAAAGTTAAGAGAATTTATAAAAGAGAATAATCATATTGTTAAAATCGTTAATTATCCAAACTCGGGTTCAATCTTTCCAAATGTTTTAATAAGTGGTGGTATCAACTACTTTCTTTATAGCCCAAAACATAATGGTAATGTTGAATTTACCGAATTTTATAATGAGAAAAACAACATTACAACAAATCGCCCTTTGTTTGAAGAAGGTTTGGATATTATTTTGAGCAGTAGTAAGAATTATAAAATAATCCAAAAGATTAAAAAAGATAATTTTATTTCTATGACTACAATCACTCAGGGTAGAAATGCATTTGGTATTGTAGGTAAAGATGCTAATGATGTTTCTGAAACAAATAAACAAAAGGGATTTTATGAACTTCGTTGCAGATATGAAGAAATTAGATATGTTGACAAGAAATTCATTACTAAGAATATTGACATTGCAAATAAATGGAAAATTTTTATTTCCAAAGGCAATGGTGGTGCGGGTCTATTGACAGATAATAATGAGGTGGCTATTCTAGGTAAACCATATATAGGAAAACCGTTTTCTGCATGTACTGATTCTTTGATTCCCATTGGTTGTTTTGATAGTGAATTCGAAGCTAATGCACTAATAAGTTATATTAAATCAAAATTTTTACGTTATGTCGTAGGATTATTAAAGGTTTCTCAAAATGTTTCTCAAAATGTTTATCAATTTGTTCCTTTACAAAATTTCACACCAAAATCAGACATAGATTGGAATAAATCAATTGCAAATATAGACCAACAACTTTACAAAAAATATAAATTAACAAAAGATGAAATTGAAATGATAGAGAGTAAAATTAAAGTAATGGAATAGCCAACGCTTCGTAGTCAAGCACATTTGCAGTTCGCACAAGCCGACACACGACCAAAAACTGCAAAAGAGCTTGCCTACCCTAACGCACAGCAGACAGATAAAGTTGCAGCAAAAATGAAAGACAGAATGACGAAAGACAAGAACGGCCAGCTTGTAACACGCGGTATATTTTATTGCCGAGATAGTGCTAAAATGAAAGGTTGTGGCTCGCTTCAAGCTTCATCGTATCTTGACAGTGAAATGCTCCGAAGTCGGCAACAAAAACATACCGCCATCCGTTATATGCCAGTTTAAAAATCAGAGGGTGTTGTCCCTTGTTGATTTCGAGCTTGAAGATGAAGTTCTACGGGCTGTTTTTTTAAAAAAAAGAGTGCTGAAGATTTCGCCCTTCAAGTCGTTGGATGTGAACATCGTGAAAATTTCATTTTCAAACGATTATCATCGTTCAACGACTTGGCAAAGTTCGGATAAAAAAATATTTAAAACAATAGCTTTTTTCTTTTTTAAAAAACATTTATATTTGTAGGCTTCAAGCTCAGGTATGGAAAAATAACTTCACATATCCGAAGCATAAATGAAATTATTTTCCCATTTAAAATCAACAAGGTTCAAGGTTGATTTTAAAACCGGGGTTTTGGTCAGGGTTTGTGGAAATTTAAATATTGGTTTAACCAAAACCACCATATAACACGGCACTAAGTGCCATCAAAATTATGCACAAGGCATTAAAATAATTTCGACGGCACTTAGTGCCGTTCCGTTAGCGTTCATTGGAAGAATATAGCGACAAACATATAAACAGATAGAACGAGTATTAACAAATAAATTTTTTAATATGAAAAAAATCAAAAACAGTCTGATCCTTCCATTTATTATATTTTTGGGAGCATTTTTAGTATTAACAACAAGCTGTGAAAAAGCTGATAATATTATCAATAATAATAGTTTTAAAGATCAACGCGATGGTAATATTTACAAAATAAAAAGAATAGGTGACCAAGTCTGGATGGCAGAAAACTTACGTTATTTACCAAATGTTGTAGGTGCTGAAACTGGCTCAGAAACGACACCATATTATTATGTGTATGATTATAATGGCACAAATATTAGTGCCGCAAAAGCAACATCCAATTACAAGACTTATGGTGTATTATACAACTGGTCGGCAGCCATGAGTGGTGCCACAAGTAGTATTGGGAGTCCCAGCGAGGTGCAAGGTGTTTGTCCAAAAGGGTGGCATTTGCCTTCAAAAACGGAATTAACAGAGTTGCTTGATTATTTAGGGAGAGATGCAATAGGCAAACTTAAAGAAGATGGCTTAGCGCATTGGAACAGCCCCAATGCAGATGCAACCAACGAAACCGGTTTTTCAGCCTTGCCCGGTGGTTATCGCAACGGTCTTGGTAAATTCGACTACATAGGCGAGGTTGGTTTATGGTGGACTGCTACTCAAAGCAATTCCAATTATGCTTGGTTGTGGTTCTTGCACTACAGTGGTAATCAGTCAGGTGTACTTGGCGCAAACGCTAAATCAATGGGCCTTTGTGTTCGTTGTATTATGGATTAAGATAATTTGATGATCGAGGTAAAGCTCTATCATTTTTTAATAAATTTTAAATCATATTATTTAGCCAAATTTTAAATTGAAAATAGTTTAATAAAAACCAACGAAACGCTAACACGCACTATGTGTAACCCATTCGGGTTTACACATAGTGCCGTCCGTTGTGTGCCATATTAACAGACGCAGAAGTTGAATCAAAAATCAATTGATATGAAAAACAAAATCTTTTACATTTTAATCCTGACAATTTTAGTTAGTTGCACCAATTCGAAGAATGACCTGACTGAATCAAATTTGAAGGGTGAGGTCTGGAAAATCCAAGAAACCAGTTATGAGGGTGAAGAAAAATTTGGAGAATATGTTGTTGGAGATAAAAATTATTGGGGACATAGTTATTATGAGTTCAATAAAGCTGGCAATATTACTGTATCAAAAAGACTTGATGATGATGGTGAAATAACAAGCCTTTCAAAATACACATACGACAAATCAGATAATTGTATTTCAATCGAAACTTATAAGGACGATGAACTAACTCAAAAGCAGGTAAATGTAATCGATAAAAATAAAATTGTAGAGGTTAAAGTATTTGATGAAGATGGAGAATTAGAATCAGTCTACAAATATGAGTATAGCGGTAAAGAAATTTCTGGAGGTAGTATTTTTGATAAAAATGATAACATAACCAATTCTTTCTTTAATGAATTAAGAAATGGACTTCTTATAAAACAAACAGTAAATGACAGCATCGGTGAAACTATCAGAATAAGTAGATTTAATAGGAACAAGAATGGAGATGTAATTGAACAAGTTACACAATTTCCAAAAGACACTTCTGAATATAAATATTCATTTTCATACGAATATGATGAAGAAAGGAATTGGATAAAACAATATCAATTTGATGAAGAAGGGCAGATTGAAGATATAATTATTAGAAACATTGTATATTTTGGGGATGATAAAAAAACATATTCTGAAAATGATTTTGTAGGTATTTGGTTTGTAATTAGTTCAGATGACTCTTGGTTTGATAAAGATGATTGGTTGGAAATCCAAGACAATAAAAAATTTGACATAGGCTATGATTCAAAAGTTTGGAAATCTGGAACTTGGGAGATTAACTCTAAAGAAAAAATATTTACTCTCAGGACTGGTAAGAATGCTGATTCAAGGAAATATAAATATAAGTTTGAAGGTTATCAGTTGATTTTCAGCACCATACAAGACATAGAACAATTTAGACTAGAGAAAAGATAAATACGGCACACAACATCGTATATAAAACATTTGGCAGTCAGTGGGTTATCGAGCATTTCAGCCCGTATCAAAAGTAGTTGTAACTTGACAGCAAAGTGCTTCGAAATGCCAAACGTTTCATATACGTAACCGTTATATGCCAGTTTAAAAATCAGAGGGTGTTGTCCCTTGTTGATTTCGAGCTTGAAGATGAAGTTCTACGGGCTGTTTTTTTAAAAAAAAGAGTGCTGAAGATTTCGCCCTTCAAGTCGTTGGATGTGAACATCGTGAAAATTTCATTTTCAAACGATTATCATCGTTCAACGACTTGGCAAAGTTCGGATAAAAAAATATTTAAAACAATAGCTTTTTTCTTTTTTAAAAAACATTTATATTTGTAGGCTTCAAGCTCAGGTATGGAAAAATAACTTCACATATCCGAAGCATAAATGAAATTATTTTCCCATTTAAAATCAACAAGGTTCAAGGTTGATTTTAAAACCGGGGTTTTGGTCAGGGTTTGTGGAAATTTAAATATTGGTTTAACCAAAACCACCATATAACACGGCACTAAGTGCCATCAAAATTATGCACAAGGCATTAAAATAATTTCGACGGCACTTAGTGCCGTTCCGTTATGCCCCATTCTATAGAAAAGACAGATAAATGAATTAAGACTCTCATAAAAATGAAATTAAAAGAAAAAGTATTAGATAAGATAATAGATAAATTTCTTGAACTTTCTATTGGGAAAGGAATAGGAGTATTGGTACTATTTGGGTCTTCTTTGATTTATGGCATAAACTCGCTTATTCGAAAATTCTTTAATTATCAAATTGTTTTAACAATTAGTTCTGTTGTTCTAATCATACTTGTAATTTCAATTTTCATCTTTATCATTACTTATATACTAAAAAAACGAAAATGCAAATCAAAATTTGTTGAAGGAACAGAAGTTACACTTTCTGATTATTTTCCAGTTTTAGTCACAGGAAAATATAATTGTTTGAACAATAAAGTACATTGTCAATGGTATGATTTTAATTCATGCGAATTTAAAAGCAAATGGATTTATCAAGATTCTCTTAAACTACATAAAACCAATTGATTAACAAGATATTTATTGTAGATTGTAAAACATGTTGTTTTAATATTTCATAATTTAAAAATATAACACTATGAGTGAAGTAAAATTAGTTGCTTTAGTTTTAATTCTAAACTTGGTTTTATCTTGTCAGGAATCAAAAGATAAGACTGCTGTAATTAAAAAAATTCAGATTGAAAATTATATCGATTCGGTTACTATAAAATTTCCTGGCTTTAAGTCAAACAGTTTAATTAATGAGGAATTAAATGATTTTTTAAAAGAAGATTTTAAAATTGCAATCGATAGTGGAATTTTATTAGATCTGCCTTTCAAATTATATAAAGTTGAAAAATGTAATAATAAGTATGTTTTAAAGCTTCAACATTCATTAACATCCAAATTATATAAACGCGGAATACTAAATCAAATAGAGTTAGATTTGTATGCTTTTACAGATGAACAAACAGCCAAATCTCTACGAGAAGATTTATTTTATACTGTTGACGTACGTTTTATTGAATACATAACTTTTAATAACAATGAAAAATTTTGTGCTCGAGTATTAAGCTCTCCATTTATGGGTTATTACAAATTTGACGATGAGATAAAATTTGGAGCAATAGGTGTAGAACTTAAAAATATAAATTTAATTTCTCAAATTCAACCATAATGAAAAAGAAAATTGGAGGTTTAATTGTAATAATTGGCTTCACTTTGATTCTGTGGGTTTCTTATAACTATGTTAGAAATTTACATTTCACTCCATCAGTCAATCTGGAGCAACAACATCATCACTACGGTATAAAGGATGTTGGTGAAGTGAATTTAACAGAGCAAGATATTAAGGGATTAAACGATGTAAATACAACAATTGAAAATTCCACATTATTTTTTACAATAGTGTTTTTTGTAATTGGCTTATTACTTGTATTTTATGGATTTAAATTAAATAGAGCAATATTTCACAATAAAGAAAGAACGAGCCATAACACGCACTAAGCGTAACCCTATCGGGTGTGCCGCTTAGTGCGAAACCGTTACCGCCAAGTGTAGGAGACAGACAACGACATAGAAAAATTGAAAAGTAAACCATTGTGAAAGGACTGAAAAACGAAATATTGAAAAGACCCAAGAGCCGACACTCAAGCCGACCCGATGTTTTTTATTTTTTTGCCACCGCACATTATTTAAAACAATTGCCGACCCACATTGCACACATTGCCAAAGCCCCACAAACCAACTCTGCAACCAAAGCTTTGTCAAAGAGTGCAATCTTGCCATCACACAAAATCAATATTGCAAATTGAACAATTCAAATATTTTAAACAAAGAATACCATAAATGAATACTGCTTTGACATATGGAAATTAAGGTAAAAGATATTAAAGAGTTTCGTAAATGGCTAAAACGCCAGGAAAGAATGAACGATAGAGATGAAAACTTTATCGGATATTCAAATACGGGTAAATCAAGTGATGACCCTAACGAAGTAAGAGGTTTTTTCAATGTATTTCATGCTTCATCACCAGACATAGAAAACCGGCTTTCAACCGTACTCGATATGGCACAGGATAGTCAGGCAATTTATGAATTTGTACAGAATGCCGTTGATTGCAATTCAACTGCATATTTCATGTTTTATGAGGATAACCATTTCATAGTAATAAATAATGGCGACCCATTCACACTTGAAGGTATCCGTGCAATTCTCAATTTTGCTCAATCAACAAAGGTGCGTGATGAAAATATTGGAAAATTTGGGGTTGGCTTCAAACTAATACATCGAATGGTTGGAACGGGAAATGGATTGCAGGAATTAACAAAAGATTATACTGGTCCTATCCTTTATAGTTGGTCATCAAAAGAACAACTTCTCTCTTTGATAAGCTCTGAAAACGCTGAAGATATTAAAACCGTTAAAGATGAGGATTGGAATAATTCTGATGCTGCTTGGTTTTTTAAAATCTTACTTACTTGCGTTCCTGTTTTGCCTAATAATATTGACAATGGACTTCGTGATATTGAATATAAAGAACGTAATGATCTTTTTACTGATGAAGAATTTGATAGTTTTAAAGAATTCTTAAACTCAGTTTGGGAAAACAATCAGGATAAATTTTCAAACGAAGATTTAAATCAGGGTAGCCTTTTTTATTTGAAACTGGGAACGGATAAAGAAAAAAAACTTGATGAGGATTTTGAATATTTTAAGAAAGGCATTCAGTATTCCTTAAGTTTTGTTTCCAACCTTATGGATAAAAAGGGGCTGCAGCGAATCTATTTTAAGGATGAAGACCCAATAGAAAAAGAAAACATTGATGTCTATCTTGAACCTCCCTTCATTATTCAAACCACAACTGATGAATTTCAGGAAATTAAAGAAAAACTTAAAGAAAATGACAAGAATAGAAATATAAATATTGTTTTCGGGTTTCAACCTTTTGAAAATTCTGAAACTTATGGTAATCTTAGACAATCCCCAAACTTTTATAAATTCTTTCCAATGGGGAAGGAAATTTGTGGCCTAAACTTCATAGTTCACTCAAATATCTTTGAAATAGAGGCCAGTAGGCGTGAATTTGTTCAAAAAGATAAAAGAAATATTTTTATACTAGAAAAAGCCGCTCAGAAACTACAACTTCGGTTAGATAATTATCAGAATACTAATACAGAAGTGTACGACAATATCTTTCTTTCAATTTTATTTTCCAACGAGCCGAATAAACAAGAAGAATGGATAACAACTGCATTGTTGACTCCGCTTCAAACGTATATTACTAAAAACTGCCCTACTGCTAATGAAAATGGTTACCAGCATGCATCGAATGTAATCCTGAAAGATACGGCAATAGAAATACAGCCATCTGATTTTGGGATTGTAAATAAGTTTTGGTTCAAATGGTCGAAAGACGATTTTTCTGAAATTAAAAAGGTTGATGGTAAACGTGATGATAGTTATTCTAAAATTATAAAATCTACGTGGAATATCATTGACCTTATCAAAGAGGGTAATATTACTCTAATAAAAGCATGGTACAATTCTCTAAAAGACAGTACCAAGCAAATATTTTATAATGAATTACTTGATAATTGGAAATACGTTTCGGAAGCAAAATTTTGGACTAAAATAATTGAAATACCTGAGTTGATTGAACAGGTAATTCAATCAGAAGATTTGAGGGTTAAGTCAAATTATGCAAAGAATATTGCTTCGATAAAACTTAGCACCAATTTAAAATATACTCTAGATGATTATGAATATAAATTACTAAAAATAGCTAAGGAAACACTTACCTCTGCCAGTGACATTGAGGATTTCCGAACCAAAGTATTAATTATTGACTCATTAGGAAAAGAACATCGACTGAATGATACCAGAGAAAACGACAAGATAAAGTTTGAAAATAATAATGGCAAAGACAAAGAAATTAATCTTTCTGATGTTTTGCCAAGTTATGAAAGCCGAAGCGGATTGTTACGTCCTATAATTAAGACTTTTGAAAGTTTAGACTTACAATTACATTCATTTTTTGGTGTAGGCAAACAAAAACCAGCAGATGACATTTATAAACTTCTTTTAACAAATTATCAAAAGTTAATAAACGCATATCAGTTTGTCTTTCTGGGGTTATACTCTACTGAAAAGAACAAAGATTTCTTTGGGAGTTTCGATCTGACAAAGCTTAAAGCTGCTGATGTACTTGATCTTTATTTTAAAGAAAAGCATCCTTTCCCAAAAAAATACGCTAAATACATAGATGATTTTGAACCTAATCTTTCTGTGTATCCTAATGAATGGGCAATTGAATCTGAAAGATTACCCCTTTCTATACGCAAATGGATTGAATCCGATTTCACAGATGAAAAAATATCATTTTTAGCTAATAAGGAAATTGGAATAAACAACGATGAAAGTAATCTTGTTAAAATCAGAAAATCATTCAAGGGAGATACTGAAATTACACAACAACACATTAATCTGGTTGTTGATAAAAGTGAATCACTTTTACTCAATACACTTTTTTGGCTAAAACAAGAAAGTGTTGTTATTAAAGACCAATCACAAGTTACATCTGTAAAAAAAATATTAAAATCTCTTTATGAGAAAATTGATTACGATACCGACCATCCTCAGTTATACATCCACAAAATAAAGAATGGCGACATACTTGAATACAAATTTCTTGAGAATAATGAATCTGACTTTTTAATCAATGACTCAATTATAAAAGAAATTTACAAACATGACATTTCTCTAAAACAGATTTTTGATATTACTCAGAAGCTTGAGAAGCCGATTTTCGATAGTAGAAATTATCCTGAAAATGAAATAAAAGAAATAAATTGGGATAAGATAAGTATTGTTGAAAATCCTGATTTTGATAAGATTGTTGATTCTTCGTGGTCATTTGATGAAGCATTTTTTCATGAATGGCTCGATTCCAACAACCTTCAAATACTTTTCTATCAAGGCAAAATGCCTTATATCGTAAAATTTGAATCTGAAATTCTCAAGGAAATAACAAAAGGAAATTTCTGTAAAAACGAAGATACTGGTGAAATATTTATCAATCTAAATCAGTCATTATCAAATAGTGAGAAGGCAGAAATTATTGTTGAGATTCTGAAAAGCTTGCCTGAGGATATTCTTGATTATCATCAAAAAAATTCTCTTGACATAGCTTATAAACGATGGAAAGATGGAGAAATCTTCAATATCGGCAAACTTAGAAAAAACAAAATCAAGGAATCTGAGGAATATTCTTTTGAATGGCTGAAAGCAATTTTCGATTGGGAATTTGATGCCACAGTAGGTTCAGTTAGGGCATACACTTTAAAATTTGATAAAGTTAGTTTGAATAACAACTTCATTGTTCTTGGGGAGTGTAGTTTTGAAACAATTCCATCCAGAGTTGAATTTATGCCCGGTTTGATAGAATTAAAATTAACCAATAAAAGAGATGTCCGAAAAGTTGTTTCAAGCATATCCAATTACAATGAATTTGAATTGACACTCATGCCCGAAAATCTTGCTGATTTGGAATTTCTCAAAGGATTTAACAGTCTTTCGAATTTTAAAGCGAGTTTCAGATTGCCTGGCGAGGATGTACTTATGGATCGCCTGCGCGAAAATCTCTTCGGGGCAGCTGGTCTGGCACCGAAAAGTGGTAATATTAAAGATTACATACAGGCACATTTTTCTACTGAAAAAATCTCTTTTTTGTTTGGTCCTCCCGGCACAGGTAAGACAACTAAACTAGCTTTGGATATACTTACAACACTATCCTTTAACAATTTCTTTAATGTAGCTACGAAAATTCTCGTATTAACACCAACCAATAAGGCAGCAGATGTGCTGATTGAAAGAATTTTGGAGCTACTTTTTTCCGAAAAGAAACTTAATGAAGTTGCTTCAACCTACTATTCTGCTGATTCTGTATCAAAACTCCAATCCTATTGCAATAGCATAAATGAGAACGATAATTTCAAAAGAATCTTTGTTCGGTATGGTAACTCTGCCAGTGCCATTTTACAAGAGAATGCAATGCTGCATTCACGTTTTACTTTAAAAGAAATATGGCCAAATCTGGTACTTGCAACCACAGTTCATCGCTTGGCTTTTGATGAACTTGCAGGGAATCAGTTGAAAGATATTGGTATTGGGTGGACTCATATCGTTATTGATGAGGCATCAATGATTTCTTTGCCTCATGCGGTGTATACTTTGTTACAATTTACAGATGTACCGGATGTTTCAAATAAGGCAGGTTTATTGACGACTTTTACAATTTCTGGTGATCCATTTCAAATTCAGCCGGTAGGTCAAACTCCCAGTTATATTGATCAAGGTATTGATTGTTTAAAAGGTTGGGCTACTGAAAATATTTATACCCTTTTTGAATTAACTAATTTCTCATTAAACAGGACACCCGTTGGTAATCATATGATAAGAAAACTACTTACACAGTACAGGAGTGTTCCTGCTATTGGTGAGTTATTTTCAAAGTACAAATATGATGGTCGAATTAACCACCAGAAACAAAGAAATACAAAGGAAATTGAATTTGGAGAAACGCATTTGGAAAACATCAATATGTTTACATTCCCTGTGTATGCAGAAAATCAGGAGAATCAAGAGAAAATGTTTAATATCCAAAAGTATGGAGAGTTTTCAGCATATCATATTTATTCTATCGTTTTTTCGAGTGAACTGGCTTCAGCTATAAAATTGCAAAATCCTCATAAATCAGTTGGAGTTATAACTCCCTATGGAACACAAGCACGTTTACTGAAAGAGGTTTCATATTCATTTAAAAACCAAAACTCCCAAAATGATTTTAATGTAAGCACTATCCATCGTTATCAGGGTGATGAAAGCGATGTTATAATTTTAGTAATGAATCCTCCTAAAATGAACCCATGGGAGTTTTCTCATTTCAATAATTCTTTTTTGATTAATGTTGGCATAAGCAGGGCTAAGGAATCACTGATAATTCTTCACCCGCATAACATTGATGGGTATTCTGAAATTACAGACGGTGTTTTGCCTTTATGCGAAGATTTAAATAATGTTTTCTCCGGTTCAATTGAAGAAGTCCTGCTTGAGGGCTTGAAAAAACATGGACAGATAAATCACTTTACGGATTTAATTGAAGTAAAAGATTTTTCAACATTTAATGTATGCGATCTTCGTGAGTTTACTCATTCAGGCAAAGAGTATTTGTTTTTTGCAGATAACCGTGAACTGAGTGATAACGAGAAAAGGTATGCAAATGTTATTGTAAATATTTCCAAGCGATTACCAATAGTTAAGTATGTTGAGCCAAAGGAGAACCTATTGGTAACAGGCATTATTACCGGCATTCACCAGAACAACAGAACTGCTTTTGTGAAATTAAAAAACATTAAAGAACGTGGAGTTATTCACAACAATGCCGTTTCTAACCAATTTGTATCTGATATCAATCAGGTATTGAAGATTAATCAGCCGATAATCGCAAGAATTTTATCAGTTAATGACAAAGGGGTTTCGCTTACAATGAAAGGAATTAAACAAAAAAATGAAAAGTTTAATGAATTATAAAAGGATTAAAGCCAACGCACCAATGGAAATTGTATTAAAATATTTGCCGACACTTAAAAAAATAAAAAACGCTAACACGCGAGCCGACAGAAAAGAAAGAAAGTAAAATGACAATGAAACGGAAACTCAATATTGACAATGGTTTACAAGACTGGAAGACAGAACACCAGGCGGTAACAGGCGGTATATTTTATTGCCGAGATAGTGGGTATTTCAACGTTTCAGCATCTAATAAACTTTCGTGTAACCTGACAGGACAGTGCTTCGAAATCGGCAACAAAAACATACCGCCAATCCGTTGGCGGTAATAATGAAAAACTAACCAGTATGCAAAAAGAAAACATTCATATTGTCTTTGGACGGGTCGGGAGAAAAACGTTAATTGACAGCAATGTAATTGACGTGAACAAAAGTCAGATATTAAGCTTTGATGATATTTTAAACACAGGACCAGCTTGTGATATAAATGCAAATGAAGATATTCAAAAAAGGATAAATTGGTTGCAAAAAGTCTATGGAGCTAACCCAATTCCTCCGGTAGAACAAGACTTAAAAAGCATAGAAGCAATTATTAAAAATGTACATAATATTAATAGAGTATTTATTTGGACTGGGTATTGTGCTTCTGAAATGATAAGTACAGCAAGAGTAGTATATCATTTATCAAAGTTCGAAAAACCCATTTCCATTGCCAATTTCAATACTCCTGTTAGGTCAATACACGGAGATATTATTTATCCCAAAGCATTATATCAAACCGCAACTTTTCAGGTGAAAGATATTTTTAACCAATTTGAACTAATAGATAAAAACAGACTTGAAGATTACATATCTCTTTGGGAAGAAGTGAAATCAGGTAATGGAGAATTATGGATTTATGATAAGAATGGACAAATCAATGTTGAGAAAACAGATTATTTCGATTCTCACTTATTATCTCATTGTAATGAGAATTTTCAAAAAGCAGCAAGGGTGATTGGAGAAACGCTTGTTGATACAGATTTTAATGTAGGTGACAGTTATCTGAATTGGAGATTAAAACAATTGTCCCTGAATGGAAAAATAGAAACACAAGGAAAATTGATTGAAATACGAGACTATGAAGTGAAAAAAATTACTACCGCCAACACGCGTTATAAAAAATTGCCGGGACAGTAGGTTATTCAAAGGTTGTAGCCCGCTTCAACATTTGTATAACTTGACAGGAAATCGCCCGAAATCGGCAACTTTTCATACCGCAAAACGTTATGGGCAAGTTTAAGAAACGACACAATGGAATGAAACAGACAAGAGAACCACCGACAATGCGGTTTGACAATTCTTGTCATTTATTAGACTAACAAAATACTTACGAATAATAAACAATTTAAAAAATCAAAAAAATATGAAAAAAGTAATTATTACACTTTCAATTGGTTTTATTTGTCTTTTTGCCAATGCTCAAACAAAAGAAAAAGACCTAAGTAATGCAGAAGTATTCTCAGCGAAATCGGGTACTTTAATGCAAAAGGAATTCGTTGATATTGGCACTTTAAAGAAATGTGAAATCAAAGTCATATATTTCACTGACCTAATTTCTAATACTAAACAAGCAGCACTTAAATTTGAATATGAAGTTGCTTCAAGCTATTCAACAGATACAAAAGCTGCAATCCTTGACCCTGATGAAATTGATGGGTTAATGAAATCTATAAAATTGATGCAAGAAAAAGTAATTCCAACAACGCCTACAAATTACACAGAAGTTTCATATCGCAGTCGTGGGGGCTTCGAAGCTGGTTGTTTTACCAGTAAAGGCACTTGGTCAACATACTTAAAATTAGAAAAATATGATAGCAAAAGTTATGTATGGTTGACAATTGAAGATTTAGCAACACTATACACTTATTTAGAACAATCAAAGGCTAAATTATAATATTTTGCAATTAATAATGGAGCTCAGAAACCAATAAAAACGGGGCGTTACCGAAAAGCCAAACGAGTAGGAAAATAAAAAATAGAAAATATGGCACTTTTAGACCACAATGGAGAATGTGAATTCCCAATCGCAAAAGAAAAAGTATATGAAGCACTTTGTCAAGCTATCCCAACTATCAGTGGAATGAAACTTGAAAGCGCAGACAAACTATTAGGTAGGATAATGGTAAAAGCTGGTGTTAGCCTTTTTTCCTGGGGTGAAAATATTCCAATTCAGTTAATAGAAGTTTCTGAGAATAAAACAAGAATTCAGATTACTTCTTCACCTAAAACAGGCATTATGTTTGGTGGTGCTTTCGACATGGGGAAAAACCGAAAGAATATAGAAAATATATTATCGGCTACGTCTCAAATTTTACAGAAAAACATGTGAGATTAATCAAAACCAGCCCATAACAAAGTGTAGCAGCAATAAGGGTTTCAGTGGTAATACCAGCATTCTGCCCCGCTCCAACTTCGGTGGTGGTGGACAGGAAAGTGCCACGCAATCCCTTACTGCTGTTACACTCAAACGTTATATGGCATTTTAAAAAACGACACTGCAAGTGCTCGCAAAATTGAAAAATATGAAATTATTAGAGATAATTCTACTGACACTTATTATTACATCATGTAGTAATATTAAGACATCTGATACAGAGAAGTATTTTAATGAGACCTTTAATCTGATCAAGGAGAACTCTGTCAAAAAAAATGAAATAAATTGGACTGAATTAGAAAAAACGGTTAGGGATACAATTAAAAATTTCAATAGCAATTATGAAGTACATCTCGGAATTGCATACACAATGGTTCTTATAAATGATGGCCATAGCATTTTTGGATTTCCACATAAATCTGACGATAAGAAGGCAATAAATCACAAAAAATCCAATAACCACAAGAATATTATCCCTCCAATTCAAACAAAGGTTTTAGAAAATGATATTGGTTACATAAAGTTATCAGGTTTGAGTATTATTAGCGATAGTCTGAGTAAGAGTTATACAATGGAGATTAGAAAAGCATTACTAGCCTTAGATAACTCGGCTAGCTTATCAGGCTGGATTATAGATTTAAGAGAAAATGGAGGAGGTAGATTAAGTTGTGAAAGTTTAGGTCTCGCACCTTTATTTGAGAATTCTTTGATTGGAATCAGCTGGAATAATAAAAACATTTACAGCAATATAATTTGTACAAATGAATACTTAAAATTAGGAGAAAATACACAAGACAGTTTGTTATGTGACTCAACATTAGTAAATAAACACAAAAAAATTGCTATATTAATTGATAAAAAGACTGTAAGTTCCGGTGAGTTTCTTGCATTGGCTTTTAAATTTCAAGATAACACAAAAACTTTCGGAAAGCCGACAAGAGGAAAAACATCACATTGTTTCTTTTTTAATCTAAAAGATGATGCAGTATTACTTTTAGCAACTGCATATTACTGTGACAAAAATAAAAATGTTATCAAAAATGGCATAACACCTGACATAGAATGCGACTCTGAAAAAAGTTTAACAAAGGCAATTGAATGGATAAAAAACGCCATATAACAAAAACTATATGTCAATTGCCGTTTTCGTGCTGACAACAAGCCGCAGAGCCCGCAACAGCAGCGGTGCGGCTCGACAGGAAAGCAACCCGCAGTCGGCAACTGCATATAGTTCCGACCGTTGGCGGTCATTGTAAAAAGACAGCGGAGCATCCAAATAATTATGACAAAAAAAATGAAAGGAACTTTTTTAACACTTAATCCAAAAGCGAAAATCTTCGAAGAATTAAAAACTCAACAACTCAAATGGTGGACAGTGTTGCGTGAAGATAATGAGCTGTATATAGAAATTCGCAAAGACAACTATATCAATGTCTATTATTACGGAGGTTCAGTTGCTAAAATTGATTATGCTAATGGTTTTGTGGCTGAAACTCATCAGAAATATTTGGGTGATGATAAACCTCGTGGCAAAACAAAAAAGGGAACGGATATATTTAAATATGACCAAATTGATTTAGCAAATCTAAACGAAACAAACATTGCAGATATTAAAAATCACATCAAGAGTGATTGTTTACGACATATCAATGATGAGAATCCGGCTGAAAAATGGATTCAAGGGAAAATGATAAAGGGAAACTCAAATTATATCGACTCAGAGTTCCAGTTCAATCAAGACCCGGAAATTGGCAAATTAAGAATAGATTTGATTGAATTGTCAGGAGGTGTTTTGTCTTTTGTTGAATTAAAAGGAATTTCAGACAGCCGTTTAAGGAATGATTCAATAAGGAATCCTAATACGCCTGAGATTATTGAGCAAATGCGAAAATATCATTTGTTTATCAATAAGTATGAGATGGAATTATTGGATTATTATAAAAAACTCATTGAGATTAAAAATAATTTAGGGTTGACGAAAATCGTTTGCCCAAAACTTACTCTGAATAAAACTCCTAAACTAATAATTGCAAACACATATACCAAAGACACTCTTGGCAGAAGAGAAAGGATTCAAGACATAGAGAAACTTTTAAAAAATCATAATATTGATTACAAAATTCTAAAATGAAAATAATCATTCATCGAGGCATAGACCAAATAGGAGGTTGCATAACTGAAATTGCAACTGACAACGCAAAAATCCTAATAGATTTGGGTCAAAATCTTCCTGATGGTGAAGGTATTGTTAATGATGATTTTGCCAATTTCGATGCAATTGAACAGATAACAAAGGATATTGATGCGATATTTTACACACATTATCACGGAGACCATTTAGGACTTTTTCATCTTGTTCCTGATTCTATTTCTCAAAATATTGGCAAGGTTGCAAAAAGAGTTGCATTATGTAAGCATCAACAACTTGCATTTATAAAAGACCGCAAAGAACAGTCGGAAAAAGAAATTGCAAAAATTGAAGCAATGCAATCTTTTGAATCTCAACAAATATTAAAAGTTGGAGATATTAAAATAACACCATATTTCGTAAGCCATTCGGCTTACGATTCTTTTATGTTTTTAATTGAAGCAAATGGAAAACAAATTTTGCATACTGGTGATTTTCGTGGACATGGTTATCTTAGCAAAGGTCTTCTACCAACGATTGAAAAATTAATTTTAAAGCAAGGTAAGATTGATTTTTTAATTACTGAAGGAACAATGCTTTCACGTTTAGATGAAAGAGTAAGACACGAAAATGAATTGAAAAGTGAAGTTATTGAATTAATAAAAGAATACAAAAATGTATTTATAATGTGTTCATCTACCGATATGGAGCGATTGGCTACATTTCATGCGGCTAACAAAGAAATGAAAGCCAGACCTTTTGTTTGTGATGATTTTCAAAAGAATGTTTTAGAAATTTTTTCAGATTCAGCTGGTAAAAAAAGTGCCTTATTTGATTTTGGAGAACCTTATGCTTTCTGGAAAGAAAACGATAAGTTAATACAATGGATGCAAGACAAAGGTTTTTGTATGTTAGTCCGTGCAACTGACAAATTCAATGATTACATTGAGTTTTTATTGCCATTACTAGAGAAATACAAAACCATTCTAATTTATTCTATGTGGAAAGAATATGTCAATCCAAAAAGTAAACATGCAAATAAAAAGTACTTGGATTTTATAGATAATTTCCCAAAATTGAGTAAAATTCATACAAGCGGACACGCTTCAGCTGACTGTCTTGCTGATGTTTGCAATCTTGTAAATCCGAAAAAAGGAATTATACCAATACATTCTGAAAATTCTGCTGACTATAAAAAACTGCCGATTAAAGAAGAATTAAAAGATAAAATAATTACGGAAACAAAGACAATTGACGATATGATTATTGAGGTTAAAAGAACAACGAACCGCCAACATCGTGTATAAAACATTGGGGTTTAAGTGGTTATTCGAGCGTTCTGCCCCGCATCAAGTTCGGTGTAACTTGACAGGAAAGTCGCCCGCAATCCCCAACGTTTCATACACGTAACCGTTATCGGCAAGCAGTGAACGGTATAGCCGAAAAAGAAAATATTTTTTCAAAAAAACATGAAAGTTTTAATTTATAAGAGAACACATAAAAACGACCCTAATACAGAAGGAGTATTTGGTAATCAAGATTGTATGGGGAGAGTTCGAAATTTTAATTATGATGCGGTAATCGGGATAGGGGGGAAAGCCCCATGGAAAGTTGATGAAGACATAAAATATAAAATAAACTGGATTGGATTAGAACCTAAAAAAATTCCTTCACCTAAACTACGAGGAGATAAAGTTGTTTTCTCACATTTTGCACTATATGAAGAAAAAGGCGTTAATATAAAAGACAACTTTCCAAATCTTTTTGAATACATGTATGGGAGTCGAAAAAGATTTGACATGTCTTCTGACTTACCAAAAGATGTATTTGAAGAAGTAAAAGCGATTTTAGATACAATTAAAGACTATCCTGCTTCGAAAGCATACAATGCCATTGAAGATAATGATAATGAAGATACAGGAAAAATTACAACTTCAAAATGTAAAGGTTGTTTTGAAAAAAAGGATATTGAAATAACCATTCAAGAATATTGAAAATAAAAACAAAACGCAGCAGGTAACAAACACTCAAGTTCCATTGATAGCAGTATAAAGCAAGCTCCTAAACTTAAAAGTGGCAAGACCTGAGAAGCCGTAAGATCAGGGTTAATATTATTTGAAAATGACAAAAAAAATTATAGTATTAGTAACTTTCATTGGCGTTGCTTTAATTAGTAGAAACGTCAATTCTCAAACACTACAATCAACATCATTTAATGACATTATCGCAAATTACAATCTTGTAGAATTTACGAACTCTTCATCAACTTCTTTTACTGTTAATCATCAAACAAGTAAGGGCAAAAAATCATCTTCGCAAAATGTGTTTGCATGCCTGTTAAATAAAGATGCTATCGGATATTTTGGTCTTCGCAAAAAGTATGATACTGAATTAAAGCAAAAAATATTCAAAGAAACAGAAGAGTACGCAGAATTGAAAACTCGCTTGGTAGATGATTACGAAAAGGCAAAAAGTCAAACCTTTTATTTTATGGTAAGTTGTCGAGATCACATGAAAGGAGGATATAGTCTTTCTGATAAGTCTTTCCCTTTTGAATGGTGGGCTAACGATATCGCTTACTCAAATTTTCCTGGATATATTGTATTTAATGGGTTATGCCTTACGTATCCAACAACACTTATTTCTAAAACCATCTATCGTGATTATGGAAGCAGAGGAGCAAGGTATATTCAGCCGTTTAGAGTTCCTGTAACTGACGAAAAATTCGCAATCGCAATAGAAGAAGAATTCGATTTTGTAACTCGAGACCGTCAGGACAATTTCTTATTAGTGTTTGTTTTTACAGTAGAAAAAACAGAAAATAGAAAAACAGCTTTATTTCCAAAAGATTTTATCTTAGGAAAAACAAAGGAATTATTTTTTGCAAACAAAAAAACGGGGCAAATGTATTCAAGACTTCATATAAATAATAATGTGGTTCAATCAATAAAATAAGCCAATATATGAAACCAAAAAAGTTATTCACAGTAGATGCCAGCCGATAACACACACTAAGCGCAACCCATTCGGGTATGCGCTTAGTGCTATCCGTTGTGGTGCATTTTAAAAAGACTATCGAACATATGTAACATTTGATAATTGGAATATTTGGATTGACTGTTTTACTGACTTCTTGTAAAAATGTGAATCAATCAAATAAATCACAGACAGTTGATTCATTAATTGATACATTGAGTTCTGTGAAATTCGGAAATGACTGGATTACTCCCAAGACGTCGTTCGATTTCAATTCATTTATTGACTTTCAAGGAGACACGTTAGGAATTGTAACTTGCGCAGAATATGTTTATTCTCCATTTGGACTGATTAATAATAAGACAGAATTGAAATCAAGTGGATTGAGCAGTTTTGCTTGTATTGACAAAGTTGAGAAAATGGAAAACGGAGAATTTGAATTTAACAAATTGTCGTTAGGTTCAAATCGGATTATTCTGTTTTTTGACAACGACCCAGAATCATCAAAAAGCTCGTATGTTTTTAAAGGAGAGATTTTTGAGAATAATATAGTTCTTGACAATGATGTAAAATTGGTATGACTAAAAAGGCGTTTATCGACATATTTTTCGACTATTTTCCTGAGAAATTGACAAATAGATACCAAACAATCGTTTTTGAGTCTTGTGTTCAAGCGATTAGACATACATATAAGTTCAATAACGACAGACTTGAATCTATCAAATTCGTTTCAGATAGCTATTGGACAGTTGATTACGATTAAAAAATGAAAGAAAAACGCACCACAACATCATGTATAAAACATTGGGGTTTAAGTGGTTACTTGAAAGGTTCTGCCCCGAATCGGCTTTTGTGTCGGCAGACAGTGACGAAGCCCGCAATCCCCAACGTTTCATACATGTAACCGTTGTGCGTCATGCAGGACAGCATCACATACAGGTTTCAACCGTGGATAAAAAAATAACATATATGGACTCAGATTTATTTACATTTCCAATTGGTTATCATAGTTTTCATAAAAAGCAATTATATAATTTTCAGCTTAACCGATGGCACTCATTAGGTTATTTATCGTATGATGACTTGAAAACAGCAGGAGAAAAAATCCGAAAATTCGATGACTGGAAACCTGTACTGTTGGAGCAGGCAGATAACAAACTGGATACTGGAAAATACATTGAAGCCGCATTTTTTTATCGTGCAGCAGAATTTTACACTCTATACGGACAGGAAGATAAAGAATTGCTTTATGATAAGTTTATAGATTTGTTTTATTCAAATGTGCCATTAGAGGGAGTACATGTAGAAAAAGTGCCTTATAAAGAATCATTCCTTCATGTTTTGAAAATGCCAAACAAGACAGAGATTAAAAAAGGAACTGTTCTTATTCACATTGGTTTTGATTCATTTATTGAGGAATTTTATTCGATAGCATGGTATTTTACAACTCAAGGGTATGATGTAATAGCATTTGACGGACCAGGACAAGGGAAATCTGTCAAGAAATTTAATGTTCAATTTGATTTTGAATGGGAAAAACCAGTAAAGACAATTTTGGATTATTACAAAATTTCAGAAGCCGCCTTGCTGGGAATATCACTTGGTGGTTGGTTGTGTTTAAGGGCTGCAGCTTTTGAACCCCGAATAAAATGGGTAATTTCCTCTGGCGGAGCATACGATTATTACAAAATTCCGCCTGCAATAGCCCGTTGGATGATGGATTTCTTCAAAAAGTACATGAGAGAAGGGTCGAATAAAATTGCTCTGAAAGGAATTGAAAAAGGAGGTATGGAGGCATGGAGAAATAGCAATATCATGTATATTACTAAAATTGACATTCCAATGGATGCCTTTGAATACGCATGGCAGATGAATAGTAAAAATTTACATGCTGATAAAATTACGCAGGACGTAATGGTGATTACGGGAAAGGATGACCATTTTATTCCGTTTAAACTACATGCCCCATTGATTAAATCATTGATTAATGCTAAATCCGTAACAGACATCGTATTTACTAAAACAGACCATGCAAGTAATCATTGCTCTATTGGAAATATTAAACTGAGCCTTGATAGAATGATAAATTGGCTTGATAAAAAAATTGAAGAAAAATAATGCACGAACGCACAACACACAATATAGCCAATATGGGTTTCAGTGGTATGCGCAGGTTTGTAGCCCGCTTCAACTTTTCGTGTACCGTGATAGGAAATCGCCCGCAATCCCATACTGGCCATATTATCAAACGTTATGGCCAATAGTAAAAAGACTACCACTTATGTAAACAACAGAATCAAAAAAGTTTTATAATAACAATGATGCACTACATGAGAATTGACACTAGAATCGGAATAGTAAGAGATATAATTTCACCCTTA
Source organism: uncultured Paludibacter sp. (assembly GCA_937927845.1). Taxonomy (GTDB): domain Bacteria; phylum Bacteroidota; class Bacteroidia; order Bacteroidales; family Paludibacteraceae; genus Paludibacter. The sequence goes on from CALFXE010000010.1 coordinate 163,745, forward strand.
CGAGACCAATTTGAGAAAATAAAGGAGATTAATAAAGAATATGAATTTTATTATTGGGACATGATTTATGCGGATGATACTGAACATATAGTTGGATTGGTTTTTATTATACTTCAGAACTACATAAATAGCAGCATATCTGACCTGTATCCTGATTTAAAGAAAGTGTACACTAAATATTCGAATGACAAGAAAATTAAAAAGTCGCAAATTACCAGAATTGAATTAATTATAACAATTGCGAATTATTACAAGCATAGAGACTTGCCGCCAGAATTGCATAATAACACAACGAGAGTGTTAGATGACCTGAATATAAAGTATAAAGAATACTACGACGAGCAAGATTTAGAATATTTTTATGCTATTGGCGCTAGTTCACCTGTTTTTAGCGGATTGGATATGTTATCAGAAAATTGGGACTTCTTAGATCTGATTAATATCGTTTCAGAATGGCGAGAAAATTTATGGATAAATGAAGAAAATATAAGAAACGAGTTCAAATCAATTTCAAATTGATAATATAACTCTTTTAGGCAATTTGGTTTCTATATTTATATAGATAAAGCTATATAATAGTATTAGGCTAAAATAAAAACAGAATAACATGCACCCACAAACTTTTGCATCTGAATTTACAGAAAACGGAAAATATCAAATTACAAGGTACAACATTATTGATGACCGTTATGTACCAATTAAAGGTGAAGTATATCTTATTGAATCTATTGCTTTAGAACGCGCCCGAGAGCTTAACGAAATAGAGAATATCGAACTAAAAGAAAATTATAATGATAATAAGAGTCAATTTAATATATAGTAAGCATATATTTAATTGAAAGCAAACAAATATAGAAATATTGGAACTAATGTGTAAAAAATAAATTATGAATAAGAGATTATTTCTTTTTGCATTATCCTTATTTGTCTTTTCAGGACAAATAAAAGCATATGATTTTGTGGTTAATGGTATGTCATTTAATGTGCTTTCAATTTCCAATTTAACTGCATCACTCGCGTCTATTGATAATAGTGTTGCAAGAGATTTCATTGTGCCTTCAACAGTTGAGTATGCTGGTAAAACTTTATCTGTAACGACAATCGATACAAGATGTTTTACTCCACGTACATTATCATCTATAACAATTCCTAATACAATTTCTACAATTTATGAAGCCGCATTTACGGATTTGATAGTCGATTCAATAATATTTCAAGAAGGGACGGAACTCCTTACAATTGGAGGAGGATACATATCATGTTTTGTAGGTCAATTTGATGATGGACATGTTGGTAAAGTTTTTATAGGTAGGGATATTAACTATACAAATCAATATTCCTCATCATTATTTGGGACAACCTATCTAAAATCTGTAGAATTTGGTGCAAATGTAACTTCTATTTGTAAGCGAGCTTTTTCAAATGCGTCAAATTTAGAATATGTTATTTTGCCAAAAAATCTTGAGAGCATTGGTGACTTAGCTTTTAGTGGATGTGCCATTTTAAAAAGTATAAATCTTCCCCAATCTGTCACTCATATTGGAGGCGGTGCTTTTTATGGTACAGGACTTGATTCATTATATATCCCCGAACAAGTCTTAGTTGTCGAAAGTATGTTATTTCGAGAATGTTCAAAACTGAAGAAAGTCAATATACCTAATAAAGCGACTCAAATTGGTCAATATGCTTTTAACAATTGTAAAAGTCTAAAAGAAATAGTAATACCAGAAAGTGTTTCATCTATTGGAAAAATTGCATTTAAGGGATGTGATAGTCTTCATTCAATTACTATACTTAATCCAACTCCAATAACAATAACGGATGATGTTTTTTCAGTATCTTCATATTGGGATGGCGTTCTATATGTTCCATTTTCAAGTAAACAGCTTTATTCAACAACGGTACCTTGGAGTAATTTTCAAAAGATTGAGGGAGTTACATCAACAGAAGTTTTTAATACAAAAATTGAATATATTACTCCATACCCAAACCCTACTTCTTCAATCTTAAACTTAGATTTTGGTGATATTATCGGATCCAGGTGCCTAATGATTTTTAACTCCTTGGGGCAGCAAGTATATGAATCAAAGATTAATGAAAATGCATTTAAACTTGATGTATCAAATTTTCCTAATGGATTATATTTTATCCGAGTAAGAAATGAGAATAATATACAAAGCATGGCAAGGTTTATTAAAAATTGATTTTAAGAATGATGAACTCTAACTTGAAGATGAAACAATATTTGATATTTAGGGATAAGAAGGGTAAAAACTACTGGCCATAACATAACCCAAAGCACACCTGCCTTCGGCAGGCGCGCTCTGGCTACCCGTTGGCGGTAATGGCAGAAAGACCACAGAAACATTGAAAATCGGATAAAAAAAGTCGGATAATTTGAGTAACTTTGCATAAATTGAAATTGAATGAAAACACATCATAAAATAATAAATGGAGACAGCAGACTAATGACTGAATTGCCTGACAATTCGGTACATTTGGCAATTACTTCTCCACCATATTGGCAACTTAAGGACTATGGAACCGATAATCAAATAGGCTTCCACGACAGTTATGAAAATTACATTAACAACCTAAATTTAGTTTGGAAAGAGTGCTACCGCACTCTTCACAATGGTTGCAGGTTGTGCGTAAATATTGGGGACCAATTTGCAAGAGCAGTTTATTACGGTCGTTATAAAGTTATTCCTATTCGTGAAGAAATCATTAAGTTTTGTGAAAATGTTGGATTTGACTATATGGGAGCTATCATTTGGCAAAAGGTTACGACTTCAAACACAACTGGCGGTGGCGTTCAAATGGGTTCATATCCATATCCGAGAAACGGTATTTTGAAACTTGACTATGAATTTATTCTTGTTTTTAAGAAACTCGGTGATGCACCAAAGCCGACAAAAGAACAGAAAGAACTTTCTAAAATGACTGCAGAAGAATGGAACACTAATTTTGCTGGACATTGGAATTTCGCAGGGGCAAGACAAAATGGACATATCGCTATGTTTCCGGAAGAATTACCAAGCCGACTGATTAAAATGTTTTCATTTGTCGGAGAAACAGTACTTGACCCATTTTTAGGTAGTGGTACGACAGCATTAGCAGCAAAAAACATAGACAGGAATTCTGTTGGTTTTGAAATCAATCCTGAATTTATCCCTTTCATAAAAGAAAAATTAAATATTCAACAAAGGGACTTGGATGGAACAACTTATGAGTTTGTAACGCAAAACAAATCTACTCTTGATTTTGAAAATGAAATCAAAAAATTGCCTTACATCTTTAAAGACCCTCACACATTAGACAAGAAAATTGATGTAAAGAAATTGCAGTTCGGCTCTAAAATAGATAAAGATAGTTCAACCCAACGAGAAGAACTTTTTACAGTTAAAGAAGTGATTAGCCCTGAACTTCTTAGGCTTAATAATGATTTAACTATAAAACTTATAGGTATCAAGGAAGACCCTCAAGCAAATGGTAAGGCAACTTCATTTTTGGTTGAAAAAACAAAAGGTAAACGAGTGTTTTTAAAATATGACAATGTGAAACACGACAAAGAAAATAACTTGCTTTGCTACTTATACCTTGAAAACAAAACTTTTATAAATGCTCATTTAATTAAAAATGGGTTAGTGCAAGTGGACAACGAATTTGATTTCAAATACAAAGATAAATTTTTAACCCTTTTACAACAATATAATGGCTAAAGAATGGATTTTAAATAGTGCGATGAATCGCTTCCAACTTAATTTTAAAAGAAATGTTGGACCAACTTCTGAATCTATAAGAAAATGTTCTCCTAAAACACTTGAAGAATGGCGTGAATACTATTTCTCTAATGTTAAACCGAAAGAACATATTGAAGAATTAGGAAAAAAACTTTATGTGAAAATAACTGAAGTTATTCAGTCAGAAGTTGCTGATGTAACAGAACAAGACTGTATAGACTATATGATGCAACTTGTAATTGACAGAACATTTGACGGTTATATGACGGAAATACAAACTATTTACGGTCAATTACAAAACATACTGAAAATTCCTATTCAACCTGCACCTGACGAATGGGATAGATTGTTCAATGTTGATTTTTTTATTCAAATTGGAGAAAAATACATTGGACTTCAAATTAAGCCAGTGAATAGTGGAATTCAATTACCTGAGATTTTTAAAGAGTATAGTTTGCAGGCAGAAACACATAAGAAATTTACGGAAGTATTTGGAGGCAAAGTATTTTATTTGTTTTCGACAAAAGTTGGAGATAAGAAAGAAATCCAAAACAAAGAAGTAATTGACGAAATAAAGCAAGAAATTATCCGACTTAAATCCTGATTGAAAGCCACATACCGCCAACAAAGGCTAAAATCAAGCGGGCAGAAAGTGCAAATTTAAAGGGCAGAGCAACTAATAAACTTTATCGCAGGTTGACAGTGAAGTGCTCCGAAATGCCCGCCAGCTTTTAGCCTCAGCCGTTAGCGTTCAGTGTTGAAAGAAAACCAAAACCGACAAAATAAGATCAATGGCAAAGGAGAAACAAAAGATAGAAACAGTAAGAGAACTAATTTACCTATCATACGCAAATCTTGCTATGGCACATACAGCCGTTGATAAAAAACAAGAAAAATACGGAACCTTTAATTATATGATTAGAGCAAAGCTATTCAAAGGACTAAAAGAAGGTACAATGAACATGCGAACAATATTTGATGATGAAAAAATCAAATTACAGACAGGACAAATATGCAATTATTGTGGCTCAACTGAAAAATTAGCTTTGGATCACATTTTCCCACAGAAATATGGAGGAAAAGATGATGCCGAAAATTTGATTTTTGCTTGCAAAACTTGTAATAGTTCCAAAGGGAAAAAAGATTTAATGGAATGGATGTCTTTCCGTGGTCAGTTTTTGCCATTAATGACAATCCGTCGTTACTTAAAACTAATTTTCAACTATTGTTTAGAAAATAATTTAATCGACAAAAACATAGAAGAGCTAAAAGAAATGGAATTGCCATTTAATATTAGTCTTCTACCAACGAATTTTCCAAACCCTAATGAACTTATTTTAAATGCAGAAAAACAAACACCGAAACGCTAACATGCGGTATATTTAATGCCGCTAATACTGCTAAAAAGACAACAACAATTAAACAGAGAAAGAATCAATAACAAACAAAAAACACGTAAAGCGGCACTAAACATACCGCCAAACGTTATCTGTCAGCAAGGGACAGAAAAGCGTGATTTGGAAGAAACAAATAATAAAAACAAAGTAAAAATATTAACATATAGTTATGAAAAAGGTATTAATGTTATTTTTTATGTCGGCTTTAACTTCTGTTATATCTGCACAAGTTTCAGGAAAAGCAGGAGATTTAGATTGGATTTTATCGACAGATAGAGTATTGACTGTTAGCGGAAATGGAGAGATGCCCGATTATAGTGTCGTAAGCACACCTTGGAGACAATATATATCTATCATAGAAAAGGTAATTATTTCAGAAGGAGTAACGCATATTGGAAATAATGCTTTTAATACTTCTAATACAGACACATACAATTCCGCTCTTGAAAGTAATATCTTTGAAGTTCTAATGCCAAACACAATGAAAAGCATTGGAGAACGTGCTTTTATGAATTGTTCTAAATTGAAAAAAGTAGAAATCCCGAAAAATGTTACAGTTATAGGAGAATATGCTTTTTATAAGTGTGAGAATCTTGAATCTGCAATTCTTTCTGAAGGTTTACAAAATATTAATGGATATTCTTTTTATGGTTGTAAAAGTTTACCAACTATCGTCATACCAAATAGCGTTGAAAGTATAGGTAATTGGGCATTTCAATATTGCAGTGAACTTGAATCTATTTTGATTCCTGAGAGTGTCAAGAATATGGGGTGGTACGTTTTCAGCGATTGCACAAATCTTGAATCTGTTATAATTCAAGATGGATTGACAAACATAGGATTTAGTTCTTTTCAGTATTGTACTAATCTTTCATCAATAAATATTCCCGAAAGTGTAACAAGCATTGAAAATTATGCATTTGAAAAAAGCGGTTTAACAACTATAACTATACCAAAGAGCGTTTCTATTATTGGGGATAGGATTTTAGGAAGTTGTAAAAACCTTGTTGAGATTAATGTTGATGATACAAATCTTTCGTATAGTTCTGTTGATGGAGTTTTGTATAATAAAGATATGACAGACTTAATACAATACCCAGCAGGGAAACTAAATAGTAATTTCACAATACCAAATGGTGTTGAAAAAATTGTTGATTATGCTTTTAGTAATAGTCAACATCTTACAAGTTTATTAATTCCTAAAAGCGTCATTAATATTGGAAGTGGCACTTTTTATTCGTCAAATTTGATTAATAAAATTATCGTCGAATGGGAAGAGCCTATAAAACTACTCTATAATAACTTTTTTGCTTTTAATGCATCGATGTGTAAATTAATGGTTCCACAAGGCACTTCGGAATCTTACAAAAACGCCTATGTTTGGAAAGATTTTATAATAGAAGAATACAGCGTTGAAACCTCTATCAAAAAATTACGAAATACCAAAATTGATGTGTATGGCTCAAAAAATTCAATAATAATAAATTCAGAGGTTGAGACAAAAGTTAATATTTATTCAATTATGGGTATAAATTATACTTTCAATGTAAATATTGGATTAAACGAATTTACAATGCAAAAAGGAATTTACATCGTGAATAAAGAAAAAATCATTGTTCAATGAAAAAATGCCAACAGATAACAAAGCTATATACGCCAGCCGTGGCATCCACAGCATATTGAGGGTTTTGTATTTCCCTCTCCCATGCGTTCAAGCTGATAAATCCACGGCTGGTCTGAAACCACGCCCAGGCGCATATAGCCGGGACGTTATATGCCAGTTTAAAAATCAGAGGGTGTTGTCCCTTGTTGATTTCGAGCTTGAAGATGAAGTTCTACGGGCTGTTTTTTTAAAAAAAAGAGTGCTGAAGATTTCGCCCTTCAAGTCGTTGGATGTGAACATCGTGAAAATTTCATTTTCAAACGATTATCATCGTTCAACGACTTGGCAAAGTTCGGATAAAAAAATATTTAAAACAATAGCTTTTTTCTTTTTTAAAAAACATTTATATTTGTAGGCTTCAAGCTCAGGTATGGAAAAATAACTTCACATATCCGAAGCATAAATGAAATTATTTTCCCATTTAAAATCAACAAGGTTCAAGGTTGATTTTAAAACCGGGGTTTTGGTCAGGGTTTGTGGAAATTTAAATATTGGTTTAACCAAAACCACCATATAACACGGCACTAAGTGCCATCAAAATTATGCACAAGGCATTAAAATAATTTCGACGGCACTTAGTGCCGTTCCGTTGGGTGCAATTTTACTACCGACCGTACTAACATCAACAGTCCCGACAAAAACAGACAGACATTTCACCACAAAAATGAAAATTAAAATAACTTTGTAATCAATTTTTAAAACAAATATACAATGACAACAACAGCCAAAAACCCATTCACTTGGGTAGAAATTTATGTAGAAGATATGAGCAGAGCTAAAACATTCTACGAAACTGTATTCCAAACTCAATTAACAGAACTGCCAATGTCGCCAGATTTTGGCGATATGCGAATGTATAGTTTTGCTTGGGCAGACGGACAACCAAACATCAGCGGTGCATTAGTAAAAATGCAAGATATGAAACCCGGAACAGGCGGAACATTGGTTTACTTTGCTTGTGATGACTGTTCAGTTGAAGAAAGCCGTATTGAAAGTGCAGGTGGTAAAGTTTTTAATCCAAAAATGTCAATCGGAGAACACGGATTTTGTTCTGTTGTAATGGACACAGAAGGAAATACTATCGGACTTCATTCAGACAATTAACAAAATGACACCATTAAAACTACATACAGGCAACATCATTGATATTTTTTCGGCTGACACCGAAACAATGCTTGAATTGCCGTATGTAGATGACGGAATTAGTGCAGGTTTTCCCTCGCCAGCTTTGGATTTTGTTGATTTGACTATTGACCTAAACAAACACTTAATCAAAAATCCGTCAGCCACATTTTACGGACGAGTTAAAGGCGTTTCGCTCAAAAATGCAGGAATTGACAATGGCGATTTGCTGATAATTGACCGAAGCATTGAACCAACAAACGGCAAAATTGCCGTTTGTTATATTGACGGAGAATTTACAGCCAAGCGTATCAAAATTTTGAAAAATGAAATTTGGCTTATTCCCGAAAATGAAGATTACGAACCAATCCGAGTAACCGAAGACAACAATTTTTTAATTTGGGGTGTGGTTACTCACGTTATCAAAGATGTTTAAAAAATGTTCGCACTTATTGACTGCAATAACTTTTACGCTTCGTGTGAGCGAGTTTTTCGTCCAGACTTGAACGGAAAACCTATTGTTGTGCTGTCCAATAATGACGGTTGTGTAATTGCCCGAAGCAACGAAGCCAAAGCCGTTGGTATTCCAATGGGTGCACCTGCGTTTGAATACGAAAAACTTTTTAAGCAAAATAATGTTCAAGTTTTTTCGGCAAATTTTGCTTTGTATGGAGATATGTCAAACCGAGTAATGACAATACTTTCGGACTATTCGCCCGAAATGGAAATTTATAGTATTGACGAATGTTTTTTAAAACTCAACGGTTTTGAAACACATTTCAACTTGCAAAACTATGGCGAAGAAATGCGTTACAAAGTAACAAAGTGGACAGGAATACCAATCAGCGTTGGCATCGCACCAACAAAAGCACTTTCAAAATTAGCCAACAGAATAGCAAAAAAATATCCCGAAAAAACAAAAGGCGTTTACATTATAGACAGCGAAGAAAAACGCATTAAAGCGTTGAAATGGCTGAAAATAGAAGATGTTTGGGGCATTGGCAGACAACATACAAAACGACTAAATGCTCAAAACGTTTTTACAGCTTACGACTTTACTCAACTTGCTGACGAGTGGGTAAAGAAAAATTTGGCTATTGTTGGACTTCGTTTAAAACACGATTTACAAGGTATTCCAACGCTTGATTTGGAAGAAACACAACCCAAAAAAAACATTGCAACTACCCGAAGTTTTGAAACCAATTACACAGAATTTGAACAATTAAACGAACGTATTTCAACCTTTGCAAGTTCGTGTGCCGAAAAATTGCGTAAACAAAAATCGTGTTGTAATTCGCTAATGGTTTTTATTCACACCAACGGACACCGAAAAGATTTACCACAATACAGCCGAAACATTGTAGTTAAACTTCCTTTCCCGACAAATTCAAGTATTGATTTGGCAAACTTTGCCAAGCAAGGTTTACAGCGGATTTTTAAACAAGGTTTTGCATACAAAAAAGCAGGTGTAATCGTTCAGGATTTTACACCCGAAACAATTACGCAAACCACACTTTTTGAAACCCGAAACGAAAAGCACATTCCGTTGATGAAAGCTATTGACAAAATAAATTCAAACTTTGGACAGAGTAAAATTCGTCTTGCAAGTCAAGATTTAAAACGTGTTTGGAAAATGAAACAACAGAAATTGTCGCCACGCTACACAACAAAATTAAGCGACATCATAACCATAAATGTTTAACGCTATGTGTTTTCATTCCAAACAATCCAAATCAGCACAAGAGTTAAAACAACGTTTTAAAGCAAATTTCAAAGACGAACATTTGTATCAACCGAGTATTTACAACGGTTTTCAATATCCAAAAACACCAATTATCACGAACAAACAACCCAACGAAATACAACTTTTTAATTGGGGTTTAATTCCGTTTTGGGCAAAAGACGACAGCATAAAAAAGAATACACTCAACGCAAGAATTGAAACGATTAACGAAAAACCAAGTTTTAGAAATTCAGTAAATAATCGTTGTTTAGTGCTTGCAGACGGTTTTTATGAATGGCAATGGCTTGACGAAAAAGGCAAACAAAAACAAAAATACGAACTGACTTTGCCCGACAACGAACTTTTTGCATTTGCAGGACTTTACAGCGAATGGGTTGATAAATCAACAGGCGAAATCATTAACTCTTACACAATCTTGACAACTGAAGCTAACGAATTGATGAGCAAAATACATAACACAAAAAAACGTATGCCAGTAATTTTATCGGCAGACAACGAAAAAAATTGGCTACACGGACACGACTTGACAATGCAAAACGAAAAACTAAAAGCAACCGAAATATGAATAAAAACTGCACCCAACAAGGGTTTTGCGTCAGGCGGGCGAACGTACTAAATTCAACTTTCGTTCTTTTTTGTAACTTTGGTGCAAGGTTGAACATTCGTGCTTTTAATCCCGCCCGAACGCAAAGCCCCGAACCGTCAAACTGTCTAAAAACCCCACTGCATTACTAACCCATTGATTTTTGATA
>CALFXE010000011.1 GCA_937927845.1 uncultured Paludibacter sp.
TTTGTTGATCAAAATCAACTCGTATTATTTTAATCTTATATCGAACTCACGTTAAATTAAATGTACTTGAAACACAACAAAAAGCGTTTGAAAAAATGAACATATGAAACTAATTGATGATACCTTACTAAATTCACTGACTCAACAAGCAAAAGAAAATCAGCGACTCCGTATTAATCATAATTTGCACTTGTCTTTGGATGAGAATGTGCAAAGACTTTTGAATGCTATGGAGCCGGGTACTGTTCTTCCGATACATCGTCATCGTAATACTGCCGAGACTTACATCATTCTACGAGGGAAATTAGATGTGCATGTATATAGCGATGATAAACAGCTCATTGAAACTCATCGTCTTGATCCACTTGAAGGAAAGTTTGGAATACATATGCCTGCAGGCAGTTGGCATAATGTGGAAGTCCTTGAATCCGGAACTTCTATTTTTGAAGTGAAGGAAGGTCCGTATGCACCTTTTGATGAAGATGATATTATGGAGATATCTTAATAGTACGCGGATGACGCTGATTTTACTCAACTTTCTCCTTCTTACTGAACACACCCTTTATTAAATCCCAGTAATACACAAACATTTCCGGAATTGTATTAAAGTCCTCACGATAAATCAAACCTACACCCTGAGTTGTTTTTGCTTCACGAAGTTGAGCTCTGTCTATAGTGTGATTGTATGCAGTAAATCGTAAACGTCCCGATTCAATTAGTTTATATTCCAAGTCGAAGTCACCGATAAATTTATTCTCACTGATATTATCATTTCTATAACCTATATTTCCATTTATCACCAATCTATTGTTAGGTTGAATAAGAATTTGTGCTTTTACCTCATCAGATTCTATATCTGATTTCTGCCAATCAAAACCAACAGAAAGGATATTTGAGTTCAAAGTGTTTTGCAAATAATTATTTATCTGAGAACTTACTGAAGCAACAGCAAAAGAAATCCCTTCGTTCAGTCCGGTATTAGTAGCTCGCATATTCTCCGGCGTAAAAAATTTATGAAACAGCATTAAATACAAAATCTGCCTGTTCATCATTTCTTCTGTGTTCACTATACTTTTCACTCTGCTTTTTACACTTTCGTCGCTCGATGGTAAATCTATATCGAACTGTATAGCCGGCGACATAAGATCTTCTGTAAGATGCAGTAAACAGTGTACAGGAACAGTGGATCGACTTGTTATTTGTTTAAGCTCATCACTTTCGATTAGGTCTGCAAGTGAAGCTGTGAGAGGATAATATCCCGAAATATTTACTTGTGCCCCAAATGGATCGCCGGTCCAAGCTATTGTACTACCTTCATTTATCTTAAATTCCTTTCTGATAACAGTTTGTAGAGTAAATAAATAATAACCTTGCTCAAGTTCGACAGTACCATAAAGTTCTGTATCTGAGAATGAATCGAATTTAATTCTGAGATCTCCTCTGCCCTGACCTGTAATTTTATCTCCGGCTTTCGGGTCGACAAGTATTTCTATTTCAGCTTCAGGTGTTACCTCAATTTGCATGTCAACTTTAACATTAAAAGGAGTCTGATTTATAAATTCCTTTTTTTCTTCTTTATCATCTTTATAAAAATCGTATACCTTCTTGTCGGCAAAATGTATAAAATCCGATTCCATAACAGACGAAGCGTTACCCATTGTCATATAACATTTTGTCCTTGGTCGCGAAGTTCCATTTACAACAATATTTGCTTCTTTATCATGTCCGAATATATTAACTAATCCTCCAACAAATGCTCTACCGTAGAAGAAACTCTCGCTTTGTGCAGTTGTGTTCAGAGCAAGAATATTATTAGAATTGATAGAAACATCATATTTCATATTGAGAAATGTGCCATTGTGATCGATGAAGCCATTTAAATCAGCAGTATTATTATATTCATCTTTAAGACTTATATGGTTGAGATGAATTCTGTATGGAGTTAATATTACTTTATCATTAAAACTATATGTAGTATTTAGTATGTCTATCGAAGCTTGTCCATTGGAAACATCTAAATCACCTTCAAAAAGTATGGTTTTAGTTGGACCGAATATCCTAAGATTACCGCTTGCAAAGCCTTTGAAATCACTTGCAACTCCATCAAAATAAGTATTTAGAAAATCTAAAGGAAATTTTTTTGCATCAATTGATATATCTAAAGAGTCGTTTTTCGGTACATATACACCATATGCTAAAGCTACTTTCTCATCTTGCTTATTAGTGAAATCACCATTTATCAACAAACGATTATTGTCTTTATCCCATGTTGAAGTTAAAATAGCATCTGATATTATTTTATCATTTAATAAGAAATCTTGTACTTTCAAATCGGCTAAATAAATCGGATTTTTCAGCAAACTGAACAGTTTCATCTCTCCTGTGATTATACCGCTAAACTGTATACCTCGCAAACGAATTAACCTCATAATGAAGTCTAAGTCTAAGTCATTCATTGACACTACTAAGCTGTCGTTGTTGTCTTTTGAAGCAATGCCATCTATATGAATAAATTGTTTGTTATTTTCAAATAAAAAGTTTTTTACTTCAATTACACTATCATTATGAAAATATAAGTCCGATTTACGTATATTCCATTCAGCATCAGATATAATAACCTGACTTGGTTGAATAACAGTATGTGCCTCAAGAGAATTGTTTTTCTTATAAAGCGATGTTAAGGTAACAATTTCACCGGCATTTGTAATTTCCTGGTTATTTTGCCATACAAGTTTCAGGTCTACATTATCTTTATATGCTTCTGATGATAAAAAAACATTTAGCATATCAGAATTTTTATCATGTAATTGAGTGCGACCGGTAAAAACAACCTTATTAGCAATGTTTTCTAAACTTAATGATATTTTTTCTAAAATTTGTTTTTCAGTTTTTAGAGCATCTATTTTAATATTGACATCTATTTTATTTGTATTCTCGTCAATAGTACCTCTTAAAGTTGAATTTCCGTCAATCTCATAGGGTATGTTCAGTATTTGAGAAATTTCTTTTGTGTTATCAATATCTAAATTTATATTTATAGTGTTTGGAAGATGCTTTGTGTTATTATTGTTCTCAGATAGAGTCGGCAAGTAATTCGACAAAATCCTTTGGAATGTGTTTCCAATTGTACTGTATTTGAAATCCCCTGAAAATGAGCCGTTAATATAATCTGATTTAATACTGAAGTGCGTAAAATTCATGTCTGTTCTGGAGTTAAAAATAATGTCGTTGATATTTAAAGTCTTGTTTTCATTACTCAACACTATATCATTAATCACTAAATTTCCATTTAGATTATCAAAATTACTACCGCTAATATTCGTTTTTCCGTGAAAAGATAATTTAGAATCAGGATATTTATCAATTAAATGTAAAGCATATAGATTTGTATTGTTCACATTTAAATCAAAATCAAATATTGGAATCTTCGGATCTTTGAAATCGATAATACCCAAGAAATCAGCATCGATATTTTCATCCTGAATGTTTATTTTTCCATTAAATCCTGTACCGTCATAAGAACCATCAAATAAGGCATTTTTATAGTTATATGATTTAAAAAGCAAGGAAACTAAACTGCCCTTTATTGTGCCTTTTATAGCTTGGTCATGCTTTTTTACACCTTTAGTATTCAGTGTGATAGATATTTTTCCGAAAGTTGTGTCGTTGAGTAATTTACCTAATAGAAATCCATTAGTTTTCAGTTTGCCGTTATACGATAAATCCATTAAGTTGTTTTCAAACTGTAAAGCAATATCAGAAGATATACTTCCTAAGTTACTATTAATATTACCATATGCGACTAAATCACTTAGAAATCCTGTTATATTACCTCGATAAAATATTGTTCCAAGTCGATGAACTTCTTTAGGCAAAACAAAGGGTTTTTTGTTTATTTTCGAGATTAAATCCTGAACCTCATAACTGGATGCCTGTAACTTATTTATTTGGGTATAAATGAAAGACTCCTGAAGATTAGGTAGTCCACTGATGTCCATATTTGCATCTAATAAGATTGATTTACCCAAAGCAATATTCAAATCAGTAAAGCGCAAATTAGATAGTTTTCCTGAAATCTGAGTTCTGATATTTACTTGCTCATGAACTTCAGATAATTCTGGTATGAAACTACTTAAATCAGACAATGTAATATGTGAGTTTTTTATAGGTATGTTGATATATATATTATCGATAGGGTGTTCAGCCTTTTCTGCAGTATCAAAAGTTATATATAATTTATCTAAATTAATTGCTGATTCCGGCAGACTTATATTGAATTTTGGAAAGTTGATTTTTTCGGTATTACCAATGATTTCCGTACTGAAGTTGTTAAGGGTAAAACCATTATCAGTTTTTGCACTCAGATTGTTTATTGATAAATTTATAGAATCATTAGATAAAAAAGGGATTGATATTTCAGAATTTATATCTTTTATGAAAATATTTGTTAGAGAGTCAGTCTTTTTATTCTGCTGTGTAAATTTAATATCTGAATTTTTAATTTTCAGACTCCTGAGTTGCAATTCAAAATGCGTAGTATCTTTAGTGTCTTCTTTTTTACTGAATAGAAAATCTAAGTTTGAGTTACCAATTGAGTCGACATAAATATATGTATACATTTTGTCGATGCTAATATTAGAAAAAACAATCTGTTTTTTTATTAACTTTCTTATAACCAAACCTATATTAACTTCATCAGCAAATAACAAAGTATCCTTCTGTTGATCCTCAATATACACATCTGTCATTTGTAATTTGTTGAAAAATCTATAGTCGACTCTACCTATACTAATGGTTGTGTTTAGCTTTTCAGATAGATTATCAGTTATAATATTTGCAACAAAATTTTGTACCTTGTTGATTTTTAGCAAGATGAATGGAGATGCAGTAAGAACAACTAATGCAACTGCACAAATAATAAGTATTTTAATTGATTTTTTTATACCTTTGGGGTTTATTTTAATTTGCACAAAAATAAAGAAATGTTTGTAAACGACAAAGGGTTTTATGTCTGATATTTGTATTTTAGGAATTGAATCGTCTTGTGACGATACTTCAGCATCTGTTATTAAAAATGGCGTTTTGCTGTCAAATGTCATTGCAAGCCAGGATGTCCACGAGCGCTATGGAGGAGTAGTTCCGGAATTAGCTTCAAGGGCACATCAGCAGCATATTATTCCGGTTGTGTATGATGCTTTAAATAGTGCGGGTGTTGAGAAGTCCGATTTATCAGCAGTTGCTTTTACAAGAGGTCCCGGTTTGCTTGGCTCGTTGATGGTTGGGGTGGCTTTTGCTAAAGGAGTTTCGCAAGCATTAAAAATACCAATGATTGAAGTTAACCACTTGCAAGCACACGTTTTAGCTCATTTTATCAGCGAAGGAAAACCTAATGAAAAGATGCCTTCATTTCCTTTTTTATGTCTTTTAGTTTCAGGAGGAAATTCGCAAATAATTGTAGTAAATTCCTATGAAGACATGGAGATTGTGGGACAGACTATTGATGATGCTGCCGGAGAGGCATTTGATAAATGTGCAAAAGTTATGGGTTTACCATATCCGGGCGGACCGCATGTAGATAAGTTAGCACAAAAGGGAAATCCACATAAGTTTACTTTTTCCAAGCCAAAGCTTGATAAATATGATTATAGTTTCAGTGGATTGAAGACCTCATTTTTGTATTTAGTGCGTGATGAACTTAAAGAAAATCCAAACTTTATTCAGGAAAATATAAATGACTTATGTGCATCCTTACAATATACGGTTGTTAATATTTTGATGAGCAAATTGATACAAGCTTCAAAAGACTTGAAAATCAATCAAATTGCTGTAGCCGGTGGTGTTTCGGCAAATTCAGAATTACGAAATACTTTGATTGAAACAGGAAAAAAATTGAAATGGGATGTTTTTATTCCACAGCTGTCGTATACAACCGACAATGCAGCTATGATTGCAATAACAGGTTACTTGAAATATTTAAATAATGATTTTTGTTCATTTGATGTTGTACCATATGCAAGAATAACCCCCGAATTAAAATGAAAAAGACAACTTTAAAACTTAAAATTCCAGCTAAACTCGCTCCCTATCAAGGAGTGTTTATATTTTTTGTAACATTGTTTGTAGCCAATTATTTTTGGAAATTTACAATGATAGGGGATGAATCGGATGATGTAGTTACATTTTTTGGAATAGATTTGTCATCGGCTTTTAATTTTATGTCGGCACATGTTGCCAAAGTGGTATTCGGCTTTATGAGATTTGTGGGATACAGTATTCAGCTTGACGAGCTATCAAATATTGTGAGTCATGATAATAATATTGCCGTACGAATAGTTTGGGCTTGTACAGGATATAAACAAGCATATATATTCACAGTCATAATGTTGTTCGCAAAAGGAAGTTTTGTGAGAAAGTTGTGGTATATTCCTTCAGGTTTGGTTGTTGTATATCTATTCAATATATTCAGAATTATAATGATAGTTGCAGCAATAAAAGAAAATCCAAGCAGTTTTGAATTCTTACACGAGAGATTCTACAAATACTTATTTTATGGTATTATTTTTTTAATGTGGATGCTGTGGGAAGAGAAATTGAGTGGAAGAAAAAAGACTGATTAGTGATTAGTGATTAGTGATTGGTGATTTGTCAATTGTCCATTGTCAATTTAAAACATTAACATATTATATTACAGATGAAAATATTAATTCTCGGTGCCGGAAAAATGGGCACATTCCTAACAGATGTTTTATGCTTTCAGCATGAAGTTGCACTGTTTGATGTCGATGCAAAGCGTTTGCGTTTTGTGTTCAATACATTAAGAATGACTAAATACGAAGAAATTCAAGAGTTTCAGCCCGAATTGGTTATTAACTGTGTTACTCTAAAATATACCATAGAAGCTTTTCAAAATACAATTAAATATCTTCCGAAAAACTGTATTTTATCAGATATTGCTTCAGTAAAAACAGGGATTAAAGAATACTACGAGTCTACAGGTATGAGATATGTGTCGACACACCCGATGTTCGGACCAACCTTTGCCACGCTTGATAATTTAAGTACACAAAGTGCGATTATAATTTCAGAATCCGACCATATGGGTAAAGCTTTTTTTAAAGATATGTATGGTTCATTACGTCTGAAAATTTTTGAATATAGTTTTGAGGAACACGACCAGACTATTGCTTATTCGCTATCGATACCTTTCGCTTCAACCTTAGTGTTTGCATCAGTAATGAAACCTCAAGAAGCGCCTGGTACAACTTTTAAGAAGCATATGGACATTGCAAAAGGACTGCTTTCGGAAGATGATTATTTGTTGTCCGAGATTTTATTTAATCCTTATACGCCTGAGCAGTTAAATAATATTCGAGGTGAGTTAAAAGCACTTTTAGAAATAATTGATCATAAAAATTCTGATGCTATGCAGAAATATCTACAAAAAGTCAGAAAAAATTTAGAATAATACATTTTACTAATAATTTTTAAAATATAAATTATGGAAACAAAGAACAAAGTTTTAGAAGCAATGAAACAATTAGTTGTACCGGTAAATGCAGGTAAAATTGTTGAATTTACGGGATTAGATAAAAAAGAAGTTGACAAAGCAATGCAACAATTAAAAACCGATGGCTCTATAGAATCACCTAAAAGATGCTATTGGCAACCGAAAGCATGATATAAAGTCTGATATAAAGCATAATATATAGCTGACAAAAACAAATCACCATGCTATTCTATCGACTTAAAGTATTAAATTATTTAAAAAAATAGTTTTTTACTTCTAAAAACATTAATTTTGTCATATTAAACATGTCAAAATTGCAGTTAAGATAACTTTTAAACATGGAATATTCAGAAATTCAATCTGTTAAGCAACGTTATGGTATCATTGGAAATTCAGAGTTGCTTAACAGAGCTATTGATATTGCTGTTCAAGTCGCAGCAACCGATTTATCAGTATTGATAACGGGTGAGAGTGGGGTAGGGAAAGAGAATTTTCCTCAAATAATTCATCAGTATAGTCACAGAAAGCACGGACCTTATATTCCGGTCAACTGCGGAGCGATACCTGAAGGTACTATTGATTCCGAGTTATTTGGGCATGAGAAAGGTTCTTTTACCGGAGCTACTGCCGATAGAAAAGGATATTTTGAAGTGGCAGATGGCGGTACTATTTTCCTTGATGAAGTTGGGGAATTACCACTTTCAACACAAGTCAGATTGCTTAGAGTATTAGAGGCAGGCGAGTTTATAAAAGTAGGTTCGTCTAAAATACTGAAAACTAATGTCAGGGTAGTGGCTGCAACAAACCGCGAAATGTCTCAGGCAATTAAAGAAGGCAAATTTCGAGAAGATTTGTTTTACAGACTAAACACAGTGCCTATTTACGTGCCGCCTTTAAGAGAACGAAAAGAAGATATTTCACTGTTATTCAGAAAGTTTGCATCAGACTTTGCAGATAAATACAGAATGCCTGCAATAAAACTATCAGATGATGCTAAAAAAATGCTTTCTAATTATTACTGGAAAGGCAATGTCAGACAGCTGAAAAATATTACAGAACAAATTTCAGTAATAGAACAACAGCGCGAAATTTCAGCTAATATTTTGAAGAACTATCTTCCAAATGAGGATATGGAACTTCTACCGGCATTGTTTTTAGGGCATAAAAATATAGATCACAAGACATTTAACAGCGAGCGAGAAATTTTATATCAGGTGCTTTTTGATATGAAAAAAGATATGAATGATTTGAAAAAACTTGTTCATGATATTATGAGTGGTCAGGCATCAGGTGCACCTATATATGATGTTGATTTTTCAACACAACTAAGTGATAAAGATGTTATTATCAAAAGTCCGGAAAGGGATATAAATAATGATATCAAGTTTAAAATAAATCCAATTTCACACTCAGATACAGATAGTTCTGATTTTATGGATACTGAGGTTTATCAAGATGTTGAGGCTGTGCATGAACCGGTTAGTTTGGTTGATATGGAAAAGCAAATGATTAAAAAGACTTTGGATAAACATAGAGGAAGAAGAAAACCGGCTGCTGAAGAATTGAAAATTTCAGAACGAACACTTTACAGGAAAATTAAAGAATATGGTTTGGATTGAGAGGCAAGATACGAAAATGATTTTAAACAGATTGATTAATGTGTTTGTCAAATCGACATCATTGATTGCTATGGTTGTGCTTTTAAATTCATGTTTAATATCATACACATTCAACGGAGCTTCAATTGATTACGCCAAGACTAAGTCAATATCAATTTCCGATTTCAATAATGTTGCCGAGCTTGTACATCCACCTTTAGCACAAGAATTTTCAGAAAAATTAAGAGATAAATATGCAAAGCAAACACGTTTGCAGATATTGAAAAATAATGGAGATTTGCAACTCGAAGGTGAGATAGTAGGGTATCAACTCACACCTATGTCGATTGGGCAGGACTCTTATTCGGCTGAAACCAAACTTACACTCACCGTGAATGTTAGATTTACAAACAGAGCTAATTCAGAAGATGATTTTGAAAAAAAATACAGTGCTTTTCAATCGTTCGACAGCAACAAAATGATTACAGATGTGCAGGATGAGTTGTTAGCAATTATAACCGAAGATATTATTGATAATATATATAATGATACTGTAGCTAAGTGGTAGACTGCATTCGAGAGTTTTCATGAATACAAAAGTTTTTTTCGATCTAATATCTAATCCATCAGAAGTTCAGATAGAACAAACAGATGATTTAAAGCAATTGATAGAACTATATCCATATTTTTATCAAGCCAGATTGTTGTATCTTAAAACTTTACAGAAGGCTGAAAATATTCATTTTGAAACTCAATTGGAACAAACCGTTCTGTATACCTCCGATAAACAATGGCTTTATTTCTATTTATATCCTGAAATGGACAATAGTAATATACAAAATCATCAAAGAGAAGCCCGTTTTACAGGTAGTTATTTCGACTTACTGTCAATTGCAGAGAAAAAAGAAGGAGGTGCTCTTTTAACATTAAAAGAAATTGCTGAAAATCTTAAAGCATCGAGGGTAATGTTGGCTGCAAAGGATGAAGCATCAAAACAATCACAGCAAATAGAAAAGAAAAAAGATGATTCGAAGTCGAATTATTCTCCGCCTGATTATTTTGTAATAGAAGAAAAAAAACCGATTGAAGATTTAAATATTTCATTGGAAGATAAATATAAAAAGCATATTCAAATAAAAGAGTACTCAAAAGCCATTGAAATATTGAAACAATTATGTTTGATTTATCCGAAAAAAAGTATTTACTTTGCAGACCAAATTAGATTTTTAGAAAAAGTTGTAGAAAATTCAAAATAAACACATATATGTATACTCTTTTCATAATATTAATTGTTATCGTTTCTTTGTTACTAACTCTACTCGTATTAGTCCAAAATTCAAAAGGAGGCGGTTTAGCAGCAGGCTTTTCATCATCTAATCAGATAATGGGTGTTCGCAAAACTACCGATTTTTTGGAGAAGGCAACCTGGACTTTAGTTGCGGCTTTGGTTATATTTTCTATTGTGTCTGTAGGTTTTATAGCAACAGAAAAAGGTGCGCACGAATCAGAAATCAAAGAGCATTATCAGGAAGCACAACAGTCAGTACCTACAACAGCCAATCCCGGCTTTGGAGAGGAAGGTAATTCCCAAGAATAATTCTATATAAAAGGTTTCTTTTATTTATTAAAAGTTGTGATACAGATAGAAGATACCATAATCAGTTTCGATTTGTTTGATGAACACTTTGTGTGTGACTTAAACAACTGTAAGGGAATGTGTTGCGTAGAAGGTGACGCAGGTGCACCTCTTGAGTTGGAAGAGATCGAAGAAATAAAAGCTGTCTTGCCGTTAATATGGGACGATTTACCTAAATCTTCTCAAGAAGTTATATTGAAACAAGGGGTGTTTTATATAGATGAAGAAGATGAACCTGTAACTTCAATTGTAAATGGTAGAGAATGTGTTTTTGCATATAAGGATGAACATGGTATATATAAATGTGCAATAGAAAAAGCTTTTAATGAAGGTAAAACTAATTTCAAAAAACCTATATCTTGTCATTTATATCCTGTAAGAGTTCAAAAATACGATGAATTTCAGGCGGTTAATTATCATAGGTGGAGTTTGTGTAATTGTGCAGTCAAACTTGGGAATAAATTGAAAGTACCGTTGTATAAGTTTTTAAAAGAGCCATTAATAAGAAGATTTGGAGAAAATTGGTATGAACAATTAAAAATTGCAGCTAAAGAACTTCAATCACAAACATAAATTTAGACCTATGAAGGTTGAAATAATTACTATTGGAGATGAGATTCTGATTGGACAGATAGTAGATACTAATTCTGCATGGATATCTAAAGAATTAAATAAAGCCGGATTTGAAGTTGAACGCATTACTTCAATTCATGACGATGAGAAGCAAATTACGGAAACCATTATCCAATCATTATCACGTGTAGATGTTGTTCTTATAACAGGTGGTATAGGACCAACAAATGATGATATTACCAAAAATACATTGTGTAAGTTGTTTCATTCAACATTGGTATTCGACGAATATACTTTCAAACAAATTGAAAACCTGCTTGCGGATCGTCCTTTGGCTTTAAACGAACTGACTAAAACGCAGGCAATGGTACCGGATAAAGCTACGATTATTACGAATACTGTTGGTACTGCACCGATTACTTGGTTTGATGTTGATAAGAATAAAGTAGTAGTGTCGATGCCAGGTGTTCCTTTTGAGATGAAAAAAGTAATGTCAGAAGAAATAATTCCGAGATTAAAAAAGAAATATAAGCCAAATTCTATTATACATAAAACTGTTTTAGTTAGCGGATATCCGGAATCAGCCCTCGCAATCAAAATTGCAGAATGGGAAAACAATTTACCCAGAATAATAAAATTAGCATATCTACCTCAATTTGGGATAGTTAAACTAAGGCTTAGCGCAGTGGTTGATTGCGATTACAATTACAATACAATCGTCAATGAAATAGATATTGAGATTGATAAATTAAAAATACTTTTAGGTAATTCAATAGTATCAGATGAAGATATTTCTCTTGAAGCTTTAATAGGAGAAATCCTTGCTTCAAAATTGAAAACCCTCTCTATAGCAGAAAGCTGTACCGGTGGAGATATTTCTAAACGTATAACCTCAATTTCAGGTAGTTCAAGATATTTTAAAGGTTCGGTAGTTGCATACGACAACTCAGTTAAAACAAATATATTAGATGTAAATATTGAAGATTTACAAACAGAAGGTGCAGTAAGTGAAACAGTTGTTAGGCAAATGGCAGAAGGAGTAAGAAAATTGCTGAAAACAGATTATGCAATAGCTACTTCCGGAATTGCGGGACCAATGGGCGGTACAGATGATAAACCGGTTGGTACAATATGGATTGCAGTGTGCTCAGAATCAGAGTGTATTGCGAAGAAATTCCATTTTAAATACGAACGAAATTTGAATATTGAACGCACGACACAAACAGCATTATTGATGTTGTTGGAAGTAATAAATCAAAATTAATTCAATTAAAGTAAAAATATTGATTTTTTGTTTGTCTGTTAAAAAAAAATAGTGTACTTTTGCACTCTATTTTGAGAAGTTGAAAATAACAAAAGAAAATAATAATGTCAAAGATTTGTCAGATTACAGGTAAGAAAGCTATGGTGGGAAACAATGTTTCGCACTCAAAACGCCGTACCAAAAGGACTTTTGATGTAAATTTATTTACTAAAAAGTTTTATTGGGTAGAACAGGATATGTGGATTAACCTCAGAATTTCAGCCGCAGGATTGCGTACAATAAACAAGGTGGGGTTAGATGTTGCCATTAAAAAGGCTGCTGAAAAAGGATATTTGTATGCATAATAATTAAGAGGAATTTATCATGGCAAAAAAAACAAAAGAAGCAAGAGTTCAGGTCATTTTAGAATGTACAGAACATAAGGAAAGTGGAATGCCCGGCACATCTCGTTATATAACGATGAAAAACAGAAAGAACACACCGGGACGTATGGAGTTGAAAAAATACAACCCAATATTAAAGAAAGTTACAGTTCATAAAGAAATTAAATAAGTTTGAATCATGGCAAAAAAAGCGGTTGCAACGTTACAGAAGGGTGAAGGACGTTCATTTGCAAAAGTTATAAAAATGGTAAAATCACCGAAAACAGGTGCTTACATTTTTCAAGAAGAAATGGTACATAACGATAAAGTAAAAGAGTTTTTAGCTAAATAAGCTTTATCAAGAAAGAATTTAGATATTTAAAAAATCCTCTCGTTCTATAAATGAGAGGATTTTTTATTTATAATTGACAAAAAAATTCTTAACTTTGTAATCAATAGCATAATAGGAAGAAATAATATATCAAAATATCTTTTAATGGGAATATTTAAGTTTTTTAATAAAGAAAAAAAAGACAATTTAGATCAAGGTTTATCTAAGACTAAAGAAAGTGTGTTTTCAAAGATTACCAGAGCAGTAGCAGGAAAATCAAAAGTGGATGATGAAGTTTTAGATAATTTGGAAGAAGTTCTGATTACATCAGATGTTGGAGTTGACACAACTATACGTATAATAGAACGGATTGAAAGGCGTGTTGCAAAAGATAAATATATAAATACAGAAGAATTAAATAAAATTCTGAAGGAAGAGATTGTTGAATTACTGTCAGAAAATGAAACATTATTAGTTCCTGATTTTGAATCTGAGTTGCCGACTACTCCATATGTTATTATGGTTGTGGGAGTTAATGGAGTAGGTAAAACAACAACTATAGGGAAATTAGCTTATCATTTTAAAAAGGCAGGTAAGCAAGTTTATTTAGGTGCTGCCGATACATTCCGAGCAGCAGCAGTCGAACAATTAGTTGTATGGGGAGAGAGAGTTGGTGTGCCGGTTATTAAACAAAAGATGGGTGCTGATCCTGCATCTGTTGCATTTGACACAATATCCTCAGCTAAGGCTAATAATGCTGATGTAGTAATAATAGATACAGCAGGCAGATTACATAATAAAGTCAATTTAATGAACGAATTAACGAAAATTCGAAATGTGATGCAAAAGATTGTACCCGATGCACCACATGAAGTGCTATTGGTTTTAGATGGTTCAACAGGTCAGAATGCATTTGAGCAAGCAAAACAATTTACTAAGGCTACTGATGTTAACTCGCTGGCAATTACTAAATTAGATGGAACGGCTAAAGGTGGTGTAGTAATCGGTATTTCTGATCAATTTAAGATACCGGTGAAATATATTGGCTTGGGAGAAGGAGTTGAACATCTTCAAATCTTCGATAGAAATGTATTTGTTGAATCATTATTTTCATGATGGTAAAGAGGAAAGTAGACATAATAACATTGGGCTGTTCTAAGAACTTGGTTGATTCCGAACAATTAATTCGTCAATTTGATGCTTTAGGCTATAAAATCAGTCATGATTCTGATAAACCCGATGGAGAAATAGTGGTCGTCAATACCTGTGGATTTATTGGAGATGCAAAAGAAGAAAGCATAAATACAATTTTGCAATTAGCAAGTCTTAAAAAACAAAAACAGATAGACAAACTATTTGTAATGGGCTGTTTATCTGAAAGATATAAAAGTGAGTTAGAAAAAGAAATTCCTGAAGTTGATAGATACTTTGGGAAGTTTAATTATAATGAAATTCTGACAGAAATTGGTCAGGAATATCGTGCCGATCTTCGCCTTGAGAGAACATTAGCAACTCCATCACATTATGCATATGTCAAAATATCAGAAGGTTGTGACAGAACATGTTCATATTGTGCAATACCCTTAATTACCGGTAGGCATCGTTCTCGCTCGATTGAAGATTTGGAAAAGGAAGTTAGAATTCTGGTTGACAAAGGTGTAAAAGAATTTCAATTAATTGCACAAGACCTGTCATATTATGGTATCGACCGATATAAAAAGAGTCAATTAGCTGAATTGCTCCGGCGTCTTTCTGATATAAAAGGAGTTGAGTGGTTGCGACTTCATTATGCTTATCCCGCAAATTTTCCTTTTGAAATATTGAAAGTGATGCAAGAAAGGGAAAATATCTGCAAATATATCGATATAGCACTCCAACATATAAGTGACAATATGCTTTCTTTAATGCGAAGAAATATCTCTAAAGAACAGACTTATAACCTAATACGCCGCATTAGAGATGAAGTGCCGGGAATTCACATACGTACAACTATGATAATTGGTCATCCCGGTGAAACAGAACAAGATAATGAAGAGTTGAGAGAATTTTTATCGGATATTCGTTTTGAGAGAATGGGTGCGTTTATTTATTCACACGAAGAAAGTACGTATGCTTATAATCATTACAAAGACAATATTCCTTTAGATATCAAGCAACAAAGGATGAATGAGATAATGAGTTTGCAAGAAAAAATTTCTACTGAAATTAATTCGAGTAAAATCGGTAGTCAGATGAAAGTTATTATCGATAGACAAGAACAGGAATATTATATAGGGAGGTCGGAGTTTGATTCCCCTGAAGTCGATCCTGAAGTGCTGATACCAATTTCAACCCCTAATATTCAGATAGGAAAATTTTATAATACAAAAATTGTTGATGCTACTGCTTTTGATTTATATGGTATATAATCTTTTAAATATAAAACAATGAAACGAACATGAAATAATTTAATCAATTATTTCGCCCATGCGAATGATTAAATTATTTCATCGAGAGTTCCATATGACAACTAAAAAAAAATATTAAACATATGAAACACAAAGAATTGATTAATTCCATTGCATTGAAGTTAAATCAGGATGAAAATGAGATAAGCTTGATGACAAAAGCTTTTACTGAATTGGTCATCAAAAAAATGCAAGAAGGTAATACTGTTAACATACAAGGCTTTGGAGCTTTTGAGTTTAAAAGAAGAGATGAAAGATTATCTGTTCATCCTGCAACACAAATGAGAACACTAATTCCACCGAAACAAGTAGTTAGTTTTAGACCGAGCACTGTTTTAAAAAATAAATTAAAAGATATAGAAAGCCATGAGTAAAGAAAAGATAAATGCTGTGGATATTGTTGAAATCCTTGCTCAACAATTATCTTTTAGCAAGAAAAATATCGATGAATTTCTTAAAGCTTTTGCATATACCATTGAAGAAGAGCTTTTAAAGAAAGAAAGTATAAAAATTTACGAATTGGGTACCTTCAAACTACAATGGAATGAACCTCGTAAAAGTGTAGACGTAAACACAGGTGAAGATATTATTATTGATGGTTATCATAAAGTTGTGTTTATACCCGATATCTATCTGAAAGAACTTGCTAATGAGCCATTTGCCCATTTACAACCTATAGAGATTGATTCTGATAATATAGCAGAAGAAGACAATAAAGATACAGAAGAACATTCTGTATCAACAACAGATTCTTTAAAATATATGGATGAACAAGCAAGTGAAATTAAAGATCTCTTGTCAGAAATAAAGGCTTTGAATGAAACTCGTAGTGAAACTGATGAAGTTAAAGTTGAAGTTGAAATTGACGAAGTTGGAACTGACGAAGTTGAAGTTAAAATTAACGAAGTTGAAATTGATATTCCGGATAATATAGAAGAAACAAATGAAAATGATACTAACAAACCGGATTCTATTGAAGATACAAATCATAATAAAATAAAATCTCATTCAGTAGATACAGAGAAGCGAAGTTCACACCAAACGGATAGAAAAAAGAAATCACCAATAAAATACAAGAAGGTCAAATTTGATTTGTTATTTATTATTGCATTAGTTACAGGGTTATTAGTATACATTGTAATAGATCTGGATGTTACAGCTATTTTGAAAGGTATTATTGAAAATAAATTGGATCATCAAGAAATTGTAGAAGAAAGAGATAATTTAACAAATGTACATCAACCTGAAATAACTGATATTAATAGTGATTCTGAAACTACTACTACAGTTGTTTCAGATGAAATTCCTGAAAACAATAAAGCAACCATCAAAAAAGAAGATGATTTAGAGAGATTATTTAATCAAGCTCGCGAATATAAGGAATTTATTGCTGTAGAAAAAGTTATTCCCGGTAGTAGGTTGACTCGAATAGCAGAAAGACATTATGGTGTAAAAGAATTTTGGGTGTATATTTATGAAGCAAATAGAGATATTTTGCAAACGCCAAATGATATTTCGCCTGGTATGGAGATTAAAATTCCAAAACTTAATCCTAAGATTGCTGATGTGAATAATCCCAAATGTATAGATTATGCAATAAAACTTCATGATTTGTATGTTAAGTAATGAAAATTAATACAGATATATAAAATTCATTGTGTTTTATGCAGTTATATCCTTAATTTTGTTTATTTTTGTGAAAAAATATTTGTATCAAGCAATTTAGTATAATCAAATTTTTATAATTTATGAAACGATTTTTTGTAACTATCGTAGTAACTTCACTTTTTTTAGGTGCTATTGGTCAGGTGACCGAAGGGGAAACAACTTTAAGAAAACAATCTTCCACTACAGATGATGGTTGGAAGAAAGGGGCTGTACTTGGGGTGAATATGAGTCAATCTTCTCTTACCAACTGGGCAGCAGGAGGGTTAAATTCATTTGGAGTTAATGGTTTAGCGAGTGTTTTTGCTAATTATAAACACGAAAAAATAACATGGGATAACTCATTAGATATGGGTTATGGTATACTTCGT
The DNA here is from genome assembly GCA_937927845.1 of uncultured Paludibacter sp. Classification (GTDB taxonomy): domain Bacteria; phylum Bacteroidota; class Bacteroidia; order Bacteroidales; family Paludibacteraceae; genus Paludibacter. Next base: position 17,755 of record CALFXE010000011.1, read on the forward strand.
CAAGGGGCAAACACGGACTTTATCAAGACAGATGATAAATTCGACTTTGCTTCAAAGTTTGGTTTGCAGGCAACTAAGTCATTGTATTATGCTGCTTTGTTGAATTTTAAAACTCAGATGACTGAAGGTAAAAATTATGGAGCAACTGATACTGTGAAAATATCTAATTTACTTGCACCGGCGTATTTATTAACAGCCATTGGTTTGGATTATAAACCAAATAACTATTTTACTGCTTTTTTCGCACCAGTTACAGGTAAAATGACTATAGTTAATGATACTGAATTATCTAATAAAGGGGCATTTGGTGTAACTCCTGGAGAGACATTAAAAAGTGAATTTGGTGGATATTTAAGAGCAGCATTTACTAAAAACGATTTTACGAGCGAATGGCTAAAGAATGTATCATTGGCAACCAAACTTGATCTATTCTCAAATTATTTAGACAGACCACAAAACGTAGATGTTAGCTGGGAAACAATGATAGTTTTTAAATTAAACAAATATATTTCTGTTAATCTCAACACACATTTAATATATGATGCAGATATTTTGTTTGATACTACAGGCGATGGCGTAATTGGAGTTGGTGATAAATCATTGGTTCAGTTTAAAGAAATCTTAGGTGTAGGATTTTTATATAAGTTCTAATTTAATTGTATAGACTGTAGTTTTTGTCTCGCATATTTTACCAATCTATACATGACAATATTTCAGCAATGCTGACGAAATATCTGTGATTATAATTGCTGTTGTGTCTAATTGTCAGATAATAAGAGTATAAGCATCTAAAATACCATTGTTAAGTCGATGGTATTTTTTTTGTAAATCCATAATCAGAGATTAGAAAAATATGTATAATTAAAATTATGGAGGAAAAGATTATGTCATTAGTTAAATTAACAAGAAATTATCCATCAGTATTTGATCGTTTTTTTGATACTGATTTATTGAATTGGCAAGGTAAAGGTTTATCGCAACCGGTTGCATCTACATTACCTTCAGTTAATGTAAAAACATTAAAAGATAGTTTTGAAATTGAAGTTGCGGCTCCGGGTTTGAAAAAGGAAGACTTTAAAATTGAATTAGACAATGATTTACTTACAATTTCATCAGAGAAAAAAGTAGAGAATGAAACTAAAGAAGATGAATGCTATACATGCAGAGAATTTAGTTATCAATCATTCAGTCGTTCATTTACATTACCTCAAGTTGCAAATACAGAGAAAGTAGATGCAAAATATGAAAATGGTGTTTTAACAGTTTCAATTCCTAAGAAGGATGAAGCTAAAGCAAAATTGAGCAGACTTATATCGATTAAATAAAGAAGTAAGTCTATAAATAAAAAGAGCGAAGATATAAAATATGTCTTCGCTTTTTTTATTTAACAGTATCTATATGAGACATTTAATAACAAAAAGTGCGTAAAAGGTAAATATTTTAAAAGTTTTTACCTTTTACGCACCCTTCAATTGTTTTTTAATTTATTTTTGCAGCGAATTTTTAAACCTCAACAAAAAAAGGAGGTGGTATTATGGGACCTTAATAAGATATTTGTAATGTAATAGAAATTATACCAGAGTAAAACATGTGTATGAAAAAAACATAAACGACTAATATGAATACAAGTTAGAAATAATTATATCTGTTTTAGAAACAAAAGATGTTTCAGAATTAATACACCATTCATTAAATTTAATGATGAATATAAAAAATATTTTATTAATCTAATTAGTTTAATTAAAAAAACAATTAATCATGGAAAGAATTAAAAATCTATCAATTTACCTTTTTGTTGCAATTAGCGTTATTTTAAGTTCATGTAATAGTGAGCAGCTTGAAATAAGTAAAACAAGTATCTCAAGTAAAAACGTTATTGATGTTTATGAGATACCTTTCGCAGATCAGCAAACACTTACTGACATAGCTTCGAATAAGTCAAATGTCTCATATCAAACAGCACGTAAAATGGCGTTAATCGAAATGGAGCTTAGCTTGAAAATACAAATGAAATGGAGTGGTACAACATTGTCCGAAAAGCCAGTTGTAGTATATGATGCCAAGTCTAATGCAAAGTACTATGAGTTTATTGTAATTAGTGACGCTGGTCAAAAAGTTGGAACAGTTACAACATGTGTTCAGAAAGAAACAGATGCAGTTATATCTTTCGTCTTGCCTTATGTCCGAGATTACTCATATTTTACAACGAAAGGGAGTAATTATAAAATGATAAGTGCTGGTTATCCTTCACGAATTCTATTAGGAGTTCTTGCAAAATCAGGTGATGAACCATCAGTAGTTATAGACCCATTTACAAATACTTCAGTGACTAATCTGCTAACAGAAGATGCATTTGGTGCAATTGAAGCTGTAAATAAACTGACTGAAGAACAAAAAGAAGGTTTTGGTATTACAAATGCTGACTCACTTGTAAATGCTATTAAAGAGAAAGACGCACTAAATACAATGTATGCACAAGCATATTGGAGTATAGTTGATACGTTGAGTACGGAATTAAATTTAATGTCAGATGAAGAAGTAATTTCAGCAATTAATAGTGGAAAAAGTGATTATTGGACAAGTTATGATGAATATATTATACCTGCATTCAATAATACACGTTTAAAAAACACTCGCTGGAGTGGTTGGTGTGGTCCTAGTGCCATTGCATGGATATACAGGGGTTTATATGATAGCTATAACGGAACTTATTTACCTCTTGCTGGGGAAACAGACTTTTACAATTCGACAGGTCGTTACACAAGTGGAACAAAGGGTCGCTATAGTTTTATTGACAAAGGTGATGATGATAATGATGGACGCCAAAATGATTTGGATAAGCAATGGGTTGATTCAATTAGCAACATTATTGATGGAGGTTTATATGGAAGGATAGCAAGTATTGGTGGATTGTATGTTTGGCCATGGTTGACTGGTGACACAAATGGTCCTACATTGCCCTTTACATTGGGTTTAAGTCTTTCGACTGTAACTAATGCAAAGTACTTTGTATATCCTGCATTTAATTTCTTAAGCTTAGATGCGCCAGGTCATCAACATATTCGTGATGTAAAGCTACCTGTCATCTGCTTAATTGATAATTTTTCACATTATGTAGTTGCTTTTGGGTCTAAATATGAAAACTGGAATTGGGACATTTTTGTGAAAATACTTGGTAAAAAAATTACTATCTCTAAAGGAAGTATTCGTACTGAAAAATGGTTATATGTTACTGATAATGGTGCTACCACTTCAGGGAGTAGCTATGAACCATATTGGAGAAATGATAATTTTTTTAGTTTGGATTTACAGTATGGGGTTTATAAATTATACTAATTATATGGAGGTTCAATTATGAAAAAAACTTATATTTTATTAGCCATTTTTACTGGCTTAGTTACTGTATCTTGTATTGACAAGTTTGCATCTGCAAAAGATGATTGGTATTATATTTACATTGATGGTGATATAGGACGTACAGTTGAAATATCTTATCTTGAACGTGAAAGTGGCGTTGAATTGGCAAAAAAAAATGTTATAGTTAATAAAACTGTGACTCTACCATTTTTTGTAGAAGTACATACTGTTGATTATCTAAATAAAATCAACTATGATAGTTTTTTGGAAGTGAAAACAAATAATGACTCCACAACAAAAGCTTTGATATTTGACGAAAGTTTAAAATTAGATGATCAAATTTGCAAAGTATTTATGGTATGGGATGCGGAAAATGCTGTAAATGAATGTTCATACTGTAAGGATTTAGCTAAAGATAGCGTTTATAATTACTTGAAAAGTATCAACTATCCTTGCTATATGGAGTTTAGCCAAGGTGAGACTTCGAAAAAGGTAAGATTATATGATTGGTGGTATAAATGAAAAACCACATTCTTCTATTTTGGTTATTTTTACAGACTATCTTATTTAGTAACTGTACAAAGGAGGAGTTTGTTATCTTGCCTCTAAGGACAGTGATAGTTTATATGATAGCTGATAATAATCTTGATTATTTTTCAGTAAAAGATTTAAATGAAATGGAAGTAGGATGGAATTATAGTTTTAATGGAAATTTAATTGTATATATTGATCGTGCAGAAGGTGCAAACCCAGCACACCCCGTGGTGTATAAGATTTATAATGACACTACCGATAGTATATGTAGTTCAATAGTAGATGTTTACAAGGAGCAAAACTCAACTGATACTAATATTATGCGAACAGTATTATCTAATATAATATCCAATTACCCTGCCCAGTCTTATGGTTTGGTCTTATGGTCACACGGAACTGGATGGTATCCAAAAGGCACTAAAGTTCAATATACTGAAAATTCAGCAAATAGAATGAAAACTCCAAAGCCTCTAACAAAGTCGTTCGGTATAGATATGTCAGATGAACTTAATATCAACGATCTGAAAGAATCATTGCCGGTTCATTTTGATTTTATTCTTTTTGATGCTTGTTATATGGGTTCTATAGAGGTTTTATATGAATTGCGAGAAAAAGCTGATTATATAATCTCATCACCAACTGAAGTTCTATCTTACGGTTATCCTTATGATTTAATAGTACCGTATTTCTTTGAGAATAGTACTAATTATAGAGGTATAGCTACAGAGTTTATTAATTCGTACATCAATTTAGAAGGCGTGTTCCAAACGGCTTCAGTATCTGTTACTAAAACTGCTGGTTTAGTAGAGCTTGCTGAGATTGTAAATAAGATAATGCAAGATACTTTAAATTTACAATATGTGTCAAGTAATAAAATTCAACAATTTGAATTAACAAAAAATGGCTATTTCTTTGACTTTGGAAATTTTATTTCTGAATCTACAACTTTGTCTCAAAATAAAGAAAAACTTGAAATTGCACTTGGTAATACTATATTATTTAAAGCATCAACTTCAAAAATCTTTGATGAGCTGCAAGTAAAAAAATATTCAGGATTAAGTGTTTTTTTACCTGATTCAACAAATAAAGAATATTATGATTTTTACAAACAACTCGATTGGTTTAAAGATAGTAGTTCTAATATCTATTTTAACAAGTATAGCTTTGACAAGTTGTTCTGACAATACTGAAAACTATTATATATCAATCACAAATAATTATTTTGAGCCTCTGTATGATATCCAAATAGGTAACATTCAATTTGATTTCTTATTAGTAAATCAAACTTCAACCATTAAACTAATAGACAAAGGCTATTACGAGTTCTCCTGTGTGACAGAATCGAATTTACTACTTACAGCTAAGATTGATTTAAAAGGGAGTGTTGATAAAGTGAGACTTGTTGTAGATGAAAGTGGAAGACTTTCAAAATAGTATATTATTATACAGTTGAAGTACGTTTTGAAAGAAAAAATAAGAAAATAAGTTTATGACAACAGGTGAAATTTTTTTATTTAACAGTATCTATATGAGACATTTAATAACAAAAAGTGCGTAAAAGGTAAATATTTTAAAAGTTTTTACCTTTTACGCACCCTTCAATTATTTTTTAATTTATTTTTGCAGCGAATTTTTAAACCTCAATAAAAAAAGGAGGTGGTATTATGGGACCTTAATAGGATATTTAGTATTTAGTATTAAAAAAGTTTATTAAATTGATTTACAAATTTTAAAAATTAAATTATGAAAAAAGTATTTTTAAGTGTTTTTATTTTAGCAATTATTTTCTCATCATGTGAAAAACATGAAATTATCAATACCGATAGCAAGTTGAAAGATAGAAGTATGTTATTTGCAGAAGCTAATGCACTTTCATTAAAACATGATTCTATTGTATTGGAATTACTTGCACAAAGTGATATTCAAGCAAAATTTAAGATTAATGGACTAACTGGACCACAATCAGACGCATCAGAATTTATATTATCAGATGTTTTTGATGTGATTGAAGCTGTTACCGGAGTAAAGCCTGTGTATGCAGAAAAAGATGACATGAAGGGTTCAATGCAGAAGGTTATTGAACAGCAACTTCCTGTTTTTGATTTCGATCGGCAATCAATCAGTTTGTCAAATTATACAAATTCTGCTCAGCTTGATACTTATCTTAGTTCTGTAGATGAAATACTTCAGAATGAAGGAATTGATGTTAATGAAAAGATAAAGCTTATAAATGACATTCAACATGATGCATCAAAAAATCAACAGTTAACAGACGAAGAATATAGCATATTCTTAAATACGACTGAAGTGTTGAAAGGCTCTTTGATTTTGTGGAGTGATAATATTGTCGATAATGTATCAATTAAAGAATCAGTATTGATGAAGGCGAAATCACCCACACAATGGTCATTCGTTGCAAAATTAGCTTTTGTTGCAGCTGCTGATGCAGTTGGTGCTATAGCCGGTACTTACATAGGAGGCTATATCATTGTAAATGGAGTACCAATTTATATTCCTGCCGGTCCACAAGGTACAGTAGCAGGCTTAGCGACTTTATCATTCTTGGCATCAAAAATGGTAGGATGGTAGTAAGGAGTTGTTAATATAATTCATCATCAACCTGAATAGTACGGATTATAATCTATATTCAGGTTGATGTTATTAAGGTAAATAAAATCAATTATTCATTTTCAATTATTAATTCATTATTAAATTATTTATTTATGAGAAAAATTTGTTTCACAATGGTGCTTATGAGCATTTCATTATTCATTTTCAGTCAAAATGCGGTTTCAAAATTTGCTTATGGAATTAGTTCCGACTTTCTAAGTTTACCTCTTTCCAAGAAAAGTCTACAAACCAGATCTACTAATGTTTATGTTGCGTATTATCCAATTGAAAATTTGAATATTAAGATAGGATATGATGCCTTATTACAACAAAACAACTCATTGAAGAGTTATGAAGATCAGTCTGCATTGATGATAGGTACAGGGTACACGGTGCTACGTGATAAATCCGGTAATTTTTCTACAGAGATTCTGCTGTCTGCTTCAAATAGCTTTGCTGATTTCTCTTCTTTTAAAAATTATCATGCTGATCTTGGTGCAAGATTTATGTTTATGGATGCATTCTATCTGGGAGCGGGCTTTAGATTTAATCATAATGAAACAAGTGGATTGGCTTTAAATTCTATAAATAGTACGAATTTGTTTTTACAATTAGGTTTACAGCTTAAATTAGGAAACAACAAGTAAAGCAAGTAACTCTGTTTTAGCTAACAACAACAATTTCATCTTCACCGGGATATGCAACAATCTGACACATAGGTTTAGTCTTTTTGATATATAAGTTGCGATTATTCCATTGTATTGCTATACCTACGGTGAGGATGATTGTGTTTACAATTATTCTTAAGTTTTTATTTTGGTGCCGTAAAATACAAATAGATTCCAATACCTAAAAACAATAAATTTGGTAACCAGACAGCTAATAAAGGTGACATAGCTCCACTAACTGAAAAGGAAGTTGATAATGTAGAGAAAAGTATGTACAAAGAACTAAGAGCTAATCCAATACCTAAGTGTAAACCAATGCCCCCTCGAACCTTTCTGGATGAAAGGGATACTCCCATTAAAGTCATTATAAATGCTGCAAGAGGAGATGCAAATCGTTTATAGTATTCATCTTCAAATGCTTGTGTATTTCCTATGCCTCTATTTTTTAATCTGTCAAGATGTTCTTTTAATTCTGTATTATTAAGTTGTGCGCTTTCTTCAGCCGTTATGAAAAATTCATGAGGTTGAATTTGAATAATAGTATCTAAAGTTGTACCTTTTTCAATACTTTCTCGCATCCCCTCAAATCTTCGAAGTAGATAATCCTGAGCCTTCCAGTGATACAATGAATCCCAAGTTATACTTTCTGCAGTAAGCCTGGATTGGAGTATCTTACCTTCAAATTTTTCAAGTGAAAATCTATAACCCTTCTTCTGTTCCTTTTCAAATCTTTCAATATAAAAAATTACACCAGGTTCTATCTCCATCTGAATATTTCTCGCGTAATTTGTCTTAAACTTTTTAACATAAGAATTTTCAAAATCCAGTAACTTCTCATTAGAAGAAGGAATTATATATCCACCTAATACAAAAGACATTATGCTTATTATTGCAGCAGAAATAAAGTAAGGCTTCATAATTCTTCTAAAGCTAACTCCACTTGCAAGCAGCGCAATTATTTCAGTATTAGAAGCTAATTTTGAAGTAAAGAAAATCACTGAAATAAAAGTGAACAGTGGTGTAAACATGTTCATGTAGAAAGGTATAAAATTCAGATAATAATCGAACACTATAGCCTTCAATGGTGCATTATTGTCAAAAAATTCATCTAATTTCTCTGTTAAGTCGAAAATTACGGCAATGCTGAGAATCAACACTATTGAAAAAAAGAAAGTTCCTAAAAACTTTTTAATAATGTAAGTATCAATTTTTTTTAAACCAATTTTCGAGTAATCAAATTTCATCTTTAGTTATAATGAATGGTAACAAATAGCAGATTTATTGTTAGAAATCTTTGTTGAAATTTTTCGGAAATCTTCCTTCTACATCTTTATAATACGATTTAATATGTTTCATATCAGCTTTTTCATCACCGGTTGGAATAAAAACTTCTTTAACTCCCATTTCCTTTTTCTTATAATCAATATAAGCTAACTCTATTGGGATGTTGGCTTTTAAAGCAATATTATAAAATCCCATTTTCCACCTTTTTGTGAAACTCCGCGTTCCTTCCGGTGTTATTGCTAAATGAAACTTTTCTCTCTTATTAAATTCTGATGCCATCTGATCTGTAACAGATGATGCTTTTTTTCTATCAATAGGAATTCCTCCCATACTGTTAAAAATATAATTTAATGGGAAAACAAACCAGGATTTCTTTATTAAAAATGAAGATTGGCGATTTACAGCCCAATATGAAAGTTTCCCTACAATAAAATCCCAGTTGCTCGTGTGTGGCGCAACGCAGACAATACTTTTAGGAGGTTCTTCGCACGATAATATTACTTTCCATCCAAAGAGACGAAGAATCAGACTACTAATTTTTTGCATATAAGTTTATTTTTGGTTGCAAAGCTAATATAAATACGGCTAAATCACAACAGTATGGCTCGAAAGTGAGCATGTCTAATTAAAAATGATTTTAATATGCTACTACATTACATATCGTTTGTCTTATCATTGTCAACTTACAAGCAAAACTAAGCAATGTGGAATGTAACAATATAAAGCTGCTTCGTTGTGATCGTAACGATTTTACCATTTTAGACAAATGTGACACTCTAAATAAAAACAAAGTATTTTAGTGTGACAAACCCAAACAAATTTTAACTTTTGAATATTGAACAAAATAGAGTAAATTTGCAAGTCCAAAGCAAATTTTATGGTTTTCATAAAAAAAATTGATTTATACATCTTAAAACGCTTTTTTACTCTTTTCGTGATGACATTTTTAATTGTCATCTTTATATTGCTAATGCAGTTTTTGTGGAAACATTTTGCTGATTTGGTAGGTAAGGGTATAGGCTGGGATGTGCTTGCTGAATTTTTCTTGTATGCAGCGATGACCTTGGTGCCTTTGGCTTTGCCATTAGCTTTGTTGTTAGCATCATTGATGACTTTTGGAAATTTAGGCGAAAATTTTGAGTTAACTGCTATGAAATCTGCCGGAATATCGTTGTTTAGAATAATCAGACCTTTGATAATAAGTGTTTCACTGATAGTTATAGCTGCATTTTTCTTTTCTGATAATGTATTGCCAAAATCTCAAAGGAATATGTATACTTTGTTGTTCTCTATAAAACATAAATCTCCTGAATTAGATGTTCCAGTGGGTGAATTTTATTCCGGTATCAATGGTGTGAACCTATATGTAAGATCGAAAGAAAAAGGCTTGTTGAAGGATTTGATGATTTACGATTTTTCCAATGGTTTTAATAATGCAACAGTTATTGTAGCAGACTCAGGGAGAATTCAGATTACGGGTGATAAAAAATATCTGTTACTTACATTAATGAATGGAGAAAGCTTTGAGAATTTACGCGAACAAAAGATGTCAGGATCTAATCATATCCCATATCGTAGAGAAACCTTTGCAAGAAAAGAGGTTTTGTATGATTTCGATTCTGATTTTAATAGATATGATAAGTCATTATTGCAAGATAGGCACGTAAGCAAAAACATAAAGGAATTGTCCCATTCGATTGATTCAGTTAAATTGATTATAGAGGAAAGGAGTGCATCTCAAGTTCAGGAAATGCTTCAATATAGATATTTTTCAGGAGGTGTGTCATGGGAAATTCTTTCAGAGCCGGATAAAAACATAGATATAAAAAAATATAACAGCGATTCCCTTTTTCTTAAATTAGGAAAGTCAGAAATGGAACTTGCTGTTAATCAGGCTAAAGAACGTGCTAAAAGTATGCTCGAAAAAATCGAATATAATAAGATAATGCTGGGAGAACCTCAAATGTATATAAATCAACACAGTAGTGAATGGCATAAGAAGTTTGCTTTGTCCTTTGCGTGTCTAATTTTTTTCTTTATTGGTGCACCTTTAGGAGCAATAATTAGAAAAGGAGGATTTGGTTTTCCTGTTGTAATATCAGTATTAATGTTTGTAATTTATTACATTATCGACCTTACGGGATACAAAATGGCAAGAGAAAATATCTGGGAAGCATATCAGGGTATGTGGTTAAGTTCTGCAATCCTTTTGCCTATAGGGGTTTTCCTTACATATAAAGCCGCTATTGATGCAACATTATTTAGCCCTGAAACATATGTAAAAATGATTAATACGATTAAAACGAAAATATTTGGTGTTTTTAAAACACGGATTGGAAAGTAAAAATAGAAAAATTATATATATGAAGAAGTTTTTAAATAGTATTCCTGAAGCCATTCAAGATATAAAAGATGGTAAGATTATCATAGTTGTTGATGATGAAGACAGGGAAAATGAAGGAGATTTTGTGTGTGCAGCAGAAAAGGTTACACCTGAAATGGTGAATTTTATGGTAACACATGGTCGCGGTGTACTTTGTGCTCCTTTGACAGAAGAAAGATGTGCTGAATTAGATCTGGAGATGCAGGTTACTAACAATACATCCTTCCATGCAACTCCATTTACAGTCAGCATAGATAAATTAGAAGGATGTACCACAGGGGTATCGGCAAATGACAGAGCTGCAACGCTGAGAGCATTATGTGATTTATCATCAAAGCCCGATACATTTGGTCGTCCGGGACATATTTTTCCTTTGAAAGCTAAAACTCGCGGTGTAATCCGAAGAGCAGGTCATACCGAAGCTGCAGTTGATTTGGCACGTATGGCAGGTTTATATCCGGCAGGTGTTCTTATTGAAATAATGAACGAAGATGGAACTATGTCGCGTTTACCGAATCTGATTGAAATTAGTAAAAAATTTAATTTGAAGATAATCAGTATAGCCGATTTAATTGCATATCGCCTTCAGTCGGAATCGCTTGTAGAAAAAGGTGTAGAGGTTCATTTACCAACAGCTTATGGCGACTTTAGACTAATTCCTTTTAAGCAGATTTCTAATGGCTTAGAGCATGTGGCACTTATAAAAGGAGAATGGAAGCCAGACGAACCAATTTTAGTACGGGTTCATTCATCATGTATAACAGGAGATATTTTCGCTTCGCAACGATGTGAATGTGGTGAACAGTTGCATCTTGCAATGCAAAAAATCGAAAAAGAAGGTAAAGGCGTTTTAGTATATATGAATCAGGAAGGTAGAGGTATAGGTTTAATGAATAAAATTAAAGCCTACAAACTTCAGGAGCAAGGTTTGGATACTGTTGATGCAAATTTACATCTTGGCTTTAAAGCTGATGAGAGAGATTATGGTGTAGGTGCTCAGATATTGAGAAGTCTCGGTGTTACGAAACTAAGACTTATGTCGAACAATCCTGTAAAAAGAATTGGATTGGAGGCTTACAATCTATCGATAGTAGAAAATGTTCCATTAGTAGTAAAACCTAATCCGTATAATAAATTTTATATGGATACAAAGAAGCTTCGGATGGGACATATTTTGAATGACTAAGGTGTTTTTTTAATAAAACATAAGAATATATAAAAAAAAACTCTATTTTTGCAAGGTAAAACTCAATAACTCAACAGAAAAGCTTATTTAACAATAACTTTTTTGAAAAACTAAGAACATGGACCCAATTGAAACTAACAAAGATGCTAAAGTTGTTAATGATGATGTAAAACAACAATCAGAAACAATTGATTTAAGTACAACAGATGAATTGTCAACTACAGATGTGCCACAACAGACTGATGTTGATGATGTTAATTTGATGTCTCGACAAGAATTAATAGATTATCTAAAACGATTGTTAGAAGATACTAAAATTGAGTCTAAGGGAAAAATCGATCAAGTTAAACAGTCTTTTTATAAAAGTTTAAAAGCTGAACAAGAAGAAACGAAGAAGAAGTTTATCGAGGATGGGGGAGAAGAAGCCTCATTTATTCCTGAAAAAGATGCTTTGGAAGATGAATTAAAAGCACTTTTGAATGAATATAAATCAAAGAGGGCTGCATTGATTTCAAAAATGGAGACTGAAAAAGAAAATAATTTACTGCAAAAACAACATATCATCGAAAGGATGAAAGTTCTTGTGGAAAGTAATGAAGATGTTTCATCTCACATTAATGAATTCAGAGAGTTACAAAAGAAATGGAAATCCATAGGTCAGGTTCCGCAAGAGCACATGAATGATTTATGGAAGGCTTATTCATCTTGTCAAGAGTCTTTTTGGGATTTAATAAAAATCAATAATGAATTAAGAGATTATGATTTTAAAAAAAATCTCGAAATAAAAACTGCTATTTGTGAATCTGCAGAACGTATTGGAAGTGAGGATGACGTAGTATCGGCATTTCGTCAATTACAACAACTTCATGATGAATGGAGAGAGACAGGACCGGTTGCACGAGAGTTTAGAGAAGAAATCTGGAATAGATTTAAGGCTGCATCAGCAGTTATAAACAGAAAACATCAAGGACATTTTGATGATATAAAGAAAATAGAGAACAAGAATTTAGAAGCCAAAACTACTCTTTGTGAGAAAATTGAAGCCTTCGATTTTTCTTCTTTTAGTACATATAAAGATTGGGATGAAGCCACAAAAACAGTTATGATGTGGCAGGAAGAGTGGAGGTCTATTGGGTTTGCACCCAGAAAGTTAAATCAAAAAGTTTTCGAACGCTACAGAGCTGCATGTGATACTTTCTTTAATGCAAAATCAGAATTTTATAAGGAGTCTAAAGGCTTTTTAAACGAAAATTTAGATAAAAAGAGAACACTGTGTGAGAAGGCAGAAAAATTAAAAGAGAGTACCGACTGGAAAGAAACGACAGAAATAATGATTCGTTTACAGAAAGAATGGAAAACTATCGGTGCAGTACCAAGGAAATATTCAGATGAAATATGGAAAAGATTTATTTCAGCTTGCGATCATTTCTTTGAACAAAAGCAAAAAAGCAATGAAGGTTTGAAGTCGGAAGAAGTTGAGAATTTAGCAAAGAAAAAAGATATTATAGCTAAGATCAACGAATTGGATCAGGTTAACGACAAAACACCGGCTGAAATTCTCTCTACTTTACGCGAATATATTGCACAGTATAATGAAATCGGTTTCGTACCATTTAAAGAAAAAGACAAAATATACAGAGAATATCGTGCATCTGTTGATAAGATGTTCGAGAAGTTGAATGTAGACGTAAATCAGCGTAGGTTAGATACATTTAAGTCTAATTTAAAGGATATGTCGGGCAAAGGCGAAAATAAACTGATACGTGAACGTGAGAAATTGATGCGTGCATACGAACATCTCAAATCAGAAATATCAACATACGAAAACAATATTGGTTTTCTATCTTCAACCAACAAAAAAGGTGGCGGTTTAATAAGAGAAATGGAACGTAAAATTGAAACACTCAGAGAAGAAGCTCGTTTGATTGAACAGAAAGTAGAGCTGATTGAGAAAAGTTTCAAGACGGAATAAAATTAAAATAATAATGTGCTAATTTGCCAATGTGATAATCTCGATAAATAGATATAAGTAAATGTTAATATGCAAGTTTTGTAAAATATAGATTTACCAATGAAACAATGTCCAAATTGTCATGAAGATATTGAAGATGGATTTGAAATCTGTTGGAAATGTAATTACAGTATGACCGAGAATCAGGTGTTGGATTTTTCTGATATAGATGATGGCGGACGGAAACTTGACTGCCTGAGATGTGGTATACCATTGAAGTATTCAGGTAATTTTAAGTTTCATGAGGGTACAAATCCTGGTATATTCGGTAATCTTTTTGAGATTTTTATGAACCGTGAATCGTTTGACCTTTATATCTGTCCTAAGTGTGGAAAGGTTGAATTTTATACACCGTTGACCTAAAGTTATGCTGAACGTCATTTATATCGATCTGAATTAAATCCGATTTGTGGTCTGTTATATTTTTTAGGTTGTAATTTAGCTAAGGTCTCATTTATCAACTCTAATTGCATACGAGTATCCTCGTTAATATCGTTCTGGTCAACAAAAATTTCTTCGACGTATTCTTTAAGTTCTTTGAGATCGTTTTTCAGTACTTCAAACTTTTCAACAGGATTATTCTGTAGTAATGCTCGAGTGGCAACAAAGGCACGCATAATACTTATGTTAATCTGAATTGCTGTTTTGGAATTTAGAACACTACTTAGCATTGCAACTCCCAATTCTGTGAAAGCATAAGGTTTTCGTCTTAATCCCATATTAATAGAATTGGATATCACAATTTGTGATTTCCAATTATTAAATTCGCTTTCATTCAACTGAAACATAAAATCCTCAGGGAAACGATCGATATTACGTTTGACAGCTTGGTTTAATATCCTTGTCTCAGTTTCATATAACTCAGCTAAGTCGAAGTCTAACATAACTTTCTGACCTCGTATTTCGTAAATTTTATTTTGGATAATTTGTAGTTTCATTTTAAAGTGGTTATGATGTAAAATAATGTAAAACATCATTTATATCGATCTGAATTAAATCCAATTTGTGGTCTATTATATTTTTTAGGTTGTAATTTGGCTAAGGTTTCATTTATTAACTCTAATTGCATACGGGTATCCTCGTTAATATCATTCTGGTCAGTAAAAATTTCTTCGACGTATTCTTTAAGTTCTTTGAGATCGTTTTTCAGTACTTCAAACTTTTCAACAGGATTATTCTGTAGTAATGCTCGAATGGCAACAAAGGCACGCATAATATTCTTGTTAATTTCAATGGCAATGTCATTGTTGAGTACGCTACTTAGCATTGCGACCCCTAATTCTGTAAATGCGAAAGGAAGATACTTGATATTTCTACCTCTACCTATGTCCAAGATGCCAATTTGGTATCTTGAAAGTTCTTCCCATGTTAGTTCAAACATAAAGTCTTCTCCCTCAAAGCGTTTGACATTTCGTCTAACAGCTCGTTTTAATTGTCCGGTCTCAGTACCATATAACTCAGCTAAGTCGAAGTCTAACATAACCTTCTGACCTCGTATTTCGTAAATTTTACTTTGGATAATTTGTAATTTCATTTTAAAGCGGTTAGGTGTAAACAAATTATAATACCACTATTTTACAAGGAATATAGCTTTTTCTATTGCCTTTTGAATACCTGAAGGATTTTTTCCTCCGGCAGAAGCAAAGAATGGTTGTCCGCCTCCGCCACCTTGAATTTCTTTTGCAGCATCACGGGCTATATTAACAGCATTATATCCTTTTTCTACTAAATCGTCACTCAACAATACGGTAAGTGAAGGTTTGCCATCATTTACGCAACCTGAAACAAACACTAAATTGGAGCTTTTAATGTTTCTGATTTGAAATGCTAAAGTTTTTGCTTCGTCGGCTGTTAAAGTACCCTCGTAACGAATTACTTGCATACCGTTTATGTCGATTTCATTTTGCAGAAGTTCGTCACGTAATTGCAATATTCTTTCGTGCTTAATTGTTTCTATTTGCTTCTTTAGCTCGGAAAACTCACCGGCTTGTCGGCGTATAGCACTCAAGATATCAGGAGCATTATTGAGTATTTCTCTACCTTCCGCCAGAATATCCTGTTGCTCATCCAATAACAATTCCACTGCTTCGCCTGAAATAGCTTCGATACGCCTGATTCCTGCTGCAATTGAACTTTCGGACACTATACGTACCATACCAATCTGACCGGTTGATGCAACATGAGTACCACCACATAATTCAGTAGAAGTGCCGAATTGAATAACCCTCACAACTTCTCCATATTTTTCACCGAAAAGAGCCATTGCACCCATAGCCTGAGCTTCAGCAATAGGCATTTCTCTTGTTTCATTTAGAGGATAGTTTTCTCTAATTTTACGATTTGCTATACGTTCAACTGCACGAATCTCCTCTTTCGTCATTTTCTGAAAATGAGAGAAGTCGAAACGTAGGTTTTCCGGACTTACATACGAACCTTTCTGTTCTACATGTGTACCGAGAACTTCTCTTAGAGCTTCGTGTAAAAGATGCGTTGCAGAGTGATTGCTTTCTGTTGCTTTTCTCTTTTTCAAATCTATTGATGCTGTGAAACTTGCAGTAACATCCACAGGAAGTTTTTTACAAATATGAACAGCTAAATTATTTTCTTTTTTTGTATCTATAATATCTATCACTTCAGTTTCAGAAATGAGTTGACCAGTATCACCTACTTGTCCTCCCATTTCAGCATAAAATGGTGTGTTTGAAAGTACTAATTGATAAAACTCCTGATTTTTCTGTTTTATCTTCCTGTATCTGAGAATTTCTGTATCAAAAGTGGTATAATCGTATCCGACAAAACTGCTATCACCTTCTCTAACTGTTACCCAATCACCGGTTTCGATTGCGGCAGCATTTCTTGCACGTTCTTTTTGAAGATTCATTTCAATATTAAAACCTTCGATATCTACAGATAAACCTTTTTCTCGAAGTATTAATTCAGTAAGGTCGAGAGGAAATCCATAAGTATCATACAATGTAAATGCTACTTTACCATTTAATATTACTTTATTCTGATTCTTAAGCTCAGAAATATTTTTATCTAAAAGTTTAATGCCTGTGTCAAGTGTTCTAAGGAATGATTCTTCTTCTTCTTTGATTACTTTTTCAATCAAACTTTTCTGTGCAATCAATTCAGGATATGCAGTACCCATGACCTCACAAAGGATGTCTACAAGCTTGTACATAAACGCATTATGTAGATTAAGGAAGGTGTAACCATAACGTACTGCTCTACGTAAAATTCGTCTGATAACATATCCGGCTTTGGCATTTGAGGGCAACTGACCATCTGTTATAGAAAAAGAAATAGTGCGAATATGATCGGCTACAACACGCATAGCTATATCAGCTTTTGTATCTTTTCCGTACGTAATTCCACAAATTTTACTTATTACTTGTATAATGGGTTGAAATACGTCAGTGTCATAATTCGATTTTTTACCTTGAATAGCCATACAAAGTCGTTCAAATCCCATCCCTGTATCTATCACTTTTGCAGGAAGTTCTTCTAATGAACCATCAGATTTTCGATTGAATTGCATGAAGACATTATTCCAAATCTCTATTACTTGAGGATGATCGTTGTTGATTAAAGATAAACCGTCAACTTTTTTACGTTCTTCATCATCTCGTATATCTATATGAATTTCGGAACATGGACCACAAGGACCGGTATCTCCCATTTCCCAGAAATTATCTTTCTTATTTCCGTTGATTATTCTGTCTTTTGGCAGATATTTCGACCAGATTTCAGCAGCCTCTTCATCGCGTTTCAAACCTTCACCCTCAGAACCTTCAAAAACGGTAGCATATAATCTGTCTTTATCTAACTTTAAAACATCTGTAAGATATTCCCAAGCCCACTCGATTGCCTCTTTCTTGAAATAATCGCCAAACGACCAATTACCAAGCATCTCAAACATTGTATGATGATAGGTGTCGTGTCCAACCTCCTCTAAATCATTGTGTTTGCCGCTTACTCTCAAACATTTTTGAGAATCGGCTACACGAGGGTATTTAATAGGGTCATTACCTAAAATTATATTCTTAAACTGATTCATTCCTGCGTTGGTAAACATCAAAGTAGGATCATCCTTTATTACCATGGGAGCAGAAGGAACAATTTTATGATCTTTCGAAGCGAAAAAATCCAAAAAAGATTGACGAATTTCTTGAGAAGTCATTATATTATTTACAATTTTACAATTTACAATTTACTATTTATCAAACATTAACCAATCACCAATCACCAATCACCAATCACCAATCACCAATCACCAATCACCAAT
>CALFXE010000012.1 GCA_937927845.1 uncultured Paludibacter sp.
TGTTGAGCCAGTGAATAAACCGGTCTACCAGTACATCATAATCGGGGTCCGTTTGCCGCGGCGTGTAGCCGGGCAGTTGTAATACACGCTGTACATAATCGATCACATACCCGGTTATCTGCGGAGCCAGTACGCTGAAATAGTTCGACAGGAAAATAAAGAGGATACCGACAGACAACCGGACCCTGTATTTCCAGAAATATTTATTGATTGCGCGTAAATGCTTCATTGGGGCTGCAAGGTAGTAAATATGGACGTAGAAGGAAGGTTAAAAAGGTGAAGGGTAAAAAGGTGAAGGGTAAAAGGGGGAAGGTGAAAGGTTATAGGTTTTAAGTTATAGGTTTTGAGTAGTCCTGCCTCCCTTCTCCCTTCTCCCTTCTCCCTTCTCCCTTCTACCTTCTACCTTCTACCTTCTCCCTTCTCCCTTCTACCTTCTACCTTCTACCTTCTACCTTATACCTTCTCCCTTCTCCCTTCTACCTTCTACCTTCTACCTTATACCTTATACCTTCTACCTTTTTACCCTTCCTCACGTGAGAGGCGTAAATAACCGCCCCATTGCCGCTGATAATTATAAATAATGCCGGTGTGCTGATTTTCCTTATTTTCAACACCTTCAATTCACATCAATCATGAGAAAGGCACTATTTAGCAGCATCCTGGCCCTGGGCATCAGTTCACTGCATGCACAAACCAACCCGGCATGGGAAAATATTTTCCAGCGTATCAACACAGAAGTACAGACAAACTCCAAAGCATACAGCACGCTGCAGGATGCTACCAGTACAATCGGTCACCGGCTTACCGGCTCTGCCAATGGCGCAAAAGCAGAAGCCTATGCCTATAACCTGCTCAAAAGTTATGGCTTCACCGATGTAAAATATCAACCCTTTGAAGTAGAAAGCTGGTCGAGAGGTACGCTGGCTGTAAGCATCGGCAATAGCACTACCACACTTGAACCGGTCAAATCCGTTTCACTGGCACATTCTCCCGTTAAAGTAGATCTCACCGCAGAACTGGTAGATATGGGCAATGGCCTCGACAGCGATTACCTGGCACGTCCCGGTATTGCCAAAGACAAAATCGTGCTGGTCTACCTCGGCACCCTCCCCGGCACACAGGGCCGCAGCCTGCACCGTTCCGAAAAAACGGCGATCGCTATTAAATATGGCGCCAAAGGAATCATAGTTATTAATACAGTAGATGGTGGCACACTGCTCACAGGTACAGCTTCCGTAACAGGAAAATTAATCCCCATCCCCGCTGTCTGTATCGGCAAAGAGGATGGCATGCGCTTAAAAGAGCAGTTGAAGAACGGCTCACTTTTCAGCCGTATCAATATGACCAATTTTTCGGGCATGATCAAAGCGCGAAATGTTATAGCCACTATTAAAGGCAGCAGCCTGCCCAACGAAAAAATTGTAATTGGCGGTCACCTCGACAGCTGGGACTTGGCCACGGGTGCTATCGACAATGGCATTGGCTCTTTCTCCGTTCTGGATATGGCCCGTACCTTCCAGGCACTTAAACTAAAACCCAAACGGACCATCGAGTTTGTGATGTTTATGGGCGAAGAGCAGGGGCTGCTTGGCTCCAAGGCATATGTAAAAGCTGCTATCAAAAATAAAAGCATCGATCATATCCGCTATATGCTCAATTATGATATGACGGGCGATGTACGCAGTTACTCCTCTTCTGTGCCCGAGGCCAAAGATCTTTTCCTATCCATCGGTGCTATGGCCCAGCAAATAGATACGGCCTTTACCAATAGTTTTTCCAGCCGTGCCGGACTGCATAGCGATCACCAGCCATTTATGTTGCAGGGCATTCCTGTTGGCGGCGGCGGTGGTGGGCGTGGCAGTGGTAATGGTCCTGCCGGCTGCTACCATGCCGACTGCGACAATTTCAACCTCGTCAACAATGAGCAGTCATTGAAAAACACCGTTAAGTTTTCGTCCATGCTTATCTATGGACTCGCAGATGTACAGGTACTACCGGTAAAAAAACTTACCGATGAAGAAACCAAATCCTTTCTGCTGAAAAATAACCTGAAAGAACCGCTGGAACTGGAAGGCGAATGGAGATGGAAAGATTAAAATATTACACTAAAAATACCCCCGGCCCCGCATTGTATGCGGGGCTTTTCTTTATATCGCCATCCCCCATAAAATCTCTCCCGTAGGCCTGGCCTATTATCAACCCACATCCGGAATGGCGGAGTTGCCGGAGGCTCATTTCATTTATTTATTTGAATTATATATACAACTTTCCGCATCCTTTATCTATTGACCCTGCCCCACTCTGGCCCGACCTTTGAAACGTAATACCTGAAAGCAAATACCTTTTAACAACTATTAAAACAAGCGTATGAGTAAGATTACAGTCAAAGACGGCACCGAGATCTATTACAAGGATTGGGGAAAAGGACAACCTATTGTATTTCATCATGGCTGGCCGCTGAGCAGCGATGACTGGGATACACAAATGTTGTTTTTCCTTCAGCAGGGCTACCGTGTTATTGCCCACGACCGCCGCGGACATGGCCGCTCCACACAAACGGATGTTGGTCATGATATGGATACCTATGCCGCCGATGTAGCCGAACTGGTTAAACACCTCGATCTGAAAGATGCCATTCATGTGGGACACTCCACCGGTGGCGGTGAAGCTATCCGCTATGTGGCCAAACATGGAGCAGGTCGCGTGGCCAAAGCTGTACTGATCAGCGCCATCACTCCGTACATGATTCAAAACGAGGCAAACCCCAACGGAGTACCACTCGCCGTTTTTGATGATATCCGCTTTAATACGGCTAATCACCGCAACCAGTTTTATCAGGATATTACCCTGCCGTTCTATGGCTACAATCGCGAAGGAGCCAGTATATCTGAAGGCATTCGCCAAAACTGGTGGCGCCAGGGCTTAATGGGTGCCATCAAAGCTCATTACGATTGCATAAAGGTATTTTCGGAAACAGATCATACCGAAGACCTCAAAGCCGTTGATGTACCTGTGCTGGTGTTGCATGGCGAAGACGACCAGATCGTGCCCTATCAAACCACCGCATTGAAAGCAGTGAAACTGTTGAAAAACGGAAAACTCATCACTTATCCCGGCTTCCCGCATGGTATGCCCACTACTCATGCCGACACGATTAATAAAGACCTGCTGGCCTTCTTCAAATCCTGATCGGCGACGACAGGCTTGAAAACAGACAGACAGTTATATACGGATAACCAGTTGCCGGATTGATCCACAAAATCAACCGGTCAACTGGTTATCTTTCTTTTCATACTTTCTTTCCCTCAATTCACTACACCCGCTGTTTCCATCGCTTCGTATCATAAGTAGGTTTGCGCCGTAAAAATATTACAATGTATAAACTACTTATCCTTCCGGCGGTATTGTTCTCGCTCCTGCTCAGTGCATGTGAAAAAGACAAAAAAGATTCTTATGGCGATGGCCCCAAAACAGAGGTCTCCGCATCCCTACAGGGCGTGTGGATGTACGGCAACTTTTCTATGACCGAATACTGGAGTCAGAATCCGGCCGACTATATCGGTAATGCCTTCGAACTGGCCATCGCATTTAAATTCAATGCCAATGGTACTTACGAGCAGTATTTCACCTCGCGCACGGTAACCACCGGCATTAGCACCTATCACCAGTCATTCACGCGTGGTACGGTGGAAATAAATGAAGCGACCAAAACCATTGTAACACATGCGGCCAATGCACATTACAAACAGACCAAAAACGGACAGACCATTCAGGATCGCAATCTGGAAAAAAGTGAAATCACCGCAACAACTACCTATACCTACGAGGAGACGACTGCTCCCAACGGTACGAAAGTGCTTAAACTGAAATTGAACGGAAACGGTAATGCACTGGATTTTCTGAAGAAATAAAGACCTGATTTCAATTTCCGGAAAATCAGATATTGATAATAATTCTTTTAATCCCAAAGAGCATTTCGGCTGAAATGCTCTTTGGGATTTTGGTATATTTCCCTTCACCTCACAAGAGTTGGGTTAAAAAGACTTCGTTTGATTAAAAGTACCCTGCCGTTTTAATATCATCAATCAAACCCGGTTGCAGCGGCTGCCAGCCTGTTTGCTCCATGGTCAGCGTAGCACTTGCCGGACAATCGATCTGCGCAAAATGAGTAAACCAGGCGAAATGATCCGCTGCCTCAGCAGCTGTTTTACTTACGAGTGAAACATTGAGTCCTGAAGCAATGGCGGCAGCTATTTCCCGAAACGGGATACCGCTTTCCGCTACGGCATGAAATATTTTCTGAGCCGGTTGTTGCTCCACGATCAGCCGATATAATACGGCTGCGTCGAGTCGATGCACGGCCGGCCACTGATTAAGTCCCTGCCCGACATAAGCCGATAAACCCTTGTTGCGCGCGATATCAATCAGCATGGGCACAAATCCATGATCACCCCTGCCATGCACACTTGGAGGCAACCGAACCAGGTACGCATTCACGCCCATATCTGCTGCTGTACGCACGGCCTCGTCGGTCGCTACCCGGGGTATTTGCGCTGCATCAGCCACAGGACTATCCTGTTCTGTAACCGGCCGGTTAAAGCCACTCATCAGCCCGATGCCGCTGGTAACGACCAGTGGCCGCGAAGAGCCTGCCAATACCGCCGCCAGGGCACCTATCACCTTACGATCGGTCTCACAGTTTTCTTTGAACCTGGTAAAATCGTGATTAAACGCGGTATGAATAACCGCATCACATTCAGCGGCACCCTTTGTGCTACTTTCCAGATCGCCGAGATCACCCCGATGCACCTCCGCCCCCGATGCCAGCAGCTTTTGTGCTGCCTCCTCTGAACGAACCATACCCAGTACACGATGACCTGCCGTCATCAGTTCCTGCACCACAGCAGAACCTACGAAGCCCGAAGCTCCTGTAACAAATACATGCATATACGTTGCTGTTTTTGCACGAAGTTCCGCCGGTCGTTTTTGCCAAACATGGTCATTTGACCAAAATTTAGTTTAGCGGGCCCACTGTGCGTGACGAATACGGGTAAGCGTCTTCAGGGATATGCCGAGGTAAGCTGCAATCATACGCAGCGGCAAACGAGCCAGCAAAGAGGGATTGGTCCGCACAAACTCTTCATACCGCTCTTCGGGAGTAGCTCCCAGCGCAGTTTGCAGACGTTGGCGGCTGCTATAGATATTACGGGAAATAAGTTGTTCGGCATACTTTTTTAACGCGGGAAAATCTGCCAGCAGCCGGTCAAAATCGTTCTTGTGCCAGAGCAGCACCTCACTGTTCTCCACAGCAGAAATATAATACCGCGATGGTATCTGCTGATCATAACTTTCAGCATCGAGGGTCCAGTTCATTTCTGGTGAAAACTGCAGGATAGTTTCATTGCCTCCATCCGAAACACTATAGGTTCGTAACAATCCTTTTAGCACAAAGACCTTATGCCGGCAAATTTCGCCAGGCATCAGTAATTGCTCATTGCGGCGCAGCCGGCGGCCAATAGCCTTTGAACGGATCTGCTTGAGCATTTCCTCACCCATACCCGCTTCCTTAGCCAGGTATTGTTCGAATAAATCTGCCATTACCCGGCAAAGGTACTAAAGTATGCATCACCCCAAATGCGAGCGGTAGGTTTATGCCTGATCATCGATCCAGCTATGCCGGGTAATCCTGACCGATGACCCGCCAGGTAATTGTTTCCTCATCCATGCCTGCTGCGATGCTGCTTCATTCACAACCCGGGCTCATGAGAGACACAGTCGTCTGACCGGTTTAATCAACTCCCCGGTATACATTCCCTGTTATTGATAGGTGAAAAGCTCAACCCGTCTAACAATTGGACCATGGCTAAAGAAGAGGAAATATCTTTGCGCACCGGTCAGTTATCCGGAACAACCATCCACAGCTGATCATATTGTAAAACATTCACCGAAGCAACCCTGCCCCGGTGAAACATATCTTCATTACAGAAACGCAGCCGCTGTTATGCCTGTCAAAAAAATACACTTCGTCTCGGGAATTATTTTAGCCATTTTCATTCATGCCCATCTGTTTAATCATCTTGCCAGTATTGCAGGAGTAAACCGGCATCTTGAAATCATGAATAGATTAAGGACTTTTTACCGTCACCCACTTGTTGAAACAGTATTGTTGGCCGCAATTTGCTTTCAGATTGTAACCGGCCTGAAACTGGCCGGGACTAAAAGAAAAATGGCCGTCACATTTTTTGAAAAATTACAGGTATGGACGGGCCTCTATCTGAGTTTCTTCTTTATTATTCATTTAAGTGCAGTCCTGATTGGCCGCGGCTTACTGCATTTGGATACCAATTTCTATTTTGGTGCTGCAGGATTAAACAGTTTCCCCGCCAACCTGTTCTTTATTCCCTATTATGCGCTGGCGATACTCTCTTTTTATGGCCATATTGCAGCGGTACATCAAAAAAAAGTAAAGCGTTCCTGTTTCTATCTCTCACCCAGGCATCAGTCATTCTTATTGCTGGCTTTCGGATTTTGCCTGGCGGTGCTCATTCTTTACGGATTCACCAACGGCTTTAAAGGTGTTAAAATACCCGCTGACTATGAAGTACTGACTGGTAAACACTTGTTTTCAGCCGCATTCGGACACTGGAATGCCTCCGGGTGAAGCCTTCGTTATATGCCTGCCCTGAACGTATATACCTCAGATTTGGCGTAAATTAACAGTACCAATTTTGGTAATTTTAAATAACTATAAATTTGACTCATGGGAAGAAACATATCGATATCACTGGGGGAGCATTTTGAGAATTTTGTTGACAAAGGAGTCTCTTCTGGCCGTTTCAAAAACGCAAGCGAAGTGATCCGTGCAGGTCTTCGTCTTTTGGAAGAAGAAGAAAACAAAATTGCCTCCCTAAAGATTGCCATTGTAGAAGGCATTGACAGTCGCAGAGTCAAACAATTTGACCCCAAAAAACATCTTTCCAGTTTAAAAGCTGCAAAACGAAAAAATGCTTAGTTATGTCCTGACCAACAAGGCACCTGAAGACTTATTCAGGATTTAGGACTATATCTTTGAAATTTGGTCACAATATCAGTCGATTATCATCTTCATCACAGCTTAAATGCAGTTGCACTACTACGAAAATACAGGATCAGAATACTACACAGATGGATAGGATGCAACACATTGTTCACTGTCTCACTTTTTAAAGTATTTTTCAATAAAGAACTTATCTGTTAAAAATCTATTCCGCCAGTCAGGGTTTAACTTATCCAGCAAAAGCCCCTCAGAAAAACCAATTGCATAAAAACAAACGCGTTTATCAACCTCCAGCTTTAGCTTGATAAGACTGCTTTTTTCTTTTAGCCAAAACTCCTCTTTGTATGCCGGAAATGAAATAAAATCATTCAATCCAGCCATCTCCTTTGATGGAGTATAGCTGTCTAATGCCTGCAAAAATTTATACTCGGTATATCTTGCAATACCCTCCTGCCAAATCTGAAATGAAAAATACCTGTAATCGGCTTCATTGAGAAGCTTTTTGAATTTATTGCGTTCGGCAAAATAAGCCCTGAAATCTTTTTTAAAGCTGCTTCCGTTGATGTGTAAAAGCGCTTTTTGTAATGCCCCTGTGTATTTTTTGTATTGATTAACAATAACCAAACTATCGTAAGGAAAGGCATAATTTAATTGCCACATCCCGGTTTGGTCGCCACCAGATAGCCCAAGTTTGTCGACGCTTTGGAAATAATCAGGATAGCTGTACTCGTATTGATGAAAATGCTCATGAAGTAAGGTTATTGTCCAGTCTGTTGATTTTTTACCCGTATTCTCTGGCGTGCCTACTACAATACAATTAACACCATTTACAGCTGGAAATGTAGCAAGATACCAGTTCGGAAATCGCCTTGCTCTGTAAAATATCCTGGTTTTTAAGAGACTGTCATTTTCAGAAAGTTTAAAATCGTCAGATGGATAAGGATGATTAATCAGAAATTCCACACTATCTGTGACCAGCAAAACAACAAATGGAATGTCATTAATCCCTTTCCAGATAGGGTCGCCAAACTGATTTGAAATAGTAATCGCTTCCCTTATTCTGATTTTATCTTCATAGCGCATACGGGGATTTTGCTGCCCGAAAGAAACAGCCAATACCCCCAGGAATGCCAAAATCAAGAATGCTGGTTTTTTCATAATTCGAAAGTCATGCTTTTGGTAGTATACAACTGTACTCAGCACGTTCTAAAATCTAAAATTTACACCAAATTGTCCATAAAAGGGAAGTAGTGGCTGAGATTTAAAATCCTGCTGCAAAATTCGTCCGGCTCTAAAAGTAATAGCTGTTTTTTTCATGGAATAGCCTCCCTGCAGCCCATAATAAAAATTGCCCCCCGTAGCAGGTACATACCAGCCGTCCTGTACATTGTCATAAATATTTTTCCTGAACCACTCACTATGCTTAAAGTTTGTAACGATGGCTTTATCAAAACCTGCTTCAGCACCTGCAAACCATTTTTTCTTATAATAACCAAATGTTGCGGCCAGATCGCTTCCAAAATTGAAAATTCTTGCCGACTGATTGTGATAACGCCTGGATATACCCTGAATGCGTGCAGATAATTGAAAATGGTTGAACGCAGCAATCCGGATTTGAGCCCCCAGTCTTATCTTAAAATCATCTGCCAGCTTGCTTCCCGCCGGCATCGAGTATTCGCCCCCTACCCATAAAGGAAATTTTTTAACGGGTATTAGCCGATGATAACCTACCCCGGCCGTTATGCCATATTCTGCACCCGCATTGGCATGCAGGAGATGCTTATTTTGTGCAGAAACGTTTTCCCAGTTTATAACCTGTGCGTATATTTTATGCTGAAAAACTAAAAAAACAGTACTTATTATAATTGATTTAAAAATAATCGTCTTCATGGGTACTTTTATAAAGATTGTATGTAAGAAATAATTTTAGGTTCCATTGTTTGTGTCCAGAAATTTATCTGATCCACCATTCCGGAATGCCCCACGCCCTGCGCTTTAAAGACTTCTTTATTTGGATAGGCCGATGAAATTTTTACGGCCCAGCTGTCAGGGTATGCCTTGTTATTACTGCTATAGACAAATAATACTTTTTTTGAGAACTGATTGATCCCTGCCGAAAAATCAGGTTCAAGGTCCTGCCCTACTTCAAATGATGCAATATTGACTATTGCACCGCTCCGGGATGAAACATAAGGTGGTGCATTATTACCCAAGTCGGATCCCGCATCGCCAACCATTTTGTTTACAGAACCCATCAGGCCCGCTTTATAGTCCAATATTTCGTGCTGGTCTTCTTTGCCTGTTATAAACTGATCGATATATGTGAAATCATTTAAAGCTTCACTCCACAATTTGAATGACCTTGATTCAGAAACGTAATCAGTTATGTCATCCCATTTTAAACCTCCCGGCTCGGCTACAATTAAGCCATCTACTGCATGGGGATATTTACCTGCATACCCGGTTGCCAGTATAGCTCCCCAGGACTGCCCCAACAGAATGACTTTTTGCGAACTGGTCGTTTTATAATGTGCGATCACTTCTTTCAACTCATCATAAAATATCTTATTAATGGCATCAGTCCCCTGCGATTTATACCAGTTTTTGGGGAACCGTTGCGAAAGTCCGGAACCTCGCTGATCGTAAAAAACAACCCGATACCCTTTTGTTGCAAGTGTTTTACAATTAAGCATATACCGGTAATCGGATCCGGGGCCGCCATGAATACAAATAACCAGGTCACCATTTACCGGCCCGAAGGCTTCTGAATGCAGCTTTGCACCATTCACGGTTATTGCCGGAAGTGTAGCATCTTCCATAACTGTTTTTGGAACCAGGTTTCCGGCTTCACTGATATCCCTTTCCCTGCTGCAGGATAAACAGGACACTGAGAAAATCAGAACGGATAAATAAATGCTAAATGAACTTTTCATGCTATATACTTTTTATTATATGGTTAATCCCAACCTGTTCTATTGAAAAGTATATGACATGGCAGCGTTGGATACGGTATATACCTGCGACTTCACCACCTGATTATCGACTAGTATTTCCAGCTTTACAGTCTGCGCAGGATTGACAAAATATCCCAGGGTTATAATATCGTATTTATCCACAGTCTTTGTAATAGTTTTCGTAAATGGTAATGCCGGGTTATCAACACTCGACAGTCCGCCTGTTTCGTTATCATACGTTATAGATACAAGCTTATTAGTCGTCGTACTACTAACCCTGTACGTGATATTAACCTGCTTAGGGTAAGACTCATTGGTATCCGAATCCGATCTGCTGCAAGAGGCGAAAAACAATAACAATAGCCCAATAAAAAGAGATGCTTTAACTGATTTCATTTTTTGGTGTTTAAAGATTACATATAAAAAACATTACCTGTTAACTCATTTACAAACCGCTGTATTTATTCATGCCCGGCTAACATTTACATGCGAGGCCAGTGCCAGGCTTTCCATACAATAATTGCGGTAAGTATGCTTTCTAAAAAAGCCAGCATCACATAAAATATTCTCCACTCACTAAGAGATGAAGCGCCTACCAATAAAGTGAACAAGGTCAGGAATGCAGCAATTGAAATATTTAAGATCCTGTTCCATTTTGGCTTCATCATCAGCGAAAGGAAAATCATGAGCGATGGAAGTGTCAAAATAATAGTAGCAGAAAGC
This sequence comes from uncultured Paludibacter sp., assembly GCA_937927845.1. Lineage (GTDB taxonomy): Bacteria > Bacteroidota > Bacteroidia > Bacteroidales > Paludibacteraceae > Paludibacter. The sequence continues at coordinate 10,714 of CALFXE010000012.1, forward strand.
AGTTTGTAAGGAGTATTCAGCAGGTTTTGCCCGTTTAGCAGTCCCTGTGTTTTTCCGGGAACATACAACTCAAAATAGTCGCCATAGATGTAAAGAAACATCACGGAGGCCCAAAGCCCCGAAAGCACCAGTTTTACATTGATTTTATAATCTTCGTATCGCATTTCTTTATACTTCATTTCTTTTTATTTTAAAACCAATAATCAGCAGCCAAAGACATATTCCTATTTCTGCAACTGCCGGAAACATACGGGCATATTTCCCCACTCCTGATTTTGAGTAATTTTCGACTAACGTATTTCCGGTAAAATTTACCAGGTAGCCAATACAGCCTAACATCAATAAAATGCCAAAAAGTTTCGGTATAAATCCTGATCGGTAAACCAGCAACCCAAACGGAAAAAGCCAAAGACCCCAAAATACGGTTGCCAGCAAAATCCCGTCGTTGTACTGATGGAGAGAAAACATTAACCGGTTTTGTAAATCCCCGGTAGATACTCCCTGCAGAAAGGGTTCTTTAGCCGTGAGTGTCAATGCTGCATATTTATGCTGTAAATTGATGAACGATAAAGGCACACTTACTAATGCCAGTATCACCATTGCCCTTGCATGCGATTCATTGACAGTTCTCAAAAGCCGGTACAAAACAAGTGGCAAAAAAGCAAATGCCACATAACAGACAATGCTGCTGTAAATCCCCCACCTGAATAAGGAAGAACCCGCTGCGATGTTATTGAATGTTGCACCGCTATCGCCCCAGTCAATAAGCTTTTGCGGTACATAGGCCAGGCTAAACATACCTGTGATTACTACAACCAGGTACACGAGCCCGGCAATCCTCGCTGTATTTTTATTTGTTTTCATATTTCTTTGAATGAACGAGGCATTCATGAATTATTTCCTAATTATTGGCTTCTTCTAATAAAATAGTCCAAATCGTGTCCTTAAACTTTTCAGTAAACGGTGAAAAATGGCCAATTTTCACCGTCTTAAAACTTGCAGGAAAAAAGTGCAGTCGTTTTACAGGTGCACCCGAAAATCTTTCGGTCATCCATTCAACAGATTTTTTGGGGGCAAAAAAATCATCCTCTATACTTATGGAGGTGAGTTCGCATTTTATGCTGTCGAAATAGAGGTCATCAGAAGATATGCCGTCAAATAAATAATTACTGCTTCTGCACCATTTAGCCCATTCTTCTGCAATATTTTTGGGTAAATTTTCCATTCTGCTGAACTTTTTGGAAGGGAAAAAACCAAACCCCTTTGTGAGTACAGGAATCAGCAAGTACCAATATACCCACACTCTTAACCGGTTTACACCTTTCCAGAATTTCCAGTAACCCGATTGTGCAGCTACCAGCACTATTTTATCTGCCTTCAACGATGATGGTGCCAACCCGATTAACTGACCGCCAATGCTATGACCCAAAAGAATTAGTTTATGACCGGGAAAAGTCTCAATAGCATATTTAATAACGGCCTCCAGATCCCTGTTTCCCCAACTCAATAAGCGGCACTTCTCATCCCTGATATTTCCCTGCAAAGATTTTCCGATACCTGTATAATCAAATGTGATTGTTGAAATACCCTTATCCTGAAAGAACTCCGCAATCTTTCTATAAAAGGATTGCAACACTCCCGTTGCGGATACGATAATCAATACCTTATCGGAGCCTGTAGCCGTATATAAATTACATCCGATGGTATGATCCTTATCTGTATTGATTTGAACTAATTGCATTGAAGAATCGTAATTAGGATGCAATTTTGAGTAAATAATAACTCCAAAAAAGGCTGCGTCTATGGAAAACGGGTTTTTGTAAACAGAAGTGCAAAATTCCTCAACAAGGAAAACCGGTGCTGAGCACAACTAATTATATCCGGATTCTGCTGGTTTATGAAATCATGCAGTTTATTGACACCAACCGCTTTTCGTTCGCTTTTTAAGTAAATAAGAAAGTTTTGGGTACTTTTAATACACAAATACAGGGATGAAAAAGGAATTGGATAAAGGACTAATCAGGTTTTACTTATATACAGGTCTGGCTTTTTTATTATTGTATTCTTTCGGCGAATTTTTCGAATACCGGGAAACTATTTTTCCCAGAATTGTCAATAGCATTTTCCTGGTCAGCTATCTCACTGTACTTAACTACATTTTTTTTGAGGAAATTTTACAGTTATTCAAATGGCGATCAAAAAATAATCCGCGGGCCTTTTTCTTTCTTTTTCTTGCTATCCTCTTTTACACATTTGGATTATATGGCTGGCGCCAGCTTTGGATACAACTGGGTGCTTATACCAATTTCACACCCGATCTGTCGTTACTAAAAGGCGTGGCAGTTCATTCGCAATTCAGCCTTGCAGGTATTCTTTTCTTTGCAATCGTGCGGAATATCTACAACAATATCCGGCTCAGGGAGAAAAATCATCAACTGAGAATAGAAAAGAAAGAAGCCGAGCTCAACTATTTAAAATCTCAAACCAATCCGCATTTTCTATTTAATACGTTAAACAATATTTACTCACTGGCAAGGGATAAAAGCGATCTCGCACCAGAGTCAATTTTACGCTTATCCAAAATATTGCGTTTTATGCTGTACGAAACCGGGGGGCATTCTATTGCCATTGATGATGAACTGAAGATAATTACTGATTATATAGCGCTTGAAAAACTCCGGTATGACGATTCCCTGCTTATCAAACTCAATACCGATATTGAAAATCCGAAACAACCTTTACCACCTTTGCTGCTTATTCCATTAGTAGAAAATGCCTTCAAACATGGCGTTTCAGAAACAAGAAACCGGCCTTTTGTAGATATTAATCTTTCGGTAAAGCAACAGCAATTGTCATTTACGGTCAAAAACTCAATGGAAGAAACCAGCATTGTCCAGGAAGTGAAAGAAAATATAGGACTTTCTAACCTGCGTAAGCAGTTAGCACTACTTTACAAGGAGTATGATTTAACCGTAGGACAGCAAAACGATGTTTTTACATCTGCATTAAGCATCAATTTATCCAGCAATGTCTAAACTAAAATGTATAATAATTGAGGATGAACCGCTTGCCGTTAAAATACTGGCGGACTATATAGCACAGGTGCCTTTTTTGCAATTAGAGGGCAGCTTTAAAGATGCTATACTTGCAACAGAATGGCTGCGGACAAACGAAGTACAATTACTGTTCTTAGACATTCACCTGCCCAGACTAAAGGGAATGGCATTTTTAAAAACGCTTGCCCAAAAGCCTGCAGTCATCATTACTACTGCATATCACCAGTATGCTGTTGAGGGATTTGACCTCAATGTAACAGATTACCTGCTAAAGCCTATTGAATTTGAACGTTTCCTGATTGCCGTTAATAAAGTAAAAGTCCCCGCCGAAAACTTCCCCACTGCCACAGAAACTGCAGAAGCAAAAGACTACCTGTTTCTTACCGTACAAAAGAAAAAAGTAAAAATTTTGTTTTCTGAAATCCTGTATGTAGAAAGCCAGCGGGAATACATAAAAGTTGTCACGGCAAAAAAGGAGTTCGTATCACGAATGAGTACACATGAAATAGAAGACCTTTTGCCCGTCCATATTTTTAAACGTATTCACCGTTCATTTATCATTTCAATCAATAAGCTGGAGTCCTATACAGCAGAATCCGTTGAAGTGAACGGTGTATCTATCCCTATCGGGAGGGGGTACAGAGAGGTGATTGAAAATCTTTAATGGTAATGGCTGCATAGATTTGAATGCGCTTACACAGGTCTTATTATCCTTTTATCCTGACTGCCTGAAATATTTACAGGCACATCCTATCCTGGTGATCCGAAAAACACTGTAATCAACGATTAGTAAGCCTTAAAACGTAGAAACAGAGGCTCTAATCATACACCAGACCTCCTTTTGGAGGCAAAGATTGGGCGTTTCATTAAAAAATTTGTCGGGATTTACCCCTGAACTTGTCGTTTTTGCACAGTTTGGAATCCTTTAAGATCTCCGACCTTCGTATAGCCACTAACCAATCAAACTAAACGCCAGCAGCTTTATGAAACAGCTATTAAACCCGGGAAGTCTTATTAAATTGCTCTTCCTTACAATCAGCATAACTGCTGTGTCTGTATCAAACGCACAACAAATGAAACCCAAACAGAGCGGCTACGCACCAGCCAATGGCACCAACGTTTATTACGAAGTATATGGCGATGGTCAGCCCATCGTTTTATTACACGGTGCATTCATGACTATCGGAACGAATTGGGGCGAATTGATACCTGAACTGGCGAAAACAAGAAAAGTAATTGCACTGGAACTGCAGGGACATGGACATACCCCTTTTTCAGATAGAAAATTATCGCGGACAACACTGGCCAGCGACGTGGAGAAAGTAATGGATTATCTGAAAATCGACAGCGCAGATGTGGCCGGATATAGTTTTGGTGGTCAGATAGCCTACCAGTTTGCGATCCAAAGTCCTAAACGACTCAAAAAACTGGTCATCATTTCTTCTGCTTATAAAAGTGAGGGCTGGGCACCTGAAATAGCCAGCGCTTTTAAAAATATGAAGCCTGAGTTGTTTGCCAATTCGCCTATGCAGGCGGCCTATGATGAGGTAGCTCCGGACAAAACAAAATGGATCCCGTTCCTGACGCAGATGATTGCCATGGCCGGAGAAACGTTTAACCTGGGCGATGACAATATTGCAAAAATCACCGCTCCGGTACTGATTATAGCTGGCGACAACGATGGCATGGATAAAGTCGAACTGGCAAAAACCTATAAACTACTGGGAGGCGGCGTTGTTGGCGATCTGCACCCTATGCCCCAGTCACAGCTGGCTATTGTTCCCCATCAGAGCCATGTGAGCCTGATGATGCAAACGAAAATATTGTTCGGTTACCTGGATAGCTTTTTGCAGTAAGTGATGCTGGTTGGTATTGGGTGTATGAGGAATATTTTCGAAACATGGAATGATTGGGTTAAAATATCCTCCCCATTGATAAGAAGAGATTCCAATGCCTTTAATTATATCTGACTGGTTCTGCTCATCATCCAAAAAAGCCATTTTCAGTAGCCTTGTTTTTATTTCAACGCGTCCGAACGACATACTTAAGTTTATTATGATTCCGGTGTCAGGATAAAATACGGTATGAATTCTAATTTTTACAAAAGTACCGGGGTCGCTTCTTACTGGAAAAATTCTTCTTGAAGAATAAGTGAAGTGGATCGAGCATTCCCCCTTTTCATCCCAGAGTGAAGCAGTTATTGGTTTTTAAAGACGCAGCAATCAATTCCTGTTTATAATGTTTATTATAATAAACAAATTTGCTGATTTTGTCTACAATAATGAACATTATGACTTCACTACATGAATAAAATCGAACTGGCAAAAACCCATAAATTGATGAAAGATGCCGTTGCTGCCGACCTGCAACCTATGCCAAATCAAAACTGGCGATTGTTCCCATCAAAGCCATGTAACCCTGATGATGCAAACGAAAAAATTGTTCGGTTATCTAGATAATTTTTTTCAGTAAGTGATGCGTGTTGGAGTTGGGTGCCGGGCGTGTGTATGACTGGCAATATTCGATTCTACTTTGACATTATAAAAGCAAAAAAGCACTGATTTACAGGGCTTTCCCTTCCGACGGGCTGAGAGGATCACGAAAACCCTCTACAGCCATTAAATTTTTCAATACTTCAAACAATTATAAATTGACTCAACCACTTAGTTGAAAGTAATTTATTATCAATCCCTTACATAGGAAATAAAAATTTATTAACACTTTTCCAATCACATATACTTGATAGAAATAAAATGTATAATTTTATGTATTATACAGTATAATACATATGAGTGAAGAAAATTTGAGTTTAAAAGCAAAAGAAGCACTGAAGCATATGAGAAACTTCATCATGCTGCACGGTAGAATGCCTTCTACGAGAGAGTTGATGAAGGAAATGAAATACAAATCACCATTGTCTCCAATGCTTCTATTGAACGATTTAGCTGCTAACGGTTTCTTGGAAAAGAAGACAGATGGCAGCTATATTTTATTAAAAGATTTAGCAGCAAATGAAAGCGCAAGAACAGTCGCAATTCCATTGGTGGGCACCGCTAGTTGTGGTATGCCAATCTTAGCACAAGAAAATATAGAGGCGATGATTCCCGTTTCAACGGCTTTAGCGAAACCCGGCTCCTCATATTTTCTACTGAGAGCTAAAGGGGATTCAATGAATGAAGCAGGAATTAATAACGGTGATTTAATATTGATTAAACAGCAACCGACTGCCAATAATGGGCAAAATGTTGTCGCACTAATTGATGATGAAGCAACAATCAAAGAATACCAGCACAAGGGCGATTTTGTAACTCTTTTGCCAAGATCAAATAATAAGGTACATCAACCAATTATTCTGACACAGGATTTCAAAATTCAAGGCGTCGTCATTGCGACAATTCCAAAGTAACAATTAAACTAAAATATATGTCGAACTATCATGTTTCAAAAAACAAAGACACGGGCAAATGGGATATTCAAAAAGAAGGCGGCGCAAAGTCCAGCGGTTCTGCTAACACACAAAAGGAAGCTGAAAAAATTGCAAAAGATTATGCTGCAAATTCTGGTGGTGGCGAAGTAAGGATTCACGGTCTGGATGGGAAAATCCGGGATAGCGATACTGTTGCACCTGGCAATGACCCACGCAATATAAAAGATACCAAACACTAATAGCAACCTTACAGTTCTTTGAATTGAATTCTGGTCAAATAATAAAAACACATATTATGACTTTACTTGAATGCATTAGCGGTCTTATTGATAACATATCTGTAACCGACAGACAGGAAGATAATATTAAAGGTTCACTTTCAAATTTGGAAGGTCACCTTAAAGATGAGGATAACGACCTGCATGTGACGAAAACATTTACAAATGGATCTTACGAAAGGGATACGATTATTAGACCGTTAAATGATATTGATCTATTTGCTGTGCTTGATCGTGAAGCCTGGAAAGACGAGTGCGGCAATCTTCCCAATCCGCAAAGTGTTTTGACTAAAATAAAAAACTACCTCAATGATCAGCCTGATTATAAAGATAAAGTTAGCCAGGACAGACCTTGTGTGACGGTAAAACTAAGTGATAAGAACTTCGATGTACTACCCAGTTTTGAAGAAATTGGCGGAGGCTATTTGATCCCAAAATATGACCTGAAATCATGGACGTATTCCTATCCAGAACAATTAACAACGAACCTTGACAATATTCATCGGCAGAGAAGCTATAAGGTTAAACCAACCATAAAGGCTATCAAATATTGGAACAGAGAGAAAGGGAAATTGATTCCTTCCTACCATATTGAAGAATCTGTCATTAATATTTTCTCTCTGAACGATTTTACCAACTTCGAGCAATCAATACGGCTATGGTTCAACAATGCGGAGTATCATCTTCAATCCAATAAGTTTAAATCAAACGATGACTATACTACGTCGATCAATAGAATTGAAAAAGTGAAAGAAAAATTAAATGAAGCGAAAGAAAAATATGATGATGGTAAGGAGGATGAAGCAATTCAGATTTGGAAGGACATATTTGGAAAAGAATTTCCTACTGTTGACGAAGACGAGTCCAAGAATTTTTCTAAGTCTCTTTCAGAGGGTAGTTTAAAGATTTCCGGTACCGGTACATTATCTACGACTGTCGGCACAGCTATATCCGCATCTAAAGGTTTTTTTGGTGATATTCCTAAAGAATAAATATTACAACTCTGATATTCAGATTGGTGCAATGAAAAGCCGCTACCCTCAGTTTAAAGTGAAAAAACGGGGACAGTATGATATTGAGTTTATTGGTGACATAATTGTAAAGCCTGTATTTCCTGTTTATACCGTTTCTATAAATTATAGGGGTGATTCAAGACCGCTTGTGAAGATTATAAAACCGGAGCTGGTGGAAGATCCGCCTCATTTTTATAAAGAAAGCCAGTCATTGTGCTTGTACCATCCTAAGAATTTTCATTGGGTAAAAGAAAAACTTATAGCAAAAGATATAGTGCCTTGGACTGCGGCCTGGATATATTTTTACGAGGTATGGTTGCAAAAGGGTGTTTGGTATGGTCCAGAAGCAGGGCATGAAAATGATTTACTAAAAGCCGAAACAAATAATTGTATATGAGATTGAGAATAGTACCATATAGCGTTTCTTATAAGACTGTAGAGACACTTAACAAGAGAGCAGATATTTTGCTTTATCTATCCACGGCTTTGAGTATCACTATTAGCCTCCTTGGATATTTCAATTTACTTCAAGATTTAAAGGATGTGTTAATAGGCATTAATATTTTTTTTATCTGCATTTACGCATTTCTCGATAATCGGGCCAACTATATTTTCACTAAAGCTGAAATGAAACGAAGGCTCGATTGGTTGGATAACTCTTTTGGAACTAATTTTTCTGGCAAGAAATCACAGGGCTATTTTACCAATGAACATCTTTCCCCCGGTCTTTACAAACTTGCAGTTAATTGTTTTGAAAACAGTTACCACACTCAATTTATTATTTCTAAAATGCTTGGACGTATAATTCTGCAAACTGTAATTATAATACTAATTTTTATTGCATCGGCATATATTGGAAATAGAGAAATTGTCCGGATATTTTTTGAATTGGCTTTGCCTACTCTTTTATTGCAAAAATTAATTAAAGCAATATACTTTTCGTCCAGAATGATAGAAGTTCAGGATCGGTTTAAATCTTTATTCAATGACTTGATGCAATTCGGATTTGAAAATAAAACTGCTGAGGCATTAAGAGATATTTTGGAATATGAAACTGCCCTTTCCTGGGCGTCTACTCCACTTAGTTCGAAGATTTTTACAAAATATCAGGATGAATTAGCCAAAGAATGGGAAGAGTTAAAAGCAGAATATCAAATAAAGACGAATTGATATGGATATTGGGTTAAATAATCACCTAAAACGCATTTCCTCTGACTTGTTTATTAAATATTCCAGTGTCGAGCGGGAAAAAATTGACAAATCGGTTAACAATATTATTGACAAATTGGATGAATACTTTGACGATGAAATTGATGAACCAATTTTATTTGGATCATACACAAGAGATACCATCTTACCGAGACGATTTGACCCAAATTCTGATATTGACATATTGATACAATTTAACACAGAGGATTACGACAAACTGAAACCTGAAAGTTATAGAAGCCAATTAAAAAGATTTGCAGAAGAAAACTATCCTTATTCAATTGTTGTAAAAGATCATCCTTCAATAGTTCTCGAACTAAATCATATAAAGTTTGATCTGGTACCTGCGATTTTCGATAAAGGAATTTTTTACGATAGTATTGAAATCCCTAATAAGAACGGGGGCTGGATGGAGACAGAACCTGATAAGTTTAACGATGATCTCAAAAAAGTGAACACAAGATATAACTCCATAGTTAAACCTATAATTCGCCTTATTAAATACTGGAACGCTTCTCATGGTTATCCATATTTTTCCTTTGAATTGGAAACCGCTATTGCCGACATGGATTTTAGTAATGATAATCTGGAGAGTGGCTTTTTGTATGCAATTAAAAAAATGCCAGTTGACAATTTACCAGATTGGGCGGCTAAAAAAGTCGATGTTCTGAAGTCTGATGCAAAATGGGTAAAAGAGTATTTGGAACGAGAAGAAATTTCAAAAGCCAAAAAATCTTTGGAAAGAATATTACCGAGTTTTTTGTAACATAAGGTATATTGACAGGCTCAATTATTTTCCTTCAACAAAGTAATCAAGGCTGTAACCTTTATTCTTTCCCGTATAATGTAATAAGCATGTGAAATGGATTCAACTTCAGCTAAAGTTATTTCTGAAATAATAAACCGATGTATTCGGTCAACAGGTTTTTAATCGCTTCTGCAGTTACCTCTTTACAGCTTTCAATCAACAGGCGTCTTGCTACAAATACCTTTGCTGGCAAAGCAGTAAGATGATTGTTTAGCTCTTTTACTTTTTAGATTTTACCAAGCGCTTTTCTGCTTTTTGGTTCCATGATATAGGATCACAATGCGTGCAGTGGTCATTTTTTTCTGAACATCAACAGTAATACGTATGTAAAGAGGCATCTCACCAGACAGATAGTTTTTTGGCTTTTTTGAGTAGAAACCACACTGAAGTTTTTACCTAACATAATTACTCATGTTTTCGTGATAAAATTAGAACCTCAGATACCCTATAACAAGACCTATTAAAAGACTTAATATATTTATTATCAACTATTTACATTGAAATCGTGAGTCTTTTTTTAAAGTCGGTCGAACTCACGATCAGATTGATTTTAATTGAACATTTTGATCAGTCTTAAAAACAAGAAACCCGCAAACTCAAGCGTTTGAGGGTTTCTTACTTCGTTTATTTTGTGCTTTGGCGGGCTACAGGGGACAACTTTCGAACCAATTTTGGCGTGATTTGGCGCTAATTACAGGTTTTATAGACAAATACCGGTTAATTGCAGATGAGGGCAAATTTTAGCCTTGGTTCACTTTAAAGGGCAATCATTGGCCGCTTTTTAGCAGACTTGTACATAAGCAAAAATTTTTTAGCAAATAGAGTTAATTCTTTGGATGACTAATGGAAAAAGAAACAAACTGGTAAAACTTCCGGGGCGGATTGCCCCAATAACAATACAAAGTGTATAGCCTTGCCTTATTGATTGTTAATAGGTGCTTTTTGTGCATTAGCACCTTATATCGTAAATTCATGCGTTATAAACAAGCCTTCCCGAACCGTATGAATACCGAATGGAATAAAGAGAAACATCCTGACTGGTATAAGGATATTCCGAAAATGCGATACTTAATTTTGGGAAGCTATCCGCCGCATCCTTCCAAACGTGATTATCCTTTTTATTATCCTAATAGGCGTAACAGGTTTTGGCGGGTTCTGGCGGCGTTATCGGGTTATCATTTAACCTGGAAAAAGGGTCAGGCAGCAGATTTGGCGGTTCAGGAGCGCCATGCAATTATGGAACATCTTCAGGTCGGCGTTCAAAATCTGGGGCTTGAGGTTGAACGAAAGGGAATGAGCGCTCTTGACACCCATATTAGGATCACCAAATTTCAGGACATTGTGAAAATTCTGGACAGTCATCCTGAATTAGAGATGATTCTTTTGCCTGGATTCTCGGCGCCGGACAGTACTGCGAAATCGTTCTCGCGTTATATTTCAGAACAAAACTTGGGGACATGTCACGTCGAACACATCAAAGCACACCATGCTTTTGAGGTTAGGTATAAAGATAGGGTGATCAAGTGCGTCGTGTTGAATTCTACTTCAACGGCTTCACGAATAAAATATGACGAACTTTTAGATCAGTTTAAGATGTATATAAGAAAAATCTAAATGCCTATTTATAGCATTGCATTGGCAATATGGCAGGGCGACGAATATATACTCAGCTTTTTGCTCGTTAGTCAGCTTAAGTTTCGGCACACGAATAACGCCGAGCTAAAGAATAGACAATGAGGTTTTGTATCTTTAATCAGCAGCGTCACCGGGCAGACGTAACACAGAATACCGCCCATCGCCAATGCTTCAACGTTAAGCACAATACTATGACAGCACTTACACCAGAACAAATTCAGCAATACAAGGAAAGCTTCGAACGTATGCAACGGTATGACGAGCGACTTAAAATTGCTGACAATCTTAACAGAGAAAAATTAGATGAGTTAGTAGACCTTGTAAATGAAATATTCTCAAGGAATAACGTGGTTGGCAGAATTGACAAAAACCATATAAAATTCAATGCAGACTATATTGGCAACATTGTCAAAATTGACGACAAGAAATTATCTGAAATAATTTTCAATGAAATCTATCCCCAACCAACACTAAAACTTTATTCCCATTTCACAAACTTTAACGCCGCTTGCAGTATTCTAAAAAACAAAGAGCTTTGGCTATTTAATCTAATAAACAATTTCGCAGCAGAAGAGTTTCGACTATTTTATGAGGAACATAATATAGACGGTTACAAGCATTTTAAAGAGACTTTTGGAATTAAAACAGATTATAGGTCTTTAATGAGCGAAATTTTTTCTCTGTGTTTAACATCTGACAATAACACATCACCCGACCTTTGGGATTATTTTGGCTATAGTGGAACAGGAATAAAATTAACTTTTGAAATTGAAAGCAAAATCCCTGACTTTAGAGAGGTATATTATTCAAATAAAGACAACCCTCAAAAAATTCCTTTTTTAGCAGACCTCTTTGACACAATTCTTGCAAAATATAATTACCCCTTAAACTTCACATACATCTCGAAGATTGGAGCATTTTATATTCACGGCAAGTTTGACAATGAGCAGGAGTATCGTTTTTTAGTGAAACGGACTTCCGACAGTTACAATGCATGGAACTTTGTGCCAGTTGTCTTCAATAATGATATCACTTATATTGTTTTGCCTTTTAGTTCACGACTCGCAGAATTCAAACTGAGAAAAGTAACGAAAGGACCAAGATGTAGCAACATTAACTTCGACATAATAAAAGACATTTTACGGGCAAATTATTCCGACACTATTGACATTGAGGAATAAGTACTGTGCCTAACATTGCATTGGCAATATGGCGGGGCGACGAATATATACTCAGCTTTTTGTTCACTACTCATCTTTAGTTTCGGCAGACGAATAACGCCAAACAGTAGAATAACAAAGAGCATTTGTATCTTTAATCAGCTGCGGCACCGGGCGGACGGAACACGGAATACCGCCACATCGCCAATGCTTCAACGTTAGCGGCAAGCTTAAACGACATCAGAACGATGACGGACATTAGACAGAAATACATTTCACTAATTAAAAATAGAAGTGAGGAAAATCAAAAAGCCTTGGCACTTTTAGTTTCTCAAAGGCTGTTTGGTAACTGTATTTCTATCTTAAGACAAGAGTTGGACTCATTCGTTAGAGTAATTTATTTGGGACAGATCTCTGACTTTAACGAGCGGGAAAGACTAATGAACCAAACTATGTCAGGAGACAAATGGACTGTTTTGACAGCGAACAATAAGTTGAAGCAAATTACAGACAAGGATATGGTGGCGAAAGCAAGCGACTTAAAAGGATATGTCCGTTACGTCTATAAATTTGGCTGCGGCTTCATTCACTTGTCGGACTTTCATGATTATGTAACGACAAACCCATTTGACAAACTAGATTATTCAGAACAGTTTGACATTGTTTTTTATTTACATCAATATCACGGTTTCCCAAGAGATAGGGAATTGTCAGTTGAAAGCATCTCATTTTTAATACCAGCAATATTTGAAAAAGTTTCGTCCAATTTGGCTTATTATTTTGACAATATTTTGAATAATAAAATGATAGATTAAAAAAGCTGAACCGCTAACACCCATTGCCCGTCCCAAAATTTAGTTAGAAGTCAATTATTCCATTTCTATTTTAAGTACACAAATTTCAAATTCGCCCGCAGGTAATACAACGGTCTTACAATCGGTTACTTTCATCCCAATTAATGCGGTTCCCAATGGAGAGTTGTTACTAATTATCCCCTTTCTTACGTCGGCCTCTCCGTCTGTCGCTATCAAAAACTTATAAGTATTACTTTTCCCACTTACCTTGTTTGCTTGTTTAAAGGTTACCGAAACACCTAGTTGCACCTGATCAATGTTTTCGGGTGATATTTCGACTATTTTAACTTCAGATAGTTTCTTTTGAAGATGGCCAATTTCGGTTGACAACATTTCTTCCTGCTGGCCTAATTGTACCCATCCTGGATTATCATGCCATCCATCCCCACTTGCATTGTAAGCATGGGCTTTTTCTTTCTGAATTTCTTTAAGTCGTTGGAGTTTTTCATCCAGCCTTTTCTGTAATGCCGCTTTTCCTTTTAATGTTACGTAAGTCATCATCATGCTGTTTTATATATGAACTGATAAGTCTAAGTAAATGATCGCATAAATCAGAGGGATTTAATGTCCCATCAACTTCGATCCATTTTATACTTGAAAACTCTGGAAATCTTTGTGTGTCTCTCATTTCGCTATAGAAGGTGGCTGCTCTTGTTAATGATTCTAAAATCTCATCCTTTTTAATGCTTAAATGGTTCTTTCTCTCTTTTAATCTAATCAAGGCGACTGATGGATCGATCTTAAAATAAATAACAATGTCGGGGAGTGGAATTATTTTCTCCATTCGATTTGTTAACCCGATCACCTTTTCCCAGTTGAGTCCGTGTATCCTTTTGGTAACATAACTTGTCAAAATACTTCTATCTCCAAAGATTAAAGACTTCTTTTCTTTGAGCGCCAGAAGTGCAGACCTATTGCTTCTTACTGAGTATATCCAGCTGTTCCACCAGTCGTAATTTCGTAAAAAGGAAATATGTGAGTGAAACCATTCACGTAAATTAAATCCAGAAATCGGCTTAGTCGGGCAAAGCAATGAATAAGGTATACCCTGTTGGTCTATCTTAGCCTTGACCAAGTCAAAAACTGTTGTTTTGCCACTTCCTTTAATGCCTTCCAAACAGATATACATCGTTACCCTTTAACTGCTATTAAAAATAATTCCCGCAACTCTTCCTCAGAATAGGAAGAAACCGTCTGCCTTTCATTCAGAAACGTATTGTATGAATATAATTTGCATTTTTCGGACAATGGAGAGCCCGTAATCATTAACGTACAGGTGCTTTCATTGTTTGGGTTGATTATCCGGTGGAGTTCTTTTGATTTCATAAAGTATGTACAGCCACTATCATATCTTATCAGCGATAATCTTTCTAAATTAATTTTACCATTGTACTCAACAGCGTATTGATCTGATCCATTTTTAGATAAATAAGTATAATTATTAACTTCAACACCCCCTGAATCATCTTCCCGAAAAAGCTCCATTTTTAAACTCCCAGAAATAATTTTGGATGCAAAATTCCAGCGATGATTATGAATATTTTCCATTGGCAGGGGAATTTCTGGAATGGGTTGAAACAAATGAAGTCTAAGTTTAAAATAGTGAGATGACAGTAATACTATTTTATGAAACCCATTATCGTGTCTGTAGCTATTCTTAATTACATTATCAATTAAAACTTCATCATTAGAGATACAAGATAATAGGGGGCCAAAATTTTCCTTTTTCCCAAGTTCTGTCACCACTTGTATTAGCGTTCGCTTCTCTCTTAATGCAAGGCTAAGATCAATTTGCTTTGCCAAGGATAACAAACTACTTCTAGTAAATTCATTAGGGAACTCTATTAGAGATTTGCTATTGATTGATTTGGTAACCGTTTCCATTTTCCACTTTTATTTGTTCTATATTTTCAAGTGGAGTGCCAAACTATTTACGAGACTGTTCTATAGATCTAAATACTTACTTATCAAGCAATTCCATGTTTAGCTACTGAAAGCAACCTACACCACAAAATGAAAAGAGATATAATTTAGTTATATTTAAATATAAAACTGTTATATGAGCAGGGTAGTAATTTCCTGGCTTGCTTTTCATAAGGACTTTGACAAAGTTGGCAATGGCTTTCAAATCAATTCCAGTGGACCGACTCTTACGATCCATAAGCTATTTAAAAAAAATGGATACGAACTTCATTATCTGTTACAATGCGTCCCAAAAAAGAAAGGAGATGAATTGGATAAGAAAGTCAATGCTATGAAAAATTATCTTAGCGAGAATTACTCCAAGCACAAAGTTGAAATTGAACTTTTGGATATTGATGAGGACGAGTTATCCAATTATGAAATGGTGGCAGCTCATTTAAGAAGTTTTCTAAACAAAATTGATGTTAATGATGATGTTGAGGTTATTACTGGCACTGGATCGTCTATTATGCACATGGTATGGGTAGCTTTATTTTATAGTATCGATCTTAAATTTAAGTTGTTCCTGATACATCACGACCCAATCCGTTTTCCTGACTTCATACCTGTTCCTCTTATAAAGAGCAAAATGTTAGATCAAAAATTGCGAGAGTTTCATATCAAAGATACTTTCCCAAAAGACATTATAAGGGACCTCCATACAGACGCAGTTTATAAAAAGGCAAAAATTTGGGCTGACGCAATTCAGCAAAATATCTTGATTCTTGGCGAAACGGGTACCGGAAAGGATGTATTAGCAAACTATATTCATAACAACTCACCATTGGCTGATAAACCATTTGCAGCAATTAACTGTGCATCACTTCCAGAGGACAATCTTCTTTATAGTGAACTCTTTGGTCATGAAAAGAATGCCTTTACTGGGGCAACTAAAAAGCGCGATGGTTTATTTGCTATTTGTAATGGCGGTACTCTATTTATGGACGAAATAGGTGATATGCCTATGAGAACTCAATTGAGTCTATTAAGGGCTATTGAGAATAAAGAGATTAAACCGTTGGGAAGCGATTCTGTTGTAAAAAATGTCAAGGTCAGAATAATTGCAGCTACGAATGCTGATCTATGGGAAAAATGTGTCACTAAGGAGTTCAGATGGGACTTGTATTATCGGCTTTGCGACTGCGAACTGGAATTAAAATCACTTCGAGACAGAGGGATAAGTGAGAAAAGTAAAATAATCGTGAGTATTATAAAACAATCGGAATTGCAATGGGGAAGAAAATTAAATTTTAGTCCAGATGCTGAAATAGCGTTTTATAATCACCCATATCCTGGAAATTTCCGCGAATTAAAAAGAACAATTGATTCTTTATTTGCTTCTCAATTGAAGAATATAGAAGTAAGCGACTTGCCTAAAAGGTTTTTTAAATCGGAAAAAACCGATATAACTAGCCTTCAAGAAAATGAAAAGCAGTATATTCAAAAAATTTATGCAAATTCTAATTATGTGATGAAAAAAACGGCTGAAAAATTAGGGTATTCGAATCAGCATAAATTAAGACAAAAAATGGAGAACCTCGGCATCAGAATAATTAATAAGCGAAAATAGAATGCAAGAAAAAGAACTTCTCAGAAAATTAGGAGAGGAAACTCTCTACTCCGCCAAGGGTCATTTCAAATCGTGCGACCTTAGGCGGCAGCTAATCACATACACCATTTGGCTATGTGCAGTTCTCAATGTGCTTTCCATAATTGGTATTAACCCAACAACCGACAAATTGCTTGCAGCCGTTGGACTTTTAGGAACAATTGCACTTTTGATATGGAACGAAGGGGAAGGAAAGAATTACAGAGCCAAACACAAGCAGGCCGCAGAGACTTATTTAGCATTGCACAAAGAGATACGCAGTTGTTATTTTCTTAGCGATTGCGGCAAAGAACAAGTGGAGACACTCAGCAAAAAAGTAAGTGAGTTTGACAAAAGCGAGAAACCTGACATTCCCGGATTTGCTAGGCTTTGGGCAAAACAGGTAATTGAAAGAAAAAACAGTGAAACAGACAACTGGTTTCTAATAAAATAAACGATGGCTGCTATAAGTATCAATAATAGGCTAATCACGTTTGCCCAACAAGAACTTGTTCTTGGCTACAGCAGCACCGAGAGGGACCGAATTAGCAGTTCGCTGGCACAGTTACAAAAAGTTTTGAAAGACAAACTTCATAACGAAGCAAAAGAAATTCTGCCTTTTGGTTCGTTTACTCGAAACACAATTTTACCGAGAAAATACGACTCAAATTCTGATGTTGATTTGCTTATTGTTTTCAATACTAGTGCCGGAAAGAAGACACCTGGCACTTATCGTAAAAACATTTTGGATGCACTTTCATCTTCATACCCACTTTCGGTAGTAAAGAAAGATTTCCCAACGGTTAAATTGGAACTTAATCATATCATGTTTGATGTTGTGCCTTCTCACATAGAAGAATTTTGGAACAAGACTTACTACATCCCAAGTGCAAACGACAGTTGGAGAACAACTGTTCCTAATGACATCAACAATGAGCTTTCTCAAAAAAATCAGTCGTATGGAAACAACATTGTTCGCAATGTGATTCGCCTCTGTAAACACTGGAACTCAACACAAGGTCGTGTTTTTGACTCTTACGAAATGGAAAAATGGATTGTAGGAAGATTTTTCTACAGCGGTGACAATCTCTATGAAAAATTTTTAAGTGTGCTTAAAGATTTGGCGTATTACAAACATTCAGGAGTGAAACAAGCCATAGATTGGATTACAGAATACAAAGGTACATGGTCAAGACAAGCAGATGAACAAAAACAACTTGAGTGGCTAATAAAACTTTTACCTGGCTTAAATTAAAATAAATATAGAAATACTTGTATTAAATAGGAAAGGGAAATATGGGGAAGTCAACAACAATTGGGTCACTCTTCAAATAACTGATAGTGATATGTAGCCGATTGGTATGCCGTCTGCCAGCTTAGCAGCAAACCCGTCTTGGTGGAAGTTTTAATTTATTTATTTGTATTCTACTTCAATTTCATATTCTTTTGAACTATTACATTCTAAACACAAATCTGACTTAAAGTCTTTAAAAAGCCTTTCAATTTCCATAATAGCATCTTTGCTTTTACCAACAGAACAATTGTCCGTATTAATAGACTTACCAACAAGAGTGCACCCAGTAATGTCAGACGTGTAATTGCCTAAATGAATTTGTATATGTTCACGATTGGGTACATTAAGTAATTCTATTTTCCAACCAAGTTTTTTGTCTGTCCGAATAACAGCATCATATTTCCCTTTCGGTATAGAAGAAATATCATTTATATTTCCTCTATACGGCAACTCCATTGTATAACATATGGGACTACCATTGATAGACAGATAGCCTTGTATGCAATTATTGGAAGTCAGTTTTCTTTCAATAGAAACGCTAAACTTAGCGTCATTAACTTTGAGGGAAAAGTTGAAATTTATTATTACAAAAATACTTACAACTAATAATTTTATTTGCATCTTATTATATAATTGACATATTTATTCTTAGGCCTTGTTTCATTACCGCCAACCTCTGTTGCAATTGCTTTATTCTTGACCGTTAAGTGTACCCCACCATCATCATCCGCACAGATACTCTCATTTATGTTTGACCCACCTGGTTGGGAGACACCTATATGCACAGGGTGACTGTGCTTTGCAAAAGCATCGCCCTGTGATGACCCCACAGCATTCTTTTCCCCGCCCCCATTTGCATTTCTTGCATCGACGTCCGGGTCTTGTCCTGAATTGAAACTTACTCCTCGTAGAAAAACTCCTCTCAGATCAGGCAGATTGAAATCCCCGTTAGGTTGCTTGCCCCAATTATAGCCAATTACGTTAAATACTTCTTCATTTCCGTGAATTGATAAAATATCGCCATTGCACAACTTCCAGCCAGCAGGAATTTTGTCAATATTGCCTGCAAAAGCGAGAATAGTTCCGATTGGGTTATCTCTGTCTACTACCCCCGGATTTAAGATCTGTGAATTTTCATCAAGCCAGACTGCAGGAAAAATAAATGGAATTTCAATTGTTTTTTTCCCCTCCTTGTTATATGAAAGAGCATCAATAGATAAAGAGTTTTTTAGTTGATATTCGCTTAAAATATACATATCAACTTTTGTAGGAACCCACTCGTTGCCTTTATATTGCCAGGTTATGTCATCACCTCCTTTGCTCGTGATATTCTCCTTACTTGACCCTGAGACGCCTCCAGAAGAACCACTTTGTTCTGCTCCCGAAGTAAATTCTCTTTGCGGCTTTGACTTTAAAAGTTTATCAACCTGGTCGTTCTTTAAAGTGGCATACGTTATATTGTCTTTTACGAGGTTATACTCATTATCAGACACTTTCTGAAACTCCAGGGTTACCTGAGAAGAAACTTTCTCCAGGAGGTATTTAATGATTTCATTTTTTGTTTCTCTGACTTTATCGGCATCGCCAAAAGATAGAATATGTATTTGTGTTTTATTAATATTGATCAGTTCTGACATATACGTCCTATTCAATATTCTCTTCTTTTCATTCTCTGTCCATATTTTTGATTCTACTTTGCCTCCCCCGAGCTTCAAAGGACCCAAACTTAAACTAAGACCACCGTCGCTACTGCTGCTTTTTATGACTTGATTGTCAATAAGGGTTTCATCTCCAAACAACTGTTTTCGTATTTTTGAACTTGTCGCAAAATCCGCTGTTCCTTTTACATAGTCACTTGAAAATTCGAAACCACCCATATAAAGGCTTCCTTTCAAATTATCATTACTGCTTCTCAGATCATAAAACTCTCTAAGCTGTTTTAAGCTGCCAGAAATTTCATAATTTCTTACTTTGGGAACCATGTGCTTTATTTGAAAATTGCCAATGTTTGAAAAGGTTGGCAAATCTGTTGGATTGATGATGACGTAATCATCACCGATTCTGGCTTTCAAAACATAATATGAGTATGGCAGGTTACTTAAATTTATATTCTGAACCTGTTCGTCTCTTTCCAACAACATTTTTAATTCATCATAAACCTTATTGCTGTAATGATATATTTTAAGAAGCAATTTGACCGGGGTATTTTCATTCCCACCGTTATACTTGTCAAGTTGGCTTTTAAAATTGGCCCAATCAGCAATTATTAACGGATTGTAAAAGTATTGTTTGTTATTGTTTTTGTACGTCTCAACTTGCTCGCCACCGACAGCATCAATACTATAGACTCTAATGAAGTTGGGAATGTCAAGGTCCGCTGTGCCATTTGAACCACCATTTTGTTGCGCATTCAATTGCATTGAATAGAATGACAATAAGAACAGAATAATTAGTTTTCCATTCATAGTTTTGTCTTTTATTGTTTAGAAATATGAGACTATAGGAAGCCGTAAAAAAATTAGGACTACATTTTACAATTATGAGAATAATTTAAATTTTATCAAAGGGTGTTTTCCTCGTTTTTCTTTGACATTTTCACGGTGTCCACTAAATTGCCCCAACGGCCAAGTATTGCTGCATGTTGGGGATTTTATAACGTCCAGCCCGGAACATCTACTTGATTTTATAATATTGTTGATGTTAAGAACTGTTGCTTGGCATAATTCGTCTGCCGAAACCGAGGCTGATAGCGAGCTAAACCCGAAGCTAACAATGCCCAGTCCTACTTTCAGCAATACCAATGTTGGTTCGGTACTTTATCGATTACTTGAAAGGTCTTTTAACTCTGATGATAAAATGCTTTTCACCTGCTATTACAAAGTCATTTACTAATTGAAAAACTGGGTTGGGTTCGTCAATGCTGTAGTTAAATATTTCATTGTTGTATACAAGCCTACCATTCAATCGTAAGAATTTTATTTCTTTAGGATAAACAAGTTCATAAACTTCATCATAAAATATTTTCAATTTGTCTTTCTTGTGCACAACACCCTTACTAGTAAACTCTTCTACGTCAGCTGAAAGAATATATGGATTTGGATGTGTCCTGGCGGTGATGTTAACGATTGCATGAATGCCACCATTATCAACAATAGGAGGATTGATTACGTCAAATCCTCTTATGTTCCCAACGGCTGGTTCTATTTTTGGATTCGAAAGCCTTTGGTCACCGAGTTTAGGTGGTTCATTGCCGCCAACAACGGAAAATTCTATCGAAAATGGAATCCCATTCCAATCTCGACATCCAGACCTACAATGCGCATTTGGGCCAGTTGCAGTCAAACTTTTTCTTGCATTTAATTTAACCCAATTGCTTTCTTCGATAAATGCTTCTGTTTGAAGTTCTGTTGAAAGTCTTGGAAAAAGGTATAAATAGAATGAATTTTCAATTCTTGACGTCTTTAACTTTTTAAAAAGAAACCCTTTTTTCATTGTTTTCACAATTGCAAATGTCACTTTGATTGGAACAGGAGCTTCATCATTTTTGAATGTATTAATAACCGAGCCTGGGAGTTTTATTACTCTTGTATGCTGGTCTAAACTATTATCAAACTTTACCTGGTTAGTAATGTCAGTCTTGTCATTTATCACAAATTTTACAAAAGATGTTTTGTCGTTGTCAGTATTGTATCCTATATTGGAAGCGATAATAACAAAAGAATAATCACCTGCTTCTTTGACTAAATGATTGAAGCCTGATATTTTTCTGATTATAAATTGTTTTTCCCCTATTAGTGTATTGCCAAGTATTTGATTTATATCAAGCACTAAGTTGTCAACTAAAGAAACAAGATTAGACCTGCCCTCTTCAATTTGATGTATTAGTTCGGAAATTCGCTCCATTATTTTCCTGTTTTCTGTACTAAGTCTGTCCATTGCAACATTTACTTGGTCTCCAAGAATTTGACGGGCCGTTCCGAGGAGTACACTTAGTTCGTTGATTGAATGATTTACTAAATAATCCCCAGTATTGCGTAAACTGCCTAATGCGACAGTTATGACTTTGTCTGCTTTGTTAAATATATCTGTAGGCAATTCAACTTGTGCTTTGGTACTAAGGTTTATAAAAAGGGTCGCAGTTATAACAAGAAATAATCTTGTCAGTTTATAATTTATTTTGCAGTTAAGTTTCTTTTTCATATTGGGAATTTTAGTGGTTTTGGTAGTACAGCATCCAACAGTAGTGTTTCTGTATTAAAAGAAGCTATCTAATTTCATAAATTATAGACGATAGGTATTTCCTATTACGTTTATTTTATTGTTCAGTAGCGCCAATCCAATTTATAAATACAGTTTTCTTGTCAATATTTCTAGAGACTAACTTCATTATCCTGCACTTCGTGTCTCTCAGTCACATAGGTATATGCCTATGCGTGAGCATGCGCTGGGAATTTCAGAAACCAAGATGTCTGGGATTGTAGATTCAAAGGGGAGAGCGGATAAGGTATTAGCTAATTTAAGTATTTCACCAAAAATTGCAAAAATCATTTTTTAACTGGGAAGTAAATAGCCGACCTTTTGCAGGTATTGCTTTCTCCTCAATGCCGTTAATGAGGACACGATTAACTGCTGATCACGACTGACAGCGCATAGCCCGAATGAAATGCCACACTTCAAATTTTGTGAATCTCCTTTGCCTTGTCAAACCCCACCCATCTGCCATCTTCATCAACACCCCGGTTGGCTAGCTCTTTCCGAACAAGGTACTCAATATCAAACTCACCTTTTAACGCTTCGCAGAGTATCTGAGTAGCCGTTAGACTGAAAATAAATTTCGGATTTAAATCATCAGATCGGCCACTGAATTTCTCCAAATCTTTATTTTTCTTTAGGCTTTCTGTTTTCTCCTGCTTTTCCTTTTTTGAAGTTTCCATATTGCTTTTTTTAGGGCCAGCGAACATCGACTTCTTTTTCAAACCCCGCAAATCTTCTTCATGATCTCCCCAAAAGCCAAAATCGGAGCCCTCTCCAGGATGTGCACCAAAATTGGAACCGGGAGGAGCAATATCATCCATCAATGAAAATATGTCTTCATTCAGAATAGACGAACGCTCTTCATCGTCTTTTGCTTTATCAAGCAGTAGTTGGATTTCCTGTAGCCGAGGCCCGATAACTGTTTGCTTCTTCACCGAGTCCAGGAACTTCATAAAATTTTGAATCAGGACCTCAGATTCAAGCGTACCGGAGGATATAGAAATTCCTATATAGTACCGTGGCAGGCGATTGATCCTGGGAGTACCTGAGATGCTTGTGCTGCCACTCAACTCATTTTCATCCATTGTCACCCAATCGTCCTGCCGGATTATTCTTAGCTGTTTCAGGTATTTTTCCAACCCGTCTATGTCTTCCTTATGTTTCATCCATCCATCTTCAAAAATGCTGCTTTCGTCCTCCTTCAGTTCATTACCTGCTTTTATATTGAAAACAGCTTTTCCGTTCTTATTCTCTACATGAGCAAGAAAGCTTCCCCTTTCATCAAGATCAATCACATATAACTTCTCTAATTTTTCGTCCGTGATGAATTGACTGATTCGGTTCAATATGAATTAGAGCAAATTTTTCATGATATAAATAAGGGAAATGTTGATCAGCAAACTATCCTGAAACATCAACTGACAGAAGTAAACAAAAAGATAGATGCCGCCGAGGAGAAATACTATATTTTGAACCAGATGACGAGGGAAGCGTTTGAGAAATTCCACCCGAGGTATAAAGAAGAACAGTTGAAAATCCTGGAACAATTGGAACTATGCCAGACGACGATTTCGAACCTGCCTGTCTACCTCCAAAAAACGGTTAGTCTTAGCGTCAAACTCAGGACTGTGTGGGCTTCCGGCGATATCAGCTTCAAAGAAGACCTGCAAAAATTGATCTTTCCCAAAGGGATCCTCTATGATCGGCAAAAAGATGAATTTCGAACCGAAAAGGTGAATTCCATATTCGCCATAATAGCCGGTAAATCAGGGAGTGTTATCGAAAATAAAGAGGGGACAAACCAATGTTTTGTTGATTTGTCCCCTTCAGCGGAGAGAGAGGGATTCGAACCCCCGGACCTGTTACAGTCAACGGTTTTCAAGACCGCCGCATTCGACCGCTCTGCCATCTCTCCGGCGCAAATGTAAGGGCGCAAAAATTCCTGACAAAAAACTAAGGAAGATTTTTTTTGAATTGACGCTGGAAATTAGATGATTAGGTAAAAAACCGGGCAATTGGCCGGGTTGATTCCTCACTACTCCTGGCCGGTCCTGGTTCCGATAAAAAAGCGGGGATGATCCAGACCATCCCCGCTCCTGCTTTTATCTATTATTTAATACCTATTCTGACCGCAAACTCTTCACGGGATTGGTCAGCGCCGCCTTAATGGCTTTTACATACACGGTAATAAAGGCAATGCCAAATGTAATCAGGGCCGCCAGGGCAAAAACCCACCAGCTAAGCGGTGTTTTATAGGCAAAGTCCTGCAGCCAGTTGTTCATAACCCAATACCCTGCGGGCAGGGCAATGCAGGTAGCGATGATGACGGGTTTTAACAGATCCTTCGACAACAGGAGTACGATACCCCGCACAGAAGAACCCAGCACCTTGCGCACCCCAATCTCTTTGAAACGTTTGATGGCGGTAAAAGAGGCCAGCCCAAACAATCCCAGGCAGGCTACAAAAATGGCCAGCATCGAAAACACCGATAAGATGGTCTGCTGCCGGATATCCTTTTTATACAGGTCATCAAACTGCTGGTCGAGGAAGCTGTATTCAAATGGATAGGCAGCAGCCACCTGCTTATACGCTTTTTCTACAGTGGCAATACTGCCGGGCAGATCACCTCCTTTCAGTTTTACGGCAATAACCCTTCGGTCCATATTCGGTGCTATCACCAGTGGCTCGATATCGCTTTTCAATGACTGGAAATTAAAATCCTCCACCACGCCAATGATATGGCGCCTGCTGGTGTCGCGAATGGTATTTTCTATCCATTTGCCCACGGCCTGGTCAGGTGTCCAGCCCAGCCGGGTGGCAGCCGTTTTATTGATCAGCACAGCACCGGTGGTATCG
>CALFXE010000013.1 GCA_937927845.1 uncultured Paludibacter sp.
AGGTGTTGTTCGAGGAGATGATTATTCTGCTATCAGAACTCGTTTAAATTTTGACTTTAACATTACACCCTGGTTAAATGCGGGTATCAATACTCATTTTTCGGATAGAAATGAAAGTGCCGTACCTGTAAGTTGGAGAGATAATTTGTATTATATGAGCCCTTACGGTTCCAAGTACGAAGAAGATGGCAGCCTTAAGTGGTATCCAAACACTTTTGCATTGGCAAGCCCTTTACTTAATTATTATGAACAAGAAAAATTGCGTAAAGTAAACTCTCTGTTTGCGACAGGTTACCTGAATTTCAGTTTGCCTTTTGGAATAAATTACAAAATTTCTTTCCAACCAAATTATATATTTACAAACGATTATAATTTCTATCCATCTTCAATACCCGCAGGCGGTGCGGGAGGATTAGGAAGCAGAAGCGACAGCAAATCTTTTAGTTGGATATTTGATAATATATTGAATTGGAAACGTCAGTTCCAACAACATAGTTTTGATGTCACACTTCTATACAGTACAGAACAAAACAATGGATGGAGTACCACAGCCTCTAATCAGCTTTTTGTCCCTAATCAGAAACTCGGCTTTAGCGGACTTCAATTTGGCACCAACCCAACAGTCAGTTCAAACGATACAAAAACCAGCGCTGATGCATTTATGGGAAGAATCAACTATTCGTTATTTAACAAGTATTTGCTCACTGCTTCTGTAAGAAGAGATGGATATTCAGCGTTTGGGGTCAAAAATCCGAGAGCAACCTTTCCTGCTCTTGCATTTGCATGGAAATTATCAGACGAAGACTTCTTTAACCTGCCCAACGTCTATCAACTGAAATTACGTACATCCTGGGGGCTCAACGGCAACCGTGAAATTGGTGCGTATTCTGCTTTGGCCCAATTAAATTCCGTTCAGCATTTTAATGGAAGTAAAGTACAGGTAGGCGTTTATAACAGTAGCCTACCTAACAAGGAGTTGAAGTGGGAAAGGACCGAGGCCTTTAATGTGGGAATGGATTTAGGATTGTTTGAAAATCGTATAGATATTACAGGTGATTTTTACATCATGAACACATTTGATCTCTTGATGTCAAGACAACTGCCTCAGATAACCGGATTTTCCAGTATAATGACAAACCTCGGACAACTAAGGAATGTTGGGGCTGAATTAACGATTAACACCGTAAATATTGACAAAAAAGATTTTAAATGGACTTCTAGTTTAGTCTACTCAGCTAATAGAAACAAGATCATAAAACTATTTGGTGATTTTGAAGAAGTTGAGATCAATGGTGAAAAGGTAAGAAGAGAGGTCCCTGATTATACTAATAATTGGTTCCCCGGTCATGCCATAGACCAAATTTGGAATTACAAAACATTGGGAATCTGGCAAATTTCAGAAAAAGAAGAAGCGGCTAAATACAGGCTTGAACCAGGTGATTGGAAAGCTGTAGATGTAGACAATAATGGAAAATACGAAGCTTTAAAAGACAAGCAGTTTATAGGTTATGAAGAACCCAGACATCGACTTGGATTTAGAAATAGTTTTGATTTTCTGAAGTACTTCTCGGTTTCTTTCTTCATAAGGGCAGACCTTGGACATTTGGCTCCTTTTAGTTATGCATTACAACTTGCCGGAGCTGATACCGGGGATAAGAGGAATTCTTTTGATATTCCTTACTGGACTCCGGATAATCCTATTAACGACTATTCACGTATAGTTGCTCGAACAAATGTCTATGGAGGAGGTCTCATGATTTACAAATCACGCTCTTTTGTAAGGCTACAGGATGTATCTTGCTCATACTCTTTACCGAACACAATTACACAGCGATTTGGAATTAACAATATGGAGCTTTATTATTCAGGACATAATTTATTAACTTTTTCTAAATGGCCTGGATGGGATCCTGAATCTTTGAATAGCCCCATGTATAAAAGTCACACTTTAGGTGTCAGAATAACTCTATAAAATTTATTTAAATATGAAACACTTGAAAAACTTCTTTTTAATAATAGGTAGTATTGTTTTGTTGGGTTCATGTACAGAAGAATGGCTGAAACCTGAAGCTAAATCTTTTTTTACTCCGGAAAATGTTTTCGTGGACAAAGAAGGCTTTGAATCTTTAGTAATTACAATGAGAAAAGATCTAAAAAGGGAATGTACAGGAAATATGCATTATATGTCGTTAGAGGCAGCGATGTCAGATTTAGCTTCACCCTGGTCGCAGTTAGATTTTTATAATTTAACTCCAAGTACTTCTCAATATTACCCTAACCTGACTTTTTTTACGGATGTGTATGGATTTATAAAAAACACAAACGTGTTAATATCCAGAATTGATGATATAAAATGGGCAAATGAAAATGAGCGGAATGCACTACTTGCTGAAGCTTTATGGTTTAGGGCTTATTGGTATTACAGATTAATCAATTCATACGGAGACGTTCCATTCATTAATGCTGAAGTTACTAGCCCGAAACTTGACTTTTATACACATAGTAGATGGGCAATATTAAATAAAATTCAAGAAGATGTGGAATTTGCGGCAAAATGGTTACCTATAAAAGCTGAACCGGGTGCTGTATCTAAAGCGGCTGCAGAACATCTTCTCACGAAAATTTACCTGGCAAATTTAAATTTCGACAAGGCTATTGAAGTATCTACACAAATAATCAATGGACCTTATTCATTAATGACTGAAAGATTTGGAGTTGATGCTGCCAATCCGGTTCGTAACCTTATCTGGGATTTACATAGGCCTAAAAATTTCAATATCACTGCCAATAAAGAAACTATTCTAGCCACAGTGGACCGATATGAAGCACCTCCCACAGCACGATCTGCAGGCTTATTTACCATGCGTTTATATAATCCGGCATTTATACAACCCGCTGTTCTGGATAGCGAAGGGAAGCCTGGAATGGTAGCCTCAGGCCCTATGTACGATTCTTTAGGCAGAGGAAATTCGAATGCCCGATTAACAGCTCATTATCAATATGGAATATGGAACATAAAAGGAGAAACGTGGAAAAGCACATCCGATTTAAGAAGAGCAGACATCAACTGGGTAGACACTTCTGAATTTTTATACAACAATCCCAAGTCAGTCGATTTCGGCAAGCCTGTACAAACAAGATATTTTGCTAATCCAATTGACACTTTTAGGCATATTTATGCAATACCCCACTACATTATGTACGTACCTGAGGATGATCCAAAAGTTACCCCGCAGGGAGGAAACGGTGACTGGTATATTTTCAGAATGGCCGAAACTTATTTGTTACGTGCTGAGGCTTACTTCTGGAAAAATGAATTATCATTGGCGGCCAATGACATTAACAAAGTAAGGACCCGGGCAAAGGCCATTCCTATTGATCCACAAGAAGTCTCCCTTGATTTCATATTGGATGAACGGGCACGGGAATTATTTGCTGAAGAACCTCGCCATTCGGAACTGTTAAGAGTTTCCTACATACTCGCAAAACTTGGTAAAGATGGTTATAGCCTAAATGCCTTTAGTGAGAAAAATTTTTATTACGATAGAGTGATGAAATACAACAAAACGTATGAACAAAAGGTTACTTTATTGAATAATACGGCAACAATGGCTCCTTTCCACGCTTTGTGGCCTATCCCCGATAAAGTTATTATGGCTAATACTCTGGGAGTAATTAATCAGAATACAGGTTATGACGGGGCGGAGAAGAACGTGGCTCCCTTAGAAACAATTGAATAGGCACAGCCTTCAGATTACATCCGTATTAACATAAGAAATGATGTTCTTAAAGGAAACGTAAAGGTGCGCCAAGGTTTTCAATAGAAAGTGAAAACATAATTTATTTTCAAATCCATTGACGCATCTTTACGTTTTTTCACATCATAGTCATTAAACGTATTTCGATGATTTTCAGGTACAATTACTTATTATTTTAAAATAAACAAATACACTAGTTCTATGATAAATCGCAGAGAATTCATTAAACTAACAACGGCCGCCGGTGTCGCCTCCAGCATCCCATCAATTGTTTTTTCACAAGCAAAACAAAAAGAAGAAAAAAAATCAGGTGCGTCGCCACTGATCTGGGCAAACCTGTTGCACTTAAGCACCAATATGTGGGAAGATCACCCTTATATAAAGAGAAACAGCATATGGTCAGATATCGTAGAAGAAGAAATTCACAGGGATGATTATAAATGTAAAACATGCCAAGATTCATTGGCGTGGGGTATGCGAGGATACAGACCTTTTTTAGTATTTGAAGAACCGGTGTGGAATACCGTGCTCAATAAAATGGCGG
>CALFXE010000014.1 GCA_937927845.1 uncultured Paludibacter sp.
ATTGACTATTGACTATTGACTATTGACTATTGACTATTGACTATTGACTATTGACTATTGACCAATCACTAAGCACTAATCACCAATCACTAACTATAACCAACAGACTAACAATATTGTTTCAAATTTTCTCACAAAGATAATTCTATTAACATATATTTAAAATTATTTACTTGATATCTGTACTTTTTTGATGTATTCAACGTTATATGTATCACGAGAGTAAAAAACTACATTTAGCTAATTTGAACAGGTCATTTTTTTTCTTACTTTTGTGAGTTTTATAGAATATCTTTTGAAAGGAAATAAAGTATGATTGATTATATTAAAGGAAATGTTGCTGAGTTAAATCCGACTTATGTTGTGATTGAAACAGCAGGTGTGGGTTACTTTATAAATATTGCATTGCCGGTGTTTTCCACTTTAAACGGACAAGCTACAGCCAAACTCTTTATATATGAGGCAATCAGAGAAGATGCCTATACATTATTCGGCTTTATGACGCAAACAGACCGACAGCTTTTTCTTATGCTGATTTCTGTTTCCGGCATTGGTGCAAATACTGCAAGGATGATAATGTCATCATTTTCAGCAGCCGAAATTAAACAATTGATTGCTACGGAAAATGTAAGGTCCCTCAGTTCTATTAAAGGTATTGGCGCCAAAACAGCTCAACGAATTATTGTTGACTTAAAGGATAAAATCATAAAATTAAATGTTTCTTCCGATAGTGAAATATCTACCATGCCCGTACACAATGAAGTTAGAGATGAGGCTCTGTCAGCTTTATTGATGCTTGGTTTTGCATCAGGTGTATCGCAAAAAGCTATCGACAGTATCCTTAAAACTCAACCTGATATAACAGTTGAACAATTAATTAAACTTGCACTAAAAAATATTTGATGCTTACTACTATCTTTATCATTTAGCAGCAAATCATGGTTTTGAATAAGTATAAGAACTTTCTCATATTAGTTTTTTTATTGACTTTAGGTATTGCAACAGCTAATCTGAATGCTCTATCTGAGGCTAATATGCTTTTTCAAAATCCGGAAGCAAACAATGTTGTCTCTGATGAACAACCAATATCTCGTGATTATACAATAAGTAAAACTACTCAGGATAATTATGATGATATTAATAAAAAAATTCCTTTAGATGCGCCCCAGCCAGATAATGTAAAAACCACTGTAGAATATGATATAAACTCCGGTAATTATATCATGCGAACACGTGTTGGAGATATGGAAATTGCTACTCCTTTCTCATTAACGGATAAAGAATATCAGAAAATATCTTCACAAAAAGAACAAAATGATTACTGGAAAGAGCTTAACGCAAAAGTTGAAGTTGATAACGAAGAAAAATTTAATATAACCGATATAAAATTCAATATTGGTAAAGCCGATAAGGTATTCGGTCCGGGTGGTGTGCAAATTAAAACTCAGGGTTCGGCTGAATTGATTTTTGGTGTTAAAACCAATAAACTCGATAATCCTACGCTGACAGAAAGGATGCGTAAAACAACAAATTTTGATTTTGATGAAAAAATTCAGATGAATGTAACAGGCTCGGTTGGCGATAAGGTGAATTTCAATATGAATTATAACACTGAATCGACTTTCGATTTTGATCAGAAATTGGTTAAGTTGAATTATAAAGGAAATGAAGATGATATAATACGTAGCATTCAAGCCGGTAATGTAAGTATGCAACTTAACAGCTCGCTTATCTCGGGTAGCACAGCTTTATTTGGATTACGTACGGATTTACAATTTGGTAAGTTGAGTGTGTCTGCTATAGCATCACAGCAAGAATCGGAAACTAAGACCGTTAGCTCAAGAGGTGGTGCACAAACAACTAAGTTTGAGGTAAATATCGATAATTATGATGAAAATAAACATTTCTTTATTGGACATCATTTTCGCGAGAATTTCGAAACTGCCATGAGCAGATTGCCGTTTATTTCTTCAGGTGTAACTATCAATCGCATAGAAGTTTGGATAACTAACAAAAGGGCAAACTACGACCAAGCTCGAAATATTGTAGCATTTATGGATCTTGGAGAACATGACAGAATTGATAATACTCATTGGACACCAAAAGGTTCGACAACATTACCTAATAACGATGCTAACAGTTTATATCAAGAGATTATTGGTATTCAAGATGTTAGAGATATAAAGCAAACTAATGCAGTGCTTTCCTCAAGTCTTTCGGCATATGGATTAAATGGTGGCGAAGATTACGAAAAAATAGAAAGTGCAAGAAGATTAGAACCATCTGAATATACGTTTAATCAGGCTTTAGGAATACTTTCGCTAAGAAACACTTTAAATCCTGATGAAGTAGTGGGTATTGCATATGAATATACGCAGGGAGGAAACACTTATCAGGTGGGTGAATTTTCTACCGATCAGGTACAAGCTCCTAATGCGCTGATAGTAAAGCTACTGAAAGGAACGGCACAATCACCCCAGTTAGCCATATGGGATTTGATGCTGAAGAATGTTTATTATCTGGGAGCTATGCAAATGCAAGCTGATAAATTTGAACTGAATATAGTTTATAGAAACGATTCTATCGGTACAAACTTGCGATATTTAACTGAAGGAAATATCAAAAACCAGTTGTTGTTGAGGGTAATGAATCTTGATAATTTAGACTTGAAACAGAACAATAACCCCGACGGTAAATTCGATTACATAGAAGGATACACAGCATTTTCATCAAGCGGAAGGATAATGTTTCCGGTACTTGAACCCTTCGGCTCACATCTGAAAAAGATGATAGGCAATGATCAAATTGCTGAAAAATATATCTTCCAAGAGCTTTACGACTCAACTTTGGTTGTAGCCCGCGAAATGAGTGAAAAGAACAAATTCATGCTCGAGGGTGCATATAAGGCAAGCAGCGGTTCCGAGATACGCCTTAATGCCATGAATGTACCGAGAGGTTCGGTTACCGTAACAGCAGGAGGTGCGACACTTAGCGAGAATGTCGATTATATTGTAGACTACACAATGGGAACTGTCAGCATCATCAATCAGTCGATAATTGAATCGGGCACACAAGTCAATGTGAAGTTAGAAAATCAGTCGATGTTTAACCTGCAGCGCAAATCTTTGGTCGGAACACATTTAGAATATCAGTTTAGCAAGGATTTCAGTCTGGGCGGCACAATAATGCACTTATCCGAAATGCCTTTGACAAAGAAGGTAAACACAGGTAACGAGCCTATTTCCAATACTATATGGGGATTAAACACAGCATGGAAAGGACAATCGCAATGGCTGACCAATATGCTCGATAAATTACCTTTTGTAGATGCAACCGCACCGTCATCCTTAGCTGTAAATGCTGAATTTGCACAACTGTTGCCGGGACATCATAAGGCAGTAGGCAGTGATGGTTATGCCTATTTAGATGATTTTGAATCGACAAAAACAAGTTTCAATATTAATTATCCGATTAATTGGTATTTGGCAAGTACGCCATCTATGTTTCCCGAATCAGCATTAAGTAATAATATTGAATACGGAAATAACCGCTCGCTTTTATCATGGTATTATGTCGACCCATTACTCAATCAGGACAAACCATCGACACCTGCTAATTTGAGGAATAATAAAGAATCTCAATCGAACCACAACACCCGCATAGTTTATATTCCGGAAATATTTCCTAACAGAGAAACACCATCAACATTGACAACTATGATGACTGTAATGAATCTTTCGTACTATCCTGATGAGAGAGGTCCGTATAATTTAGATGTTGATGGAATGGATGAAAACGGTAAGTTAAAATTCCCTGAAAAACGCTGGGGTGGTATTATGAGAAAATTGGATGTTACTGATTTTGAGACATCAAACATCGAATATATTGAATTTTGGATGATGGATCCATTTATCTATAATGATGGTACGGATCAAGGAGGAGATTTATATTTCAACTTAGGCGATATCAGTGAAGACATTTTAAAAGACGGTAAGAAATTCTTTGAGCATGGTTTACCTTTAGATGAGGACCCTACAAAAGTTGAAACAACTGTATGGGGACGAGTTCCGAGAACACAGTCGACTGTAACAGCCTTCGACAACACTGCCGGAGCAAGAGAAAAGCAAGATGTGGGATTAAACGGATTATCGACTGAGCAAGAAAAGATATTCCCAACTTATAACAACTATATTGAACAAATTAAAGCTAAAGTTAATTCGGCTACTTTGCAAAAGATGCAAGCTGACCCATTTTCACCTATCAACGACCCAGCTGCTGATAATTATCGATTCTACAGAAATGCAGACTACGACAAGGAAAGTGCGGATATTCTAACAAGATACAAACGATATAATGGTACGGAAGGCAATTCTCCGGATGCATCGGAAAGCAGTTTGAGTTATACAACTACATCTACCTCATTACCTGACAATGAAGATATTAACAACGACAATACTCTAAATGAATACGAAAGATATTATCAATATAAAGTACAGATAAGACCGGATAAAATGCAAGTCGGTACAAACTACATAACAGACAAAATAGTATCTAATGTCAGATTATTGAATGATAAAATAGAGCCGGTAACATGGTATCAATTTAAAATACCTTTAAGAGAATATGATGATAAAATAGGTAATATACGTAATTTCAAGTCGATACGCTTTGTACGTATGTTTATGACAGATTTTGAGAAAGAAAAGCACTTACGTTTTGCAACTCTTGAATTGGTAAGAGGTGAATGGCGAAGCTATACAAAACCATTGCATGAGGTTGGTAAAACACCAATATCGGATGGCAAATTAGACGTGCAAGCAGTCAATATAGAAGAAAACTCCGAAAAATCACCTGTAAACTACATATTACCGCCGGGAGTAACCAGACAGACAGATCCCGGTCAGCCACAACTTATTCAGCAAAATGAGCAATCAATGTTGCTGAAAGTAACCGATTTAGCACCAGGAGATGCAAAGGCTGTATATAAAAACACATCATACGATATGCGTCAATACAAACGTTTACAAATGTTTGTACATGCTGAAAAATTCATCGATGATGAATATAACCTGAAAGATAATGA
Source organism: uncultured Paludibacter sp. (assembly GCA_937927845.1). Lineage (GTDB taxonomy): Bacteria > Bacteroidota > Bacteroidia > Bacteroidales > Paludibacteraceae > Paludibacter. The sequence goes on from CALFXE010000014.1 coordinate 5,084, forward strand.
GTTGACTTGCTTTGTCAGAATAGGTACTGATATGGTCAATAATTATTACGAATACGAAGTACCGCTTATGTTAACGCCACACGGCACATACAGTTCAAAAAATTCAAAAGACAGGGCAATAGTGTGGATGCCCGAAAATATGATTGATTTCCCTTTTGAAATACTTACAGATACAAAATTAAGGCGAAACAAAGACAAAGGAAGCTCACAAAACGTATCCAACATAAAACCATATACAGTATCCGACCCAAACAATCCGCGTAATAGTGTAACAGTAGTCGGAAATCCATCTATATCCGAAGTGGAAAATATTATGATTGGAGTACGTAATCACAGTAATAATATTAAATCGGCAGAGATATGGGTAAATGAGTTGCGCATGTCGCAATTTAATGAGGAAAGCGGTTGGGCTGCACTTGCAAATGTGGCAATCGGACTGTCAGACTTGGGAAGTATTAATTTTGCGGGACGCGCAGAGACAGCAGGTTTTGGAAGCATAGAAAGCAAAGTAATGGAGAGAAGAAATGATGATTTATATCAAATGAATTTCTCAACATCTTTAGAATTAGGGCGCTTTTTACCAAAAGAAGCTAAGATACAATTACCTGCTTATTTCTCATATACCAATGAAACCATCAGTCCTAAATATAATCCCATAGATCAAGATGTCTTATTAAGTGATGCATTGGAAACGCTTAATAATCAGGCAGAAAAAGACTCATTACTGATGATTTCCCAGACGGTTCATACATCTAAAAATTTCACTATATCATCTGCAAAGGTTAATATTAAAAGCAAAAAACCACAATTCTACGATCCTGCTAATGTTTCTGTTTCTTATTCATATTCAGAAACTAACCAGCATAGCGCAGAAGTAGAGCAAAATCTGATAAAACAGGAAAGAGGCTCTTTAAACTACAATTATTCATTTGAGAGTAAACCATTTGAGCCTTTCAAAGAAAGTAAGAATCTCGACAAGCCTGCATTAAAAATCATCAAAGATTTCAATATAAATTATTTGCCTAATTCAATTGCTTTCAACACAGACTTAAATAGGCAATACTCACAAATTAAGTTACGCGATTTCAATAATGATTATGGAGTAAGTAGTGGAAATGATGCGTTAGACGTAACATTCAGTAAGGATTTTATGTGGAATCGTCAGTTTGATTTTAAATGGGATTTGACTAAGGCATTGAGATTTAGTATACAGACAGCTACTAATGCAATTATAGAAGAACCATATTATACACCCGAATTAGGAAAAGAACATTATGAACACTGGAGAGACACAGTATGGTCGAACATCCGAAAATTAGGAACACCGTACTCGTATCAGCAGGTATTTAACGCATCATGGAATATACCTGTAAACAAGATACCGCTTTTAGACTGGATAACATCATTAAATACATCATATACGGGAAATTACAACTGGAATAGAACTGCTAAATTAAAAAACACTACAGATTTTGGCAACACAGCTACAAGCATGCGTTCCTATCAAATTGATGGACAGTTTAATTTTGAAACTTTATACAATAAATCAAGCTATTTAAAAGAGATAAATACGAGATTTACAGGCAATCAAAGAAAAATGCCAAATCCGAGCTTCAAACCGAAAACATATAATGAAATAATCCAGCTTGAGAAGGGACAAAACAAAACAGTTCGACATAGATTAGGAAGTACCTCTTTCAAACTCACTGCAAAGGATAAAGCAGGCAATAAAGTTAATTTGAAATACAAAACCATCAGTCCGTCTGATATAGAGATAAGCGGTTTACAAAATATGGACAGCATTTCGGTAACATTAGTAACTTTCGACCCAAACGACAGGAGTACATCACAAAAGATTACCGACATTACCACACGTATGTTGATGAGTATCAGGCGAGCTTCATTTACCTACAGAGAAACAAACAGTTTAGTAATGCCGGGATTCCTGCCTGATGTACGAATGTTCGGTCAGCAAGCATATCCAAATAACAGATTTGCACCGGGAATCGACTTTGCTTTCGGCTTACATAACGATAATACAATTGAGAATGCCATCGATCAAGGGTGGTTGTTTATGAGCGATTCGATAATCAGTCCGGCTAACACTGCTATCACATCCGATTTTGATTTAAAAGTAAACTTAGAACCGATACCCGGATTAAAAATAGACTTAAATGCCAAGCAATACAAAGCATCCAACACCACTATTCACTATATGTTTGACGGTATGCCGACAACATTCAATGGCAGTTATAATATCACACAAATAGCTTTGGCTACGGCATTCAAATCAATTGGAACAGCAGAAAACAATTATAAATCAGAAGCATTTGATCAACTTTTAGAAAACAGAAGATATTTTGCAGCCAAATTAAACTCGCAGTATACAGGCACGCGTTATCCTTCCACAGGCTTTATGAGCAGTCACCCGCTTGCAGACTCATACTATGATGATAATCCTAACAAAGCTTCATTTGATGTAAACTCAACAGAAGTATTAATACCATCATTTTTAGCAGCATATACAGGTAGAAAACCGGAAAAGATGGATGCAAGTCCATTCCTTTCGTTAATAAATATATTACCTAACTGGAGAGCAAGTTACGATGGTTTGTCAAGAATACCATGGGTAAAAGATAAATTCAGATCGGTAAGTATCACACATGCTTACACTTGTAGATATAATATTGGTTCGTATACATCATACTCGACGTGGGTAGCATTAGGCAATGACGACAACGCATTAGGATATATCCGTGATGTACAATCGAACAATCCAATTCCGTCATCGCCATACGACATATCATCTGTGTCGCTGACAGAACAATTCAGTCCGCTTATAGGAATAAATGCCACATTAAAAAACAGCATGACCTCCAAGTTGGAATACAAAAAGCAAAGGAATTTAGCATTAAATCTATCAAGCACTCAATTAGTTGATGCGATGACAGATGAATTTGTAATAGGATTTGGTTATGTAGTGAAAGATTTTGATGTGATATTGAAATTAAAAAACAACTCACAATCGAGAGTTAAAAATGACCTTAAAATCAATGCAGATTTATCTTACAAAGACATCAAATCATTATTAAGAAAGATAGATCAGAATTTAACGCAGGCATCAAGCGGAAACAAGTTATTAACACTAAAAATCATGGCTGATTATGTATTCAGTGCAAAAGTTAATATTCAGATGTTCTACGATCGTCAGGTAAGTACGCCTTTAATATCATCCACATTCCCTGTGTCATCAAGTAATTTCGGAGTAAGCTTTAAATTTATGCTAACAAGATAAAATAAATAAGATAAGATAACCAAAACAAGATGTAAGGCTAAAGTCAGCAGCAATAGAAGAAGACAATTGCCGTTGGCTTCAGCCAACGGACAAAAAAGATAAGAATAGAAATAAAAAGGGCTTTAGCCCAATAAACAAAATAAACAAAACAAATATAGGGCCTTAGCCCTTATTAATTAAATTAAATTCAATTCAATCCTTGTCCGTTGGCTGAAGCCAACGGCAATAGAACAAACAAACAAATAAACAAATAAAATAAACAACTATGAGTTATATTAGAATTTGGATACATGCTGTGTTCTCGACAAAATATCGGGAGCCACTACTCGACAAGACAAGCCGGCAATTGCTTTATAATCATATAAAAGAACTTTCCGGACAAAAGAACATATACCTCGACCATATAGGAGGGTATGTCGATCATGTACATATATTATTGTCTTTGGGAGGTAAGCAAAATATTGCCGATGTCATGCAGCAGATCAAGGGAGAATCATCCTTCTGGATCAACAAGCAGGGAATTGTGCAAGGTAAGTTTCAATGGCAGGACGATTATTATGCGGCGTCGGTTAGCCAGTCACAGGTGGAAAAGGTTCGAAAGTATATTGCCCGACAGGAAGAGCATCATAGGAAAAAACCATTTGCCAAAGAAGTGGAAGAGTTTATACAGAAATACGGTTGGCAATATGTGAAAGATAAAGAATCTATGCAGGGCTAAAGCCCTATTGATTTTGCATCAATCTTTATTGGATGCAATCTTTATCTGCAATAGAAGAAAGACAATGCAAACATTTCATTGCCGTCAGCTTTAGCTGACGGATAAAGAAGATAAAAATAAAATGAACAAACATGAATATGCAGGGCTAAATCCCTATTGATTTTGCATCAATCTTTATTGGATGAAAGTGTAAAAACTATTGTCTAAGAGTTTTGCCTAATCTCGAAGACATATCTGTAAAAGCCTCATCAATAAGGTTAATATCAGTTGCACGTACAGGATTAATATCTATACCGCCGCGACGAGTATACATGGCAGCAACCATTAAAGATGAAGGTTTAAACACATCACTCAAACGTTTGAAAATCATTTCCGCTACTTCTTCGTGGAAATGATTTTCTTTTCTGAACGAAACAAGATAAGCTATAACAGATGACAAATCGATAATGTAGTTTGATGTAATATTGACAAACAAATCGCCCCAATCAGGTTGATTAGTAACCGGACAATTAGACCTCAGCAAATCAGATCTGAAAGTATAATTTATAATTGTATCAGTGTAATTACCTTTTAGGAGAGAAGGTGTTTCAGTAAAATGATTAAATTCTATGACATCTAATTCAGTTTCGGGCACTATATATTTAACATCAACATAATCCTTAAAAGCAAATAATTTCTTGTCAACATCAGAGAAAAAGCTTACTTCAACAGATGTCTCGAGTAATTCTGATAAATCCTTAGTAATAATATCTTTGACTTTTGCCTCTGCATCATACTGAGTTTTACCACATTTCTCCATATTGAAAGAATTCAAATACAGCTTAAAAGACTTGGATTCAACGAGATACGGACTACCAGCATTATATTTCATTTTCATCACACGAGAAACAGGTAATCCATTATCAGTCAGAAACGAAATTTCGTAAGCATTCCAGATATCATAACCAATAAAAGGAAGATTTGACGAATCAATGCCATATTTAGAGCGGTTTTCTAATCTATCGATACGAAACAGCACCGATTTATCATACGATTCGGGATATTGAGCCTCTTTACCAAGTTGAGAATCAGTTAAGTTTATCATAATTCAAATAGCTTTTGTTTTCTGACTCAACCATTCTTTTTCAGAAGTATTTAGATATGGAGACAATTTATCATATACCATTTGATGATATTCGTTCAGCCATAAGATTTCTTTGTCAGTCAGTAAAGCTTTATCAATCAGATTAATATCTATAGGGAAAAGCGTCAAAGTTTCAAATTTCAGAAACTCACCAAAGTCAGTTGTTTGATCCTCTACAACAAGAATAAGATTTTCAGTTCTGATACCATATTCACCTTTACGATATAATCCCGGTTCATTTGATATAATCATTCCGGGTTGAAGGATAGTAGAATTTTCATCCATACGTATGTTTTGCGGACCTTCATGCACATTTAAAAAATGTCCTACACCATGACCGGTACCATGACCATAATTCATACCTCTATCCCACAAAGCTTTACGAGCCAGAATATCTAACTGAGAGCCACGAGTTCCTATTGGGAAAACGGCTGTAGCAATACCGATATGTCCTTTCAGTACCAAAGTAAAATCGGCAGTTTGCTGAGAAGTTGGTGTATCAAAAGAAATAGTACGTGTAATATCAGTAGTTCCGTCAAGATACTGACCACCGGAATCGAGCAGTAAGATACCTTCAGGCAAAATGTTAGCATCAGAAGAATCATCAGCTTTATAATGAACTATAGCACCATGATCGGCATAGCCTGCGATAGTACTAAAACTCTCACCATAGAACAAATCCTGTTCAGCACGAAACTTATACAATTTATCAGAAATAGATATTTCTGAGAGAGTGCCTGAGTCGACATTATTTTCGAGCCATATAAAGAAACGAGTAAGAGCCACTCCATCCTTAATCATAGCATTACGAACACCTTCAATTTCCACATTGTTTTTGATACTTTTAAGTGCCGCAACAGGCGATAAAGTATTCACAACTTCAGTCTTGATACATTCAAACAAAGACTGATTAAGCTTATTACCATCAATTAAGACTTTTGTATCAGTAGAGATATTTGGCAAATCTTTATAAATATCGAGATAATCTTTAACCAAAACATCGTTGGATCTGAAATAAGCTTTCAGATTGTCATCAATTTTATCAGAAGAAATATAAATAACTGATTTGTCGAAAGAAACCGAAGCATAAGCAGTAGTAACAGGGTTATAATCTACATCATTACCTCTGATATTAAATAACCATGCAATATCATCTAAAGCATTCAGCACCAACATATCAGTCTGAGTATCAGATAAGCTCTTACGAACAAGAGCAATTTTTTCAGAACATGATTTACCGGCGTATTTTACATCAAAAGCAAAAACCTTTTCACTTGGAATAGCAGGTCTGTCAGACCAAATATCTTTAATCAAGTCAATGGATGAAAAACTGATACCATGCGCAGCGAACAACTTACCCATTGTTGCATAAGCATTTACAGAAAAAAGAAGAGGATTTACTCCTACCCTATCACCGACTTTCAACTCACCGGCAATCCATTTCAGCATATCCGGAGTATCAGGCAAACCCATTTTCATGGCAGCGAATCCTGTACCTTTTAACTGATCATCAGCTTGAATAAAGTAGCGCGAATCTACCCATACAAAAGCTTTATCAAGAGTTACAGCAGCAGTACCGGCAGAACCAGTAAAACCACTAATCCAATCTCTTTCTTTCCAATAATCAGGAATATACTCGCCGGCATGAGGGTCGGTACCCGGAATTATATAAGCTGCTATGTCATTTTTCGACATTTGGTGGCGTAAAGCAACTAATCTGTTTTTGATATCGTTCATAATCTTTATAATAGTTACGCAAGCGACACAACTGTTTTCTGTTTATGATATACTTTTGTATATCTTCCTATAAATCTCTGAATAAACAGGTGTTGGTATATTATGTTTTTGCCCTAATTTAACAACCACACCCACAAGAGTTTCGACTTCAGTGTGTTTTCCGGCAAGATAATCACTATTCATTGAAGATGTAGATCCTGCAGGTAAGCTTCCACCGTATTTCATCATTTCATCAATGATACCATCGTGCAGTTCAACCCCTTCTGCCTTCGAAATAGCAAAAAGCTCATTCATAATTGCAAGATACATTGGCTTTTTTTCTTCATCCCAAACTAAACTTTGAAAATCTGAGTTTAAATATGTAGATAAAGCAGCCGTAGTCGATATAAAAAAGAACTTACGCCATATAGCTTTAATAGCATCTTCTTTAAGAGTTACTTCGATACCTGCATCCTTAAATAGCTTTTCGATGTAGACTAATTGGTCTGAGGTTTTCTTTTCATGACCAAAATGCATAAAGTGAACATTACCGGTATCTTCGATTACACCTGGAGCAGTTAACCTTGTGATAATATATACGCAACCATACCACACTTCATTTTCGGGAAAGAAAGTCCGCAAGCGAGAAGTATTATCTATCCCATTTAGCAATGGCAAAATAATAGTATGCTTTCCCACCATAGGTTTGATTTGCAACATAGTAGCATCTAAATCATAACTTTTGGTAGCCAACACGATATAATCTACCACACCAATATCTTCAACCTTATCAGTAACTATAGCGGGTTTAGTGACAAAACTTTGATGTTCATCAGTAACTTTCAATCCGTTTTCACGAATAGCAATCAGATTAGCTCCACGAGCAACGAAGCTGACAGATATTTCGGGGTGAGATTCGGCATAATGAGAGAGTAGACCTCCGTAATAACCACCTACCCCACCTATGCCAACAAAAGTAATTTTAACCGGATGTTGAGTTGATATATTCATTTTAAAAAAATTACAATCTGTTTAAAACCTGTCGAATTTTTTCGTAAGTCTTGATTGTATTAGGAACAAGCGGCAACCTTAATTTGTTTTCGATATACCCCATAACTGCAAGCATGCTTTTAACACCGGCAGGATTACCTTCTACAAATAAAAGTTCAATTAATTCAGTAAAATTATGATGAATAATTCGAGCATTTTCATAATCTCCTTCTAAAGCCAGCCTAACCATACGACTAAATTCCTTAGGAAAAGCATTACCAATCACGGAGATAACACCAACAGCACCAAGAGTAATCAATGGAAAAGTAATACCATCATCACCGGAAATTACCATAAAGTCGGCCGGTTTATTCTTAATGATATCATCAATTTGAGAAAAATTACCGGACGCTTCTTTTACGGCACAAACATTTGAAAACTCATTTGCAAGTCGTAGCGTAGTTTCGGCAGTCATATTTACACCGGTTCTTCCGGGTACATTATAAAGAATAATTGGTAGTGAAGATGCATTCGCAATTGCAGCAAAATGCTGATAAAGACCCTCTTGTGAAGGTTTATTATAATATGGGGTAACAGAAAGAATTGCATCAACTCCATTCAAATCCACATGTTGAATTTTGTGGATAATTTCTTTAGTGTTATTTCCTCCGATTCCATATACAATAGGGACTCTGCCATTATTAACATTTATAACAAATTGTTTTATTTCCTCCTTTTCTTCATTAGTAAGAGTAGGAGTTTCAGCAGTCGTACCGCACACAACTAAATAATCTGTTCCATTTTTTATCTGATGTTCAACAATACGTGCTAAAGCATCAAAATCTATAGAGTCATCTTCTTTAAAAGGTGTTATTAACGCAACACCCATGCCTTTCAATTTGTTATTTATCATTGGAAAAAATCGTGTATTTGGTTGCAAAAATACATTTTTAATCGTTAGTTTGTATACTTTTTAAGTAAAATAATATTTGATTAAATAAAAATGAATATTCTAAATCATTGATATTGGCTTCTTTTTCTTCTAAAAATGAATTCAAATCAAGTTCAAAATCATAGATACTAAACTCTGATTTTCTTATACCGGCTTTAAATTTTGCATTGGAATAAAGTGCCAAATACTCTAACTGAATATGTTTCTCTTTAGAAAGATCGATTAATAAATCATATTCATTCTGATTCATAAATCCAATCAGTTCTTTTGATGGCTTCTTAAAGTACGAATAATCACCCGGAAAAGTAATTCTGTATTCCGGATACATGGCTGAAGTAATCTTTCTCTTTTCAATATAACCTATGGCGGTAACCTTCTTACCATCAGCAATCAAAGATTGAATAATTTCTTTTGTTTTAGGGTTTTTCTCAGTATAATTACTTTCAAACAACAATAGGATTGAATTTGCCTGATAATAATTTACAAATTTCTTATCCCTTGTTGTGTTTTTTGATAGCTTATTATATCTTTTTAAAAACAACCTATCTGTATACTTTTTCATCATATTATTATTAAAATAAAGTTCCCATTATAGGCTGATTATGAGTTGTTTTCTTAATTTCATCATCTTTGTTTTTATCATCTTTATTCTCATTACTTTCAGAAAAATCTTTTTTAATCATTTGTAAAAAAACATCTTCACTAATGATTTCAACTCCAAGACTATTAGCTTTTTTCAATTTTTCAGGTCCGACATTTTCACCTGCAAGCAAAAATGATGTTTTTGACGACACACTACCCGAGTTTTTTCCTCCATTCAATTCAATCATATTTTTATATTCATCTCTTGAATGATGTGAGAAAGTACCACTTATCACGATAATCTTACCTTCCAGTATGTTAGTTATTTCCTGTTGTTGTTCTTCTGAAATGGCTAAATTTAAGCCATGCTCCTTCAATTTGTTGATAATTTCGATATTATTTTCATCACTAAAGAAGTTGATTACACTATTTGCTATTCTTTCTCCAATCTCATCAACACTCGTCAAAGATTCAAAATCGGCACTTTCAAGAGCCTCAATATTCTTAAAGGCCTGAGCTAATTTTTTCGCAACAGTTTCACCTACAAATCTAATCCCTAAAGCAAATACCACCCTTTCAAAAGGTACTTCTTTAGATTTATCGCATGATGTTTTTATATTTTGTGCAGATTTATTGCCAAGTCTTTCTAATTTTGCTAAATCCGAAACCTGTAAAGTGTAAATATCCGCCACATTATGTAGCATACCATTATCATATAAAAGAGCTATTGTTTCTGTACCCAAACCTTCGATATTCATGGCTTTGCGACTAACAAAATGCTCTATTTTACCTTTTATTTGAGGTGGACAATTACTTTCATTCGGACAATAATGAGCGGCTTCACCTTCGTAACGAATTAGTTCTGAATTACATTCAGGACAATTTTTAATAAACTGTACTTTTTCACCAATCATAAAACGCTGGTCAAATGCCACTTCTGTTATCTTAGGGATAATTTCTCCGCCTTTCTCAACATAAACCATATCGCCTATATGCAGGTCGAGAGCCTCTATTATATCAGCATTATGAAGTGATGCTCTTTTTACAATAGTTCCTGAAAGCTGTACAGGATCGAGATTGGCTACCGGAGTTACGGCACCTGTACGTCCCACTTGGTAGGATACAGAGTTTAACCGCGTTAAAGCCTTTTCTGCCTGATATTTATATGCTATAGCCCAACGAGGTGATTTTGCTGTAAATCCTAAACCCCTTTGTTGTTCGAAATTATTTACTTTAATTACTATACCATCAGTTGCAACCGGCAAGTTTTTTCTTTCAACATCCCAATATCTAATAAATTCAAAAACCTCATCAATGGTTTTACATACTTTTATAGCATCTGACACTTTGAAGCCCATTTGCTTTGCCGACTGTAAACTCTCAAAATGTGATGCAAAAGGTAAATTACCACCAAGTAAACTGTAAAAATACGCATCTAACTTTCTGGAAGCCACAATAGAAGAGTTTTGTAACTTTAAAGTACCCGACCCTGCATTTCTCGGATTAGCAAATAAAGGTTCTTCCTGTTCCTCTCTCTCCTTGTTGATTTCATCAAAAACCGACCATGGCATAAGAATTTCACCTCTGATTTCAAATTTTTGCAAATACTCACCATGAAGCATAAGAGGTATACTTCTGATAGTTTTTACGTTTTGCGTAACATCATCACCTTTTTCTCCATCACCGCGTGTTACAGCTCTTTGAAGCTTACCATTTTCATATATTAATGAAATAGAAGTGCCGTCATATTTCAACTCACAAACAAGTTCGAAATCCTCATTAAGCAATTTGGCTACACGCTGATAAAATTCCTGTACTTCACCCTCCGAATATGTATTCGCAAGAGATAGCATCGGATATTCATGTTTTATTTGCGTAAAAGAGGTGTTTATATCGCTACCCACCCTTTGTGTAGGAGAAAGCGGATCGAAAAATTCAGGAAATTGCTTCTCAAGATCAGACAGATGTTGCATTTTCATATCAAAATCCACATCTGAAACAGTAGGATTATTCAGGACATAATAATTGTAATTATGTTGATGCAACTCTGCTCTTAAAGATTCAATTTCCTCGCGTACCATAAAAAATTTTATTTCTGCAAATTTAGTTTATTTTAATTAGAAAATCAATTTAAGTAAATCAAAAATTAATTAAATCCATTCGCAAAGCAGCATCAGTATTATAATAGACAGATACTTATGTAACACATTGTCTCATTGGCTAACATTAGCATTCAAAATCATATTTGACAACCGATTATAAAGCTCTAAAAGTTCGTTATTGTGTTTTAGAGCATCTCTATGTTTGTTAATAATAGTCTGGTTGTTTCTTTTAGCCGGACCGGTTTGTGCTTCGTTCGGACTTAGTTGCTGTATTTTTTCAGCCGTTTCAATTATTAATGGTTTGATTATTTCAAATGGCAGATTAGCCGACTCCACAATATCAGAGGAGATTTGATATAAATGATTTACAAAATTATTAGCAAAAACTCCGGCAAGATGAAGATTTAATCTTTGCTCTGAATTAATCTCATAAACATTATTGCAAATGGATTTAGCTAATTCAAAGAGTTTTAAAGATACTTGCTTGTTTGATGCTTCAATGCAAATTGGTATATCATTAAAATCAACCTCTTTAGCTTTTGAGAAAGTTTGGAAAGGATAAAATGAACCATAATTTTTCTTCTTCCCTTTAAAAATATCAATAGAAACACTGCCGGCAGTATGCACATGTATAGCATTCGGAGATAAAGGCAATTCAATTAAAGATTCTAAAGCATCATCATTTACTGCATAAATATAAATATCAGCATTTTGACCGATTTCAGAAATATTAATTGTATAAGGCACATGCAATATGTCAGCTAAAGCTTTAGCAGAAGTTTGAGTTCTGCTGTATAACTGCATAATCTCATGACCGACTTTTTGCAGAGCCTGTGAGAGACGAGTAGCGAGGTTACCTGCACCTATAATTATTATTCGCATATTATATTTAGTTATTGGTGATTACTTCTCCTGTTTCTCATATGCTTCAACGATTTTCTGTACAAGTTTATGTCGTACAATATCATTTTTATCGAAATACACACGTGCAATTCCTTTAATATTTTTCAATACAGATAAAGCATCTATAAGTCCGGATTTCTGAGCAGGAGGCAAATCTATTTGAGTAATATCGCCTGTAACAATCATCTTAGTATTCAATCCCATCCGGGTCAAAAACATTTTAATCTGATGAGTAGTAGTATTTTGAGCCTCATCCAAGATAACCACCGCATCACTTAATGTCCTGCCACGCATAAAAGCCAAAGGTGCTATTTGAATCACGCCATTCTCCATATACTCTTTCAGCTTGACCGGTGTAATCATATCTTGCAGTGCATCGTATAAAGGCTGCAAATACGGATCAATTTTCTCCTTCATATCACCAGGAAGAAATCCAAGTTTTTCACCGGCTTCAACAGCAGGACGACTTAGAATAATTTTCTTAACTGACTTGTTTTTAAGCGATTTAACAGCTAAAGCAATTGCTGTGTAAGTCTTACCGGAGCCTGCCGGACCAATAGCAAAAAGTAAATCATTATCGTCAAATTCTCTGACTAATTTCTGCTGATTGGGAGTGCGGGCAACAACCGACTTTCCATTTACTCCATGCAAAATAAGATTATCATATTTTAGTTCTTGAGGCTCTACACCCTTAACTATCTGTATGATATTATCTTCATTAAGAGCATTATTTTCAATACAATATTTCTCTATCTTTTGCAGATGTTGAATTAGAGTGTTAACACGACTATCTTCGCCTTCAATTTTCATAGTATGTCCTCTTGCAGTTATCCTCACATTAGGAAACAAATTTTTAATGAGGTGAATATTAGAATTATTCACCCCATAAAAAACAAGAGTATCAGTATGTTCCGAGAGTTCGAAAATATGGTCGTTCATAAAAGCTTATTAATATGCAAACAAAGGATAATCAGCCATTAAATCGTTAACACGCTTACGTACAGAAGCAATCACCTCCTCATTATCCACATTTGCAAGTACAGTTTCAATCATATCTGCAATTATAGGCATCAAATCTTCTTTAACACCACGAGTTGTAATAGCCGGTGTGCCAAGACGTATACCCGAAGTCTGAAAAGCAGAACGAGAATCGAAAGGTACCATATTCTTATTACAGGTAATATCGGCTTCAACAAGCACCTTCTCAGCAACTTTACCTGTCAGTTCAGGAAATTTAGAACGTAAATCAACAAGCATAGAGTGATTATCAGTACCGCCCGAAACAATAGTAAAACCTTTAGAAACCAAAGCTTCAGCAAGAGCCTTAGCATTTTTTTGTACTTGTTTTTGATATTCTTTGTATTCAGGTTGTAGGCATTCACCAAAAGAAACAGCTTTAGCAGCTATAACATGTTCGAGAGGTCCGCCTTGAATACCAGGGAAAACAGCAGAATCGAACAAGGTAGACATCATTTTAACTTCACCTTTTGGTGTTGTTTTGCCCCATGGATTAGGAAAATCTTTACCCATAAGTATGATACCACCACGTGGTCCGCGTAAAGTTTTATGCGTAGTAGAAGTTACAACATGAGCATATTTCACAGGATTATCCAACAATCCGGCAGCAATAAGTCCTGCAGGATGCGCCATATCAATCATCAGAATTGCTCCAACTTTATCAGCTATTTCGCGCATTCTCTTATAATCCCATTCGCGTGAATATGCAGACCCACCTCCGATAATCAATTTAGGTTTTTCACTTAGAGCCACTTCCTCCATTTGATCATAATCGACACGACCCGTATCTTGCTTCACATTATATTCAAGCGGGCGATAAAGAATACCGGAACTGTTAACTAAAGAACCATGCGATAAATGTCCACCATGAGCAAGATTTAACCCCAAAAACTTATCACCAGGATTTAGACATGCTAAAAACACAGCAGCATTGGCTTGCGCACCGGAGTGAGGTTGTACATTAGCCCATTCAGCTTCAAAAATTTCTTTTAATCTGTCGATTGCAATTTGCTCAGACTCATCAACCACCTCGCAACCCCCATAATATCTTTTTCCCGGATATCCTTCAGCATATTTATTGGTTAGAACAGAACCCATTGCTTCCATAACTTGTTGACTAACAAAATTTTCAGAAGCTATTAATTCAATACCCTTTAGTTGACGCTTTTTTTCGCGTTCGATAATGTCGAAAATTACACTGTCTCTTTTCATTGTTTTATATTATATATTGTATCTGTTTAATTAATTATCAATCTTTATTTAAAAATTCTTCAAAGTTACCTACTTTTATAGTATAACCTAACTGTTGATAGTAATTTATTAAATTAATTTTTATTTTTTCAGCATCTATATCATGATTTGATTCCTGTATTTGCAGTTTAACTGTATTTGAAATCACACCATCAACAAGATCTTCTCTTATATCATTTACTATCTGTGCAAATTCAGAATTGTCCCTCTCATTCAGTAAGATAGAGTTAATGGCAATTAAAACGTTTGCAGCCTCATTATTATCTGTAATACTAACTTGCTCAGGTTTAAGTGAAACATCATAAATCCTAAATGCATTCAACAACTCTTGAACAGCCTGAAAGCGAGCATTATAAAACAATAACCCCTCAGACATAAGTTTTTCAATTCTTGGTGTAATAAGATGTGTTAGAATATTAACATTCAGTTTAGCATAATGAGTTTTAGAAATATCGCCTAATGCTTCTAATGTAATTGGCATATCAGAAATATCACCCGTAACTTCATTAAAGTAAAGTCCGCTCACTGAAAGTTTTACATATTTAGAAATAAAATTTGTTGAAGTCTCAATTACAAACTTACCACGACTATCAGTTTTAGTTTCAAATACACGGTCTGTTTTACTCAAATCCTTTTTTAATTCAAAAAAACTAATATCACTCCCGGAGACAAAGGGACCCTTTTCGGCAAACCCTTCGACAGAGTTTAGTTTCATCTGTTTTAGAGATTCCATATCGCATGAAAACAACAGTAGCGATAACAATATGCTGAATAAAAATGCAGGTCTCAATTACTTTTTCTTTAATTTTATATCTTCTTGACTAACTTCTCGCTCGCAATATCTGCATTTCAAACGAACTTTATTATCTTCTTTGATAACAAAAAACTTAGTAGGAATTTGCTGATGATTAGTAATACAAACCGGATTGGCACAGTGCATTACATCATTTATTTCATCACCTAAAACAAGCGCACGCTTCTCAACCACTTGGTATTCCTTGATAATATTAATACTTGCATTAGGAGCTATAAGAGCAATTTTACTTATTTCGTCATTTGCAAGATATCTGTCTGATATTTTAATGATACCTTTAGCTGTCATCCTTTTACTATCATAATTATTTCCGATAGTAAGTGGCTGGTTGTAATACTTTAAGCGAAGAATAGACACAACCTGAAACACTTTTTCAGCAGGTATATGATCTATAACCGTACCGTTTCTTAGAGCTGCGACTTTAAGTTCTTTTTCCATTTTGTAGTGGTAATTTACTGTTAATCAATTACGTTTAGTACTTTTGATAATATAGCTTGTCGAACATATAAACCATTCTGAGCTTGCTGGAAATAATATGCCTTCCCATTCGAATCTACATCCATATTTATTTCATTGACACGAGGTAGCGGATGTAAAATTTTCAAATTTGATTTTGTATTATCTAACATATCATTATGCAATGTATAAACATTTTTCACATGTTCATATTCCATCAAATCTTGAAATCTTTCCTTTTGAACCCTTGTCATATAAAGGATATCAGCATCATTGAAGTTATCGTTAAGTTCCACTGACTCACTGAAATTAATTTTATTCTTTTTACAAAAGACTCTGTATTCCTCAGGAATTTTTAGTTCTTCAGGAGCAATAAACTTAAAAGTAGGATTGAAGTGCGACATCGCATGAACCAAAGAATGCACTGTCCTGCCATATTTTAAATCTCCAACCATACAGATATTCAAATTTTCGAGTGTTCCCTGTGTTTTAAGTATAGAATACAAATCGAGTAAAGTCTGCGAAGGGTGTTGATTTGCACCGTCGCCTGCATTAATAATTGGTACAGGGGAAATTTCAGATGCAAAACGAGCAGCGCCTTCAAGTGGGTGACGCATTACTATTGCATCAGCATAGCAGCTTACCATATGAATAGTATCGTTTAGCGACTCTCCTTTTGATGCACTTGAAGTAGCAGCATCTGAAAAGCCTATAACCTTTCCGCCCAGACGAACTACGGCAGTTTCAAAACTCAGACGAGTACGCGTGGAAGGCTCAAAAAACAAGGTAGCTACAACCTTTCCTGCTAATAAGTCGTTGTTAGGATTAGCCTCAAACTGTTGAGCCGAATTAAGAATACTTAGAATTTCATCTTTGTTATAATCAATAATTGAAACTAAACTTTTGTTCATACTTAAATTAATGTGTTAATATATAAATGTGCTAATGTGTCAATGTGCCAATGTGTTAATATGTTAATTGTCAATTGTCAACTGTCAACTGTCAATTGTCAATAATCTACCAATAAAAAAACCAACAAAACCTATATTCGATTTTTGTTGGTCATAAAAAATAAAGTGTAAAAAATTGCGCTGACTTCTAAAGTCAAATACCTGATAATATGTTAAGTATATTTCCTTCATGTCCGGTTGCAAAGGTATTAAAAAACTTGCAATTTATCATTAATTTTTTCAATAAATAATATTCAATTTTACGATATTCTCTAATTTGCCTGCTAAGTAATCTTTATTTGCAAGTGGTACGAGTATTTCAAGCTCACAAATATCTGTAAAATTCTTATTTGAAATTTCAGCATTAGCATTGTTAATTGTGCTCATAACAATATCAACAAACTGATAATCACATGTGATTTTTATCTTGGATTTAATATCTACCTGAATAATTGTAGCCTGTAACAAAGCGTCAGAAGCAGCTTCTTTGTAAGCAGTTACCAAACCTCCCGTACCTAACAACACACCACCAAAATATCTAACTACAACTACCAGCACATTAGTCAGGTTACGTGACTGAATTTGTCCAAATATCGGTCGACCGGCAGTTCCTGATGGTTCGCCATCATCATTAACCCTATACTCACTACCATCATTTCCAAGAATATAGGCATAACAAACATGTCGAGCATCGTAATACTTCTTTTTGAAGTCCGCAATATATTCCTTAATCTCCTCAATGTCCGACACCGGCATGGCAAAAGATAAAAATTTACTACCTTTTTCTTTATAAATACCTGATGAAGAAGTTTGAATTGTTAGGAATGATTGAGACATAAAAACTTAAAATTTTATTTAAAAATGCAAATTTACAAGAAATAATTTATCTTTGTCGAATTATAAAAATTTCGAGTAAGTAAAAACAGGTAAAGTTTTAATATTATGTATGAGTCATTATTAGAATTAGATCCCGTAAAGATAAACTTCAATGCGGGAGGGATGCATGTCATCAACGTCATTTTAAGTTTTGTAATGTTCGGAGTAGCTTTAGGAATCAAGCCACGTGAATTTATCACATTGTTTAAAAAGCCAAAATCTTACATTCTCGGAGTAATTTCTCAAATCATTGCACTTCCGTTATTAACATTCTTACTTGTGATTACGTTCAGTAACATAATAACTCCTACAGTTGCCATGGGAATGATATTAGTAGCCTCTTGTCCGGGTGGTAATATATCTAACTTTATGTCTTCGCTTTCAAAAGCAAATATTGAATTATCGGTAGGCTTGACAGCTTCGAATACAGTGTTGTCGGTTATAACAACTCCCGGTAACTTTGCATTGTGGGGAAGTTTATATGTGAGATATATCAACAAGCACGGTATACATGCACTTCAGCCACTTGAAATAGACAAATGGCAGATGTTTGAGACTGTGTTTATACTTTTAGGTATTCCATTAGTATTAGGGATTCTATTTGCACATTTTTTACCAAAAGCAACGCAAAAGATAAAAAAACCTATACAAGTCTTGTCGATTGTGTTCTTTCTTGCAATGGTGATATTAGCATTCTCAAATAATTTCAATTTATTCTTACAATATATTTTATTTGTATTTTTCATTGTTCTAATACATAACGCATTAGCATTGAGTACCGGTTTCAGTATAGGTAAGATTTTCAAATTACCTGATGCTGATGTGCGAACATTAACAATTGAGACAGGCATTCAAAATTCAGGTTTGGGATTAGTTTTACTTTTCAATCCTAAGATATTTCCTCCGGAATTACAATTAGGAGGAATGTTGTTTATCACAGCATGGTGGGGCATATGGCATATAGTTTCAGGATTGGGAATATCTGCTTTTTGGAGTAGAAAACCCTTAAAGCAATAATCATTTCATATTAATCTATCATGTCGAAAATTTACGAAAACAGCTTAGCATATTTAATAAGTAAGAAATATGTTAACTGGTCATTCAAGAAATTCTACAAAGAAGTTATAGTAATTGGTAAAGAAAATATACCTATCAACAAGCCGGTAATTTTTGCACCCAATCATCTTAATGCATTGATGGATGCACTTGCAATCCTCTCGCTCCCACCCTTCCGACAAGTAAAAGTATATTTAAGTCGAGCCGACATATTCAAACTACCCAAACCAATTGTCAAATTCATACATTTCACCAAGATAATGCCTGCATATCGCATGAGAGACGGCTTTGAAAACCTCTCGAAAAACAAAGAGTCATTCTCGATGGCAGATGAAGTGCTTTTAAACGGAGCCTGTATGTGTATGATGCCCGAAGGAGATCAAGGTTTAGAACACAAAATACGACCTTTAGTAAAAGGGATTTTCAGGATAGCTTTCAGTGCACAACAAAAAATGACTGATGGTAAATCCGTACAAATAATACCTGTTGGTCTAAATTATGGCGACTTCGTAAAGCAAGGTAAACATTTAATAATCAATATAGGAAAGCCTATTAATGTAGCTTCTTACTATAAAGATTATGAAGAAAAACCATCAATTACCATCAATACTATAAAAAACAAATTAAAAGAAGAGTTAGAAAAATTAGCATTGCATATAGATTCGGAAGAATACTACGATAGTTTTCTAACTATGATAGAAGTTACGAATGAGCAATATTTAGAATGGCTTGGGTTGAAAAACAACACATACAATCTTTTCGTTGCACGACAGAAAGCTGCTGAAAATTTAAGAATAGGGATAACTGAACAAACTGATATAATTGAGGACTTGGATAAGGTATGTAAAAAGTACAAATCAAGTATGCAAAAGATAAAATTCGACTTTGCAACATTTAACAAGAAAGTTCCAACATTCACAAAAAACATCTTTAATTATCTAACATTCATTGCTTTGTTGATTTTAGCACTACCGGGAATTCTGCTAAATATCATACCTTACTTTATAACATCACAAATACCTAAACTGATGAAGATTAAGTTCGAAGGATTTTTCAGTTCAGTATATTATGTTGCAGGTATAGTACTTTTTCCTCTGTTTTATTTAATACAGTCATTAGTTCTTTTATCAGTTTTCAGCATACCGTTATGGTACATCTTTTTAGCATTACCTGCACATTATTTTTTGGGTAAGCTAAGTCTGCATATGAAGTGGAAATTACAGGAAATTATGCAAGATATTCGTTATTATATATTCGCAAAAAGTAAAAAGAAAAGATTTGACGATTTACAGACTTTGAGAAACACTATTTTAAAACATGCAAAGTATTTATATAAGCATGTAAAATAATCTTGAAGCATTAATAACTAACAAGTTAATACATATACACAACTATATTGTAAATGTGCAATAAATTTAGTATTTTTGCGGACTAAAATTTAAAACAATCAATAAACAATTAATAATTATGAGTAACACAAAAAGAGTGTACACCTTTGGTAATGGTAAAGCTGAAGGTAAAGCAGACATGAAAAACCTATTGGGTGGTAAAGGAGCCAATTTGGCTGAAATGAATCTAATAGGTGTTCCGGTACCTCCGGGGTTCACAATTACGACAGATGTTTGTACAGAGTACTATAAACTTGGAAAAGACAAAGTAGTAGAACTTTTAAAACCGGAAGTTGAAGCTGCAATTGCAGGCGTTGAAGTATTAATGAATTCAAAATTCGGAGATATTGAGAACCCACTTTTAGTTTCTGTACGTTCAGGTGCACGTGCATCTATGCCGGGAATGATGGATACCATTCTTAATCTTGGATTAAATGATGCTGTTGTAGAAGGTTTGACACGTAAGACAGGTAACCCTCGATTTGTATGGGATTCATATCGTCGTTTTGTACAGATGTATGGAGACGTAGTTTTAGGCATGAAACCCGAAAACAAAAACGATCACGACCCATTCGAGTTGCTTATAGATGAGATGAAAGAAGAAAAAGGTGTTCATCTTGATACAGATTTAACAGTAGATGATTTAAAAGAATTAGTTAAGAGATTTAAAGCAGCGGTTAAAAGTCAGACCGGCAAAGATTTCCCTGATTCAGCATATGAGCAATTATGGGGAGCAGTATGTTCAGTATTTGACTCATGGATGAATGACAGAGCAATCTTGTATCGTAAGATGGAAGGTATACCTGCAGAATGGGGAACAGCGGTAAACGTACAAGCAATGGTATTCGGCAACATGGGCGAAACTTCCGCAACAGGAGTATGTTTCAGTCGCGATGCTGCAACAGGTGAAGATCAGTTTGTAGGTGAATATTTAATTAATGCACAAGGTGAAGACGTAGTAGCAGGAATTCGCACACCAAATCAGATTACAAAGATAGGTTCGCAAAGATGGGCTGTATTAGCCGGAGTTTCTGAAGAAGACAGAGCATCTAAATATCCTTCACTTGAAGAAGCTATGCCTGTAATTTACGAAGAGCTTGATATGCTGCAAACTAAATTAGAAAATCACTATAAAGATATGCAAGATATGGAGTTTACCGTTCAAGAAGGTAAATTATGGTTCTTGCAAACTCGTAATGGTAAACGTACAGGGGCAGCAATGGTGAAAATCGCTATCGACATGTTGAAACAAGGCATGATAGATGAAAAAGCTGCTTTACTTCGTATCGACCCATTAAAATTAGACGAATTATTACATCCTATTTTCGATAAAAAAGCTGAAAAGAATGCAAGAGCCATTGCAAAAGGTTTAGCAGCATCACCGGGAGCAGCAACAGGAAAAATCGTATTTAATGCTGATGATGCAACTGCATGGGTAGCAGCAGGCGAAAAAGTCATTATGGTACGTGTGGAAACATCTCCTGAAGACTTAGCAGGTATGGCAGCCGCAGAAGGAATTTTAACAGCACGTGGAGGTATGACATCACATGCGGCAGTAGTAGCTCGTGGTATGGGAAAATGCTGTGTGTCGGGAGCAGGTACATTAAAAATTGACTATGCAGCTAAAACAATGTCGGCTGACGATGTTGTACTTAAAGAAGGTGATTATATTTCTTTAAATGGCTCGACAGGTGATATTTATTTAGGACAAGTTGCAACTCAGGAAGCTGAATTGGATGAAGACTTCACAACATTAATGGAGTTATCTGAAAAATACACAAAAATGTCGGTTCGTACCAATGCTGATACACCACATGATGCTTCAACAGCTCGTAAATTCGGTGCAGTTGGTATAGGATTATGCCGTACAGAACATATGTTCTTCGAAGGTGATAAGATTAAGGCTATGCGTGAGATGATTTTAGCTGAAAATGCTGAAGGCAGACGTAAAGCTCTTGCAAAAATTCTACCTTATCAACAAGCAGACTTCGAAGGAATTTTCGCAGCTATGGATGGATGTCCGGTAACAGTGCGCTTACTCGACCCACCATTACATGAGTTCGTTCCACATGATGAAAAAGGTCAGCAAGAAATGGCTGTTGCTATGGGAGTTTCAGCAAAAGCAATCAAAGAACGTGTAGACTCATTACACGAAATGAACCCAATGCTTGGTCACCGTGGTTGCCGTTTAGGTAATACTTTCCCTGAAATAACTGAAATGCAAACTAAGGCAATTCTTGGTGCAGCTCTCAATTTGAAAGCTAAAGGTATTACAGCTATTCCTGAAATCATGATTCCATTAGTTGGTATAGTTTACGAATTTAATGTACAGGAAAAAGTAATCCGCGAAACAGCAGCTAAATTATTTGCAGAAAAAGGTGATAGTGTTGACTTTAAAGTTGGTACTATGATTGAAATACCACGTGCTTGTTTGACAGCAGAGAAAATTGCTAATAAAGCAGAATTCTTCTCATTCGGTACAAATGACCTCACTCAGATGACATTCGGATATTCACGCGATGATATTGCTACTTTCCTTCCTATCTATCTTGATATGAAGATACTTAAAGTTGACCCATTCCAAGTATTAGATAGAAATGGTGTTGGACAATTAGTTCAAATGGCAGCAGACAAAGGACGCTCAGTAAATCCTGATTTGAAATTAGGTATTTGCGGTGAGCATGGCGGCGAACCATCATCAGTTGAGTTCTGTCATATGGTAGGATTAAACTATGTTAGCTGTTCACCATTCCGCGTTCCGATTGCAAGAGTAGCAGCAGCACAAGCAGCTATCAAGCACGGATAATTTTCTTTTCAATTTATAATAAAATCACCGGAAATGTAAAATATTTCCGGTGATTTTTTGTTTTGAGATAATGCTTCTGACTGATGTCTTTTTACATTCTACATCAACATTAATAGCTTGTCATTTATTTAAATATTGTTGAAACAAATTTCTCAACATATCATTTGAAGAAGCCACTCTCACATTATCATTTACGACAACTCCATTTTCATCTACTAAAACATAATGCGGGATTCCAATAATGTTAAATTTAGCTGCCAAATAATTCCATTCATCAGATTTTAATCTGTAATGTTGACCTTTAATAGTCGGTATCATTAAATTCCATGTATCCTCCGGAGAAGAAGTATTGGTTATATACACAAACTCAATATTGGCATTTTTCAACTCCTCCTTCAGAGGTTTTATTGCTTCAATTCCATGTCTACATGGACCACACCATGTAGCCCAAAAATCAACAAAAATAAGTTTACCCTTATATCTACCAATAATAGCGTCAAACAATTTATCTCCTGATGTTTCAGGAGTATCGTTGACTACATAACCAGTTTTATGTTTATTAGCTTCAGATATTTCTGTGATTTTTCTCTCTAAAATATCACTTTGTTGTATTAAATAATCTACAACAAGACTATCAGACAGCAAGTTTCTAAGATTGTCCTTTTCGTCTTTAGTCAGAGGTTTATTTGCCTCAATCATTTTTTCAAACACTGACTGACTATACATAATATCAGTAGCAAATCCCTTATCCAAACCGAAATAAGTCCTCATATTATCCTGACTGTATTTTTCAATATCAAATGATTCATCAACAAGAATTTTCTCTTTAGTTTTCGGATGAACAAAATATGTAGAATCAATTACATAAGTGGTATCTTTCTGTGTTATCGGATTGAACTCTTTCATTTGAAGCCTATAACTAACTATGTTTAAATTAGGTCGCACACGCTCTGAAAACTTCATTTTATTAATCAAACGAGAGTATTCTGGAGACACAACAGATAGAGGATTATTTATTTCATCTATGTCAAGAAAGTCATAATATTCAGGTCCAAACTCTACATACTCCAATTTATTTTTGTTTAGAGTTCCTAATGAATTGTTTACGTCTTTATTTGTATATTCTTTTATACGATTAAAATCTAAGATATTATATTGTGTTTTAAATTTGATTTGCATTTGTTTTAACTGAAGAGCTTTTTTGGATATTGTATTTTTTTCAGCAACATGAGATAAAGCTGCTTGCTCTTTATTCATAATACTAAGGCAATAAGCTTTATATTGCTCTCCATCCATTTTCGCCATTTCTTTTTCAGCTTTATCGTAACTAAAATAATTGATGGTATCCAGTATTAACAAATCGCTATGAACCTGTGCAAGATTGCCCATAAACAAAGATTTCTTTTCTCTATTTATAAAGCTATCCGTATCCTCATATACAGAAGAAAATTCCTGCATGTTTATATATTGAAAAGTAGTTTCTCCGGGTTCTAACAAAACAAAATCTTTTATATTAAAAATACTCATATAGACCATCTGAGGGTGAATGAGATATACTTTGAGTTCAAAACTTCCATCCTTATTAATCTCAACCAAATGAGAATGTTGCTCTTGTGTAAAAACATCCTTAACATATATCATCCCTGTTGTTCCCATTTTTGGATGATATTCGCTTAAGACTCCTTTAAGTATAGCAGTATCCGGCTTAAAAATCGGCATACTATATTCCTGATCATTTTTTATGATAAAATCATCTTTATTGGTTCTGCTTCTACTATAAAGTTCCAAATTATTTGATTCACTACCAATTAAAAGATCTTTTTTTCTAAGTTTTAAAAAAATAGTCTCTTTATGCAACCCATCAGTTAAAATAATCACATAGTTTTTACCTTTATTATTGATTGAAACATTCGTCCAAACTTTACTCTTATAAATGATTTTATCTTTAAAGAAACCATAAACCCACTCATTACTACCATCAGTTTTTAACCAATTTCCAATAATTTGTTCCGGCACTAAAGAATAATCTTTATCTCCTGATAAATTTAACTCATATATCTGCCAATCACTTTGAATAAAATCAATTTTCTTAATATCCTTATTTATAGGTGGAAAGTATAGGGAATAACTTATCATTCCATTTTCATAAAGCCAATTCTTTTCATTTAAAATCAAACCCTCAGCTCTTTTTACATATATTTTTTCACCTCCACTGCTGTATTGAATAAATGTTTTATCAGTCGAAACTCCAATCCACCATTGAGGAAAGAGTTTCACTTCAAGACTAATTTTAGTCACCGAATCTTGTAATTCAATTTGAGTGATCTTAATAAAACTGGATGTTGCAGCAGTAAACTTTGGGTTTTCAATTGTTTTTTGAGAATAGATGCTAAGGTTTATCAGAATAAATAGCATTAAGTAGTAATTTTTTTTCATATGTAGTAAATCTAATGTGTTAATGTGCAAAGGTAATAAAATATTAATCATCTTGTATTTGTACCATAAAATCTCAGACTTATTGTCAAGAAAGTTTTGCTCCGTTTACACAACAGTACCTACTGCCCTATACGGAATAATACAATTTATAAAATAATTAAAGTCATCTTGACTTTTCATGTCAACTGACTGCAATGTATCAGTAGTTACTTCGCAGTTCGATAACATGCCGACTGCAACTGTAGAGGAGTTCCCTCATTCGCTCCTTCGGCTTCGCCAAGTCGCTCTTCGGGAGGACACGCTCGTTAGCGGGCGGGGTATACCGCCACTCGAAGTGTCCCTGTAACATCATCATTTTTGCAGTGGCGGCGCAGGAAGTCTTGCACCGGTCGTGCGTTTAAACTGTTGCGTTTTACGATGCAGAACGACCGGTTATCCACGCCCGCAAACGAGCGTGTCCTCCCGAAACAAGCACAGCGAAGTGAGGGATCTCCCGATAATATTGTCATTTCCCATTTTCGCAATGGTGACGTGCCGGTAACCCTTCACATCACATACCGGTAACTCTGCTCACAACATAGAGGTAACCCTTCACATCACATACCGGTAACTCTGCTCACAACATAGAGGTAACCCACCACATAGCGTACTGTGCAATAATATCTCAACAGCATTATCTATCTTGACAACAAGTACGAGTCTTATTCTTAAAAGTCAAGACGACTTCATTATCTACAAGAATAACAAATGACGGCATCATATTATAACAATACCGTCATTCATAATCTATCGTAAAAGCGATTTATTTATTGTAACCGTTTACAATGTATTTGCTTACTTCAAGACTTCCATCGCTAAAAGCAGTTTTAACAATTACCAAACCTTTGCTGTCAGAACTAACTTCCTGACCTCCGACATTATAATAAGTACGGTTTATAACTGTTTTTGTATCTGTAATTAGAATTGCTCCGGTTTCTGTATCTTTAGTAAAGACAACTTGTTTTGTGTTCAGATTAAGATCAATTATATACTTTCCTGACTCACTAACAATAAATTTAAAATCTTTTGCTGCACTATTAAGTGGACGCCAATACAAATCGTATGTTGTTTCGGATTCAATATTTATATTTGCATCAACAGCACCGAATGCATCATCCCAACTACCTACTGCCGCACGAAATTTCACTTCACCACTATTCAGACTTCCTGTCCAAGTAAAAACACCGTCCTCTACAAGTGTCATCGGACATTCTGTATCGAATTCGTAATCAGCAGGTGTAGCACTTCCAACCAAATGCATAGAATTATAATCAGGTATAATAGAATTTATTGTTGCCTTCAGCGATAAACCGTCTACAACAACAGTTGCTGAATAATACCCGGCTGTTGATACGATAAATTTTTTATCCCATCCACCTGTATTTTTCCATTGTCCGTCATATTTCAGATTGTATTCCTGCCCATTAGTAAATGTTACATCACCGTCTTCCGGACAAATAGAATGGTTAAAAGTTTTCTCATCAATAAATTTAAATTGTCCGGCTGTCAAATAGCCTCTCCACTCGAAAGTGTTTTCATCCGGTTGTTTGAATGCAAGTGCATCACTTTCTGTCCAGCCTGTTTCTGTTGCATCGCCTACGATATACAGATTTTCTATTGGCAATTCCGTTATCGTTTCAAATTTTCCTTGCATTGTGGTAGGGTTAATCGAAATTTTGTACCAGCCATCAGTAGATACTTTAAACTTTTTATCATCTGACACATGATTCAAATTGTATAAAGTGCCATCAGTAGCAGTAGGATTTATGTCTTCCATCGGACAGATACGATTCTCCCAAAATTCAGTTCCATTGCTAAATTTAAGCTCCTCATTGGCTTTCAAATAAGTATAAGTATAAATAAATCCGTCAGCATCGGGTCCTTTAGAAAGAGAAGGCGTTCTGCCAAGATCAAAACCATAAAGGGCGTTGCCAACAGCTACAATAGTCGGAGTATTTTCGAGTGCGGTAATTGTACATTTCAGTGTGTTCATATTCAAATCAATACGATACCAACCCTGCGTTTCGACAATAAATTTACTGTCACCTGCTCCGTTGAAAGCAATATCATACTCTGTTCCATTAGCAAAAGTGATATTTTCATTCGGATTGAAGCCATCACCCCAATTAGCGTAATTAATAAATTTGAACCAAGTACCATCACCTCGTTCCAACGTATTAGTAGTAAATAATGGTAGTATACAAGAAAATACGCCATCTGATACCTTGTGCATTTTTACAGCTTTATTAGTGTCCCAATCGCCGGCACGATTAGTTGCACCTCCCACAACATAACATTGTCCCAAATTCTGAGAAAATGTGCTACATAGCGCCATAGCGGTAAAAATAATTAAAAAAGTTAGCTTTTTCATACGTAAATAATTTTAATTGTATAACATAATAGTGAATTGGATTATTTATTTATAATCATTATTTTTTGTGTCAGTTCTTGCTTGTCATATTTTACTTTTACAATATATACTCCTCCAATAAGATTTTCTCCTAATACGACAGAATGATTTACATTAGTAATCAAATGTAAACATCTGCCCACAGTATCATACAGTCCCACATTTAAAATAGATTCTCCATTTGGCTGAACTATAATAGAATTACCATCAAACAGGATATTATCTGACAGGCTAACATTTACATTATCAATACCGGAATTTTCACCTTCTGTGACCGTCATTTTCATACTATTTAAATCAACAGTAATTGTATAACTCCCTACGGTAGTTAGTTTGAACTTAAAATCATTAGGACTGCTTTCAAACGGGCGGAAATGTAAATCGTATTGCTGACCTACAACAAAAGCAGTATTTTCTTCCACCGCATTGATAGTTTTATCCCAAGTATCTTTTTCATTAAGAAACTTAAATTCATCACCTTGTTCCATAGACAATTCTCCTGTCCAAGTAAAAACACCTTCTTCCAATTTGGTCATCTCTATTGGGTTCTGATTGTCCCATCCTGCCGTTGTAGCACTTCCGATAAGGTATAGCTCATTCATATCTACTGTAGGAGGTTCAACATCTCCGGTTTTAGCAACTATCATTTTCATTGTATTCAAATTAACGTAGATAGTGTACTCTGCTGTTTCTGCAACCTGAAATGCGTTATCTTCGCCATCGCTATATCGGACAAATAAGTCATACTCTTCATCCATATCTACCATCAAGTGTCCCGGCACATTGATACGACAAGTCACAGAAGGTTCCCATTTCGTATTGTCCGTGAGAAATTTGAAACGTCTTTGTCCGCCATCACCGGTATTATCTTGTAATGTCCCCATCCAGATAAAAACACCGTCAGCTTCTTTTGTCATTTGAAGTGATTTTTCCGGGCTCCAACCTGCATCACAGGCATTGCCTACTACATACAAATTTTCAAAAACTTCCGCAGAAGCCATGCTTGTTGTAAAAATTATACCAAGCAATAAAAAAGTAATTTTTCTCATGATTTTGTAAATTTTTAAATTAATAATGATTGTTATTTAATTAATATAGAAATATTTTTAATGAGGACTGATGAAACCCATCCTGAATTTTTATCAAATAAATTCCATTATGTAATAAAGGTAAGGAGTACTGCTTTGGAACAGACTTATCCCCAATATTTTTATCTATGACATTATGCAATAATTGTCCTGTTATCGAATATAGACTGATTTCTAATATTCCATTTCCCTGTGTATTAACGTAAAGAGTATTGTCCTTGTAATATGCTTTTGGTGCATCTTGTTGAGCTGATAAAGGAGTTGAACTACTTGTAGTTGTCTTTATTTTTTCAAAGAGCCAAGGCAAGAAGTCCTCACGTTCAAACACATTATTCCAAACATCATGATTTACACCGGGATATTCTATATATTCCACTTCCGCACCAGATACCATCAATTTGGAATGCGCAGTTCGTGAATTACTTAGCGGAACAACACCATCTGCATCACCATGGAAAATGCGCCAATACACATCTTTTACAGACGGATTGATTCTTTCTGTATTGACTCCACCACAAATGGGAACCGCAGCCGCAAAGATTTCAGGGAAACGGCATACCATATCAAAAGTTGCCATTCCTCCCATTGAAACACCTGTTATATAGACGCGCTTCACGTCAATATCCTCCTGCGCCAAATAGATATCGATTAACTCTTTCACCTGCCGTTGGGCTGGGGCAAGAACAGAATTAACAGGAAAAGTGGTTGCATTGTATGATGTCGGTGCAGGTTCATAAGCCCAAAAATATTGTGCTGGACACTGTGGAAAAAGTACATAAGCCGGATAAGTTTCGCGATTAAATTTCTTTGCAAAAAGTTCTCCTCCATGTGTTAGTTGTGCATTATTATCCAAACCTCGTTCGCCGGCACCGTGCATAAAAATCACTAATGGATATTTCTTACCCACTTCGGGTTGAATAGGAGATAACTTTCTGTAATTTAATATTTCGCCGTTAGAACTTGTGAAAATTTCGCGTGTATATGCCTCTTTCGCAGGTATATCGCAAACATCAGGCAAGCGTGTAAAAACCACTTTCATCGTGTTTAGATTGACGCTAATGCGGTAACAGCCTGCATCATCTACAAAAAATTTATAATCGGTGTTTTTGTAGGCGAGGTTATATTCCGTTTCACTTTCAAAATGCTTATGTCCATCCACTGCATTGATTGATTCAGCCCAACTGCGAGCTTTGATAAATTTCAGTTCATTATTATTAGTGCCTGTAGAAAGATATCCTTCCCACGAGAAAACGCCTGTTTCGCTCATGATCATTTCGATTGCTTTGTTTGTATCCCAACCTGCTTGGGTAGCACTTCCTACAAGATACAGATTTTGATAATCTGTAGCGATAGCTACATTTCCCCAAAAAAAGATACTAAAAAGTAAAAGTATTATTTTTTTCATTTGTTATCTCAGAATTATTTTTCTTGAAAATTCCAACTTATTTATTTTTATTTTAACCAGATAGACTCCAGTGTTTCCAATAGAGATTGATATTATGCCTCCATCAAATTTCCCATCAGTAATTTTTTGCCCCATGATGTTATATATCTCGAATTCAGTCGACTCGTTTTGTTCGATGATGATATTTCGTCTATCTGCATATACCCGTCCGAGGAATACTTCTTTATAAGTAGACTCAATACCGGTCTCTGTGTTACCAATTTTAGAGATTACAATTCTATCCAAATTTGGAGCTAATTCATTATAGTTACCAAACTCTATCGTGTTGTTACTTCCTGCATTCAATTCTACTAAAATTGTTTTATGTCCAAGACCGGAGCCAGATTCTTTTCCAGTACCGGGAAACGTGTACTCACCTATCAATATATCGTTTACTTTCACATAGGCATAGCGATTAATCTCTGCTGTGTAGTAGAATGTGAGGGCATAAGTGCCTCCTCGCACAACTTCAATTTTCTGAAACTTGAGTGGTCGCCCTTTTCCAATGAAAGCAACATATTTATTATCAGAACACAAACTATCGGCATCGGTCTTTACGGCGACACCAAAAGGAATTATATTTTTATCCGATTCAGCTTCGTATTTCAGATGATTAGGCGTGGCATAACTATTTGATGGTGACAATAACAAGGCAAATCCACCTTTTTCGGCGATGGATAAAGTAAGTATATCGGTGGATTTCAAGTTTTCCTTGTACTCGAATAATATTTCGGACGGGCAGTTGCCATCTTTGTAAATATACGCATTATAAGTTTTTCCTACGGACAAAAAAGAAAGTTCTATTTCTACCGTTCGGACTTCATTGCTTAACGAAGCAACATACCATTCCTCACCCTTCTGACGTGATATCGTAATATAATTTTCCAAGTCAGCCTCCAGACATTTAGTATCGTCCCAGTTGGCAGGTAAAGAACTGAGAAAATCTTTTGAGATATTATAGCGAATATTGTCCGGAGCATCTGCTATATGCTGTATACCTGATTCGAACACAAGAGCCAAAGCCAATTGATGTGCCCAAGTAGTAGCATAATGAATTTTACCATTTTTATCTGCAAAATCCACAGGATTGTAATCTGTAGCTCCCAGAGCACTACGTATGATAGCTGAATTGATATTATGACTTGCTGTAACCACATTCGGATTTTGAGTATAATAAACGTTACTTAGTACTGCTTCGCTTGTAAGTATATGGGGAAAAGTTCTTCTTAACCCACTTGGTTTTGTGCAAGATTGGAGGTTTAACAGTAATTTCTGTTCTGCACAGAGGCTAAATAGCAAGTCGTATTTTTTCAACATGGATTGTGTATCATCTTCCCAAAAATCAACCTTCAGTCCTTTTACACCCATATTTCTCCAATTTCTTAAAACGGAACGAAGTTGTTCTTTATCCTCCGGCAGCTTATTTTGGTTTACCCAAATAAATACACCGACATTTTTTGAGCCGGCATAGCTCACTACATTGTTTAAATTAATTTGTACACTGTTTTGCCAACCACGATCGAGTGTAAAATACTCCCATCCCATTTCTTGTGCCCAATCAATATATGTACGAATATTAGTCATAGATAGATAACCGGAAGTATCTTCTCCTCCGTAATTCCATGCAGCACGTCCGGGTTTTATCCATGATTTATCTATGATTTCAGTCTCAGTGTTCAAGTTTTCCATCATAATCGATTCGACAAGCACAGGCAAACTGCCTATCATTAGTGTGCGCCAAGGAGTTTGCATAGGCAGATTTGTAGTAATATTCCCAGAAATACTATAAACAAAAGCTCCAGCACTCTCATCTGTCGTTAGCGTTGAACCTGCATATTCTCCATTTACGGAAGCTTCTGATAGCAGTATGTAATTACCGTTTGATTTGAGTAGCAGGGGCAGTGAGGCTCGCTTCAAACAACTTTCCTGTGCCCAGTCCGATGCTTCAATTGTATTTTTATAATCTTTAGAATATCGTTGTACATATATTTCTTCCTTTTCAGAGGGTGCGCATTCGCTTGTTTCAGAATAAACCGCTATATCACCGGAACCTGCAACCACATATCTATAGGCGATACCGTCATCGTAAACCCGAAAAACGAATTGTATTTCTTCGTCTGATTTATTAAATACCGTTCTTAACTCATTGTATTTATTCGTATAATAACTCTTTTTACCGGAAGGCAATGTATATGTTTCATCAACTGCTTCAGATTGAGTGCTTTTGAAAGATAGTCCAAAAGAGAAATCTGCAAGAGATGTATTTATTCCCATTCTTGATTTGGAAATTAATATCTTAGAAGTCTTTTTTACCTGATAAAACGGAATGCCGTCATAAAGGAAAAGATTTACTTCTATATTGTTATCAGGTGACTTTACAGTCGACACAATATTTCCTTGAGAAATGCCTTTAGTACAGCCAAAAAGTATAAAGAATAATACCATCTTTACACGGGTTATTTTTATTATATGTATTCTGATTCTACTGTTCATGAACAACGATTATTTAACTCACCTTACTATTACTTTTTCTGCATAACTCTTTCCTGAAGCAATAAATTTCACAATGTAAATACCACTTTCTACAGGAAACTCGTATATCCCCATATGAATATTATACGTAGCTATAAGATGTCCTGATAAATTGAATATGTAGCATTTAGCTTTGTCTTCTGAGTCAATCACTATCTTTTTTTGTAAGGAATATACCATGATGCTTTTATTGTCTGTGTCCAACGATGATAAAGACGATGTGTTTGTACTTCCGAACAATTGCCATTTAAGTAACTGAAATGCATCTGCTCCATTGTTTTGAGTAACTCGTAAACGATAACCTTTGTACAGCTTTTCATCTTCTATAAAAAACTTCATAGTAGCATAGCGGGATGGAAATATGAAGTCTGATACCTCATCTAAAATTACCCAATCTCTGTCAAAACCTTCTAAAACCCACGATTTGGGATCTCTTTCAGGATAATCCTGACATGACGTCAACGTATAATAATTTAGTTTAGAGAGATTTTCCAATTCTACATCCACCCAAAACGAAGTTGCACTATGCCAATAGTATTTACGTGACATATCCCGATCGAAAAGATTATAATACCTTTCATCAAAAGAACCTGAAACTCCCAATGGATCTCCTAATGTTTTCTGACTGATGTTCATCCCTTCTGTCATATCCACAGGGAAATTCTTATTATTTGTATTCGGCAAATAAGGGATTCCAAACAATTGTATTTCTCCTATTTTTCCATCATAAGCAGTAATCCGATAATATTTAGCCGCTTTTGATTTATCGGAATGTGGAGTTCTGCCTATGTGAAATATAATAGCATCCGGTAAATCATCGGTATTGGTAGGACTAACCAATAAATATGAATTGCCATCAACGGAATATTCTATCTTCCAATTTTTCACATCAGAGGTGCTGCCGTTGCCTGCTGAAAACAAATAACTTGTCAAAAGGTAAGGCATATCACATTCAATTTTTATTTCTGCCGAACTTTCGCTGAAAGTGTAAACTGTTGATGTGTTATTATCAGTCACATTGTTTATTCCGACAATTGTTCTGTTGGATGTAACAAGTGCATCATCAGTCAAATCATAAGAAAAAGCTACATTTAGCGGTTCAGGACGGGGTATTGTAACGGAAGTTTTTACTATTTCAAATTTATCAATGTTCGGTCCTCCTCCATTATGCGGAGTTATTACAATAGTATTACTACCTTTATCTAAATAAATATAAGTAACCATCACGGCAACAGGTGGTCTGTTCCAATCTTCCGTAGCTGTAGGCATAGTAACAGCCACTTTCGGGTAGTTACCTGATTGTATCGCTATAGATCGTATATGCATACTTGTATAATATGTTTTAAACTCGTAAGTACCTTCCTCAGTAATATCTATATTCCGAAATACCAACTTGCTTCCCGGATCATTATCACCCACATAAGCGTTACCGGAATAACCGTTAACATACTTCTTTTTTACGGGAGGTGTAAGATCAGCATTCTCAGCTTCCAGTGTATATAATATTTCTTGCGAGAAAGAATGCACACAACATAAAGAGAAAAAGATAAGGAATAAAAACGATCTCATTTTACTATAAATCTTTCGTTATAAAAAATATCCCCAATAGCATAATGGAGTAAATAAACCCCTGATTGAAAATTATCAGTTTCAATCGTATCTTTATTTGAATTATCTTTTACAACCTGCCCATTCAAGTTGTAAATCACGAGTCTTTCAGCAATACCATTTTTTATCTTAATTTCTTCTCCTGCTTTGACTATTGTAGGAATTATAGTGCTGTTTTTTTTTTCGATGGCAATTTGTGGTACGGAAGAAACATTATCAATTGTAGTAACAGCACTAAGTTTTATATCTCGTGATGAAGTACCCAATTCTATTTTATAGGTTCCGTTATCTATTGTGAAATCTTTCTTTTCCACTGAATAGTAAGAAAAAGCATCTTTTGAAAGTGTCATCGTAACTATTTTTTCTTCGTTTGGCTCAAGATATATTTTCTCATAATTCTTCAGTTCGCGCAAAGGACGGGGCACAGGAGAACTTTCTTGTTTGTTCACATACAATTGAACTACTTCCGCACCTTTTATATTGCCGGTGTTCTTAATTTTAAAACTTACTTCCAGTAAATTATCATTGTCATTCAGTTGCGTTAGCTGCATGTCCGACAGTTGGAATATCGTATAAGATAACCCGAATCCGAAAGGATATTGGACTTCCCTATTCAGTTTATCATATCCTCTATATCCTACAAAAACGCCTTCTGTAAACTTCACATGTTTGTCGCCGTCGGTATCATAATAGCTGTTATAAACAGGATTGTCTTCCCACCTCTTTTCAAAAGTAACGGGCAATTTTCCCGAAGGACTTAAATTGCCGAGCAACACTTCCGCCATAGCTGTTCCGGCTTCTTGTCCGCCGTACCAACCCCAGAGAAGACCTTTCAGTTTTGGTTCCCAATCCTGCATATAAATATTACCACCACCATTTACAACCGCTACCATCGGTGTTGCGGATTGTTGCGCTTCTTTAATCAAATTCTCGGAATGAGAAGGAAGCTTGAAAGAGCGGTCGCTTGCTTCACCTTCACTTGCCGAACTGTGCCCTATAAATGCAACAATAATATCTGCGTTGTCTAACTCAGTTTTAAAACGGTTTTCATCACCCGGTTTAGCCCAAGCAAAATCAACAGACGCACCGCCACCCGCCTGAAAATACTCAAGGCGTATCGCATATTTCTGACCGACTGTCAACGCTTTGGAATATTTGCGTTCCCTTAATCCTCCATCGAAAAATTCACTTATAACTTCAATATTGTCGATGAACAAGCGATATCCATCATCACCGCTTACTATAAATTCGTACGTACCTGACTGGACAGGACGAAGTTCACCTGTCCACCGTACTGAAAAATCATTTTTATTCACTCCCGGAACTCCGCTTCCCATCGTCCACTCAAAACCTATCCGCTTGTCAGTACGCGTGGCAACAGGAGTACCTGAAAGATTTTTATTGTTGAAATATTCGCCTTTTAAACCGTTTTCATTGGAGGAAGAGGAAGTAAACAATACATCCTGCATGTGGTCGTATTTATCAACAAATTTCACATTAAAGCCTTTTTGTTCACCAAGTGCTTTCAGTCCGTCAAAATAAGATACATAGCTGAAAGGCGTTACTAATCCGCTACCGCCACCCGCAGCAAATATGAGGGCATTGTTACCAATGACAGCTATATTCTTCATGCTTTCCGATTTCTTTAACGGAAGAATATTATCGCTATTTTTCAGCAAAACAATTCCATCTCTCGATACATCTAATGAAGTTTGCACCGTAGCCGGATTGTTTAACGGAATGTTCGTATCTAATTGCTCTCTATCAAAAAATCCAAAAGCAATCAACGTTCGCAAGATATGTTTTACTTTTAAATCAATGTCTTCCATTGAAATTTCTCCGGTAGCAAGGTATTTACGCAAAGCATCTTCATTTTGAATTTCATTACCTGCCATTTCCAAATCCATTCCACCCTTAACAGCCGGAACGCAATTGTGGGTTGAACCCCAGTCAGACATTACAAGTCCCTTAAATCCCCATCGGTTTCGTAGTGTTCCTTTTAACAACCAAGGGTCTTCTGTAGTCCAGACGCCATTGAGTAAATTATAACTCGTCATAATAGCACCCGTTTCAGCTTTTTGAACGGCAGACTTAAAAGCCGGAAAATATATTTCGTTTAACGTACGTTCATCAATATCCGAACTTATAAAATTACGGTCGTATTCCTGATAGTTGGCGGTAAAATGTTTGATAACAGCCATTACGCCGTTACCCTGCAACCCTTTGATATAATTCGTTGACGTCTGTGCGGTGAGATAGGGATCTTCACCCATATATTCGAAGTTACGCCCACACATGGGTGCACGATGTATATTCACACCAGGACCAAGCAATATCTGTACACCTCTTGCTTTACAATCAGATGCTATAGCTGCACCATATTCATGAGCAAGTTCTTTGTTCCATGTAGAAGCCAGCATCAGAGCACAAGGATAAGCGGTAGAAGCTCCCCATGTAGTTAAACCCTGCGTGGCATCTGACATTTTTACCGAAGGAATACCTATACGAGGGAAAGATTTGGTAAACATCCAATTCTCACCACCAATATAAATGAGTTTTTCCCTTACGGTCATATTCTTTAATAAATCATCGGCTCTTTCTTCCACTTCCGGCGTCAACCAAGATTGTGAAAAAACGGATATTGAACAAAAGAGAAATGCTAATGCGAATATTATTTTTATAGATTTCATAATCGATTTTATTTTACAATAACTTTGATGTTATAATTAGTTGTTCCATTATTTAATGCTACAATGTAGATTCCTTGGGGTAAAGAAATTTCTTGTGATGTAGATAAGGTGCTGTTTTTTAATACAATTCCTGACAAATTATAGATACGGAAGTTGATAGGTGCATTTTGCGTTGGCAATATGTGTATTTTTCCGGCGCTTCCCCAAACGGCATAATCCTTATTACTGACCGTTTCAACAGATGTTTCCGTATATTCGTTTCCAAATAATTGCCATTTTAGTAATTGACTATCGGCACTTCCGTTATTATCTTCCACATCAAGGAGAAATCTTGTAAAGCCTATATCACTATTAATATTGAAACGCATGGTTGCATAACGGCTTGGAAAAGTAAATTCTGTATGTCTATCCAATTCTACCCACCCTATTTCTGAATTGTATCCGTTAAAAGTCCATTTTCTCGGGTCACGGTCGGGAAAATTATCTACGCTTGTAAGCGTATAGTAATCAAGTGTATATTTTTTGTTCAATTCTATTTCCACATAGTATTGTTTAGTACCGTTCATAAAATACTTGCTGTTCAATGTACGATCGAACAAGTTGTAAAATTCTTCCGACCATCCATCACCAGATGATCCTTTAGGAAATGCTTTTACATTCTCTCGAACATTCAATCCTTCGGTTATATCTACGGGAAAACTTTTACCATCGGTATTTGCCAGATACGGTACTCCGAACAACTGCCATTCAGCAATCTCCACATCGTTGTTTCCTTTGGCTGTCAATCTGTAATATCTGGCTGCATTTGACGCTGCCGAGCTATAGTTCCTGTTTATTGCAAACAGAATAGCACCTGCTAAATCAGTCGATTGATCAGGAGTTAATATTTTCCATATGGTTCCGTCTGTCGATGATTCGAGTACCCAACGGCTTAAATCTTCATTACTTTCTAAACCAGCAGACAGCAAATAGCTTGTCAACACCACCGGATATGGACATTCTGCTGTAATTTGTGTAGAAGTCTGACTTGATATTCTATATATGCTACGTTCGTTATTGTCGTTTATATATGGAAATGTTTCATTGTTGTGCTGTGCTGTTATTATAGCTTCATCAGTTATATCTACATCATAGGCAAGATTAATGATTTTAGGTTTCGATATTGATTCACCCGTTTTATGTATTTCAAGTTTATCCAGATTTGGCCCATTGTCATTATTAGTTCCCAATGTTATACGGTTCTTTCCTTTATCCATATAAATCAATGTAGAAATTTCAGATGCCGGTGCATTATCCCAATTGGGAGAATTTTTTGTCGTAATAATAGTCTTCTCATACTGATTGACTTTAATAGACAATCTCCGTACTGAACCCATAGAAAATACTTTCAACTCATATGTGCCTTCTTCAGGAATTTCTACATCTATAAATTGCAAATAAGAGTTTGATGCCTGATGAAAATCACCGATATATTTTCCTCCTGAAAGTCCGGCTATCGAAGACCCATCAAGAGGTTTTACTTTCAAATCGCCGAACAGACGTGCTGTTTCAGCTTCAAGTATGATAGGAAATTCTCCAGGTTTGGGCAGTTCCACATCGGTCATGAGAATTTCGAATTTATCCATATTCGGTCCACCTTGTCCAATTGGATGTGGGGTAATTTTTATTGTATTCGTTCCCTTATTAAGATAAATATATGTACTCATTGTTTCTGTCGGTGGACGGTTCCAATCTTCGCTCGTTTTTGTAATCGTTGATATAGCTTCCGTAAAGCTATTCGATTTCACAGCAATGGAACGCAACTGCATACTCGTGTAGTAGGTCTTAAACTCATAAGTGCCTTCTTCATCAATATTTACATTGCTGAATACGATAGAACTTCCCGGATCGTTATCTCCTACGTATTTATTTCCTGAATAACCCGCTACTTCTTTTATCTTTGCAGGAAGTGTCAATTCTCCATTTTCCGCTTCAAGCGTAACAACCACCTGTTGTGCATTTAATGTCATTGTTAATAACACAATCGCCAAAAGAGAAAATCCTTTGATTATATTTATCATTTCTTGTTTCATTGTTATTCTACCTAAAATTACAAACTCGTGTTATCCTTTTATTTCACCACCACCTTAACACCTTTGTTCAGCGACCCGGTACCTTTATATACTTTTCCATTCATAAGAATTTCAGCTGTCATATTCTTGATTTCTTTTGCCACATTTCTTTTGCCTTCTTTTTCCACAAGTTTTATTTCTACATTGTTTCCGTTACGCTCCGCTTTAAAGGTCAATAATCCGTAATCTCCGCATTGAAAAGCCCAACCATCACCGATATCCATATAGAGTTTTCCCTCAGCTTTTCCATTTTCGTCAAGACAAACGATAAGTGTAAGTGGGTCAAAGGAATTTTCATTTGTATTTTGCACTATTCGTCCAACAGGAACAATACTTCCTCCTCTTACTTTCAGTTTGGCTTGATACTTATCTGCTTTATCTCCTAAAACTAAACTTAAATCTTCCCATATTCCGAAAGGCAAAGCAGGATTTTCGGCAAATGCAGGAATAACCAGTATGTCTTCGCCCAAAAGAAACACTTGTTCTTCACTTCGCAGTCTTAAATCCTGAGGATTAGCAAAGAACACAGGGTTCATCACAGGTATGCCTGTTTTATGTGAATTATAGAATATAGTATATATATAAGGTAACAAACGATAACGGCGTTCCAATGCCATACGTGAAGTTTTTTCTATTGCTTCGCCAAAAGCCCAAGGTTCTTTGTCATTCGATCCGGCAACGGCATGTCCTCGTACAAAAGGCATAAAAGCACCGAATCCAATCCAATTCGCCCACAAATCACCATCTGTGTTGTTCAAAAATCCACCGATATCAGGTCCGTTGAAAGGCTGACCAGACAATCCCAACGTTATTGACATCGGAACCGATAATTTCATTTGATCCGTACTTGCCCAGTTGTCGCCTGTCCAAGTGGCGGCATATCTATGACCGCCCAATAAATTAGCACGTGTAAGTAAAAAAGGACGTTTGTCAGGATTAGCTGTCATGATACCATCTAATGATGCTTCTACCATAAGCCTTCCGTAGGCATTGTGATACAATAAATGCGACCCTACGGGCAGGTTGCCTCCACCTCTGTGTGGTGTGTTATAAGGCATTGTTCCTTTCTCATCTCCTTGCAATTCTACACCTTCCGGTTCCCTACCGGTAGTGTACACTTGACTTACCGCCGGTTCATTCATATCATTCCAAACGCCGTCAATTCCCATTGCCAGGAAATCTTTGTACAGCCCTGCCCACCATTTTCTAACATGAGGCATTGTAAAATCGGGGAAGGTACATGCTCCAGGCCAAACTCTGCCGTAAAAATCAGTTCCATCCGGTTTCTTTATCCAAACATCATTAGCTGTACCTGAATCATAAATACTGTATCCGGTATTTGGATCAAATTTTACTCCGGGATCAATCATGTAAACGGCTTTAAATCCTTTCTTATGCAGATCGTCATTCAGTGCACGTGGATCGGGGAAGTTTTTAGGGTGAAAAGTAAATACACGATATCCGTCCATGTAGTCAATATCCATCCAAATTACATCACAAGGGATATTTTTTTCCCGGAATGTATCCGCAATCTCGCGTACACGTGAATCGGGACTATACGAAAAGCGGCATTGATGATAGCCCAATGTCCAACGGGGTGGCATCTGGATAGTACCTGTAAGTTCGGATAATCCATGCAATACAGCTTGTGGCGACTCTCTATCGATAATATATGTACGAAACAAAGCACCTTCCGTATTGAAAATAATTTTATCGGAATTGGTATATAATTCTGATTTCCATGACGTATCGAAGATAATACCGAAAGCTGTTCCATCCCGTCTTACACCCATTACCCAGGGATGAGCCTGATAAAGCCTTTTACCACCGTCCACTCCGTAAGCACCGGTATCGGTATTCCACAATTTTATATACTGTCCATTTCGCAAAAGAGGTCCTGTAACTTCACCACCTCCATAAAGACTGATATCTCCCGTCAATTCTAATGAAGCTTTTGCTTTGTTGTTCACTAATGTAAATTTAGGAATTAACGACCAGCTTACCGGAACATTACCAATTGTAGTAGGTTCTTCTTTCAATATTAGAGAAGGGGTTTTATTTTGATCAAATCCGGCAGGGATAAATTCTACAATTCGGTCACCGACCAAACGAGAGCTTTGTATAGCTACATTTTGCGCATAATTACTTGTTATGAACAGAAAGACTGAAATAAGTACGATTAAATGTCTTTTGCTTTTATTTTTTATGAAAGTAGAATGTAAGTTCATATTTATGTTAATCATTTTTATATATTAATATTTTTCTCTTTTTCTATTCTATTTTATTTTGTTTAGATTTTGGAATAATCTATTGCAGAATGGCCGTCAGTACGTACATCTCCACTATAGCACCCTGATATAGAATATCTTTACTCTTATCGATTGATCCTCCGTTAAAATCAGAATTGAATAGACCTATATCCGTCTCACGAGCATATTTCCATGCATTTTCCAATGACTGTCTGAAAGCTGCAGAATATTTATTATTAGGTTCAATCTTATTCAACTCAACGAAACCGCGAAGCATGATTGTATTAAACCAAACACTACCTTTTTTCAATACTTTTAGCGTTGTATCTCCACCCGATGATGCGTAATCTTCGAAAAAATAGTTGTATGAAGCTTCTGCAACTGCTTTTGCATCATTAAGGTAAGTAGTTTCTTTTGTCTCATTATAGAGAAGAGTGGCTGCCTGAATCATCTGTCCCGAATTGTACGAAAATTTAGTCTTTTCTACCGTACCGTTTGTTTTCATATTATCCCAATACAAATTATCCATAGGATCGCGAAGATTGCTCTTTGTCCATCGATAAATTTCTTTCGCTGTATTAAGATATCCCATATCTCTGGTAGATTGATACATTTTCACTCCAAGCACTACCGCAGGTGCATTAGAACAGGTATTTTTACTATTTTTCTCACCTTCTTTCCAATACACTCCACCACCTAATACGTCATCCTTTCCAGACATAATGAAAGTCCATACAGCTTTTGCTTTATCCAAAAACCAAGTGTCCTTTGTTCGTTCATACAGTTCTATCAGGTCAATTCCAAACCAAACATTATCATCATAGAACCTATCGTCCCAATCGTTATCATATGCTGCATAAGCACCCGGATATTTCTTTGTCCAGTATTTTTCAAGCCCGTCTATAATCTTGTTTTTATATTCACGTTCAAAAGCACCGGGTGATGCCGTATGTTGAAAAACAGCATTATAAGCAGACAATATTGCTCCATATCCCCAAGCCGAAGCATATTTTTCATAATAATGCGGTGATTCGTTGATAGGATAGCTACTATACATTTTATTCACCTTATTATCCCAATATAAATTAAACACGTTTTCAAATGTAGTTTCCGCCCTTTTTATAAATACCGTATCGATAGGTTCTTTATTGGGAGGTTGAATTGGAATAATATCAGGTTGTCCGTTATTGTCTTGACAGCTATAAAATGAAAGCACGAAAAACAGTATGTATATATATTTCTTTTTCATCATGAAATTATCTAAACAACCTTCCTTACTAAACATAAGGAAGGCTTTATTACCAAATAAAGATTAAATCTTCACGAAGTAGATTTTATTGTGTTCAGTGTCAAGGGTTATCTTGTACGTCCCAGCCTGCTCTGCCGTTATTTTCCACTTAATATCATTTGGACCATCACCTGCTGAAATGACTTGAGTATTTGTATCTGTAATAGAACCATCGGCTACCATAGGACGGAAAGCAGGCGCACTCCAACTCTTGGCTGTCGGCATTTTTAACTCTCCGGCTTTTAGCGTGGTTTGTACGGTAAATGTTGATGGATTTGTAGGCTCTGAGGTCATTTCAATTGCCTTATCGATTTCCCATTCGGCACTTGTTGCATTTCCTATCAAATATACATTTTGATATTTCAGCATACTTGTTTTTATCGTCATCTCCTTTTTAGAGAGATAGATATAGTACAATCCTGGTTGGTTAATGATAAAATAATCATCAGGTTCTTCTTCTGTATTGCGTACAACTAATATTGTATCCTCTACCCCTTTGTTTAATGAGGGAAGCATGGAACCCGGTTGAGTTATAAATTTAAAGCTACCTTGTTGCAATTCGCCAGACCATGAATAAATA
Source organism: uncultured Paludibacter sp. (assembly GCA_937927845.1). Lineage (GTDB taxonomy): Bacteria > Bacteroidota > Bacteroidia > Bacteroidales > Paludibacteraceae > Paludibacter. The sequence continues at coordinate 48,554 of CALFXE010000014.1, forward strand.
CGTCCGTTTGAAATTTCATTCATTTTTAAAGCATTAGACGCATCCATACCTACAGGGGTGGCTGTTCCAAGAATATATAGCGATTGCGACTCCGGTACATAGGTTTGAATAGTAGCCATTGCTGTAGCAACTTCCGGATACATAAATTTCGGACCGTTCACTTTAGCAGCAACCCGCGCTTCAATACGGATTATTTCACCTGCTGATTTATTCCATTTCTCCACAATGTAATCATATAATTCTCCTGCAGTAAAGCCAATCTTATTCTCACCATTTTCTATTGTGATAGGGTTGATTGCAGTTTTAAAGTCATTATCGGCAATATCTATTTGGAATAAATAAGTAAAGGAAAATTCCTTACCTATTTCTGTTGCTTCGTTCCATTCAAAAGTCAGCACTGTATCATTTTGCTGTTCCTCGTTCAATATAAGTACTTCATCTGTAGAAATTTTCAATTTCAAATTACTCCGTTCAGGAATAATTTCATTGTCCGGTTTACAAGCTACAAAAAGACTTGCTACAAGCAGAAGTAATAAGCTATATTTCGTTTTCATGTTCTTAAATGTTATGTCTCAATCACTCAATGATAACTTATTGGTTAATTGAGACCTTTGTTTAATTTTATAACTATCTTTATTTGTATTTCTTCAATTTCACCTTATTTTCGCTCTTATATTGTTCTTACTGTCATCAATATTAACCTGTAGAGTAGAAAAGTAAGTGTTGAATTAATTACCAATAAGGCAATTGCCTTAGATTTGGGTTCTTATCCAATTGATTTTGATGAATGGGAATCCAATAGTTTTTATCACTAAAGGCACGTGTAATATAATCCTTACGGACAAAATAAGCTTCCGAATCATTTTCATCCGAACTCTTTCTTGTGCCTTTTGCATTCATACCATCGAATTTACCTTTAAGTAAATCCATCTGCTTCCAACGGCGTACATCATCATAACGTATGGCATATTCACAGTTAAATTCCACACGACGTTCACGACGAATAACATCCCTCATGCCGTCCTGATCTGTTGGTACAGCAATTTGTCCTGCTCCTGAACCATATAGGGGAATACCCGCACGCTCTCTGACTAAATTCACATAATGTAAAATATCATTTGTCTGAGAAGGGTTCCATTCGTTCAATGCCTCTGCATAATTCAAATAAGCCTCTGCCAAACGGAAAAGTATTCCAGGACGATATGGACGAATATTATTATTATTTCCAATATTCGTATTTGGATGAATACGTTTACGCAACAAATAACCATTTTGAGGCGCATCCCAAGGACTGGTATCCGGAATACCATCCAAACCATTCTTGTAAAAATCCATATTTCTTCCGGCAGCCCGATAATATGCTCCATTGAAGTAAACCGACACATAGAAACGAGGCTCACGATGGACATACATATTAAAAATTCCGGCTGGAACAACAGTATTTATTTCCTGATTGATATTTGCATCGGGAGACCCGTATATCCATTTTGTTTTACGGCGATCGGGCACTACCGAAAAACCTTTCTCTGAATAATAACCCGAAACGACCGGATTGAAAATAGGATTTCGATTCGCATCGTAACCTAAAACAGGAGGTAACCCATTATCCATAAAGAAAGCATCAACGAGAGTTTGTGTCACTCCCAATCCTCCTTGACCACCCCAACCTCTTGGTGCTGAATGACCTTCCATCCAGCCATAGTCGCAATTAGAGCGAGAAAAAAGAATCTCTTTATTCCCTTGATGATATTCTACAAAATTCATATTACTGTATGACATAAACGGATCTATCGTTCCATCGCTATTATATTCAGTGTAAAGCTGATGACCTGCCGTATGTGCTGCCGTTATCAGTTCTTCGCAGGCTATTGCAGCCCTTTCCCATTTTTTCGGCTCATATTGCGAATTGAATATTTTTTGTCCTTTATTATTCTCTAATCTCAAATATTCCGGATCCGTATTTCCATTAACCAAATCACTTGCGGCAAAAATAAGCATCCGCGCACGAACAGCTAAAGCCATTATTGACGTGGCTCTTCCATATTTTTGTGTCTCCGAATCGTAATTAGGAGGCAGAATTTTAGCAACAGCCTGTAATTCATCATCAATCCAATTAATTACGTCATCGTAAGGCATTTGCCCAATCATCAGTTCATCAAAAGACTCATCAAAGTCAGAAAGTCGAGTTTGCAAAGGAATAGCACCATAACTGTTTACCATCAAATAGTAATAATACGCAATCAGAAAACGTGCTTCAGCTTTCATATTTTCCACCGTAGCCACATCCAATCCTTGAACAGGCAAAGCCTTTACATTTTCAATAAAAATATAGGCTTGACGAATTCGAGCCGGTAGATTACCCCAAAATCCTCCACTCCAAGGACTTTCAGAGTTCCAGTTTCCTTTTATTTTACTGATGCAATCCCACCCAAAAGCTTCCCATCCTTCTGAAGGAGAATAATCGTCTGCATAAGCGTCATAATTCATCATCATAGGTGTATATGGATCAGGAATTGTGTTATACACAGCTGCAAGCCATTCCTCAGTACGTGCTTTGTCGTTGAAAATCATTTCCAGCGTGACTTGTCCATCAGGCGCGTTATCCAAAAACTCGCAAGAAAAAAGTACAACACTAAACGTAAATAAAAATATATACTTTAATAATTTAGTTTTCATCTGTTTGCAATTTTAAAGATTAGAATTTCAGCTGTAGTCCTATAGAATATGTACTCATAATAGGATATTTTAAACCATTGTCCGTATCCAATTCGGAATCCCAAAGTTTAAATTTAGATAAATGGAATAGATTAGTTCCCCGTGCAAATATTCGTCCGTACGTAACAGGTAGTTTTTCAACATAATTTTTAGGAAGTGAATATCCGAATTCAACGTTCTTCAAACGTAGCAAGCCCATATCTTTTAGCCACCATGTCGAAGGTTGTGCGTTATTAGCATTGTATCCTATATGTAAACGAGGATAAAATGTATCACTACGTGGATTATCCACTGTCCAAGCATCGGTAGCAGCATTTGCATAAATATTTCCATCTCTGCCACGTTGAGCACCAGGTAGGAAGCTGTTACCTCGTCCAATCATACGGTAAGTACGTCCATTCCCTTGAAAGAAAAATCCGAAATCAAAATTCTTGTAAGATGTATTCAAACCAAAACCATAAACTAATTCCGGATTAACCGTTCCACCTATAGCGGTTTCATCCTTGGAGTCTATCACATTGTCATCGTTCATATTTTTATACTTGATGTCACCTGGATAAACTCTTTCGGTAAATGATGGTTTCGGAATATCAGCTTTTAATTCTCCGGTACCTAAATCTTCAAAATCATCCTCAGTAAAAACACCTTCGGCGATCAATCCAAAAATCTGTCCTACAGGTTTTCCTGTTCCCGAACGATAAGTACCAACTCTTAGAATGTCTTCATCTTGTTCTATAATCTTATTTCTCGCAAACGTTCCACTTGCACGTAAGGAAAGAAACCAATCACGTGTTATTTGTTTATTGACATTAAACTGTACATCCAAACCTTTGTTCACCACCACTCCATAATTTGCCCAAGGGAGCTTAGAAAAGCCTGCTGAGTTAGGATAATTATTACGCTGAATAAAAATATTTTCTCTTCTATCATGAAAAAAATCAACTTGCAGTTCCATCATACTCAACAAACCTAATTCGACTCCCAGATTCGCCTTTTTAACTGTTTCCCAAGTTAAATCATACACACCAACGTCGCCCTCACGCCATCCGCTGTAATTCTTGAAACCCATCGAATTGCTCCCAAATTGATATCCATCAGTAGAACTAATAGTTGTAATATAAGCAAAACGTCTTCCTTCGAATTTATCATTCCCCACCAAACCGTAGGAAGCACGAATTTTTATTTTATCAAAGATATTACGAACATTCACCATAAATGGTTCTTCGGAAACAATCCATCCTGCTGCTACCGATGGAAAAAAACCAAGTCGTTTTCCTCTTGCAAAGTTTTCCGAGCCATTATAACCAAAATTAAATTCTGCAATATATTTACCTTGATAAGTATATGAAGCTCTACCTGCAAAACCTTGATTACGATATGGAACTTGATCACCATCGTCATAATCACGTTGATTGTATAAGAATAAGGCATTGATATAATGGTCATCTATAGTTCTGTCATAAGATAGATTAGCTTCCAGATAGGTACTATTGCTTCCATATTCTGAGGCAGTCCCATAATCTAAAAATTCCTTTCCTTCGGAAGGAGCCTCAGAAAATTTCAGCTCTCCCGTTACGGGATCACGTCCGTTAGCTGCCGTGTAATAAAAAGGTGTTCCTTGTCTTTGCACTTTATTCAAAGAATAATAATCGAATGAAAAAAGACCTTTTATTTTTAATCCCTGCAATATAAATTTCAAATCTTGTTCAACAGCAAAGAGTGATTCAAGTTTACTTTTTGCTTCGCGCTGAAAACCGGTCTGCGTTAGTGATGCCCAAGGATTTCTTCCTTCTAAAGGTACAGGGATACGTCCGTCATCGTATGTAATAGGAATAAGATGAGGGGGAGTTGTAAAAGCCCTACTAAAAACTTCATCTATGCTTGCCATAGGAGCATTTCTACGTTGTAAATAACCACCTATATTAAATGTAAGTAATGTTGTTTCTGTAATATTCATATCCACATTAGTACGCAAGTTAAAACGGTTAACCTTAATTGAAGAGCTCCAATCGTGAGACGGATCGCTTGTTGTAATCCCCGTTTCATTATAATAGGCGCCTACAAAGGAATAACGAAGTTTCTCCGAGCCTCCGCTCAAGTCGAAAGAAGCACGCGTATTGTTAGCTGTATTATTGGTAATGGCATCTATCCAATTTACATTAGGATATAACTCTCTATCGTATCCATTACGATACATATCTACGATATTCTGTTCAAAAAGCAGATTTCCATTATCTTGAATGTTTATATTATTCAATAGTGTAACATAATTGGGAGCGTCCAAAAAATGCGGAAGTTGCTCCGGACGAGTAATGGAATGTTCTACTGTTACATTGATGTTCGTCTTGCCCGCATAACCTCTTTTGGTAGTGATAAGGATAACTCCGTTAGCTCCTCGTACACCGTAAACTGCACTTGCGGAAGCATCTTTAAGTACTGAAAATGACTCTATTTCTGCAATATCGATATCATTTAACGAGCGTTCTATACCATCAATAAGCACCAACGGTGTCATCCCTGCACCTTGAAAAGTGCTGATTCCTCGTATCCAAAACTCTGAATTATCATAACCCGGTTCACCCGAACGTTGTACACCAATAATACCGGCAATATTTCCTGCCAAATCGTTACTCAACGAACGTGATGTGGATACATTGAGTTTGGTTGGCTCTATTGAAGTTATAGCTCCAACTACAGAAGCTCTTTTCTGAACACCATATCCAACAATAGTAACTTCTTTTATTCGTTGTGCAGTCTCATCTAAAACTATTTGAGACCCTTCTCCTAATAATGATGCGGCATACTCCTTAGTATTATAGCCTATATAAGATACGACTATGACATCATTAGGGTTAGCTTGTATTGAAAAATTCCCATTTATATCGGTAGTTATTCCCAAAGTCGTACCTTTTATAAGTACACTTGCACCTATTATGGTTTCTCCTTTATCATCGACTACTGTTCCTGTAATATTTTTTTTTGATGGAGGACTTTTTAAGTTGTTATTTTCTTGGGGATATATGAAAATATGAGTATTTTGAAATTTGAAAGAACAACTCGTTCCTTTAAGAATCTCTGTTAACACATCTTTCAACACAGTGTTTTTTACTTCTCCTTTTATTTTGGCGTTCGTATTAAACGCAGTTTCTTCGTAACCTATAATCAGGCCTGTCTGCTTTTCTATTTGCGAAAAAGCTGATTTAAGAGTAATATCGCTTCCCTGAATCTTGACATGTTGATTTTGAGAATATACAGCAGGGAAGATCAACGTGAAAAGCACAAGTTGCATTACAATAAATTTACTTAAGTTTTGCATAATATTAAATTTGTACTATTTTATTATATTATAATTCACTATAATTGCCGGCATAACAATCCCTATACTTACAAACAATGGCAATGTAAATAATTAGGCTACAACAGTTTACTAATAACTGGATAAGCCGGTCATCTATTTAAATAATAGTTTTTTAAGATGGAGGGATGTGTATGTTTTTTTTCATGACTACAAGATTTATTGTTTTTTTTATTATTACTTTCTAATTAACGTTCACGAATAATTGCATGGTATTTATTTTCTTGTTTGGTTATAGCCAAATCAGGAACCATACTTTGAAGAGCGAAAAATAAATCATCTAAATTTTCACTTTTAGAAAAGCGTACAGTTAACCGCTTATGAGCAATTTCAGCAGACTGATGGTAGTCTATTTGTACATTATATTTACGCGCAATCTGTTTAAACACGTCCGGTAATAAAGTAGAATTGAAAACTAAACTTCCTTGAAACCATTCCTTAATATCGGATGCGTTAGTGTTTTGTTTAGTTATACCGCCAGTTTCCACATTCAGTGACAATTCTTCTTTCGGATTCAAGTAATAGTAACTGTCTTCTTTTCCTACATTAGGAATTGAAACTTTTACTTTTCCTTCCTCCAAAGTAGTTTTTACTTCTGATAAATCAGAATAAGCATTCACATTAAATTTCGTTCCAAGCACCTCTATATTCATTTTTGGAGTATGCACAATAAATGGCTTTTGTGTATCCTTCTCTATTTGAAAGTAAGCTTCCCCTGTTAATACTACATTTCTTTGATTTCCACTGAATTCCGCAGGATACTGTAACGAACTTCCGGCATTAAGATAGACAATAGAACCATCAGGTAATATTATTTCAGAGGTCGTTCCATTCGGAGAAAACACTTTTTGATAAGCCACTTCCGCATTAGACTCTTTATTTTGCGAATGTTGATATAAGAAAATCGATAAAGCAATCAACGGAATGAGTACCGCTGCAGCCACATATCGCCACCTTTCCAACATCTTTCTGCTATTGATTTTAGTAATTATTTTTTTCTTTTGTATTTCTTCCGTTATTTTATTATACGCTTTTACGGTATTTATATCCTCCGAATCGAATGCAGGATGGGAAGCTTCCCATATATTTTTCATTTCCTGAAAATAAATCCTATTTTTAGGAGATGATTCAACATAAGAATGAACCGTATTTATTTCCTCTTCGGATGCAGTATCCGAAAACAATTTAATAAAAAGTAGCTCTATGTTTTCTTTTTTCTTCATTTTTACTCTGTCTGATATAATGATTATTGAAAAAGGATTTATCCCACTTAATTTAATGTTTATTAACAAAAAAGAAGAGTAGTATGGTCAAGAATTCTTTTAAATATATTCTCATCAACCCTAATGCTTTTGACATCCACAACTCAACTGTGCGTTCAGAAATTAATAATTGCTCACTTATTTCACTGTATTTCAATCCCTTTATTTTACCCAAAGAAAACACCGTACGGTAATTCTCCGGAAGTTTTTTTAGTGCTGAATCAATATGTTCCTCTAATTCTGAGTATAAAATATAGTTCTCTGTATCATAATCAAGCATAAGATTGGAATAATCCGAATTCTCACTTTGATATCTTTGGGTTACTTTAGAGTTTTTTATAGCGAGCAGACATCCATTGTAAACAGATTTTAGTAGATAAGATTTAAGGGAAGTATCTATACGTAATTCAAAGCGTTTCATCCAAACATTGAGAAAAACGGATTGAACAACATCCTCAACTACGTTTCGATCAAAAATGATGTTCCCTCCGAACAAAACCATGTCTTTATAATAACGATTAAATATCTTTGCAAAGGCTTTTTCATTTCCTTTGTTCAATTCAATGAGGAGGTGTTCTTCAATTTCTTTATTATAAGTATTTTTCATTTCATATTTGTTTTACCAAATGATTAGATAGCATAATAAAACAATGTGTTGCGCACAAAGATACAATAATACTTTAAGAGGTGGAGAGGTTTTTACCAACACTTTATCATAGACATTTTTTAAAGGTGGATATATTAAAAGTATTTTTAAACTTTTAGTTAGTTTAATTAAGTACAGATTATCGTAGCGAGTGAAGACCTGATAAGATAAAATAATATATCAAGTGTAAGTATCAAAAAACTTGAGCCTCTTGTCGGATTCGAACCAACGACCCCGAGATTACAAATCACGTGCTCTGGCCAACTGAGCTAAAGAGGCAGGTGGGTAAGCACCCTGTATCGCACCGCTACAACCTAATACCCTTGCTGCGGTCAAGCCCTGGGGGAGTTCAAAGGGAGCTGGTCGTACAAGACTTACCCGGCGCAAAAGTACTGCTTTTTTACTAATCTGCAAACAAAATCTTCATCGAATTTGTAGCTATTTGCATATATATTTAATTCTCAAAGTTATAGATGCAAAAAAGTTTATAAACATCAAATTCGAACAGATTGTTTATAATCATTTTTATTTGCCAGAAGGTAGTGTTGCTAACACAATATGGTCGACACACACATAAGCCGGAGTATTCATTCCCCACTCTCCTACATCACTCGAAGCAAAACCAAATGTTATTTGTGTGGGTTTTCCTAATTTCGACAAATCAACTCTTGTCCATTCACGTACTAATTCTGTTTTGCCATTACGGAAATCAGCTAAATAAAAATCAATAGATCCTGTCAAAACTGAATTGTTATAACCTTGTATGATAACTTTAAACCAATCTCCATCTTCAAATTTATCAGTAAAATCACCACCATCTTTAATATCTTTATATGTATAAGTTGAATTAGTCAACATCATACTGACTGGCTCGACATCACCATTCAAGTTAGACAGAGTGATTGTTGCAGTGTCATATACCAAAGCAAACTGTTTTGATTCGCTAAATCCTGTTCCTGCAATTGTGCTATATTGATTTAACCATCCTGAAGTAACAGTATCTGTATGTGAAGATACAGCAAACCCACTCCAAGTTGAACCCCATTCTGCCTCTTCATATTTATTTGAAAAGGTCAACACACCTGATTTCAGCGAATTATGATACACTCCATCAATTAATTCACCTTTCTTATCACTCCCAATCCAGTATCCTGACTCGCCTAAGTCAATATCATCAAAACCAACACTAATAAGCTGTTTTTGTTCTTCTTCACACGAAGCAAATACTAACAGAGCACTCAATAGAATAAATCCAATTTTTCTCATTTTACATTTAATTTTAAATTGTTATATTGAAATTTTAAAACATAATTAACTCTCAGCATATTAACTATACTACTTTATCAACAATACAATTTCCGGATACAGAGGTTTTATGATAGAACTCCTTTGCTATATCTCCCGAAAGCATGATAAGTTGATATTATTTGGCAGGTCTTCTGACTTACTCTGTTTTGAACTGCCTTCCCGGTTTCCCAGTGGCAAAGTATTGTTCAAACATTATCTCTGTTATAAACAGAAAGTGAGCTTACAGCAGCGGGTACTGTTACGGAATTTCACCGTATTCCCTTTTATTGGCTTGAAGATATCATGCCAATACCAAATTCGGCGGCAAAGTTAAGAAAAAATATTATCTTTGCACAAGTTTTTTATTTATGGGAAGAATATTAGCAATAGATTACGGTCAGAAAAGAGTTGGATTAGCTGTTACAGACCTACTTAAAATTACTGCTAATGCTTTAGATACAGTGCCATCACATGAGATTTTTGATTATTTAAAACGATACACATCTAAAGAAGATATCGAAAAGATTGTGGTTGGTTTGCCTAAACAGATGAGCGGAGAGCTGTCTTCGTCAATGCAATATATCGAACCCTTTGTTAAAGGTCTGAAACGAAACTTCCCTGATATAGAAATCGAATATGCTGATGAACGTTTTACGTCAACTATGGCTCAAAAAGTAATTATCGAAGCCGGGATTAAACGTAAAGAGCGGCAAAACAAGGCTTTAGTCGACAAAGTTGCAGCATTAATTATTTTACAAACTTATTTAGAGTCAAACAGATGATTTTACCAATTTATACATACGGAAATGCAGTTTTAAGAAAACATGCTGAAGAAATATCATCGGATTATCCTGATTTGAAGAAGCTTATCGATGATATGTATGAAACTATGTATCATGCTGATGGTGTTGGATTAGCGGCACCTCAAGTAGGCTTACCTATTCGTATGCTTGTGATAGGTTTAGATGCTTTGGCAGAAGATAATCCTGAATTGGCAAAATTTAAGACGGTGATGATTAATCCGGTAATGCTTGAAATGAGCGAGGAAGAAGTCGAAGGAAATGAAGGATGTTTGAGTATTCCCGGAATCAGCGAGAAAGTATACCGTGCCGAATGGATAAAAATTAAATATTACGATGCTGACTTTAATGAGCATATTGAAGAGTTTGAAGATTTTATTGCACGTGTTATTCAACATGAATACGATCATCTTGAAGGCAGTTTGTTTACCGATCATGTGAATCCGCTACGTAGGCAAATGATAAAAACCAAGCTCAACAATATAGCAAAAGGTAAAGTTCAATGCGATTATAAGATTAAATAGGTCGTAAAGCCAATATTCTTCCACCATTTCTATTGAGTGATATTTTTACCGGTTCATGCGAGTTAATAATCTGCTTATCTGAATAATTTTCATCCAATAAATCGCTCAACTCATAATTGAAATCCTCCTTTAGTTCAAGGTATTCAAATGCTTCTAATGGTATTCTAACTTCAATATCAGCAGTTATATCATCAAAATTAACTATCACCAACAAAGTTTCATTTTCAAATTTTCTAATAAAAGAATATTGTTTATTAGGGTTAAAAGATAAATTTTGATAGTTTGCGTATTGTAAATCGTACATAACACCTCTTGATATAGCTTTTTGCTCCAAACATATATTAAGTAGCTTTTGATAGAAGACTCTTAATGCTTTTTGTTCGGCAGTTAGATTCTTACCATCAAATTTTCCTTTGTTAGTCCAGCTTTGTATTGATTTCACTCCCCAATAATCAAATATGGTCGTTCGTCCATCTAACCCACTGAAACCCTCTTCATCCATGCCTTGCTCGCCCAATTCCTGTCCTGCGTAAATCATAAATGGTGCATTAGTTAGTGTTGCCGACACAATCAAGGCAGGTATTATTATCCATGCATCTTTTGCAAAAAAATCTGAGGCAATTCTCTGTTCATCATGGTTTTCTAAAAAATGCAACATATTTTCCTGTATACCCGACAATGATTGCCAAGCTTGTGTAATCAAGGAACAAGAATAATTATTGCATGTGATATTTTTTAGTAAATCGTACATCCCGACTTTATCATACAGATAATCAAAACCTCCTGTAAAAATATAATTACGATATTGGTCAGGATTATAAACTTCGGCAATAAAAATCACATCAGGATAAGCATTCTTCACCTTTTTTATAGCCCAATGCCAAAACTCAACCGGTACCATTTCAGCCATATCACATCTAAAACCATCAATTCCTTTTTTCGACCAAAACAATAATATATCAAGCATTTTGTTCCAAGTGTCCGGCGTTTCATCAAAATGTTTATTATGATTATCAAGATAATCAACTCCATAATTTAATTTGACTGTTTCGTACCAATCATTAATACCCGGAGTATCTGTAAATTGGTCGTTACCGGTAACTTTTGCAGGATATTCAAAATAATCGCCTATGTCAAAAGTCGGTTGAAATTTTCTATCGGGTAAATAGTAAAAATTGTTGTTTTTACGAAATACACAGTCTGTTTTATCTTTTTCACCCAAATCATCTATACCTTTTGGCTTAACATCTGAATAATATTCTCTTGCAACATGGTTTGGTATAAAATCGATTATAACTTTTAAACCTGCTTTATGAGTGCGGTTGACCAAACTTTCAAACTCCAGCATCCTATTATTCACATCTACTGCCAAATCAGGATCTACATCGTAATAATCCTTGATAGCATAGGGCGATCCGGCAATTCCCTTTACGATAGCAGCATGATCTTTCTTAATTCCAAATTGAGAATAATCTGTCTGAGTAGCATGTTCAATTACTCCGGTATACCAAACATGAGTAATACCAAGTGATTTAATTTCTTTTAAAGCCTTAGTAGTGAAAGCATTAAACTTTCCACATCCATTTTCATATATACTGCCGTTCTTTTTATTAACAGTAAAATAATTACCAAACAATCTTGGCAGTACCTGATATATAATAAACTTTGTCATTTTCAATCTCGATTTCAAACCGCAAACTGTCAACTGTTAATTGTCAATTGTCAATTTATTTATGATTCAATTTAAAAAATTACGCACAAAAGTAAACAAAATCGCCTTTAATTCGTTATCTTAGCAGGACGAAAAAAATAATAATATAAATTTATGGCAAAAGTAACATTTAAAGGTAACGAAGTAAACACCAATGGACAATTACCCGCAGTAGGCACAAATGCACCAGATTTTAAACTCGTGGGTGCAAGTTTGAATGAGATATCGCTTGCTGACTATAAAGGAAAACGTGTTGTTCTTAACATTTTTCCAAGTCTTGATACTGGTGTTTGTGCAACTTCGGTTCGTCAGTTTAACAAATGGGCATCTGACAAAGAAAACACTGTAGTACTATGTGTTTCAAAAGATTTACCATTTGCGCAAGGTCGTTTTTGTGGAGCAGAAGGACTTAACAATGTAATTACCGCATCCGATTTCAGGTATCATTCATTTGCAACTGATTATGGGGTGTTAATGACAGATGGTCCGCTACAAGGCTTAATGGCGCGTTCAGTAGTAGCAATTGACGAAACAGGAAAAGTTGTATACACAGAATTAGTTCCTGAAATAGTACAGGAACCAAGTTACGATGTAAAATTTTAAGAAATTAAGGTAAGCCCGATGTGATATCGGTTCATTTTCTAATGTGTGAAGTGGGTGAGGATGTAATTTTACATCCTTACCTTTTTTTATATAGATACCACTATTGCTTTTTTCCTCTTAATAAATTTATATCACCTTTCAGATTATAAATAATTCCATCCGATCCTTTAGCTTTTATCACATAAAAATACGCACCTTCGTTAACCGGTTTACCTTTAAATTTTCCATCCCAACCCTTCTGAGGGTCAGTCCAATGATAAACCATATTACCCCATCTATTGAAAATCCAACAATCAAATTCAATTATGGATTTATAAGCCACACGAAATTCATCATTAAAGCCATCGCCATTAGGAGTAAATACGTTAGGTGCATAAATTGCCGACTCAGAAACTTTAATCGTAACGGAATCAACATGCGAGCAATAGGAGTTTTCTGCAATAAGTTTCACGTTGAAAGTACCGGCTTCAGTAAAGGAATATCGATAATTCTCTCCTGTTCGTACAATAAAAGGTGATTCAGCACCCTTTGAAATCTCCCATCGGAAATAATTTGGGACTGAACCATTTGGTTGAGCAGTAAAATTTATCTCCAAAGGTGCTGAACCTGTAAGAGTTGTAATATCTTCCGGTCTGTCACCTTCGTTTTTTTCAACTCTGACAGAAGCTTCGGTTTTAATCTTAGCAGATACCCGAATAGCTTGATATAAGGAGCTTGTTACAGAAACCTCCTTATTAAAATCTACAGAAAACTCATCGCCGGACAAAGTGAAATATGTATCTTGCAAAGGAGCATCATATATCTGAATATCAACACCATTTATTAATATTTCTTTTGAAATAGAAGTATTTTTCCATTCATCATCCCATTCTAAAGAATTATATGTCAGATTAAACTTTCTTGTGATATTATACGTAGTCCCATCAACAGTTTTATAATACATATCCGGAATATTTGCGTTTAAGGTCAGAGTTAATTGATTGCACAATGTAGAATTGGGATCGGGCACAGATAATGAATTTAAAGTCGGCTGATATAATTTATAATCTATCACCCATATAGTTAATTCCTTATGGTAAGGCTGACCGGAAATTGTACCGGAAATTTCAGCTATATATCCGGTATGATCATCAGGAATAATTGACTTTTGATTACTAACCATAGTCATATCAGGATACCTTGTCCATTTAACAGTCAAAGATGGGTCGGACGTAATGATAGAAATTTCAGAATTGATGTTGATATCATACATTAATATTAAATAATCAATCCTGTTTTCGAAATCAGTATATATTTTCTTTTCACCTGAAACACTAATTTGCTGAGCATTGATTATAAATGACGAAGAAAGTACGCAAAACAACAAAAGCAGATGTTCTTTTAAAAACACAAATATGCTATTTACTTTATGAAGCATAAATTTTATAAATATAATTTTGATAATATGAGATACAAAAGTACGTTTTTCAATTAAATAACAAAAAAAAGGGCTATTTATTACAAGTCATATTTTAAGGAGACATATTTTTTGTACATTTGCATACTAAACTGTATTAGTTTAACACTTTGAAACAATTTGACATGCTTAAATTCATCAGACTTCATATAAATCTTTCAATAAATTTAAAGGTTTCTATAACTATTCTCTCTGTATTTATTTTACAATCATGTGCTTTATTGGCTCAAACTCCATCATATCCTGTAAAAAAAATTAATGGAGTAGAATGTATTGTATATGTCGTGCAGCCAAGAGAAGGCTTTTACAGAATAAGCAAAAACTTCAATACCACTGAGGCAATAATCAAAGAATACAATCCAGTAGCTGAAAATGGGTTAAAATCAGGTATGGAAATTTATATTCCTATTTCGAATCAAAATCAGCCAAAAGATGGGTTTATGGAGCATAAGGTAGAGAAAAAACAAACAATTTTCAGCATAAGAAAGAAATATAATATCACAGAAGCCGAGCTTATTGAAGCTAATCCTGCATTAAAGGAAAGAGCGTTACAAACAGGTGAAATCCTAAAAATACCTGTAAATAAGAAGATTGATGATAGCAAATCGAATGAACCTATTATTAAAAGTGAAGATATTAAAGAAAACCTTACAGAAAAAAATAATAATCTACAGAAAAACAATATCAATGGCATATTAAACAATAAAACAAAAGAGCAGAAGCATTTTAATATTGCATTTTTATTACCTTTTATGTTAGACCAGAAGGCAGAAACAACTGATAAAAGGTTTATTGAATTTTATGCCGGTTCGTTAGTGGCAATTAATGAATTAAAAGAGAAAGGTTATAATTTTGATATTTTCACTTATGATGTTGAAAAGTCGGATGTAAAAATGATGGAGGTATTGCAAGACACCAATCTTTATAACATGAATCTGATTATTGGTCCGGCATACTCTAATCAGATTTCTTTAGCATGTGATTTTGCTCGTATCAATAGAATTAAAACTCTAATTCCATTTTCATCTAAAATTATTGATATTGAGACTAATAAGTATATATATCAGTTTAATCCAGGACAAGATTTAGAAATACAGAAGTTACAATCTATCATTTTAAATGAAGGAGTTGACAGTAATATCATTTTTGCTGATGTTAATAAATTAAACACTTATGATGATGGATATTATCGCTCTCAGACATTAAAGAAGTTCATGGATGATAATCTGATGAACTATACGACATTAAATTTAGATGTAGATTCATTGTACTTAATCAGACAATCGCTTAACCCTTTAAAAGAGAATATCGTTTTTTTCAACACATCAAGAATTAATTATGTAAATCTCTTTTTAAGGGAGTTTTCTCGTTTGTCATACACTACAAATTTAAAATTTTACGAGCCATATTCGTGGAGAACCATCAAGACTGAAAAGCCTCGTTCATTCTATCTTTCAACTTTCAAGTCAGAATACCCGGAAGATTTGTATGAAAACTACTCAAATAATTTTTCATCTATTTTTGATTGGATTTCTTCAAATGAATCGCCACGTTATGATTTGTTAGGGTATGATTTGATCAATTACTTTATAAACTATATTTTGCAAAATAACAATTCGACACAAGCAACATATCCATATTCTGAAGGTATTCAGTCAAATATTCAATTTGAGAAAATATCAATAGATGGTGGATATATCAATAACACATTAAACCATTACGAATAATGCCTTTTTTAAAATCTAAAATACGATTTGTTATTCTATCGAGCTTTGTTTTGTTAGGATTCTTAGTTCAGGCACAACACAATGGCTTTAAGAATGAGGTTTATATCGGTGTGAATGCAGGCATGAATGGATCAATGGTTTACTTTAAACCTGATGTGCCTCAAGGATATTTAGTAGGTCGACAAGGAGGCTTGGTTTTCAGATATATAAATGAAAAGAACGTAGGACTTCAAGCTGAAATAAATTATTCGGAAAGAGGTTGGAGTGAGATAAATAACTCGTTTGATAAAAGATTGAATTATATTGAAGTACCATTTTTAACCCATTTGTATTTTGGTAATAATGTACGTTTCTTTTTTAATTTAGGTCCTAAATTTAGTTATTTGATATCAGAAAAGACCTTATTAAATACTAATCCTTCATCCACTCAAGAACAACATATTCAGGATGTTCAAAATAAATTTGATTATGGATTAGCTGCCGGCATTGGCTGTATGTTTAAAATAAAGAAACAAGTATTTCAACTTGAGAGCAGAGGAAATATCAGTGCAAACAATATTTTCTCAAATAATATTAAAGACTATTTCGACAATTCCCATCTTATACACGCATCCATTACAATAGGATGGTTAATGTCATTAAACAACAAATAACAAACTCTTTAGATTGCTATAAAAAAATAAAATTAGAGATTATGAATCAACAAATTATTGAAACAAAAGTACATGTATATAAATTTATTGAGTTAGAACCGGAGATACAAGTGCTGATTAATAAGGCAAAAGAGCAAATTAATAATGCTTACGCCCCATATTCTAATTTCTATGTCGGAGCAGCGGTATTACTTCAGAACGGTGCTCTATTCGAAGCTAATAATCAAGAAAACGCAGCATTTCCATCAGGATTATGTGCTGAAAGGGTAGCTTTATTTTATGCAAATGCGCAATATCCTAACGTGCCGGTAAAAGCCATCGCTGTAGCTGCCTTTTATGATCTTAATTTCGTTGAAGCTCCTATAACACCTTGTGGTGCATGTCGACAAGTCTTGCTTGAATCAGAGATAAGATTTGAAAATGAAATCGACATATACATGTATGGTAAGGAACATATATATCATGTATCAAATGCAAAGCAACTTTTGCCATTAAGTTTTGGAAAAGAACGTTTAGAACATCACGATTGATATAATTTTTTTATCTTTGCATCGCTTTTAGAAAAGCTCACTATCCTGCACAGGATTCACTGAAAATATTTTTAGATTTACGCATAAAATGGCAAAAGAACTTAAAGAACTTACTTCAAGGAGTGAGAATTACTCACAATGGTATAATGATTTGGTAATCAAGGCAGACCTTGCTGAAAACTCAGCAGTAAGAGGCTGTATGGTTATCAAACCTTACGGTTACGCAATATGGGAAAAAATGCAGGCTGAATTAGACAGAATGTTTAAAGAAACAGGACATGTAAATGCATATTTTCCTCTTTTCATACCAAAATCATTTTTGAGCAAAGAAGCTGATCATGTAGAAGGTTTCGCCAAAGAATGTGCAGTAGTTACACATTACAGATTAAAAAACAGTTCAGACGGCAGGGGGTTGATTGTTGACCCTGAAGCTAAACTCGAAGAAGAGTTGATAGTTCGCCCGACATCAGAGACTATCATTTGGAATACATATAAAAACTGGATACAATCATATCGTGATCTTCCTATATTAGTCAACCAATGGGCAAATGTGGTACGTTGGGAAATGCGCACACGTTTATTTTTACGTACCGCTGAATTCTTATGGCAAGAGGGACATACAGCACATGCTACAGAAGAAGAGGCAGTAGAAGAATCCATAAAGATGATGAATGTATATGCCGATTTTGCAGAGAACTTTATGGGAGTGCCTGTGGTAAAAGGTACAAAAACAGCAAATGAACGTTTTGCAGGTGCTTTAGAAACATTCTGTATAGAAGCTTTAATGCAAGATGGCAAAGCATTACAAGCCGGCACATCTCATTTCTTGGGTCAGAATTTTGCAAAAGCTTTCGATGTTACTTTCTTGGATAAATCAAACAAACTTGATTATGTATGGGCAAGTTCATGGGGCGTTTCAACAAGATTAATGGGTGCGTTAATAATGACACACTCTGATGATAATGGCTTGGTACTACCTCCTAAATTAGCTCCATATCAAGTTGTTATAGTTCCGATTTACAAAAACGAAGAGCAACTGACAAGTATCACTCAAAAAGTCAATGACATAATTGCAAAATTAAAATCAAAAGGAATAAGTGTAAAATACGATAGTAGCGACACAAAGAAACCAGGTTGGAAGTTTGCCGAATATGAATTAAAAGGGGTTCCGGTGCGACTTGCAATTGGAGCACGTGACCTTGAAAATGGAACTATAGAAGTTGCGAGACGTGATAAACTCAGCAAAGAAACTGTTTCATTAGAAAATATCGAAGATTATATTGCTGATTTATTGGATGATATTCAACATAATATTTTCCAAAAAGCTTTAGATTTCCGTACTTCGGTTACAAGAGAAGTCAACTCTTATGATGAATTTAAAGAAGAGATTGAAAAAGGAGGATTTCTTTTATGTCATTGGGACGGCACATCTGAGACAGAAGAAAAGATTAAAGAAGAAACTAAGGCAACAATCAGATGTATACCTTTTGATGGAGACAAAACTCCCGGTAAATGTATGGTAACAGGCGCACCTTCAACACAAAGAGTGATTTTTGCAAGAGCGTATTAATAAATGCATCAAATCTATGACCGTACCAAATTGACAGAGGAAAAGATTGCAAATAACCCCATTTTGTTAGAAAAATAAAAAATCAAAATAAATCCTGATCGGTTTATTTTTTTTAGTATATGTGCAGCATGAATACAGCAGGGCAGACAAAAATAAACTCTTTATTACAAAAACTTCCGTCGGGAGCATTGTATTTTGGTTCATGGCTGAACAAAAACGGCATTTCTTATTCCCTGCAAAGACATTACCGTAATTCTCAATGGCTTACGGTGATAGATAAAGGCGTAATGTACAGAACAGGAGAAAAACCTACTTTGTGAGAAGAACCGCAAATGTACGCAAACATTCGTAGAGACGTCCAAATTGGGCGTCTCTACATATGGGAAATAAATAAATCAAATAGCCAAATAAATCACGTAGAGTAGGTAAGGGCATTTCAGACCCCCTTTTCCCTATCTGCTCAATACCTCTATCCTTAGATAAAAGCACCGCAGGATAGTTTGATAAATACTCCTGTTAGTCCCTGCCGGTGGGTCAAGTATATGTTTTAGGCAAAGCTCGTTGCTTATCGACTTTTATGAGTTTAACATAATCCACCATCTTGTATATAGTTTGATGTTTAGGTTTGTTGACACAATGCGCCTTTGTGTCCCTAATCATCATCAGTGCGCACATTATCCCTTACGCAACGAACAGAAAAACCATACTCCTTATGGTAGCCGCCTCTGTTTACACTGCTGCTATCGTAGTACACGTTACTGCCCGATGCGCTCGTTGCAGTGCTCTCCGTAGCACTCCACCAGTAACCGCCGTAGCCAATGTTGTTGAACGTACCATCGATGGGATTACGGCAGCCACCCGGAAAGGCTGTAAATCCATATTCATTGGTAGCTCCTTTATTAGGACTTTTCCAATGCTCAGTGCCAGTTTCTTTTAAAATACCACCAGCTATTTGATAACCATCTTCAAGATAATGTGTTAAATCATCCCAGTCAACATGAGTAGATACATGCCAACCTTTAGGACAAAGCTTGTCCGTTTCAACTGCATACCAATTATACAAGGCACCATAGATATTACCATAGGTAGATTGGTCATTTTCATACCAACAATATGCATGAGTTGTACGATTAGTCCAATAATCTTGGTTAGTTACCAAAGGAATCTCAGTGCCATCGCTATACTTTGTAGTTCGAAGATTTTCTGCAAACCACTCTTTACCAAGAAAATAAACTGTTTTGTATTTATAACCATTATATGTTATGGTTGATGAACCAACGCTATCTATAACAATTGTATCCTTTAAGCATCGAATAGAGCGCCCAGAAGACTCTTGTTCGTGGTAATACGACACTCTTTCTCCTCCTATAGAACGAAGCCATCTTTCTAGTCCATAAATAGATATTGTCAAAGTATTACTCCACCAAGAACCGTTAAATCCGTTTTTATAGAATTCTCCTCCTAAACGCTCACCACCTGGAAGAGCTGTAAATCCATATTCATTAGTTGCCACATTAGGGTGATTCCAATGTTCAGTGCCAGTTTCTTTTAATTTTACGGCTGCTGCTTCTGGTCCTCCTAAATAATCGACTAATCTTTTCCATTCAATTTCAGTTGGCACATGCCAACCCTCAGGACAAAGTTGACCAGTTTTTACTGCATAACCATTATAGAGTCTACCATAAGTATAGACATCGCCTGGATTACAGTAAGCACCGGTTTGGCGATAATAGTAAATTAATTCCATCCATTCAAATCGATCTTCCACTAAAGGAATATCAGTGCCGTCATTGTACTTGGTGGTTTTCAAGTTTTCAGCCATCCATACTTGATTACCTATTCTAACGGTTTTGTATTTGTTGCCATCAGCATCTTCTATAGTTTCTCCATAAAGATAATTCACATCAGAATCTGGGTTTGGGTTTTGATCTTGATTTTGATCTGAGTTCGGGTTAATTAATTCATCACAAGCGATAAGGATAAAAAGTATTGTTCCCGCTATGAAAAGCAGGTTAAAAAATTGTTTTTTTGTTTTCATAATGATTGAATTTTAAAAGATTGTTGTTATTTTATGTACATAAATCACGTTACTATTCTTTAATGATTTTGACGTATTCAAATCCATTATCTTTCTTAAACTTAATAACATAAGTTCCTGAAACAAGCTTGTCTAAGAAAATAGTCTCTCTATCAACTATTTGTCCTACTTTAACTATTTGTCCAGTTACATTTAGAATTTCATAGTGACATTGATCTCCGTTTGTTGTAAGAGTTAGCTTATCTGAAACAGGATTGGGATAAATCTGAAATTCAGAATGATCTGAAAAACCTTGTACACCTACAGTATTGTCGTGTAGTATAAAACTGCGTAGCTCGGAAGACCAATCGGTTATGGGTTGCTCATCTATATTCAATGCCCTCACTTTCCAGTAATACAGGTCTTGTTCTAAATGATTCTGCCAGTTGTTTGTAAAGATAAAACTATTGGTACTCACGATTCCATTGTTTAACCAATTAGGACTTACTCCATTATTAAATCCAATTTCCGGACTGTCAAATACTTCGCTGTTATCAATCCAAATTTCATAATAGGAAGCATTTGAAACGGTCGACCACGAAAATGAGATATCAAATCCTTTCGTAAATTCAGTATTGTTATCAGGGTTCAGAAGGATTGGAGGATCTGGTTGATTATCAAATAGTATAAATTGTGATTCAGATGAGAAATCAGAAAGTGGATTGTAATTAATATCTAATGCTCTTATTTTCCAAAAGTAAACATTCTGAGGCAATTGATTCTGCATGTTACTTGTTAACAAGAAATTATTTGATTCAACAATTCCATTATTTATCCAATCTGGACTTTGTTCGTTGTTAAAGCCTATTTCCGGACTACCAAATCCACTATTATTATCTATCCATATCTCGTAAAATATTGCATTCGGAACTGTTGACCAAGTGAACAACAAATCGTCTCCTTTAATGTAAGTTGTGTTAATAGGGGTTAACGGGCTTGGAGGCTCAGAGTTACTATCCAATAGTGTAAGTTTCCTATATGAAGTCCAATCAGAAATCGGATTCTCGGAAGCATTTAAAGCTCTTACTTTCCAATAATAAACATTTTGGGGTAGCTGATTCTGCATGGATGTTGTCAATGTAAAATTTGTAGAATTAACAATGCCGTCATTCAGCCAGTTAGGACTTACTCCGTTATTAAATCCGATCTCCGGACTACCAAACGCTTCACTGTTATCAATCCATATTTCGTATTTTGAGGTATTTTGTACTGCTATCCATGAAAATAAAATATCACTTCCCTTTATATGTGTAGCGTTCTGAGAGGGTGTTGATAAGGTTGGTATTGATATACTTTGTGATGCAATAAATTCACTTCCATCATACCATAAACTACAGATATAATCAGGTCCATAACCCCTATATCTCCATTTCCCATCTGGGTCCAATACTTCAGAATATCCATCTTTCCTTATTCCAAAATGCAAATGAGTAAAATTATATCCTCCATTTTCAGTCGATTTATTGGATAAATAACCTATCAACTGCCCTTTGCTAACAGTTGCCCCACTACTGATAATATCGTTTAGTCTTAAATGCCCATAAACGGAACAAACTTTATCGTTATTGATTAAAGTATGCTCAATGATTACAACGTAACCGTATCCGGAGTGACTCGCAACATGTTTTACTGTGCCATCATAAATGGCATAAACTGGTAACTCAACTTGGTTATAGCTGACATAATCTTCACCAAGGTGATATCCTTTCCAAGTGCTATTACAACTGCCAAAATCCTGACTTAAATACCAACCTGAATCAGATAGAGGTTTACCAAAATTTTGTGTTGGTGGAGAAATATAACTAACACTTACTTCTGTGGATAATACTGATTCACCGGCGGAATTTACCGCTGCAACACGATAATAATAAGTATATCCCGGAACTACTCCACTATGACCGTAAGCTGTTGAATAAGTAACATCAGGTGTATTTGTATTTGTTTGGCTTACACCCGACGTATTACTCCAGTAAATCTTATAACTTGTTGCACCGGAAACACTATTCCACGTTAAATAATTCCTATTATTTGAACTCTGATATTCAACATTAACACCAGTTGGAGTGCTCGGAGCAGAGGTTATGCTAACAGTATTACCACTAAGT
>CALFXE010000015.1 GCA_937927845.1 uncultured Paludibacter sp.
CGGAAGTTCATCAATTGATGTTGAACGTACGAACTTGCCAACCTTTGTGAGACGTTGGGCATCAGGAAGCAACTTCCCATCTTTATCCCTTTCATCCGACATTGTCTTGAATTTAACCACCTTAAATATTTTGCCATCCTTGCCCGGACGTTCCTGAAAGAAGAAAGCTCCAGCACCTTTATTTGCATAATGCAACCATACCGTAACCACTAGTAAAATTGGACTAATGGATATAATTGCTAGTGATGATATTAAAAAATCAAGAATACGTTTAATGAAAGATTTATACATACTTTTCTGCGTTCTTATATGTAAAATGTGTAGAAGCCTTCAATGAATTGTAACTTAACTCGGTTTTGAGTTCAGTATTATTATGTAATTCGATAATATAATCAACCATACCTTGAATGTTATTTTTGTCAAAACATTTTCCATTTTTATATTTTGATACTAATTGGTAAAGTTCCGTTTTTTCAGAAGCGATACATAAAAGTGGAGCACCAACAGCAAATAAATTGTAGGTTTTACTTGGTACACTCAAAGACGAGGTTTCATCATTGAGTGTAATAACAGCAACGTCTGCCGAAGCTAAAGAATACGGTAATTTATCAGTATTCTGCCATGTCAGAAATGTACAGTTATTGAGATTATATTCAGAAACCTTGTCTTGTAAGATTTTCTTTTTTCCACCTTCACCTATTATCATAAAATGTATATCTTCATGATTACGAAGAGCTTTTGCTGTTTCAATGATGTATTCCACATTATGAGTTTTACCGATATTGCCGGAATAAAGCACTATAAATTTATTGGAGAGATTATGCTCTTTTATAAACGGATTTGTGCACTTATCTACAGGTTGTAACTTCCCAGAAGCGGGCCAGTTGGATATAGCAACAATCTTATCTTCTCTTCCGTAATTATGCAGCTGTTTTTTCATTCCCTCGCTAAGTGTGACTACACTTTCTGCCTTTTCAAATAATTTCTTGTTCCAATCAACCCATTTACGAAAAAAAAAGTTAGTTGGTTTAATCCCAATGTTTGCTAAAGCATCAGGGTATATGTCATATACAATAACAGAGAACCTATTATTAAGCAATAAAGCAAGCAGATAGCTCATTGGCGGATTAGTAACATAAACCACATACCAACCTCTGTATTTAAATAGAAGTTTGAAGAAAATCTGGAAAGTTCCCCAAAGCCATGTCGATATACGTTTAATTCCTGAGGTTCTATTGTATGCTACTATTTTGTCAGTTATTACATCCTGATTAAGTTTTCTCTCATTTAGTTTAATGCTTCCAGCAATAAGAGCAACTTCGTCATATTTTGAAGCATAAGCATTCACAATATCAACCATCAAATAACCAGTACTCTGGTTTACAAGAACTACTCTTTTCATTTTCCTTTTGATGCAATCAAGTCTCCTAATTCAACAGAGGTCATAAATTCAATGTCTGGCCAACGTTTTAGCATCTTTGATAAAAGTTCTGACAATTGGTTTAAAGACCTTTCACGATTTTCCGGATGTAAAAAGCCGATGTAATTAACGCGATGCGAACTTATCGTAGCAGGCTTATGCCAACGAAAAGCAATTTCAATTTCTTTAAGACAATTATTTATCCAATCGGTATCTTTAGGACATTCAAACCCTGATGCAGCAGGTTCAAAGAAACAGTTTCTGGTTAGATATATCTGTCCATATTGATTTTTATTTCCTAGATAGCGCGAATTTATTCTATATTGACCATTACCTAGAGGCTCTCGTTGTCTTTTTCCTGTATTTATGTATTTTACACCAAGTAGGTGAAGATCCTCCTCTAATGTATTATTAAAAGGACCATTAGTTGGAACAAAGTATTTAGAGCGATATCCATATAACGACTCAAATAAATCAAGTCCTGTTTGTAGAACTTGTTTTTGGTAGGGAAGATCAGCCGTTGAATCAATCTCAAAAGCTGCCTGATAATTCGGAACTACTTCTCCATCAATTCCCTTTCTGGGTATACCTGTAACGCCATGTTTGAATGCTACTAAAGTGGATTTGTGACCACTTTGCAGAGCTCGCATCCAAAACTGAGCGTTCAGATGTTCTCTTCCGTGGAAAATAGGAACCATTAAACGTTCTGCAATTCCTTTTTTCCACAGCTCATAAACTTTGTCATGGCTAGGATATCGCTTACATGTTACCGTATATGGTTCATAGATATATTCAGTAAATCCATTCTTTTTAATAGCCTCAAAATCCGGATTTGCAACAACATTAACACCCGTTATTACGGGATGACGGCCAGTTACGTCTTTAAACTTTGATAATGTTTCAAACATCATTATCATGTCGTCATTACTCTCCAAGGAATCATTAATATTGTAATGGTCACTTCCGACCGGGATTCCGCTTTTGTTAAGACTTTCAAAAGCTTCTTTTGAAGACATCCGAACGCTTCCCCAATCATCACTTTCGATAACAACAATACGACGACTTGTTCGCCATCCCGGGATATTACTTGCATTAACTCTCAATGCCGATTTTATTCCGCCTGTATACATTTGTTTATTTATTTGTTAGTCTGTTGAATAATTCAACATAATCGTTGAATCGCTCATTCTTATTGAAGTACTTCATTGCACGTATTCGGCAGGCTTCAGTATATTGTTCTTTATTATTTGCAATCGTTTTTATGGATTCAATAAGCTGCGGAATATCTCCTTGCTCAACAACCATTCCTGTTTTTTCATCAATTGCTTCTGGACTTCCACCTGTTTTATAAGTTATAACAGGAGTACCACACGCAAGAGCTTCAATATTGGTTGTTGGGAAATTATCAACGTAAGTTGGATTTACAAAAACATCAGCTATAGAGTATAATTCTGCTAATTGCTGTATATTCTCTGTTCGCTTTATACCAATGATATTCTTTGGAAGTGCTGTAATTTGCTTATCATTGAGTCCTACCAATATTATCTGATAATTATCATCAAACTTCTTGCTCAATTCAATAAAGTCATCCAATCCCTTTCGCCTATCCCAAGTACTGGCAACTCCGAGAATCATTTTTTTATTTTCTGAAATACCAATCTTTTTCTTAATCTCTGAATTCCCAATAGGCTTAAAAACTTCTAGGTCTACACCATTATGGATGGTGATTACAGGATATTTATTTAAAAACGATCTATTCACATGTCCTTCAAGCCAATATGAAGGTGTTATGAATGTGATGCGTTCTGGTTTGTTAAATAGATCTTTTTTTCTATAATAATTCGTCTTTGACCTGTCTAATAATATGCTTGTTGGATAACCTTTCTTATTTGGACAATTGTTGCACTCAGTTTCCCATTTGAAGCAACTATATCTATCAAAGTATGAACAATGTCCCGTAAAGGCCCAACAATCATGTAATGTCCATACAACAGGAATCCTAGCCCTTTCAAGATAATCAAAAAGAATTTGAATATTTAGATAATAACCATGAATATTATGAAGGTTAATAATATCCGGATTTATACGTTTAATATTTGAAATCAACTTTTTTGTTGCACTTTTAGAAGCAAAACCATGATTATCTAACAGCCGGGATTCGATAACATGTATCTTAAAATCAAAATCATTACCAATTTTAATTAGTTCTGTCATCGATTCTCTATGTATTCTACCATATGCAAAATAGCAGTCGTAGCCATTATTCATCGCAGACTGACCAATTTCTTCAGCTATTCGTCCAGTGCTTCCACTGTTTGCCGAGGTATTAACGAGAAGAAGTTTCATAGTTTATTCTAGACATTTTAAAAGAACATTTTTAGAAATTCGAATTCTTTCAGCTATTTGTATATCAGAATTCTCAAAATCAATTTTATATTTCCATTTATCGAATTGGTTTTCATTTTCGATTATCCTGTTTTCTAAATTGAGTAACTGGAGTAAATCCTGCATTCTAGAATTTACATTACCAAAACGACGGAGAAATACAAAAAAAGGTACATGAAAAATAATAGAGAAAGCTGTTCCATGGAATGAATTAGACACAAAATAAGATGCATTTTTAATCAATGAAAGAAATTCTAATGGACCAGCATCATTGATGTTTTTATCTGCATAACTATGAGTCACAAAATCATTTAATGAATAAATGGGTAATTTAGTACATTGAGATAAATGAATTACAAACTTTCTTATGAATGGACTGTTCCCAAAATCATAGACAAGAATATATTTTTTAGTTTGTTTACAAGCTTTATCAGCCAATTGACTCCAAAAAGTAGCTGAATTTAAAAATACGGGATCAACAACATGTGTCGACTCGAGACCCATTTTTGCTAACAAATTAACGCCAGTACTCTCTCGAACTGAAATAAAATTAAAAGTTTGCAAATTATCTCGAACCATTGGCTGGTAGATAGGAATAATAGTGTCCATCCCAAAACTAGCAGCATAAGATATTTTTCTTGCCTTTTTTGGTGCAAAAGCTAAATAATTGGCTAAATCCCGACCGTTTGAATGATCGGTATTCCATACTTGGTCGCTTCCAACAATAAATGCATCAGCATGCCAGTTTTCTTGTTGAAGATCTTCGAATGTTCTATATCGTTTAGTTAAATTGAGGTAGTTTTTTGTGAATCTATCAAATCGATTCTTTCGAGCTATTGTCCTAAAACGCATTGGAGCAAGTATTGAACAAACGATAATACGGATAGGCCATAGTTTAAGAATACTGCTATATTTTTTATTACTATCAATATACCAAAAATTATATCTGCCTCTTGCATACTCTGGTTTATAATCAATAACTTGGCATTCGTGTCCATTATTTTGCAAATAGATCATTAGCGAATATGCCTGCAATGATGCCCCGTAGTTATATACATCATGAGATGTAATTGTATGAATCTTCATGTATTTAGCGTTTTGTGATTTTCTTTAATACTCTTTTAGGAATCATAAGTAACATATAGGGCTTGCAGTAAAAGGAGTGAATAAGCTGTAATGGTTTTGTTCCTTTGAGTGCATTAATAACCATTTTTCTAATAAATGGCTCTTTAAGTGGTTTCTTATATTGGCCTTCAGTTGAATCTTTTACTGATTCTTTTTGTAAGTGGCATCCATCAATTTCTTCTAGAATAGAGCATCCTTTATTTGTGAAAGCGATAAGAGAAGTTACCCCATCGTCGTTATTCGCATATTTTTTTCCCCACATATCTCCTATACGAAGGTCTGCCGATGACGATAAATACTTGAACTTACACTTTTGATAACAAGGTTTATTTAAACAGTAATTCCCTAAAAAAAAACGATAAAAAATATCTCCATTGGTAAATAAAGATTCGTGAGTGGATTTATCTCCGATAAGCGAAATCATGTATGAATTGTGCCATCCAATTTTTTTGTTTCTCCATCCAGCATGAGATATTGCTCCTACTTTCTCTCTATTATCTTGTACATATTTATCCCAAAGAAGGAAAGATGGAACACCGTGACAGAAGAAATCAAGAAGTATAAAATTATCTTCTATTTTGTTTTTTTTTATGTATCTCCTTAATGAATCAATTTGACAAGGAGTTCCCGTAACAAAAAACTTACCTTTCCTTGTAATATACTTAAATCCCTCTAGTGTATAACTTTTTATATATTTAGATCCTTGACTCCATTTCCAATCTTCTAATTCTGTGGTCATGAAGTGTTCTGCTCTGTTTAATTTTGTATTATATTTGACACCACAAACTTGATATCCTTTAGATAACAGAAATCTACCTATCTCATATCCTAAACCTCCAGATGAACTTTCTTTTCTAACACTCTGATTTTCACTCCATGTTGCATAAGATATAACTTTTTGGGGTTCAATTGCTGGTTCATCATCGATATATGAGCAAACAGCTACACACTGTCCACAGTTAGTGCATTTGTCTATTTCCTGAATGTATGGCTCATAGAAGCCATCATTATTCAATCGCAAATCAATAATCTTTTTGACACAAGCTATAACGCAGACTCCACACCCGTAACAATTCTGAATATAACTAATATTATTCATATTACTGAAGAAATTTATGGATAATTATATTTGAATCTATCTGTTCTTTAAACTTAAAGGTAACAGGTTTCATTTTATAAACTGAATGTATAGCTTTAGCTAAGTTACGAATATCAATATTATATTTTAATTTATTTGTAGCTGCCAAATTTGAGGTAATAATTCCATCTTCGGATATATATATATCTTCTATATTGGGCTGAAATGCGTCATAACATGATAGAATTTCCCATACACCTCCAGATGAATTTGTTGAAATCACAGGTTTACCTAAATAAAGCGATTCTATCATTACACCAGGAAGTCCTTCACTATATGATGTGGAAATTAAGCATTTAGCGTGACTCAGATATTTATATGGGTTTTTTTGAAAACCAAGAAAATAGACCCTTGATGAAAGATTTTTGTCTCTAATAAATTCTTGGAGAGAAGGTAAAATATTGTCGGTATCCTTTCCTATAAAAATCAAATTTGCGTTCTCCGGAATGTTTTCGATTGCCTCATAGAATGCATGTAATGCACGCATAGGAGCTTTGTTATTATCCAATCTCCCAACATAAATGATTGAATTTGAATTAACTAAAGATTTTTCTTTATCGGATAGATTTTCTTGAGCTTTTGTTTTAATATCATCTACATTGTGAATATTATAAATTACATCTACTTTTTTATTCTTGTATTCTTTAAAGCTTTCAAGAATATGATTTTTTACCCCAATACTTACGCAGGCAAGTTTATCTAATTTAGGAAAAACATAATGGTACTCAAACAAAGTGTATAAGTAAATTATTAATCCTTTATCTTTTTCTTGAGTATGGGGAGAATGAAATATTCCTATTTTACGTTCGTTGCCTCCAGATAAAATGTTTAAAGTAGAACATCTTCCTAATGTAGATATGGTTATGTCTGGTCTGAAAGTTTGCTTAATTCTTTTCAACCAAAATAATTGTTTAATAAAACTGAAAGGTTTATTAAACATTGAAGATTTAGACTTAACACAACTTTCACATTCATCAAAGCCAGGATATCCATTTTTGAACTTATGTACTACTACACATTTCACTTCTATATTATTTTGAGAGTAGAACGCTTCGTACAAATTTAAAGAACACAATCCAATTGTTTGGTTGTTTTTTGGGGCTACTATTAATATTTTTGTTTTATTCATAAATGCTTTTCTTTCTAGTTAAAGTCTATATATAAGTTACTTCAGCAATAGACAGTATTTTAATTATTTTTTCAAATATTTATTTTGTGATTAATAGCCCTAACTCATCTGAGGACATAAATTCAACATCAGGATAGAGTTTGACAATTGTTTTAAGTAACCATTTAAGAGAGTTAAGATTATTTGATCTATTACTTTCATCAATTGCTCCAATAACATTCAGTCTGTGCATACTAATAGTTGCCGGTTTCTTCCATCTAAATGCTATTTTTACTCTCTCTAAACAATCTTCAGCACTTGCAGTACCTTGGCTTGGTTCAAAATAGCAATTTCGCATTAAATAGATCAAACCAGCTGGTGAATGACGTCCAATAAAATTATTTTTTTTATAAGTAAAAGTTGTATCGTCATCTAATGGAATTTTCTGGTGCACCATTCCTTGAAGGTATTTGATGCCATTTTTTTTCAAAGAATACTCAATTTTTGGATTCCATGTATATGTAGTTGCTATAAACGATTCAGATTTATAACCAAAAATATTGGTAAATAACTCCTGGGCTTCTGTTAGAATCTGATCATATTCTTTAATATCTTCGTCAAGACCAGAGTTAAATGCACCCATGTAATTATTTTTAATTCGAGGATCTACAGTTGAAGTTAGTCCAAAAGTTCCTAAATCAAAAGATAGTTTGGTTGTTTCATCTCCTGACTGTAAGGTCCTAAGCCATTTCTTTACGTTAAGATGTTCTCTTCCATGTAGTTGTGGCCGAAATATTCCAGCAGAAACACCTTCTAGCCATAATTCAAATGCATTATCATGGAGCGAAGAGCGTTTTAGTGTCTCTGTAAATGGTTCATAAAAATATTCTTTAAACCCGGATTCTTTAATTTTTTCAAATACAGGATTAGCTACAATAGTATCCGCAGTCAAAACAGCATTACGTCCATTTTTATCTTTAACAGAAGTGAGGACATTGAATAATGCTTCTAAATCTTGGGCAGTAGCCAAAGAATCGTATTTACAATATGGATCTTTATCAACTCGTATCCCTTTATTTAGGAACTGCTTATATACTTCTTTTGACGGCATTCGAATACTTCCCCAATCATCACTTTCAATTACAATGATATGTCGATTGGTGTGCCAACCAGGAATATTGAGAAGGCTACGGGTAATAGATTGTTTAATGTTCATTATTCAAATATTTTGATTAAATTATCAGAAATGTTTTTCCAGTTTCCATCATTTTGTTGATAATAATCCTCAATGTTCTTAGTTAAATAAGCATACAAAAGCGAATCGCTTTCAATTTTTTCAATAACACTAGCCAAAGCCTTACTGTTACAAGGAGGGATAATTATGCCTAACTGACCATCCTTAACATATTCTGGAATTGCACCAACATTAGTTCCAATAACTGGTTTGTTAAATGCAAATGCAGTTGTAATTACACCACTCTGAGTAGCATCCTTATAAGGGCATACAACGTACTTGCAACCATCTATAAGATTGGCTAACTCTGTTAATGAAAGAAAACGATTATCAAAATTAATATAATCCAGATCCTTGTATGGCTTATCATCGAAATATATCTTGCCTCTTCCAGCTACCACTAGATTCAAATTTGGATATTTTTTATGTACTTGAATCATGGCTTCAAGCAAGTACTCTATACCTTTATAAGGCTCTATGCGGCCCCAAAACAATATATATGGTTTGGAATGACCAATATTATTTTCACTTTTGAATTTGGATATCAGGTCGTTTAATCCTATTTGTGAAATATATACCTTATCATTACCAATTTTAAACTTATGTATGAACTCATCTTTGGTAAACGAATTAAATATAACACATTTTTTCACTTTATCTATCTGACGCTGATACATCTGAAAATTCTTAGTGACATTTGTACTTGAGTGAGGAATGGGATCATGAAAAGCAGAATATGTTTTTTTAGAAAATAAATATAGAGGCCAATCAATCACATGATAAATGATAGTCGTATAAATTGCATCAGACTTATGTTTCAACAAAAATAATATGAGCGAAAGATAAGATATAATATTTGAGACAGAGATTTTATTTCTAGAAACTCTATTCAAAATATAGGTATGATCCAAGTTAAGACAATCTGAATATTGCATGAATTCAGGATATATATCTTTTGCCAAGAATATACCAGTTTTGGGATATATTTTATCAAGTTCAATCATTGTTGCCTTTAGATTATCTGGATAGATTATGAAAAGACAATCTGTTTTAATTTTTTCCTTCAATCTCTTAATCAAAGGAAAATCAGTATCGAAAAATGATGGAGATGAAATATATAGTAGACGTTTCATAATATATTACTCTTTATATAAAAAACTTAAATTACCTTTATAAATAAACAAAATTATTAACAAGTATAATGCAGGGAATGCAAGAGTACCTGCTGCTGTATCTACAGCTCCTCGTATAAAGAAATAAATAAAGTTCATTAGCTGGAAACTCATTAAAATAGTTAAAGTGCGACTTTTATTTATAAACTTGAAAGCCCAAACTATAATATAATACGCAAAAAAGACTGCAATAGGAAAGAACCATCCCCAAGATACATAAAAATCGAGATAGATGGTAGCAGGGCAGTGCCATTCTCCGACAGTAGCATCAAGATTTTTGTCGCCCATCATTAGGGCTGCTGTTATATGAGGTAAAGCAAGTGGTTTTTCAAAGGTAATTCCAATATACTGAAGGGCAAGACGTATAGGTGAAGTTATGCCGAAAATAAAATCTCCGAAAGTAGTAAATGTTAAGTAACCGTCATGTTTGAAATCATATGTGTTTAAAGTATTAATTGCCATTGGAGTTAATTCAGCATCGGGAAGCATTGTAGCATTTGAAAACTTAGACGAATTCATCAACAAGCCAAATAAAAGAACTACTACAAATGCAGGAACAACAAAAAATGAGAATTTTTTGAATGAAAATCCAATTTTCCAAAAATTGGATAAATATAAAGCAGCTAATGGCAGCATAGGAATAAAAAATACTTGTCTTACAGTTGTATTCAAGGCAACTGCACCAAAAAGGAATAGTAAATAAGCTACTAATATGTATTTTTTTTTTGCTGCAAAATAGAATATACTACATGATGATACCATTACCAACCAGTAAACCCATTTGTTATTATTATAAACGACATCTTGATAAGCGTCGTAGCTTAAAGAGTAATAGAGGAAAAAGAATATCGTACCAGAGACAAAAAAACATACGCCCAAAAACTTAAAAAGAGGAGAGTGTTTTTTTACGATATAAGGAAGCTTTGTGTAAGTATCATACGAGAACTTAGCTTTTGGTATAAATAATTCAGTAAGAGCAAATATAATATTTACAATAAATACTATGTGTATGAAAAGAAAAGTATTGTTATTAAATAAAATCTTATATTCGAACCATGAGTCTGAATATGTAGACGACAACATTGCTAGGCAAGTAGTTGTTGCTACAAGCGACTGGTATAAATTAACTATCCAAAAAAAGAGCATAAAAACATCTCTTCGAACATATGTACCTCTCAAACCAATGAAGATACATAAGATCACAATTATTATTATTTCAGCGATTATATATAACATAATATTTACTATTTTCGGTACAATAGAGCTTTAATTCGTGACGAAATCCACTGTCGCTCACTAGTGTTGATTCCTAAACTATATATTGTACAAATTGTAATAATTGAACCAAACATAATTTGTATTAGCATCCTCCAATACCCTTGATTCATTAAGGAATGTATGAGTGAAGAACCTACAAGTGTAGGTATTACAACTGGTATTATCTTAAAGATTATATCTTTACAATAAAACTTAAAAGAGAAACTGATTTGCGGTAAAATTATTACCATTCTAGCTAATTGCGCAACGACTTCCATTACTATATAAATTATGTAAGCGGTATACCCTGGCATTTTGTTTTTAAGTGCTACATACGAAAAAGGTACTATTGTTAAGAGTATAATACTTTCTACGATTTGCAATCTTTTGATATTTCCTGTAGCATGAATGCCTGTCATTAAAGGTCTTGAAAGGGTGTTCTGAAGACAAATAATTAGGATTAACTGTGTCATAGTAACTGAATATTCAGGTACTTTTCCTAACCAAAGTTGAAGTATAATTCGCGCTTCAAAAAATAAAGGCAAAAACATGAACCATACAAGAAAGAAGGAATATTTAGAATTAGCCACAATCAAATGATGCATGTTATCAAGTTGGTTTTCCGAGTATGACTTGATAATTTGAGGGTTCATAGCACTTTGAATATTACTACTCAATGTTCCTACAGCTGATTGTATCTGTTGAGCAATCGCATTAGCTGCATTGGCCACTGGTCCAATAAAAATATTTAAGAAGATATCAATCCCTTTAGTATAACCCATCCATGCAAGATTACCCCAAAAAGTCCAACCGGAAAATGATATCATGGATTTTATTA
This sequence comes from uncultured Paludibacter sp., assembly GCA_937927845.1. Lineage (GTDB taxonomy): Bacteria > Bacteroidota > Bacteroidia > Bacteroidales > Paludibacteraceae > Paludibacter. Next base: position 11,678 of record CALFXE010000015.1, read on the forward strand.
TTGTGTAATCAATTTGCTTGCTGAATACAATTTGTGGTGTATATTTCTTCACGTAAAT
>CALFXE010000016.1 GCA_937927845.1 uncultured Paludibacter sp.
AATTCCGGGGGTCAGTATCACCGGAATTGGGGGTCAGTATGCTCCGGAATATCCACATGAACTACAGATTAGTTTCCCTTCAATTAAATCCTCATATTGAGAAGTCTTCTTTAAGAGTTCTTCTATCTGTGTATCAAGTATTGCATTTACTTCAATTTTATTTTTTCTGTCAAACATATGTCAAATATTTTCATTTATTTTTCTTGTTGCGTGGCAATAAATACAGCTCTTTTGCAAATTTTGGTCGCGTGTCGGATTGTGCATTTTGCAAATGTGCTGTTTTGTGCGTTGGCTGTTCATTTTTCTTTTTCTGTTTTTATGTGGCAAATTGTCTGCTGTGTCGCTTTTTTTTACACTTGGCGGTAACGACCGAGGCTAAGCGCATGTAGCCGATTTGCGGGCTACTTCACTGTCGCACTGCGATGAAGGTAATGCGGGTGATGCAACTCCAAATTGCACGAATTCGGCTATTGTCGCTTAGACGTGTGTTACCAAATCGTGCATTGGTTATGAAGAATTTGTCGTCTGTTTTAGTGAAGTCTATTTTGTTTTTTCAAATGCACGCCTGATAGTCATTATACTTAGATAATGATATCAAACGTGCATTTCATTTTGTAATCAATTTTTAATTTGCTGACAAATAGTCTTGTTCCGTTATACGATACGTGTAATTGTTGACATAATCACCTGTCTTATCACTTATTACTTGAACATCATATGCATCAAGCCATAATATATTTTGTTTTTTATCAGGGGATTTAAAAGTGTAACTAATATGCTTTTTGTCTTCAAAAATTATAATTAAAGAATCTACGTCTTCAAACGGCTCTGAGAAACCAGAAAAACCTTGAATTATACTTTTTTTATAAATTAAATTTTGATTGATTGTGTGTATTTCCAAACTATCATTTTTATAAATTCTTAAGTCTAAACTTTTACTACTTTCGTTTATAATAAAAAAGTTTGAAGTGTAAATAGGTTCTTTTCCTGTACAACCTAAAGTTAAAAACAACAATGATAGAAATAACACTAAAATTACCAATTTACTTTTTATCATAATACATTTCTATTGAGTTAATTAAATTGTCAATTTGTGAATCGGTTACACCTGATGGTTTTTGTTTTTTCAAATTCTTTGATAAACTCTCTAAACCATGCGATTTTATCAAAATATTATTCAATGTTGCCAAATCATACCCTTTAACACTGTCGTTAGCATATTCAAAACCATCTGTTCGTACTCCTAAAACCAATCGCTGATTATAGTCATCGATTAAATCAATAAATAAAGGAGAATACTCGTTCTCGTAGTTTTTATATGGCCAATCTTGAAAATCGTCCCCAAAAGTTGAAGAATAACCATAATCACTATACTCTAAATTGACGATATAGTATTGGAATGCAATTGCCCAACTTTCAACCAATACATCATTAACAGTCAAGAAGTTAATTTCATTACCAAACATCGAATAACAATGAAAAATATGTGATAATTCGTGGATAGTTGATCTGAATATTTCGTGTGATGTTCTATTCTTACAATAGATTTTTATATCAGGAAAAAGCCAACTAATTGGACTTGGTATAAATTTTACCCAAGTATAATATATGGATCTACCTGGCTCATCTAAACAACATAGCTTTATTGAAGGAGGATTGAACGAATATTTAAACGGATTTTTTGTGTTTAAATTATTTTTATAAAACATTCTGTATGCTGCTCTATGAATAGTAGCATAATACTTGCTTTTCCCACTATTTATATCCAATGTCCAGTTTGATTTACTTCCATTCGGTCCATTGTAAAAAGCTTGTGATATCCAACCATCACGAATATCCCAAAAAAAATCTTCCCAAACAATGCTCCAATTCACCTTACCACTAAATGAACCAGACATTACAGCTATTCCCGATGAATCTGTCAGACCATCTTCCCAATTGAACCACCATCTTGCTCTTACCCTAACGCCTTGAAGTGGCACATTGCGACTTAATTTGTCATCGTAAACACTGATTGTAGCACTTGGTGTCCATCGATTAGATGCTTTTTGAATACTTTGAGTTGAATTAATTTTTTGTGCAGAATTACTGTCTCCCGTTAATTCAAGTGATTTATTTTCTAAAATCTCCCACCAATCATCACTTATGTTACTGCTCACTTTTTGACTTTTAATACCTTGTATATTATTCTCAATATGTGTTGGCAAGTATAGTTGCTCAATTACTTCGTATTGACTTATTGGCGAAGTATATCCAACAGGAACACGGGTGTAAAGCCAAGTAAAATCATTTCCGATTAATGTGGAATCAATATACTTCTCACCTTCTGTAAGCTCGTAATCAAGTGGATATGAGAACAATGTAAGAGTAGTGTCTCCTAACATTCTTTCCAATTCTATACTGTCTTTTGGTAGAAATCGAACGTACAAATGAGTAGCTTCAATATTTAAAGCAGCTTTCATTAATCCCTCTTGCTGTAATGCAGAATATGCTTTTTTCATATTCGAAACAGAATAAGGATTTTCAAGTTTTTTTACCTTTTTAATTAGTAGTCCAGTATTAATCTCATTAACAACATTTTTATTAACATCAGCTTCATTCTTGTCGCATGAAGTCAGTGTAAATGCCACAAGGGCAATTAAATAAAATAGTTTCTTCATTTTGTTTTTCGAATGCTTCGTAGAATTTTTCGTTTTTATTTCTCAAAGCGATCAGATTATTATTCATAAGTCATTACAACCGATAGGTTGTCTGTCGATTTAAGTTCGTTTATGTCAAACAAACTTTAGGTTTCAAATGAGTACAAGGTTTAGTCGTACTCCAAACAGATTTTTTTGGTCTCGAAAACACTTTCAATGTTTCTTTCCCGTGTTTCCGTATTTCTGTCTCTACTATACTTCGAGACTGAAATAATGCATTAACTTGTGTCCATGTCGGTCGCTTTTTTCTTTTTTTTGCATGTTTGGTAACGGCCACATGGTCGAGTAGGCCGGAGGAACTTCCCCTCCAGCCTCTCACAGAACCGTGCTTGATAGTCTCCCATCACACGGCTCTTGTTATACAAATCTATGCGTTTTATCACGAAAATCCAAATTGCCAGTGGTAAAATAATCCCGGAAATTGTTTCCGGACGTTTTCTAACCAATTGTAAGCTTTACTCAGACACGTTTTATAACGCTTGTACCTTGTACGTGCCCACCAAACTAACTTCTCCCGAAGCAGTTGAAACACCGGATTTAATGCTGAAATCCTAAACCGACCATAGTAATTAATCCATCCACGGATGTAAGGCTCTAAGTGCGTTGCAACACCCACAATACTTTTAAAAGTCAGGTGTGGTATATTAATTTCTCGCATCTTTTGTGCTATACGCTTCTTTGAATCAATACTGATGGCGCAATCAAAACCGGTAAATAGTTTACCGGTTTGCTTCGATTTGGTACTGCGGGGTTGAAACGAATATCCCAAAAAATCAAACTTCACCTGCTTGTGCGGTTCCTGTCGCCTGTAATCTTTACAGTAAACAATTTTCGTCTTTTCAGGATGTAGTTCGAGTTCGCAGTTTTCCATTCGTCGGGTCAGATTCTTCAACACATAATCTGTTTGTTGTTTGCTCTTACAGTGTAATACGGCATCATCGGCATAACGAACGTATTTAACTGTAGGATGGATTTGTTCCAACCATTTATCCATGGCATAATGAAGAAACAGGTTTGCCAGTAACGGGCTGATGACTCCTCCCTGTGGCGTACCTTTTCCCTGCTTATAAATCAGTTCGCCTGATTTAGTTTGCACAGGAGCGGTAAGTCATCGATCAATATACATCAGACACCATTTCTCCCGAACGTGTTTCTTCAGGGCTAACATCAGTTTGTTATGGCTGATAGTGTCGAAATATCCTTTAATGTCAAGGTCGATGCCCCAATCCGCTTTTCTACAGTTTGTTCGTACTGATTCCAATGCCTGATGGGCATTCTTATCAGGACGGTAACCATAAGAGTATGGACTGAAAATCTTCTCGAATCTTGCTTCCAGATAATCCTTTACGACCATTTGTGCCACCCTGTTGCTAATCGTGGGGATACCAAGTTTGCGGACTCTTCCATCCTTTTTGGGTATCTCAACTTCTTTCACGGCCGATGGATAATAACTGCCTGATGCTATCCTGTTCCATAGTTTGTACAGGTGTTTCGAACGTTCTGCATCATAAACTTCCATGCTAATGCCTGCACTTCCATGATTGGAGCGCACTTTCTTGTAAGCATCCCAGACTTGCTGTTTGCTTACAGGTACCGATTTTGTTTCATTCCATAAATATATATTATTGAATTCGAGTTGAGGAGACTCTTTACTACCTCTAATAATATTTCTATTTCTTGATTGTATTCTAAAACATCAAAATCATTGTCGTAGAATGCGTTTTCCGTAAGAAAAACAGCCTCCTTAAAACTAAGTCCTTTTTTCCCTTGCAACATAGATTCTATTTGAGAATAAGAATCAAAGTAGTAATACTCTTCTGCTTTAGCCAAAGTTTTAAAAAACAACAAACAGAAGAATAACACGAATGCATATTTTATTTTCATTGTTGAATACATAAACGATCTAAATTACATCATTTTAAATATAAAATTGTGAGAGAGGCATTTTTATTTCTTTGAACTGCATCGCCTAAAACAGCATAAATACTAAATTTACTTACCACCTCTGTAATATCTTTACTGGATTCTGATAAAAACAAACCATTCAAATTAGTAGCAGAATACAAGCTAAAATGAGACTTTTTTTCAATACTCATAAGACAACTGTCTTTTGCTCCAATTTTTGTTTTTTCATTGTTGTAATCAGGATATATCAGTATCAAGTCTAATTGATATTTTTTCCCTACTTCAAGTGGTTTCAAGTTTGATATAGTAGTATCTCTTAAACTGATAATCTTAAAAAGAGAATCGTTTTTTTGAGCATAAATTATATCAAATAATTCATGATTGTATGTTTCTTTAATTTTATACATAACAACCTTCTCTCCATTTTTATCAATAGAAAAGATATGTTTTGCTTGTGAACAAGACAAGCAAAACATTATAACTAAGATAATCGAATATTTTGGTTTCATTTCTATGGGAATATTTGAATTATTTTTGACTTTCCATTTTTTGTAACATACCATTCTGCTCGCGCTACATTATTTGGGTACACTCCTCCCGGTAACATTTGCAATTGGTTTCCTTTGCCATCATAGATATTTTCATATACAGGAGTTTGAGGTGTTGCTCTATTATGAGCCCTTTCATAGACACTTCCTTCTACATTAGACGACGGACTTGATACGCCTGATTTCTGAGATATTTGTGCACCTGCGTATGCCTCGGTTGCTTCGTGCATCATCATTTTTCCCATAGTGTTAGTGTGTGCGTCCGCACTACCCAAAACATTTGGATTGACTTCTTGATTTGCCACTACTGTTATATTTCCACTTGCATCTGTTGTTACAGTATTTCCCATAAAAGCACCACCAATGAACAAATTACCTGTTGAAGTTTCCGTTTTGTCTGTCGTAATAAGATTAACTTTAATTGAGTTGTTGTCAATCATACCTGCCATACGTTTAGCATCCCCTTTCAATTTTTGTCCTTCATTGACTGTATAACTAAGTTTACCATTTTCACCCATAGACAAAGTTATTCTATCACTCACTCTTTCCTGCAATTGTCTGAGGGCTTCATCGCTTAATACCCCTGAAATGAAAACTTCTCTGCCGTCCGGGTCAATGTATCTAATTGGGTTGTTAAGGCAAAACGCATAAGGACTTATCCAAGGATATTTCTCCGCCAATGGGTCGGGCGAAAGCCAACGGCTTGAATGTTCTGCTTTAAAAGAAACATCCTCCGTTTCTTCGTTCAAAAACTTGATAACTTTGTTCGTTTTCGTGTTTAACAGAACAGAGCCGATTTGAACAATTTCCTTGTTCGTGAAAACTTCTTCATACCTGCCCCTGCTTAACGTCAAAGGTTCCTTTTCAAACCCGTGTTCCTTGAATATGTCCTGCGCCTGAACAGAACAGACATTGAACAATACACTGGTAAATAAAAACATTTTCTTCATAATATGTCTATTTTTTTTGAACAGTCTGAATACTCTTGTCGATGTATTTACTTGGCTCGTTTTTCAATAAACTAATCCATTCCATATACATTCTTTCAGGCATACGTCTGTAACCTAATTGGTGTAATTGGACGTATGTTTGTTCCATATCCGAATACATTTCTGCAATTATAGTGTCGGCAAAAAGGCCTTCCGCTTTTTTCATGTTTTGCTTTTTCATCTGCAAATCAATGTAATGCTTTTGTGCTTCGGCTTTCGTAAGCATGGCGTTGACATTAACAGGGTGGTATTCCAATACCGTGTTACAACATTTTATCACAAAGTCGGGATTTTCTCTGCCGAATTTTTGCTGATAACCGTGTGCTAAATCAATTAAACAATTTGCGACAGCTTGTTTTGTACTCAAAGTATCCATGTACAATCCGTTGCGTATGGCATTTATGCTGATATAGCCCGAAGCCATAATCCATGCATCAACAGGAAATGTTCCGCTTGTAAGCTCGGTGTTGTACCAGCCCGTTTGCTCTGAAAACGACTTAATGTAGATATGATTAGGAGCAAATGATAAATAGCAGGGAATTTCAAGTTCGTCGGCTAATATTTTATAAAGATATGGCAATGAATGACAGTTGCCTTTCCCTGTTTCCAACAGTTTTGATACGAACATACTCGACCAGTCTTTTTGTCCGAATGGGTCATCAAAATCGTAAGTATATGGACTATGAATAAAAACATGAATTGAATCAAGAGGAATAATAACACTATCATTCATTACTCTAAAAATACCTGCGTGCTTTACTACAATATCTTTGTCTTTTTTCTCGTAGGTTATCAAATCGGAGTTAGAAATAACCTTGACCAATCTGACCAAGACATCAATCTCATTGTACAAATCTTCAACATCTATATCATTTTCGGAATATGCCATTTCTGTTGCAAAAACAGCATCTTTAAAACTCAAAGGTATTTCATTAGTCAACATTGAATTGATAAAATTGTATGTTGAATAATACAATTGCTGATTGTTCGTATCTATCTGAGCTTTTACACAAAGGAGGTTAGAGAGGAATACTCCTAATATACAAATTGTAAATTTTATTCTATTCATTTTTGAAACAATTATTTAATCCAATCATAATAACATTGTAAAATCAATGCACACGTTGAGTCTGGTTGGGTGGTTAGTTCTATTTTGGAAGTCCCCTTTTCTCGTTAATCATATCTTGCTCTGAAATATATTCCCATTCTCTCAACTTTGGGTCAAAAATAAATCTACCTTGCGGTATGTAGCCTAAAGTACCACCACACCAAGCTCCAAACTGATAACTCCTAAAAACCAATTTCCATTTTCCTTCATTTGAACGAATTCTTGCTACTCTTTTGTAAGAGGTAGTCCAAGCTCCAATAGTGATATCAACTGTATCCACACCAATACATTCACTTTTTGCCCAAAATAATGTTGATATTTTACCTTTCTTAATCAACGGATATGTTTGTGAATAATCAACGAAATGTAATTTGAAATTTGGGTAATCTGTTGTTACATTTTCAGGTATAGAATCTTTAAGAACATAGAAATTGTTTGTCGAGGTATTTAGTTTGCCGAAATAGTCATTAAATGTCCTATTGAAAAAGCCAACCAATAGACTATCTGTTAAGTTTTGTGAATATAAATCTCCAAAACAAAACACCATTAAAGATAGTATTATTACTTTTGTCTTCATTTCTATCTTTTTGGGGTTACAAAATATCTCATAGAAATAACAGCCTGTACCCCATTTGAATTATATATGTACACAGTATTATTCCCTCTGTCAAAAACGTAATGAGTTCCTCCTCCTGCATTGCTTACATCCACCGAAGACGGAAATTGATTAAACCAAGAATTTCTTGTGCCCCCTTCTACAGCTTCTGACCTTGTTCCGCTTGGGTGGCTGTGAAATGTTGTAGATACATCGGGCAACATAATACTTGCATTACTTTGAACACTTGGATTTGATACTGCTCCTGGTGTTGCTAGTACAACTGCTCCATTTTGAATTGAGCCACCATATTCTCTGTTATTAGCGTCAGCAGTTCCACCTCGTCCATTATCTTGGCTAACTTCATTTACCATTGCCTGGCGATTGTCGGCAGCAGATTCTATGGCAATAGAATTTGTATAAGCCATCCCATTGTTTTGAAACGCTTCTGTATTCCCTGAATTTTGTTTTATGAATTTTACGGTGGCTTTCAAATCGCTCTTGGATAATCCCGCACCTGCCACATTATCAGTTTCACTTTCAAATCGCTTTTGAGTAGTTTGGAGAACTAATATTCGTTGGTCATCAACTCCGTCATTTCCTATAACTTTTCCATTGTGCCAAAAATCCGCTCTTCCATCAGGGTCAATCCTATTCACAGGATTATTTGAACAAAAAACATAGGGACTCTGCCATGGGAATTTTTCCGCCAATGGGTCGGGCGAAAGCCAACGGCTTGAATGTTCTGCTTTAAAAGAAACATCCTCCGTTTCTTCATTCGTAAGCCCCCGATAAACTACACGTTTTGGTATTAAATAATTATCAAGACCTT
>CALFXE010000017.1 GCA_937927845.1 uncultured Paludibacter sp.
TTGATCAAAATCAACTCGTATTATTTTAATCTTATATCGAACTCACGTTAATTATGTATTTAAAATATAGTATCAGTTCGTTTTTTATCTTTATCTTTTTACAAGGAAAGAACATAACAGCAAATATATTGCACAAGCAAGTATAACTAAAACAGAGCCTATCTGGCTCCCAACGAAATCAGTTGAAACACCCATTATTATAGGAATTAATGCCCCTCCGGCTACGCCTGTAATCATTAATCCGGATATTTCATTTCCTTTTTGAGGTATCCTTTGTAATGCTATAGAAAAAATAATGGAGAAAATATTGGCACATGCAAAACCAATGATGCCGATTAGTATAAGTATCAAAATCTTTTCGGGAACAAACAGCAATAGGGTCAAAGCCGCTACCGCAATGATCATACTGATTTTGAAGAACCCGGAAGATGAGAATTTAGACAAAATAAATGCTCCGATAAATGCTCCGGCAGTACGGCAGGCAAAATAAATACTTACTCCGTAGTTGGCTTCTTCAGCCGACATGCCGCAACGTTCCATCAATATACGGGGTGTGGCGGTATTAATTCCAACATCTAAACCGACAATAAACAAAATCCCTAAAAATAGATAAAGTATGGTTTTGTCGCTTAATAGACCGACAACTTCCTTGAATGAAGAAGCTTGCGATTTTTCTTCATACTCTTTAATGGGCGTTAGTTGTAACCATAAAAAAGAAACTAAGGTAATTCCCGCAAAAATAGGGAATATAGTTTGCCAATTACCAAAATGAACAACTGCAAAACTTGCAATAAAAGGTCCCGAAAAAGAAGAAATCGCTTTTATAAATTGTCCGGTTGTTAGTGCGCTTGTGAGTTGCTCAGGCTTTACAACATTAGAAAGCAAAGGGTTTAAAGACACTTGCAGTATTGTATTAGCAATACCAAGAAGCGCAAAAGTAATCAAGCACGAATAATAAGAATAGTTAATGACCGGAATCAACATGGCAACAATTGTAAGAACGTTGCTTATCTGTACTGTTTTTTTTCGTCCTATTTTGTTCATTAACATTCCGGTAGGGACTGAAAATATAAAAAACCAAATAAAAAGCATAAACGGCAGGAAATTGGCTAATGTGTCGCTCAGATCAAAATCTTTTCTCACATTATTTGATGCAATGCCGACAACATCACAAAAACCCATAATGAAAAACCCGAACAACACGGGAAGAAGCGTTGAAATAGAATGTTTTTTTTGCATAAGATTAACGTACTATTGTTTTATTATCTTTTTTGTTTTTCAAAACTGGAACATTTTACTTTTACAATATAAGTGCCCTGCTGAATATCTGTTATATCAATCTGTGTAGTTCCGCTTATTATTTTTTGTTTATACCCCAATCTTTATTTTGTTTATCCCCCATATTCAGAATAAGCGTACCGCCTTTTAAAAGTTCTTTTGCAGGAAAGTTAAACGAGTTGAGAGTTTTTCCGTTTAATGTTGCTGATTGTATATATTTATTTTTACGCGAGGTGTTTTTTGCTTCAATGGTAAAAGTTGAACCACGTCTGTAACGTTTGCCTAAATTAATAATCACTTTCTCGAATATAGGACTACCTATTTCATACACCGGTTCTATATTACAACCACCATCTGTCTGGAAAAGCCCTAAAGCTGCCATAACAAACCATGCGCTCATCTGTCCTTGATCTTCATCACCTAAATATGCATCATTAACTCCAAAACCATAATAATTATCGATAATCGAACGACTCCATCGCTGTGTTTGCCAAGTCTCTCCAGCCCAGTTGAATAAAAAAGCAAAATGCATAGATTGTTGATTTCCCTGTACAACAGGAAAATCCCAATATTGATCTCCTGGAGCATTATAGCGCCATGTTTCGCTTTCTTCGAATCCCCATTCCAACCGTTCGATAAATTTCTTAGCCCCCATAATTCTGACAAGTTCCGGTACATTCTGTGGAACAAAATAACTCAATTGCCACGCATTGCCTTCGACGTATTCGGAATGTGCGCCAGACTTAAAAGGATCAAAATTATCAACAAACTTACCGTTGCTTGCGCGCATGTGGGCATAGCCGTTTTCAGGATTAATAGCATTACGCCACCATTCGCCACGTTCGGCAAAAAGCTGATAATCATTATTTTTTCCTAATGCTTTAGCAAGTTGAGAAACCGTCCAATCATCAAAAGAATATTCTAATGTATTGGAAAAAGTTCCTAAATCATAAGGAACATATTGGTATTGAAGATAGTGAGTCAGATCTCTATTTCCTGCAAATCCTCCTGCTACAGAAGAAGCTGGGGTGGTTTGCATCTTTCTTATAGCTTCGAATGCTTTTTCCGCATCAAAATCACGAATTCCCATCTGATAAGCTCCGACAATAAGCGGTATCTCATGCTCAGCAACCATTACGGGGATATATTTCATTCCTGCAGGACCTTTTGCTAACCAGCCATTGGCATCGTACATCAATAGTTGAGAATTCACCCACTTTGACGACCATTCAGGTGTTACTAAATTCCAAAATTGGTTCAGGTTCCAGAAAGTATTCCAGAAAGCATCGCAGCCTAAAGCAATATGTTCGGGATTACTGATTGTTTGTCTTTTCATATCGGCTGAAATCCACTCGCCATTTATATCGCTCCAAGTATTGCGACATAGCGAACGGTAAACATTGGTGTAAAAACGCATCTTTTCCATCCGATTGTCTGATGTTACAGCCAGGCGAGATAGTATTTCATTCCAAACCGATTTTTGATTTGCCACAATTGCTTCATAATTCCATCCAAACGGCGTAGTGATCTCAGTCATCAGATTTTCTGAAGCATTTTCAACGCTTACCAACGATATACCTGAACGAGCTTGTACTACGTTTGACAGTTGTGTGTCAAATTCAACATACATACCAGCATCTTTTAAATTACTACCTGATATATAATTAGTTTCCTTGATTTCATTGTTTATCCAACCTCCAATCCTTTTTATCGGACGGTCAAATTCTATAACAAAATTCACCGTATATTCCTGATCTGCATCGTTACTCCATACATGTGGACGTGGAGATAATTGATGACTATACCCTTCGATTCTATAATCGCTGACTTGCTTCATTTCTACATCTACAAGCTGATATTCGTATTCGGCAGGAATGTGCAAATCAATCATCACACGGCCATCTTTGTCATTTGGAAAAGTATAACGTTGAAAACCACAACGTGTTGTAGCTGTTATTTCAGCTTCAATGTGAGTGTCGCTCAGATAAACTTTGTAATAACCAAGGGGTGCTTCCTCGCTGAGTTTATCAATACGTGAGCGGTAGCCTGAATCAGGATTTTTTTCGTCTCCTACTTTTGTTTGAAGTTTACCATTTGTAGGCATCATTCCCAAACCTGCCATAGTCCATTCATGAATATGGCTGAAACAGCCGATTGACTCGAAAGAAGGCTGATAACCAGCCTGCCAACCAGAGTTTTGGTTGTCAGGACTTAATTTTACCATACTAAAAGGCATCCACGGACCGGGTGCAATCATCCATCGAGAATGTCCGGCTCCCATCATTGTATTAACATAATCTGCAGGAGATTGAAGTGCTTGTGGCGAACGTTCTACAATACCTTTGAATATTGATTTGCCATCTATTAAAATTTCGTATCTGCTTATTTTGGGAACAGTGACTGCCGGCATGGGAGCTTCAAATTGGTAACGTGCAGTATCAATTACCGCTGAAAAAATATTGTTTTCGTCTAATTTTACCTTTATCTCCGGACTATCGCTTAGATGTTCAATATCTATAAGGAGCGGTTGTACATTTGATCCATTGCGTGAAAGTTCGTAGTCTGCAGCTTTTATATCTCTTATAAACACTTTATCAGGCTGAGACAAAGTAACACTTTTATCCGAAGTCAATTCAATATTATCAAATACAATCCATGATCCTTCCAATACCGTCAGATTTATTTTATTGCCTCCTTTACGGATAACATTTTTATCTATAAGGATGGATACGACTTGAAAACCTGAACCACCGACATCTCCATCCACAGAACCATATGAACTACCTGTCAAATTGGGTTTTCTGATTTGAGTATCATTAATTGTGACTTTTAGGAGCGAACCACGCGGATTGGCATCAATTAAATTTATATATAGACGGAAAGATGCTTCTTCGGGTAGCTCATCAATACCAAAAAGAATATTGATTTCGTGGGTACGCCAACCAGCTGTTCCACTTGTCCCTCCCCATAGGTCAACAGGACCGGGAAGAACATATGGGAAGTTGGATTTAAGCGTTGAATGTCCAACTATATAATATTTGTTTTCATAGCCGAAATCATTTTTCAAAAAATCACTATAGTTGGAAGGACCTAAAGCAAATTCGGCAGCACTTCGATCTTTCTCACCGATTTTCCATATGGTAGACTGCTGGGAATACACATTTTGATAAATCAAGCCTATTACTAAAAAAGAAAAAACTTTTAAAATAAGATTCCAAGAAAATTGATGTCTTTTTTTAATTTGGTTACATTGATTTGTATTATTTTTCATGATACTGTAATCTTAATTTTTATTGCAATTAGATTTATTTTATCTCAAACGTTTATTTCACAAAAGCTTTTAGCATCATGGCCTTTTCTTTTCCTGTGTTAATTATTTTATATGATCGAGCATTTGCCGGCACAACAAATGTTTCTGCATAATTAAAATGCTGTTGCATACCATTTTTTGTTTCTAAAATTACGGAAGAACCTTCTACCAACATCCATACATGGCATTTGGAATGTGTCTCGATTGAAATTTCATTATCAAAAGTATATCGGTGTACATCATAAAAATGTAACGTATGAGTTTGTAAATGCTCCAATGTATAGTTTTCGTTTATCTCCAGCATATACGGTTTAGATATAAGTTTATCTTTTACTTTCTTACCCTTACATTCGAAATTGACATTTTTCATTCCATGTTCAATATTGATAGGACGAGGACGTCCATCAAGATCCATTCGTACCCAGTCATACATTTTAAATGTGAAAATATAAGGAGCACTACTTATTTCCAAGACCAAATTGTCTTTTCCAGATGCATGAATTGTTCCATTTGGAATAAGGAAGAAATCATGTTTCTTCGCAGGAAAATATTGTACATATTTTTCAATATCAATTTTCTGACTTGTTTTTTCGCTATTCAGTAATTCTGAATGAAATTTTTCAGAGTCAATATTTTCTTGAAAACCTAAATACACCCCCGAATCGTTTTTACGATCAAGAATGTAATATGTTTCATCTTGTGTGAACGGCATGCCAAATTCCTGTTGAATATATTCTGTATTGGGATGGCATTGCACTGATAAATTTCCACCATCGAAAGTGTCTAATAAATCGAAACGGATGGGAAAATCATATTTAAAACGTTCTGCACAATCACCCAATACTTCCTTATAATTATTATACATCAAAAAATCGAAAGATACTTCAAGACGATAGTCATCGCTTTCGAACATCAATCCGTTTTCTAATACCATCAATTCATACGACCATGCCAGATTATCGATGTCTTTGTTTATTCCATCCAAATGCTCTTTCAACCAACTTCCACCCCAAGCTCCCGGCTCAAACCAGGGACGTACTCTAAAAAAATTATTACTCATTGCTGTCAAACTTTCACGCAAATCATTACCGGTCATCCACAAATAGCAATCCGGGCGTTGTTCATCTACAATTATATCGATTTTAGGTAATATATTAGCTTTGTGTTCATTCAGTACTCTCCAATCAACAAAATAAAGACGCTTATAGATTTCCCTGAAATCTTCTTGTTTGTAGGTACCTAAATTGAAAGCAGCTCCTGCACGCATGCGAAATTGGAGTTCGTTTTTTGGAAGATCAATGTATATTAATGGTGCATCCCAACCTGCTAACGAGGCTCCGCAACCTATTAAAATGTTTATATCTACCGAAACATTAGGTTGAAAACTGTCTATCTTATTCTTATTAAACCAATCAATAAGTTTCTTATTGGTTATTTTTCCAAATATAGAGTCTTTTTCACCTAAGTCTGACTTTAGCATAATATCAATTTCATCAGTCGACTTCATTGCTGCATCAATATGATACCAATGTGCCTTTTTACCTTGTTTAATCAATTCGTAGTTGATGTTTTCGATAAATTTATTCCAAAACACCCCGATATATCCATCAATTACGACCGTTTTATGTTGTATAATCCACTTACTCAAAGATTTATATCCTTCATTTATTTTTCCAGTTCCAATAGGAAAACCGGGATATATGTCATAATAACCAGAACGGGTATGTTTTGCTTTCTGAGGAGCTAATAATTGATGTGTTTTTCTGACTTCTTGTTTTTCCATTATATTTGATGATTTTGCATGTATGGCAGCACCAATAAGCGGTGCTTTATCCCAAAGTTCACATGATTTGACCTTTACTTGATATTTGCATTGAGTATTTATTCTGTCTCTCAATTGTTGTAAAAAGAAATTGGAAGCTTTGGCTATATTTCCTCCAATAACAAGTGTGTCAGGTTTAAAATCCTGTATCCATGGCATAAGAAAATCGACAAGGTTATATGAAAATTGTTCAAAAACCTCTAATGCTAAACGATCATTTTGTTCAGCATATCGAGCTATCTCTTTTACACCGGATATTTCTACACCGGTTTTCTTTAACCATTCATTTACAAACCAACGAGTCGAAAAATAGTCATCCGCATTACTTTTTCCAAAAGGCACATTGTATAAATATCCATTTTGTGGAATTCCGCATGTAGCCTCTGTTTGTATATTTCCGTCAATCAAAAAGGCACTTCCAAGTCCGGTACCTAAGGTAATAACTAAAGTTCTTTTACTCCCAATAGCAGATCCGCTATATACCTCACCTAATGCAAAACTTGATGCATCATTAATAAATGCCATTGGGATATGTTTATCAGTCAGACCAGCACGGATTGCTTCTTTTATGTTTAGTCCGAATAGTGAATCGAGTTTTTTCACATCTTTAATCAAGGAAATGCCTTCCTCATAATTGAAAGGTCCGGGAATTGCTAAACCTATTCCGGCTATTGAATCTTGGTTTTCAAGAACTTTGTTAATTGCCGATTGCCAAGCATATAATATATCAGAAGAGGCAGCATTACAATCGACTGCAACTTTGTGTATAGCGCCTGATATTTTTCCTGTTTCGCTTATCAATCCACAAGAAATATGTGTACCTCCAATATCTATACCTACATAATCTGTTTTCTTCATAATGTCATATATTAACATGTATATATGTATATACATAGTATGTAGGTGCAAAGTAAATATATTTATTTGATAAATGCAAATAAAAAATCACTTTTTAAAAGATCATGATTTTTCGTTTGTCGAAGTAATTTACAATATCTTAAAACGAAAGAAGATTATAATAATAAACTCTACTAAAGTAGTGATAGATAAAAATTAATCAACCGAATACTTGGCATTTCAATTCGTTTTTTGTATGTTTGTCCGATAAAAAACACTTGATAACAGAATAAGACTGAACATAATGAAACAGTTTTGTTTTTTCATACAAGTGTGATAGTCAATAAGGTAATTAATGAAGATTTAAAAACCCAAAGAATGAAAATTTCGTTAGATCATAACAGCCATACCCCTTTGTATATACAAATAGAACAACTAATAAGGCAAGAGATACAAAATCCGGAATATAAGAAAGGGAAAAAGCTACCCAACGAAGTAGATTTAGCTAAACAGTTAGGTGTTTCACGCAGTACTATGCGACAAGCGATCAATAAGTTGGTCTATGATGGCTTACTAATTAGAAAAAAAGGTGTCGGAACTATTGTGAATAATATTGTATCTACATATAAATCTGGAAATTGGATGAGTTTCTCACAGGAAATGAAAGCTATGGGGATAGAGGTTAAGAATTATGAAATGTTTATTGGCTGGGTAAAACCGACAGAAGAAATTTGTAATTTCTTTAATATTTCTGAGGATACAAAAGTCTTAAAATTAGAACGCCTTCGGGGTAATCCGGAAATTCCATTTGTATACTTTATATCTTATTTCAATCCAAGAATTGGACTTACTGGTGACGAAGATTTTTCTCGTCCATTATATGATATACTTGAAGATTATAATATAATCGTAAAACTATCCAAAGAAGAAATAAGTTCCAAAGCTGCTGATAGAACCTTATCAGAGAAGTTAGAAATAACACTTGGGGACCCTCTACTGAAGAGGAAAAGATTTGTCTTCGATCCGGGGGGACGTCCTGTTGAATGGAATGTTGGCTATTATCGTTCTGACAGCTTTGTTTATACAATTGAGTCAGAACGAGTTTAAAAGCATATTATTTCATCACATTATATAATGAAGTCGTCTTGACTTTTTAAGAATGGAACTCTTAACCACTGTAAAAAATAGGAACCCGACTGCGACTATACGGGAGATTAACCAACTACGGCTGATCGGGAGTTCCCTCACTTCGCTTCGCTCGTTCAGGATGACACGCTCGTTAGCAGGCAGATGGTGTAGAAACCGACTACGATTTGGCGAAGTCAAATGTATTATCTGCGTTCTACCTATAGTCTTATTTCAATTCTTCTAATTTTTTAGTCAACTTTTCTTGAAATTTCGGCATATAGTCGGTCATCATCGAATTCATCAGCAGCGCGGTCATTTCAGGAGTCTTTTCGAGCATCTTTTTGCCGGTGGGCGATTCATAAAACCGAATCAGATCCTTAATTTCTTCATGAGTGAAAATCTTATCGTATATGCCAACCATCTCCTTATTAATCAATGTGTTCGATAGTTCTTTTGTTTCTTGCATCATAAACTCTACATAGCTGTCAAACTTCGCCTTAGCATCGTCACCTTGTATGGATTCATTGGCTTGCTGCTTCATTATGGGAACCATGCTATTGAACATAGAATTAATCATTTGGTCAGAATGCATGATTTTAAATAAAGTTTTTAAGTCGGAAACTTTGTCTTGTGCATAAGTATTGGTAAAAAAGAATACACTAAGGAACAGAATAGGAAGTAGTTTTTTCATGGTAAAATATTTTAAATTTGTCTGTAAAAATAAATGAATTTTTTTATAATTATTCTAAATTGACTTTATATTAACAATCATTAGAAAAAAACAGTAACTTTGTTGATTTTAAAAACAGAAAATTTATAATGAAAGTAATCTCTAAATCATTACTAAAAATAAATATGTATGAAAAAGACAGTATTAATACTTGCTGTTATGATGGTGAGCCTAACTGCAGGTGCACAGAAGTACGTTATTAAAACCAATCCTTTTGGATTAGCTTTTGGCAATTTTAACCTTACGTGTGAAAAGGTGTTCAGTCCAAGTTCTTCTGTAATTATTGCAGGTAATTACACTTACAATTTATTAGGCTCGCAAATATCGTTAAGTGGACTTGAAGGTAATTTTACATATGATTTATTAGGTTCTCAGATATCTTTAGGTGGATTCGGACTTGGTTATCGTTATTACTTTACGCATGTACGAAAAGCTGTGCCGAGTGGCTTTTACATATCTCCTATGGGGGAGATGGCTATAGGAAAGATTCAGAGATCACGTGATACAAAATCAAGCCTATCTGAGTTTGGAATAGGCGGTCTTATAGGATATCAATGGTCGTGGTATAGCGGATTTACCTTAGATTTAGGTATTGGACCTATGTATACTATGATTAATGTAGATTATAATCTTGTAAGTAGCGGTGTGCTTCCGGCAGGTATTTTTACTGTTGGGTTTGCTTTCTGATTGTTATTTATACATTAGCATAACTTGTCCCGATTATCGGGATTTATAAATCGTGTAGCAATAGAGATGTTTATGAAAAATATGAGAAATATGAGTAGAGATGAAATCATAGAGTCGTTCTATTAATTTGAAATTTTAATTAATCATGAAAACAAATATCTATTACCTACTTATAGATATCACTATTTAAGAAATAAAATTTAAACGCATGAAAAAAACATTATTACTCAGTATTTTCTTCTCTATCATAATTTATGCAGATGCTCAAAGTCGTTATGTCTTAAGCGATGGAAAAGAGATAACCGATTGTGTGATTCGTGAAAGTACGGAAAAAGAAAACAGTCTGAGATTGTTTGTTTGGAAAGCTGGTGAATATTTCATTTATAAACCTGATGAAGTAAAAGAATATCATATAGGTAAACGAAAATCTTATTATTCCATGCCCATATCTCAGGTAGATACTACGTTTTTGCGTTTTGTTCAGAAAATGGTCGATGGAGATACAAAATTGTATTGTTATCATAGCGGACAGTACAATGTATATCTTATCCAAAATTCCGACACTACTGTTCAATTGAATAGAAAAACATTTCAAGATGGGCTTTCTCAGACTTTGCAGGCATGTCCTGAAAAAATAGATGACATTATTGAGTATCTTCAATACGACCGTCATTATCTGAAAAAGTTTATTGAGCAATACAATAACAGCTGTAACTTTAAACCGTTAAATCTGAGGTGTTTTGGTGTCTTTGCCGGTGCTACAGGAATACTATCGGTAAATCCATCTTATTATTCACCTTACACGATTGGCGAACGTATGAATCTGAATTTTGGTTTCTTTTTAGAAGAACCTATTAATGCAAGCAACTTTTCTTTTCATGGAGAATTATCATATTCCGGAATACAATTTAAAAAGAGTGATGAAGTCCTGTTTCTTGAAAATGATGAGGATAAACCGACTTCTGCTGATACAACTTTGTTTTACTCCTTTGTCAGACAACACTCATTGAATTTACCTCTTATGATACGATATTCTATGCCTACTCACAAGATACGTCCTTTTGTGAATACAGGTATTCAACTGTCTCTGAATTTGACAAAGAATAGTTATGAGACTAACTTTCTTTACAGACCCAATATGTCGACTCCCGTCACGAATGTTGTATTAAGCGATCCCGCATATAGCAAGGTACAGCCTTCTTTTCTTTTAGGTGCCGGAGTCGCCTTCAAATTGGACAGTAAGAAAATGGCATATATAGAATGCAGGTACAGTAAATTATTCGACATGATATTCTCTAACTACGGAGCAGACAAATTGTCATTACTTGCTTCGTTTAGTTTTTAGTATAAACCGCTGATATTCTTGTTATAGTTTAGAGTTAGGAGTATGGAGTCAATAGTTAGCTTTAACTCAGAATTCAAAACTCAAAACTGTTGACTATTGACCATAGACCATATTAGCACATTGGCATATTAACACATTATTTAAATATGAAACAAACATTATTAGCAGTTATTGTAGTTATTATTAGCTTATCTACAAACGCACAACATCGTGCTGATCAGCAGCATTTATCAAATCCTAATTCGTTTTCCATGATTTTATTAGGTGATCCGCAGGGGTATACAAAGTATGATATAAATCAGCCCTTATTTGAATTATGTACCGCTTGGATTGCAGATAATATAGAGCACTTGAATATCAAAGCCGTTTTGTGTACGGGTGATATTGTCGAGCAGAATGAAAATATTGTACGCAACCGCAAGATGCTAAATCAAACCAGTCGCGAAATGTGGGAAGCTGGTTCTCGAGCTTTTGAAAGATTGGATAACAAGATTCCATATATCATTTCTGCAGGTAATCATGAGTATGGATATCGGAATTCAGAGAATGGTAAGACACACTTTCCGGAGTATTTTCCGTTTGAGCGAAATACAGCTTGGCGGGATATATGTGTAAGTGCATTACCAAACAGAAATGGCGTGGTTTCTTTGGAAAATGCAGCCTTTGAATTCATAGATCCTAACTGGGGGAAGTTATTAGTGATTACTTCTGAATTTGCTCCGAGGGATGAGGTGCTTAATTGGGCAAAAGAACTGGCAGCAAGCAAACAATACAAAGAGCATAAAGTTATTTTTATGACCCATTCTTTCTTGCAAGAGCGCACTGCCGAGCGGATTAAGGATGAGCATTATGCGATTACACCTCGAAACTGGGGAGAGGATGTCTGGAAGAAATTAGTAGAACCATCAACGAATATCTTTATGGTTATTTGTGGACATACAGGAAAACCCGGTGATTTTGAAGATTCAGTAGCATATCGTGTGGATAAGAATGTAGCAGGAAAAAATGTTCATCAAATGATGTTTAATGTTCAGATCCTCGGCGGTGGATGGGAAGGTAATGGTGGTGACGGATGGCTGCGTATTCTCGAGTTTTTGCCGGACGGTAAAACAATCAAAGTCAAAACTTATTCTCCTTTATTCGGCATTTCGCCTTCTACGAAACACTTGGCACATCGCACAGGAGCACATGATCAGTTTGATATTGTTTGGGAAGAATAAATATGGATAAACGGCTTTAGAAAATATTATTTCATCAATAATTCCATATAAAATTTAAACATATGAAATCTCTAAAAAATAAATGCTATTGTCAATTGCTACAATCAGGCAAGTTGTTCGTCTTACTTAGTATTATTGTAGCCTTAAATTTACCTGTAAAAGCTCAATTTGACATAGAAAAAGGTATTGGCAATTATTATCCTGATGATACAAGGCAAGGTTTTAATTCCATTTTTAAAGATTTTCCGACAGGAGATTTTTCTGGCACATTGAGTGGAGTTCTTTTTTCTTCAAAAGGATGGTTCGAATGAAGTTTCTAAGTTTATATTTTGTAACGAAGAAGCATCTTTGCAGATTGAACACGATCCTGATTCGGTTTACGATGTGAGTCGCAAGCATCATATTTTTAGAAGAAGTGACATATCTGTACGCTATACTACTTATTTTATATCCAATAGTCTTGAAATTATAGTGGCAGAAGATACTGTAAGTATTAGTACGATAGATGGGGGTTGTGATGTAATTATTAATGGACTTGAATGGTCATATTCGGCAGATGAAAATACAGAGCAACTATATCTGTATGTTTCTACAGACATAGGTTTATGGAAAAGAAAGACAGGAATAAGTAGTTATGTACTAAAAGTTGGAAGTCTGCTTTGTTTCGATATTAAGCGTGAGGACGAAAAAGTTAACCTGTAATTCTCCAATGTCCTATTCTGTTACTGCTGATGCGCCCTGTCATAAAGTCTTTGTAACTTCGCTACGTATGGGCATTGCCACATCATCCTTTTTGCTGTGGCGGCGCAGGAAGCCTCGCACCGGTCGTGCGTTTAAGCTGTTACGTTTTACGATGCCGAACGACCGATATACACTGTTAGCAAGCGAGCGTGTCATCCCGATGGAGCGCAGCGACTGAGGGAACTCCTCTACGATTGTAGTCGGTTAGACAGTGAGCAGCAAGGGAATTCCTCTGTAGTCGCAGTCGGTTTATGTGAAAAGTCAAGATGACTTCATTATGTATAAATACAGAATAATTTAAAATTTATTTGTAGATATCCATTTTTATTCTTTGCTTTGCAAAAATTTTTACTGCTGATGTTCTGATTATAGATCATCATATTATCACATTGACATATTAGCACATTGGCAAATTAGCACATTATTATCATCATCATGAAATTCAAAAAAATCTTATTTACATTTGTCTTTTTTAGTCTGGCTACGAGCCTTATTGCTGATTCGGGTATCTATATTTGCGGGCATTTTAGGCGTGATAGAACCAAAACTGTTACTGCTGTGAAAGAATCAGGGTTCACCTTTGGTATTTTGTTTAATGTACATGTAGAAACTGACGGTACACTGACCACCGATGGTGAGGTGATTTGCAAAAATGGTGAATATGTTTTTGATAAAATTATTCAAGGGTATAATAGCGATAAAGCGCAAGTGGATTATGTGGATGATGTAAATTCACTACTTTCGGGCAGGACTTCATTATTACGATTGGAGCATTGTATAGGCGGATGGGGAAATCATGCTTATCAGAATGTTACCAATTTGGTAAATACACAAGGAACAGGAACTTCGAGTATTTTATATAGAAATTTTAAGGCTTTGAAAGATGCTATACCTGCTGTTATCGCTATCAATAATGATATTGAACATGATTATGATGCGACTTCACAAGCTAAATTTCATATTATGCTTTATGATATAGGCTTTAAAACTACTATCGCACCTTATACTAATAAATCATACTGGGAAAGTTTTGTTCAGCAGGTTGAAAATGCACGTCCCGGGGCTGTTGACCGCAACTATTTGCAATGTTACGGCGGAGGTGCAGGTAATAATCCAAAAGACTGGAAAATCAACAATATTCCAATTTATGGAAGTAGAGATATTGAAGCCAATCCTAATTTGTCACATCAAACTATTGTAAATACTATGACAACCTGGAAAAATAATGCAGGCATAGTAGGAGGTTTTTATTGGAACTACAATTATGATAGAGACTTGAAAAAGTTTTCTGCTCCCATAAATGAGGTTTTTGGTGGCGGTGAAATAGTTGATCGTGGAAGGACATTGGCAATGGTTTTTCCTGTGAAAGATTATAAAGCTCCACAAACTGATTTTATAGCAGGGAGTTATACCAAATCTCAAATACAACAAAAAGGATTTGATGCTAAAAAAATTGCAAGTGTCAAGCTGAACGAAGGAGTGAAAATGGTGTTGTTCTCAGATGATAATTTCTCAGGTGATTCGATCGAAATAACAGGTAATAATACTAATACTACAACCCTTATTTCACAAGTTAACTCATGGCGGATTCTTGGAAATAGCTTGGAACAGCTTACAGGTAAGAGTTTTTATATTAAAAATAAACAGAGTGGATTTGTATTAAAACCTTCACGTAATGGTACGGCTTTAACTATTAATCAAATGCTTGCAGACACTACTGATTACAGTTTGTGGACATTTGAACTTGCTGAAAATGGATTTTATAAGATAGTAAATAAAGGAAGTGAAAAAGCACTTCAAACGGTTAATACACCTCAAGCGGTCTATTTACATGATGGATTGAGTTTAGTTCAATTAGATTACACAGGAGGGTCAAATCAACATTTTTTAGTAAAGAAAAACACTGATGACAGTTACAAATTAATTCTTTACAGCAGTTTAAAATATGTTGGAATTCCTGATAATAGCGCAATGAAAGAAAAAGTATCACCCGTTATTCGGCGTCTGGGGTCAGCACTGAGTACCGACTGGCAATTAATTCCCGCAAATGAAACCTCAGGTGTTAATGTACATGATGAGAAAGTAACTTTTAAAGTCTCTGACAGTGTAGCGAAAAACGAAATAATAATTGAAAGTGCAGCACCATATTTTTCTGCTACTGTATTAGATTTTAACGGACGTGTTGTAATTGGAGAGCAGCAAATAGAAAGAAAATTAGATGTGTCCAAACTTACAAATGGAGTATATTTATTACATTTGCAATCAGAAAGTGGTAGTACAGTTGTGCGATTTATAAAGATATAAAACTGACATTCAGAGTTTATCTTTCTTCAGTATTTGTTTATGTTGCAAAAGAAATTATTAATCATTATTATTTCCATTGCTTTGTCGATATTGGCAATACATGCTAATCGTATCGACTTTAGGTTTACTCATCTTACAAATGTAGATGGTATTTCCCAGCAACATATTACATGTCTTATGCAAGACTCGAAAGGGTTTATGTGGATAGGTACTAAAAACGGACTTTGTTTGTATAATGGTTATGAAATTAAGCGATATTTTAATATCGATAAAAATGAAAACTCACTAAATCATAATTTTATCAGAGCTGTTTTTCAGGACGATAAGAATCAAATTTGGATAGGTACAGACAGAGGCTTATGTCGATATTTACCGGAATTTGATATTTTTCAGAGATATGATTATCCGCAAGCTTCTACAACTGTATTTTCACAAACACTTTCAGGAGATTTATTTTGTGTTTCCGGAAACAATAGCTTAAATCACTATAATTCGAATAAGGACATCTTTGAGAGAGTGGATTTCATAGATGATGCAATTCAGATATTTAGCATGACTGTGGATAAGGCTGATAAATTATGGATTGGCTCTACATCCGGCATTAAGATATATGATAGAAATTTAATGCAAATAACAGAATATGCTAATCTAAACAGGTACGAAAGCTGGTCGATTGTTGAAGATATTCCCAATACAATCTTTATTGATAAGCAAGAAAACATATGGATTGGAAAAAACGGAAATGGACTTGTAAGATTTAATCCTAAAACACAGCAAATTAAACACTGGGATAAGCAAAACGGACTGAATGACGGTATGGTCAGGACAATAGAGGAGGACGCACAAGGAAGAATCTGGGTAGGAACCGAGAAAGGATTATTTGTATTTTTTGACGATGAGAATATAATAAATATTCAGCAAGATTATACAAATAATGAAAGTCTGAATGACAACGCTATTTATTGTGTATTAAGTGACAGAGATGATAATATATGGGTCGGAACTTATTTCGGTGGAATTAATATTTTAAAAAACGACTACAAGCAGTTCAAACACTATAGAGCCGGATATTCGAATTATCTTTTGAAAGGGAAAGCAATTCGTAAAATTATTGAAGAAAATGAAGATATGTTGTGGATTGCTACAGAAGATGGGGGCTTAAACAGACTTAACGAAAAAACAGGTGAAATTAAAAAGATTACACATCCTGCGATAGTCGATAATGTTCATAGTTTGCTGTTGGACAAACAATCGAATACCTTGTGGATAGGGATGTTTAGAGGAGGAATAACTAAACTGAATATTAAGACCGGAGCATATAAAAATTATCCTGAAGGTGCTTTAGGCTTAAATTCTGATATGGTTTTTTCAATAGAAGAAGATAAAGATGGAGTTATATGGATAGCCTCAGCACGTGGCTTAAGATATTATGACAAACAGAAAGATTATTTCGAACGGTTACCTCACGAAACATTATCTAACTATTTTATTTATACACTGTTTGTCGACTCTGAAAATCAAATTTGGATAGGAACACGATCGCAAGGATTGTTTAGATACAACAAAATATCAGGAGAGATAAAAAGTTGGGTTAGCAATGAAAGCATTAATGGTTTAAAAGATAACTTTATTACATCAATTTTTGAAGATAGCAATAAGCAAATTTGGATAGGTACAAATAATGGCGGACTTTACTATATCGACAGACAAACAGAAACAATTTATAAAGCAGATTACGAACCGCTACGTCAGGAAAACTGTATTTACGGAACATTAGAAGATGAAAATAAAAACATGTGGTTCAGTACCAATAACGGACTTATCTGCATGGATGTAAGTAGAAAAAATTTCTATAGATATACAACAGATGAAGGGCTGCCCACAAATCAATTTAACTATTCCTCGTGTTTAAAATCAACAAATGGTCGGTTCTATTTTGGAACAGTTAATGGTATGATATCGTTTATACCCAAAGAAGTAGCTATTAATGACGACAATCTGAATATTGCATTGATAAACCTTTATATCGATAATCAAGCAGTAACAGCACTACAAAAGAATTCACCTCTTACTAAAAGTTTTGATGAAACTGATAAAATTGTTCTTTCTGCTAAGCAAGCACGCTCATTCAGTATTGAATACGCCGCAATAGCATTAGGTCATACCAGTAATATATCTTATTCCATAAAAATGGAAGGTGTTGATAGAGAATGGAATTATGTAGATAAACAAAGGCGAATAATTTATTCAAACTTACCACACGGCCATTATGTTTTTAAAATAAGAGCCTCATCATCTAATCAGGAATGGGACAAAGCAAGCGAACGATCACTTGAGGTAGAGATATTACCTCCATTTTACTTATCTGCTTATGCTTATACTATTTATTTTGTCATTATCGTTCTAATTCTTTTTGTAGCATATAAAATTGTGTCAATCAGAATTAAGGAGAAAAATCAGATGAAAATGGAGCATCTTGAAAAAGAGAGTATTAAGGCTATGAATAAAATGAAAATAGATTTTTTCACCAATATATCACATGAACTTAAAACTCCATTGACATTAATAATATCACCTTTACAAAGTGTACTCGAAAGCAGTAAACTTGATTTCGGACTTAAACCGAGATTGCAAACTGTGTCAAGGAATGCCCGTAAGATGGTGAAATTATTGGAAGAATTGTTGACTTTCAATAAGATAGAAGCTGGTCAGACCACCATTTCATTGCAAAAAGGTAATCCTATGGAGTTTCTTGAAGAAATCTACTATTTGTTTAAAGAGATTACCGATAAAAAGGAAATACATTTTGAACTTGATTTGGAAAATAATGAAGAATTAGTGTGGTACTCGCCTTCTTGTGTGGAAAAAGTGATAAATAATTTACTTTCAAATGCAATTAAATTTACACCCGAAAAAGGACAAATAAAGCTTTCCGCAAATATTGAAGAAGGTGTAGATGGATTTATTAAGTTAAACGTTGCTGTAGCAGATACAGGAATAGGCATAGTCAAAGAGGAATTAACGAATATCTTCACCAACTATTATCAAACTCCACGTGGACGGAATTTTGATTCTGTAGGGTGGGGTATTGGCTTGGCGTTGACATATAACTTAGTCAATCTGCATAAAGGGAATATTTCAGTAGAAAGCGAAGTTGGAAAAGGAACAACATTCTCTGTAATATTCAATGTTGATGAAAAGGCTTTTAGCAAGCAAGAAATATCAGATATTAAAGCTGACCAGAATTTTCTTGTTACATATAATTATCAGAAGTCTGATATTCTTGAAAATACTATCTTACCGGTAAATAAATTATCAGAAGCAGAAGCTGAATTCGATTCACAATATACTATTTTGGTTGTTGATGATAATCAGGAATTAGCCGGATTTCTTTCAGAAATATTTTCTGCAAAATATTATAAGGTATTTGTAGCATCAGATGGTGAAGAGGCTTTAAAAATTGCTACTAAACATTTCCCCGATATTATTATTTCCGACATCATGATGCCTGTAATGGATGGAATAACTCTATGCAACAGACTGAAAAATGACCTTTTAACATCACATATACCGGTTATTTTACTTACAGCTAAACAAGGGCAGGAGAATATGATTACAGGATTTGAGAGTGGAGCCGATATGTATATCGAAAAACCATTTAACACCAAAGCACTTGAGCTGATGGTGCAGAATATGCTACGCACACGTGATTTAAATCGGAAACAATTTAAAGATAATCCTGAAATAAGCTTTAATAATATCATTAAAAACCCACGAGATGAAAAGTTATTGAGTAATATAAAAGAGTTTATTAAGGAGAATATCGATAATGAAAATCTTTCAGTGGCTGATATAACTCAGGCTGTAGGTGTAAGCAGAACGGTATTGCATGTAAAGATGAAAAATTTATTGGACATGTCGATAAGTGAGTATGTAAAAACATTGCGGCTTAATAAAGCGAAAGAACTTTTGCTCGAAGGAATGAATATATCTGAAACAGCTTATAATACAGGGTTCTCAGACCCAAATTACTTCTCCAAGTGCTTTAAGAAGAAATTCAACACAACACCTTCAGACTTTCTATCAAACCTAAAAAGTTGACTTGTAATACCAATATAGAACAAAAATACTGTTTTTTAAAACGTATTTACCTTTCAGCCCTCCTAATTCATGCTACTTTTGTTTTGAATAATTTATTTAAAATAACCATGAATAGCTCATTTACTAAAGAATACTTATTGATAAAAAGAAATATCTTCTTTGTCGCTTTGTTGTTGCTTTTAGTTAGCAACAGTTTATTTGCACAAACCACACAAAATCGTCTTTATAATCCTGTTTTTAATATGAGAGATGGAGCAGTAGAGAAATTTATGGGTCATTATTATGTATTTGGAACTTCAACAGCAGGTAAAATGTCCTATTCTAAAAACTTAATAAATTGGTCGGGACCGGTTACAGCTATTACAACTAACGAAGCTACATGGCTTAACAATCCAAAGTGGACACAAGCAAGTACATATAAAGAAATGGGTGCTGGGGATATGATTTATCGAAATGGCGTTTTTCATACATACTGGAATGGAATAGGCCATGGATATTCTGCTACGCCAACCGGACCGTATAAAGAAGGAGCAATTACAGAACCTTTTGATGATTATGGAATTGATGTGCAAGTGTTTCAAGATGAAGATGGTGAAATATATTGGGTGAAAAAAAGAAATCCGTCAGATCCAAACCCTATGACGGGCGTACCATCAAATATTGATGGACCGGAGGTGTGGATTTTCAAAATGAATTCTCCTTTTTCAAGATGGGACATCACAAAAGGAAGTGTACAGTTGACTCATCAACGAGGGCATCCTACAAGTGTAAATCACATAAACTTTGAAGGACCTGAATTGGCTAAATATAGAGACAAGTATTATCTTTTCTATGCATCTAACAGAATGGGACCAAGATCCGGGATGTATGAAGTCGGAGTAGCAGAAAGTGACAAACCTGATAACTACAATAATACAAAGAAATATCCGCATCCGGTACTTACAAGAAATACGGAGCAGCATCTGATAGACTATAATGTAATTTTATATAGTGCCGAACATGGTGGTTGGGTTAGTCGATATTCGACACGAACACCTACAAATGACGATTGGAAAGCAGTTGATTTTAATGATGATGCTTGGACTGCCGCACAGGGTGGTTTTGGGCGTCAGGAATATGATCTTTTTGCCGGAACAACTTTTACTAATGCGAAAATCAGAGCAAGAAAAACAGTTTGGAATACCCCGAAGATTTATATACGAAGAAAATTTAGCTTAACTGAATTACCTTCCAAAATTGCTCTTAAACATTGGATTTTCGGAGATGCTGATTTTTATATCAATGGGACTAAGATTAGCGTTAATACACGAAATAATACCTATGGTTTTTTACAGCTAAATCCTGAATTATTTGTGGTTGGAGATAATATTATCGCAGTTGAGGTAGCAAGTCCATGTTCCGATCAGAACTGTCAACAATTTATCGATTTTGGGTTGTATGATACCGGCGATACGGATGCAGAAGATATAGTAGTAGGACAATCGCAACCTAACTTTATTGCCGGACCGAATGGTTTTGAGCGATGGATGATGTACAAAGCATTCTACAATGCAACAGAGCAACAAGGTGTTGATAGAGTTCATTTCTATGATAGAGAGGTAGTTGTTGAAAGTAGTACGGTGAAAAACACTAAAGGTTATAGACCGAAACCATCACTGCCAAGTATGATAAATTATTGCGATTATCCTATTTATTCACCATTCAACTTTCTAAATAACAGCACTTGGAAAATATCAGGAGGAGTTTTATATCCTGAAAAAGAAACAGGAGGTGAGTTATTATTAGTGAAAGATGCTGAAACAAATTATCGTTTTGAAGTGCCGTTTAGAATAAAACAGACAGATGCAACAGCCGGTGTTTATGCATTTTATCAAGATCAGAATAACTGGTTGAAAATTGGAATAAATAAGAATGGAACATGGAAAAAAGAGTTATGTGTGAATGGAATTACGGATATCAATGAACAAAATATTCCGGAGAAATTTGCATTTCTTGATGCTAACCCTTTGGTGGCTAACTATGAAGAACCTTGGCACACATTGGTTGTTTATAAAAATGGAGGAAAATTCAATCTTGAATTAGATTATTTTAAACTGACATTGAACAGTGAAATTGACACACCTTTCGAAGGAGCAGGGTTGGTAGGACTTACAGCAAGTTCCGGTAATGTATCTTTTGATGCGATACAGTATACTATGGGCTGGGACGAATATGATTCAAATATATCCAATTGGGAATATTCATCAGGTACTTGGCAGGTTAATGTAAATGGTCTCATACAGTCAGATGTAAATGGAAAGGCATTAGCTATAAAAGGCGATCCATCATGGAATTATGAATTTTCGGTTTACGCCAAAAACAAACAATTACCGGCATCAGGAAAGGCAGGCTTTTATCCTTTATATATAGATGAAAACAATTACATTTCAGCATCAATAGATTATTCGAACAAAACTTTGAATATCGTAGGAAAAGATAATGGTGTAGAGATTGAAAGCATATCGAAACCACTCAAAAAGAAGGTGCAGCGTTATTATACTTATACTTCTTATCCAACCGAAAGTTACAGATATGATTTAAGAAACGAGTCTGTTATTTCAGGTGTTGATATCTTATGGTTTGAAGGGAATTATCCTTATTTGAATCAGACATTTGATTTGCCTCAAACAGTAAAGTTTTATGCTTTGCAAAACGGTATATGGACATTACTTTCTTCAGAATTGGAAGGTGAACTGCGATTTTCCGAAATGAATCACTTTACATTTCCGGCAGTGAAGACTACAGCAATAAGGATGGATGTAACAAACAAAATTGGTAGAGCATCGCGTACATTCTCAGCTTATTTTGATGAAGAAGTATCGGCAGGATATTATTTGCGTTGCAGAAGAGAAGAAGATGGATTGCATATTTTTGTAGATGATCAATATTATGCTGCAATTCAGGGTAATTGGGAGAAGTCGAGAATTGGTTTAAGTTCTGAAAATATGCCTGTAACATTTAATGGGATTTTACACTATCAAACAGGAAGTATTGCGACAAAAAGCATATCAATAAATCCGGCAAACTGTGATATTGGAGAATCAGTTCAATTAACAACACAGATACTACCTGTAAATGCCACTAATCAGAATGTAAAATGGGAGAGTTCAAATCCATCTATTATTTCAGTAAGTGAAAGTGGTATTATGACTCGTCATGCAGCAGGTACAGTAAGAATAACAGCAAACTCATGTGATGGAGGATTGGTAAAAGGTACGATGGATGTGTTTGGAACAGGTGTTAAAACAGAATTTATATCAGAAAGAATAAAAATATATCCGAACCCTGTAAGAGATAAATTAGTTATATCTAATATTGAAGGATATAAAAGCTTAAAAATTTTCAAATTAGATGGAAATCAAGTTTTTAATGAAGAAACACCTTTATCAGAGATAGTGTTAGATATGACATCATTAGAACAAGGCTTTTATCTTCTTCAACTGCAGAATGATTATGGAGAATTTACAACAACAAAAATTTTAAAAATTTAAGGTATTATCATGAAAAAATTAGGTTTAGTTTTTTTTATAAGTATTTTACAATTTAATATTATATTTACAGCCTGTTGTGAAGAGAAATACGGACAGGCTAACACCAACGATCCCAAAACAAAAATTCCGAAATGTGTAGAGCCGGAGTTTGATTACTGGATGCGTGATACGTGGGTAACACTTGGTCCGGATGGTTATTATTACATGACAGGAACTACCGCCACACCGGATAGAAAGTTTAATGGGCAACCTCATTGTTGGGACTGGAATGATGGTTTATATCTCTGGCGTTCGCTTGACCTACAAGAATGGGAATCGAGAGGAAGAGTCTGGTCGATGGAAGAAGATGGTACTTGGCAAAAATACCCTAAAATATATAAAGATGGTGAAAAACGACCAAAACTATCGTTAAACGGTGATGTAATGGATAATCGCTTTCATGCAGTTTGGGCACCTGAATTACATTATATCAAAAGTCAGCAAAACTGGTTTATGGTTGCATGCCTGAACGAATCAGCAGGCGGTAGAGGATCGTTCATTTTAAAAAGTACCACAGGTAAGCCGGAGGGTCCATTTGTTAATATCGAAGGAAATGAAAAAGGACCGTTGTTTCCTGAAATAGATGGGAGCTTATTTGAAGATGAAGACGGAACCGTGTATTTTGTAGGTCATAATCACTATATAGCTAAAATGAAACCTGATATGAGTGGATATGCAGAAGAGATAAGAAAATTAAATGAGCATAATTATGAGCCTGAACCATATGTTGAAGGAGCATTTATCTTTAAATATGATAATAAATATCACTTAGTACAGGCAATCTGGTCGCATAGGACACCAGAGGGGAAAGACACATATGTTGAGAAAAATGGATTGACAAATAATAAAACTCGATATAGTTACGATTGTATCATTGCAAGCTCAGATAATGTATATGGCCCATACAGTAAAAGGTACAATGCTATTACAGGAGGAGGTCATAATAATTTATTTCAGGATAAAGAAGGCAAATGGTGGGCAACTATGTTTTTTAATCCACGAGGGGCACAAGCTGCTGAGTATCAGCAAACATGTCGACCAGGCTTAGTACAGATGAAATATGTAAAAGGTAAATTTTCACCAAATCCCAAGATGTGTAAATGAGATTTTAAATTTAATCGTATGAACAAAATTAATAAATCAGTACAGTTAGGTATACTAACAGGAGTACTTGTTTCGTGTGCAGGCAGTGACAAGCCTTCTACACCCAATATTATCGTTATTTTAGCTGATGATTTAGGGTATGGTGATTTAAGTGTACAAGGTGCAACAGAAGTCAACACACCGAATATTGATAAATTAGCAAATCAAGGAATCCGATTTACAAATGCTTATGCCACTTCTGCCACCTCAACGCCAAGCAGATATGCATTAATGACAGGCATGTATCCTTGGAAAAATAGAGATGCAAAAATACTTCCGGGAGATGCACCGTTAATTATCAATCCTTCTCAATTCACTCTACCCAAAATGATGCAAGAATCAGGATACGTTACAGGAGCAATAGGAAAATGGCACTTAGGAATGGGTGCCGGTAATGTCAATTGGAATGATACTATAAAGCCAAATGCTAATGATATTGGATTTGATTATTCAAACTTAATTGCAGCGACAAACGATAGAGTGCCTACAGTCTTTGTAGAAAATGGATTGGTAGTCGGTTTAGATATCAACGATCCGATTTTTATAAGTTATGAGAAAAATTTCGAAGGCGAGCCTACAGCTTTAACCAATCCTGAAATGATGAAAATACAATGGGATCATGGGCATAACCAATCGGTTCATAATGGAATCCCGCGTATAGGATATCAAAAAGGAGGAAAAAGTGCAATGTGGAAAGATGAAGATATGGCAGATTATTTTACAGGACAAGTGAAAGATTTTATCACACAAAATAAGAATAAGCCATTCTTTTTGTATTTCGGACTGCATCAGCCACATGTGCCGCGCACACCAAATCAACGATTTGTCGGTGCTACAAACTTGGGACCGCGTGGAGATGCTATAGTTGAGGCAGATTGGTGTGTAGGAGAATTAATGGCACATCTTGAAAAAGAAGGTTTACTTGAAAACACAATTGTGATATTTTCGAGCGACAACGGACCTGTATTAAATGATGGATATAAAGATCAGGCAGCAGAATTAGCAAATAAGTATGATTACAAACCTGCAGGAAACTTGCGTGGAGGAAAATATAGTTTGTTCGATGGAGGAACACATATCCCACTTTTTGTGTACTGGAAACACAAAGTACAATCTAAAGTTTCAGATGCATTAATTTGTCAGGTGGATGTATTGGCATCAATAGCATCTTTGATAAACTATCCTTTAAAAGGAGAATTTGACAGTCAGAATTTATTACCTTTACTATTAGGAAAAAACGATGAGGGTCGCAAAAACTTAGTGATAGAGGCAAATGGTAAAATGGCATATAGAGAACAAGACTGGGTACTTATACCTCCATATAGTGGTCCCGAAAGAAATCTTACCGGCAATGAATTGGGAAATCTTCCTTCAGGAGGTCTGTTTAATTTATCAAAAGATCAGGAACAATTGATTA
Organism: uncultured Paludibacter sp.; assembly: GCA_937927845.1. Taxonomy (GTDB): domain Bacteria; phylum Bacteroidota; class Bacteroidia; order Bacteroidales; family Paludibacteraceae; genus Paludibacter. The sequence goes on from CALFXE010000017.1 coordinate 25,633, forward strand.
ACATAAAAGATGTTTATGCTGATAAATTTAATTCGATGCAAAAAACATTTTTAGAAATTGTTGGAGAATTTTATAATCCTGAAACAGAAGAGATTGAATTAAAATAAATCGAATTTCAATAGAATAAAAATCAAATTATTAATTTTTTAGTATAAACCGCTGATGTCCTGATTGTTGATGTATTAATGCATCGGCACATTAACACATTATTTATATCATATGAGAAAAAACTTTTTTATAATAGTATTTATAAGCATCCCTTTTTTATTTGTTAATGCACAGATAAAAGGGCTAACATACAATAATGATGGTAAATTTAAAATTTTACAAATAACAGATACCCATTACATTCAAGGAAATCCTAAATCAGATGTGGTAATAGATTTATTAAATGAAGTAATTGATAATGAGAAGCCTGATTTATTAGTATTTACTGGTGATATGGTGTGGAAAAATACAGAAACGAGAAAAGCATTAGATGAATTATTCGAGCCGGTTATAACAAAAAAAATTCCATGGGCATATATGTTTGGTAATCACGATGATGAGGCAGATATGACAAGAGAAGAAATTATGAATTATGTAAAGAAGAAACCATATTGTCTCGCAACTCAAGGTCCAAAAGGCGTTACCGGAGTAGGAAATTATACATTAGAAATTCAGAGTTCAACAAATAAAAAACCACAAACCATCTTGTATTGCATGGATTCTAATGCATATTCAAAATTAGAAGGAATAAAAGGATATGGATGGTTGGCATTTGATCAAATTGAATGGTATCAAAAAGTTAGTAAAGGTTACACAAAAAGAAATAATAATAAAACTATTCCCTCATTAGCGTTTTTTCATATACCTTTGTTCGAATATACTGAAGTCTCCGCTGATGTACAAAGCCTTGTAGGTACACGAAAAGAAAAAGAGTGTAATCCTAAATTAAATACCGGGATGTTTTCGGCAATGAGGCAAAATGGCGATATAATGGGTGTCTTCACAGGACATGATCATGATAATGACTATATAGGAGTTTTGCATAATATTGCTTTAGCTTATGGAAGATACTCAGGAGGAAATACGGTATATAACAATTTAGGTAAAAATGGATGTAGAGTGATAGAGCTGCAAGAAGGAGAAAAGAGCTTTACAACATACATTTATTTGTTAGGAGGAGAAAAGATAAATCATTATAAATATACATCAAGCTATTGAGTTGAATATTAAATACTAAAAAGATATTACCGTATGAATAATATAAGCAAAGCAGTATTAGTAGGATGTGCAGTGACTATTCCAACAGGTTTATTGCAAGCAAAACAAGAAGATAAGAAAAAGCCTGTAAATGTTTTAATGATTTTAGTTGATGATTTGAAACCAAACTTAGGATGTTATGGAGATCCTGTAGCTTTAAGTCCTAATATAGATAAACTTGCTGAATCCGGAGTTAGATTTAATAATGCATATTGTAATCAGGCTGTAAGCGTAGCATCACGATATAATCTTATGACAGGGTTGCGTTCTACAACCACGGGATTATATGATTTTGGAAGAGAGATGAGAAATGTATTACCTGATGCTGTCACCTTATCTCAGTATTTTATGAAAGCAGGTTATCATGCAGAGGCAATAGGTAAAGTATATCATGAAGGTCATGGTAATGTAAATGATGTAGCATCATGGAGTATTCCTCATCATAAAGATAAACTTATTGAGTATATTGTGCCGGAGAGTACAGGTGGACAACTTACGAGAGAAGAAGCATATTTTGAAAACACCAAGATGTTTTTTCCTGAACTTCCTCCAAATCATGAATTGCCGAGGGGTGCAGCTTGGGAATCACCTGATGTGTTAGATGAAGCTTATGCTGATGGTAGAATAGCACGGCATACTATAAATAGATTGCGCGAGTTAAAAAAACAACCGGACAAACCTTTTTTCCTTGCTGTCGGATTTGTTCGTCCACACTTGCCCTTCAGCGTTCCTAAAAAGTACTGGGATTTATATGACCCTGCTACCTTGCCAATGCCACAATATGAAAAAGATCCTGAAGGAGCACCGAAAGTAGCTACAAAAAGAGGAGGTGAGATAGATCAGTTTGAGCCTATACCGGCTGGGAAGTATGTTTACGAAGACACACTAACCAGAAAGTTAATTCACGGTTATTATGCTTCTATGAGCTATATGGATGCGCAGGTTGGAAAGGTAATGGATGAGTTAAAACGTTTGAATATGCTCGATAATCTCGTAATAGTATTTTGGGGCGATCATGGGTGGCATTTAGGCGATCATGGATATTGGACAAAACATACTAATTTTGAAGAGGCTAATCATATCCCACTAATTATGGTTGCTCCCGGTGTTGCCAAACCCAATACATCAACCGAACAATTAGCAGAGACTGTAGATATTTATCCTACGTTGACTGAATTAGCAGGATTAGGTAAACCTGAGGTACCTCAGGGTATAGACGGTTTGAGTATGGTGCCGGTATTAAAGAATGTAAACAAGAAGATAAGAGACCATGCATATCATGCTTTTCCTCGAGGAAAATATTTGGGTATAGCTATTCGAACAGAAAGATATCGTTTGGTTGAGTGGAAAAACAAAGATGATGCATCGGATGTTAAATTTGAACTTTACGATTATAAGTTAGATCCACTTGAAACAAAAAATATCGCACAAGAGCAACCTAAAACTTTGGAAGATCTAAAGAAGATTTTAGCTAAACATCCTGAGGCAAAAAGGCCTTAGTAAATAAATCGTCAATATTCCAACATAGTTTAGTACATTTGTACATTAATTTAAAAAATATCAAACAATAAAAAACAACACTGTATGAAACAAACACTAAGAAACATTTTGTCACTTTTTGTGGCATCAGCTATTTTCTTCAGTTGCCAGCAATCGACGATAAAACTGATGAACGAAGAAGATTTTAAAGGCACAATTGACGGAAAGGAAGTCAGCCTTTATACTTTGCAGAATGAAAATGGAGTCATAGCTCAAGTTACTAACTTCGGTGGAAGGGTAGTGAGTCTGTGGGTTCCTGATAAAAACAAAAACATGCTTGACATAGTTACCGGTTTTCCTTCTTTAGAAGGTTATCAGAATGGGAATGAAGCATTCTTTGGAGCTTTAATAGGTCGTTATGGTAATAGAATTGCAAAAGGTAAATTTACCCTCGACGGAGTTGAATACACATTGCCTCTTAATAATGGCGAAAATCATCTGCATGGTGGTCCCGGTGGATTTCACAATGTAGTATGGGATGCCAACCAATATAAAAATGATAAAGGCGAGGATGTTTTAGAACTTAATTATTTATCGAAAGACGGTGAAGCAGGCTATCCCGGAAATTTATCAGTAAAAGTTTGGTATACACTTACAAACGACAACGAATTTAAGATTGAATATTCAGCATCAACGGATAAAGCCACTCCTGTAAATATCACACACCATTCATTTTTCAACCTGCATGGATTCTCATCAGGTGTAGCGAAAGAAGTTAACTCACATATAATGAAAATCAATGCATCGCACTATAATCCGACTGATGCCGGTTTAATTCCAACAGGAGAAATAGCACCTGTAGAAGGAACACCGATGGATTTTCGTGAGTTTACTGCTGTAGGAGAACGGGTAAACCAACCATTTGAAGCATTAGAAAACGGACTTGGCTATGACCATAACTGGATTTTAGATAAGAATGGAGAAAAAGTTACAGAAGCAGCGGTGATTTACGAACCTTCAACAGGAATACAGATGAGTGTATATACCGACCAACCTGCAATGCAGTTTTATGGAGGTAATTTCTTCAAAGGAAAAGATACCGGAAAATATGGAGAAGTGTATAATTATCGTACATCGTTTGCTATGGAAACTCAGCATTATCCTGACAGTCCGAACCAACCGGCATTCCCCAACACTATTCTAAGACCGGGAGAAAACTACGAACATCTATGTATTTATAAGTTTGATATTCGATAATTCAAAAGAATATTCATAATTATAGAGAGGCAGTCTGTTATGGGCTGCCTTTTTTGTTTTTTTAACATTTATAGTAGAACAAAATCGTTTCTTATTTGTATCTCCTTTTAGATTAGTATATACAAACACAAAACAAATTAAGAAAGCGTATGAGAAAATTTATTTACAAAGCAAGTTTATTGGCATTAACAGTATTTATATTGCCGATTATATCGTGTTCCAAAGATGGTGATGATGATTTGCTAAATAACGGAAAAGAAGGACTAAATTATCCCTTTACGATTGAAGAAGGTAATAGTGAGTGGCGATTAGAAGTGAATGGAAAAGAGTATAAAGGTAGTACCGGCTGGGTTAATTCTTTGAATAGCAATAAGTTTTTGAGTATATACTTTGACGGTTCATTTCCTTACGGTGGTATTTCATTGGTACCTTATCAAGTAGGAACTTATAAGTCGGGACAAGATTTGGGAGAAGGTTCGGGTAGTGTTACCGGCAAGCTTTATTTCACATCTTCAGTCAATGTTGATGGAGAAAAATATTACAGTCATTCGCACAATGAATACGGCGATGTAGAAGAGGATATTATTCCTGGAACTTCAAGCACTTACACCATTAAGAAGTTCGAAGGAGGATTTAAACGAGTAAAGACTTTTTACGGCACCTATCGGATGTTTATTGGAGAAGTAAGCGGATTGTTTGAAGGTACTTTTAAAACTGCTGACGGAAGTAAAAGTGTTAAAGTAACCAAAGGTGAATTTAGATTGGTTTCAAAACTAAATCCAGGTGATGAAATAGTTGAATAATACCAATTCGACAGTTTGGATGGTAGAGATTATCAATTAGTATCCAAAAGCATAAAACGCCTAACACTATTCTAAAACCGAGAGAAACTACGAACATTTATGTGTTTATAAGTTTGATATTAGATAATTCAAGAAAATATTTATAATTTTGGAGAGGCTGTCTGTTATAGACTGCCTCTCTTGGTTTTTAATAATTTAATTTGTTTAAAAATGTTCAAAAAACTCGTAGCCATTGAGCCGGTAGGTTTAATTTCATCAGCCGAAAAAGAATTACACTCCTTTGCAGAAGAAGTAATAATGTATCAAGATATGCCATTGACAGATGAAGAAGTTGCTAAAAGAATAGGGGATGCTGATGCAGTACTTTTGAGCTATACATCTCGAATTACGAAAGAAGCACTTGAAAAATGTCCTAATGTAAAGTATATTGGCATGTGCTGTTCTCTTTATTCACCGGAAAGTGCAAACGTTGATATAAGATATGCAAACAGCAGAGGAATAGTTGTAAAAGGCGTAAGGGATTATGGTGATGAAGGTGTTGTTGAATATGTTGTTAGTGAGTTAGTCAGATGTCTGCATGGATTCGGACAAGAACCATGGGATGGTATGGCAAGGGAAATAACCGGATTGAAAGTCGGCATAATCGGATTAGGTACATCAGGAGGGATGATAGCAGATGCACTCAAATTTTTCGGAGCTGAAATAACATATTATTCACGAACAGAAAAAGAGTATGCAAAGGATAAAGGCTATCAATATCTGCCGCTTAAAGAAGTATTGAGTCGAAGCGAAGTTGTTTGTTGTTGTCTGAATAAAAACACAGTTTTGCTATATGAAGAAGAATTTGAAGCTTTAGGTAATAAAAAGATTTTATTTAACACAGGTTTGTCTCCTGCATGGGAAGAAAAACCTTTCATGGAATGGCTTGGAGGCGACAATTTGTGTTATTGCGACACATTAGGAGCATTGGGCAGTAGAGAACTTCTTGATCATCCCAATGTTCGTTGTATGCAAGTATCAACAGGACGCACACGTCAGGCTTTTGTGCGGCTTAGTGAAAAGGTAATTGCAAATATCTTAGAATACAATAGGGGAAGCGATGTTTTGTAAAGTGCTTACAATAGACCATCCGGCGATTTCGGAAGTTGCACTGTAAACATCTACAACAGCATGAACTTGCTCGTTTTTTATTTCCACACGTTGAATATCTCCGATAAAGCGGGGTGTAGTTTGCATTGTTACATGCATTTGTTCCGGACCCACAGAGGCTATTGAAGCGGCTACTGCGACATTTAACCCTGTAGGGAAAATGTTAATGGCTTCGCGGGCAGTTCCTGAAAAAATAATTTGCTTCTCATTTTCCATACCCGGACGGTAGAATGGAGAAAAAGGTGATCTGTGTCGACCGTTTTCATTGAAGAAATTTGCAGTACTTTTACCCATCAGCGCAGCAGTACGCAGCACATCAAACCCACCTGTTGCACCCGAACAAATATATACCTTTGTGCCATTAGATTTTGCGATCCTTTCGACTTCTGCCTTAAAAAGATTATCAGCAAGGGCACCTACAGAAATAGTAACTATTGAGGTTCCGTTTTTTAAAGTTGCAATAGCAGTTTCTTTCATTGCTGCGGGAGATGCTGCTTCAGCTAAAAAATCAGGTTTTAGCGCAAGGAGTTCTTCAAATGAAGAACAAGCCTTACATTCACGACCGGCAGCCTGCATTTTATTAGCGATGTATAATGCTTTAGATTTAGTGCGGGCATATACCCCAACCAAATCATATTCAGGTAACAACCCATTAATTACAGCATCAGCAACAATATTGCCGAGATAACCACAACCAAGAATAACCAATTTTTTCATGGATGCAAAGATAATGTAAATAATTAATATCGTGGTCGTAGGGGCAGGTCGCGATTGTTGTAGGGGCAGGTCGCGACCTGCCCTGTAATATGGTTGGATTGGAATACGATTGTTGTGTGATTGGAATACGATTGTTGTGTGATCGGAATACAATTGTTGTATGATTGGAATACGATTGTTGTAGGGGCAGGTCGCGACCTGCCCCTACGATAACGATAACGATAACAACGACAACAACAATCACGTTTCATCAATTTTATTGTAAAATGTATCATTATCCCATTTTTCAGGATTTCGGGTGATGTAATTATAAATATTTTCAAATGATGAATAATCCCTGATGATATGATCATGAAATGAACGTTGCCATGAAAAATTATTTAATCCTGCCAAATGAATTTGTTTTGATGAGGTTGTCTTAAATGCACCAATTAATTCGGAAATAGATTTTATTTTATTACAATCTCCATTTTTGATAATTTCACATAATATATGGACGTGATTGGGCATTACGACGTGATTGTATATTTTAAAATAAGTAAAACGTTTTTCTAACCATAAGATTTGTTCATTAGCTTTTTTTCTATAGGAATTCAAAATCATTTTTCCATTTTCTACATTTCCAAGACAACAAATTCTATCTTGTACACAAGATGTCAAAAAGTAGATTGCCTCAGAAGAATAATCAAATTTGTACAATCTGTTTCGTTTCCTTTCTCTCATAGTTAAAGGTAATCATAGTTAAAATTAATAATGTAAAGGTGTAAAATACGATTGCCTTTCTATTTCTTTACGGCTGTATTTGGGACTATACTCATGGCACATCTAAAACCAATATCATTAGCAGATTTTGTGCGGTCGAGATAGCGGCGGGAAGCAGGATGCAACCAGTAAATAGGGTCTTTCCAAGAGCCACCTTTATACACACGACTGTCTTGTGATTTGTGATAATCGGGAAGGAAGAAATCGAGCACATCTAAACTGTCGATTTTATTTATATTACCACGAGTAGCATATTGATCGAAAACCCATTCATTAACATTTCCTGCCATGTTATACAGTCCAAAATCATTAGGTGCAAAAGAACCTACAGGCAAGGTACGTGAAAATACGTTTGAGTTAGCATTTGTACTTGTTTGATTATAATTTGCTTGCTGTTGATTTCTTTGAGCGGCGGTTGCTTTCTCATAACTTCTTTCAGACCATGGATAAACCTTGACTTTGTTTTCAGGATCGGTACTTTTACGAGCATATGCTGCAAATTCCCATTCATCTTCAGATGGTAATCTGTAATCAGGAAACATTCCGGAAAATGTCTTTGCAAGATTATCTTGTTTGCCTGTAAAGTATTTCTTTGAAGTGAAAATTGCATTTTCTACTGCTTCTAATGTAGTCATTTCGGCTATAGCTTTAAAATCTGGAGCTTTAATGGCACCGGCTTTTATCAGTCGTAATTCATTGGCACGATCGCTTCTCCAAGCGCAATAAGCTGCTGCCTGATCCCAACTTACACATACCACAGGATATTCATTGAATGAAGGATGGGTGAAATAATTCATTAAAAATGGCTCATTGTCGCTGAGACCATCAGTCCAGACTTTAATATCAGGTTTGGCTCTTTCAATAATATCAGGAGCAACATTTGAATATACAGAAGTTAACCAGTTTTGATATTCGCGCCAGTCAATATTTCTCACTTCACGCTGATCCATATAAAAACTATTGACAGACAGCATCCTGCGTGTATTTAATTCACTTGTACGTATCCTCCTGTTAGCAGTTTCAAAATCTTCTGCATCATCAACGGTAATTGTCCACCCCGGAATTTCAACCATGCCGGGCGGTACTAAATCGGAACTGCTTCCTAAACCTCTGAATGCATTATTTGCTTTATAATCGTAGGGCCAACCGGTAGCCGAGCTTGTTATTGTAGTACTTTTACTGCAAGAAGTAAATGCAATAGCTGATAGTACGAAGAAAGAAAAAGATAGTATGCGATACATATAATTATTTTTTATTTCAAACCTTGCAAAATTAACAAATTTCTTGATAATTGGAATTTGTTTGCTAAATATAGCTTTAAAAAAACTGTAATTATGGCTTTTTATTATTTTATTATACTGATTTAATGCTGATAATCTTTGTTTTATGCTTAAATAAACGTCAATTAGCATTATTTCGTATAATATTTTCTTAAATTTGCACGAATTAAAATATTATCGATGGTTTGATATGGACGACTCAACAAGGTTTCTCAAGTTAAACGGTAGTCTTTATGATTTGCAAACGCCTATCGTAATGGGTGTGATAAATATTACTCCGGATTCTTTTTTTGCATTAAGCAGATATAAATCCGACCGTACACTCTTACAGCAAGTTGAGACCTTTCTTACAGAAGGAGCTACGATAATTGATATAGGAGGCTACTCAACGCGATCACAGGCTGAGCCGATTACTGTCGATGAGGAGATAAAACGAATTTCAGATGCCTTAGAGCTTATTTGTAAGAAATTTCCGCAAGCTATTATTTCTGTAGATACATTCAGATCGCCGGTAGCAAGATTTGCTGTGCAGCAGTACAATGTAGCTATGATAAACGACATAAGCGGCGGTACATTAGATCCGCTAATGTTTGAGACTGTTTCCGACTTGCAAGTAGCATATATTCTGATGCATATAAGAGGAACTCCGCAAAATATGCAGGACAATACAGATTATGAAGATGTTACATCAGAGGTGTTACAGTTTCTGGCAAAAAGAGTTGCTCAATTAAGATTATTGGGTGTTAATGACGTAATAATTGATCCGGGTTTTGGTTTTGCAAAAACATTGGAGCAGAATTATGAGTTGATGAAGAAGCTATCTATATTTAAACAGATTAATGCACCGCTTTTAGTAGGAGTGTCACGAAAGTCTATGGTTTATAATCTTTTAGAAACAGATCCCCAAAATGCATTAAATGGAACTACAGCTTTACATATGTTAGCATTATTAGGAGGAGCTTCAATTTTACGTGTTCATGATGTAAAAGAAGCAATGGAAACTATAAAGATTTTCAATGCTTATAACAAATATAAAAACTGACGATTTATGGGATTTCATATTGGAATAAAAGATATAATTGATATAGTCCTGGTAGCAATACTTCTTTACCAATTATTTTTATTATTGAAGAGGTCGGGTGCATTAAGTGTTTTCCTCGGCATTATGAGTTTTCTCATAGTGTGGTTTTTAGTTTCCTTCGTTTTCAAGATGGAATTGCTGGGCGGAATATTAGATAGAGTAGTTAGTGTTGGAACATTTGCACTGATTGTTTTATTTCAAGATGAAATTCGTCGATTTCTTTCAGGAATGGGTTTGAAGCGTAAGCTTGCTTTGACAGGTATATTAAAAAGAATGTTTGGAAACGGACGAACAGACTCAGAAAAATCAGATTATAATATTGTTCAGATAGTATTAGCATGCCGTAATCTTTCCAAACGTTCGGAAGGAGCTTTGATAATAATAGCCCGAAAGAACAACTTAGATATTCAGGCACAGTCGGGCGAAATCATTGATGCTGCAATTAATTCTCAGTTGATTGAAAATTTATTTTTTAAGAATAGTCCGCTGCACGATGGTGCTATGATTATCAGAAACGACAGGATATTCGCAGTATCTTGTATTCTTCCTGTATCCAAAAATCAGCAGATACCCAAACGTTTGGGATTAAGACACAGATCGGCAATTGGAGTAACAGAAAAAACCGATGCCATTGCGATAGTAGTATCGGAGGAATCAGGCAAAATATCCTATGCAATCAATGGCGAGTTGACCACTAATGTAAAGCCGGAAGAATTAGAAATGGTGTTGTCAACATCGATGAACTATTGATTTGGGTAATATATCTTTTTAATTATCAAAAATGATACGATAGGGGCCATAACTGAAAAACCCATTACAGAATGAAAAAAAAATAATAAATTGCCTATACACCTATATTCTGTGGAACTAAAGTTTCCATCAGCATAAAGATTTGAAATGCAATATTATCTATTTAGTCAAAATCATTCTTTTTGTATCAATTATTTTTCCATCGGCAATTAATGAATACAAATACATACCTGCAATTAGCTCGGAACCTTGTATGGTTATGCTGTTTTTTCCTTTTTGGCTGACAGGATAATGTTTTAACTGCGTGCCATTCATATCATAGATGTAAATACTTGCATCTGAAATCGTTGATGGCAGATAATAATTTATTGAAGTTGTGGTGTTAAACGGATTAGGTACATTCTGTTCTAAAACTGGGTATGATAAAATATTAACTTCATCTGTCTCTAATTTGATTTTTTGAGGTGATGAGTCTGGACTATTTTCCAATTTAGATATTCTGACTTCCAGTTCGGCTACTTTCACGTCCTGGCTTTCTATCCTATTTTCCTGTTCTTTAAGAGCATCAACAAGCAGAGGAATCATTCCGATATAATCTACGGATAACATACCGATACTGTCTTCATAGACCAAATCCGGAAATACTTTTTGTACTTCTTGTGCCAAGAATCCATAATGTTTTCTGTTTAAAAGATATTCGTTGGTTTTCGGAACATTTTTTACTGATTCTTTCATTTTTTCAATGTCATTTATACTGCTATTATTCAGAAGCTTATCGGGTATAGTATATTCCTTATGCTCTTCCTTAAAATTATAGCTAACGCTTCGTAACTGTTTAATTTTGTCTATCGAACTGGAGATATTCCTGATATTGTCTTTCATCCGAGCATCCGAGCCGAAAATAACATTTCCATTTACTTTCACCTGCCGGATCGAACTGCTTGAACCTATTTCTAACGCTGCGCTGGGATTACTGTTAAAGATTCCCGTGTTGCCGTTGGCGCGTATGGTAAAGCAACTATACCAACCCATTCCTGATGATAAGGAGGTCAATGAAAGAATCCCTGGATTATTAGGTTGAGTCTGATAAAAGGCTCCCCAAATAAGATCCATTCCACTACTCAACACAACAGTGTCGCTGAATTTCGTAGTTACATCAAGTCCATCTGTATTATCGGAAGGGTAAATTGCTGTTTGTGATTTTATGTTCGTACGATTATTTGCTACCTTTAATATTTGTGCACTAATAGTGGTCGTGACTGCAAATAAACATAATACTGTAAATAATTTTTTTGTTTTCATGATGATTAATTTTAAATTTATTTATCGATACTACCATAGAAAATTTCAACATTGGCTCCTGCTTCAGCTTCAAACTCTCCGTTTGAGTGTAAAAGGATAGAACCGTTGTTTTTAATAATTATATTACTTCCTGCCAATGCTTTTACATTAGCGTTCAAAATATGACCGGAATCAATTGTAAGTGTGGCGCCAGCCATTACAATCACCATAGAATTTGAGGTCATTGTAACATTACTATTGTTATTGATTGTTAGATTTCCTGACTTTATAACTAAATCATTACATAAACTTTGATTAGCACTCCAAGTAGATGAAGATGTAACAAATGTTGGTTCGCAGATTTGATAATACTCCCCTGTATTATATTGATCATGTCTTTGACTTCCCCACTCAATTTTTGAAGGCGAACCATCAGTTTGCCACATTTCAATTTTGTTATTTGCGGTTACCAAAATTTCAGTCTTATTATCTCCGTCAATATCAGAAATACACAAGCCACCACAAGATACTTCACTCGATCTTAATGGAAAACCTGATGAAAGATTTCCATCAATTCCATAAGCATAAATGAGATTACCCATTGTAAAAATAACTTCTAACAAATCATCCCCATTAACGTCACCTAAAATTGGTGTGTCCCCTCCATCAAGACCCGGAACCGGTATTGAAATAATTAATTGACCTTGATTATTCCATATTTTAACTACATCTTTTGCCAGTGTTACAATTTCAAGATTACCATCATTGTTTAAATCACCTACAGACAAGTCCTGATACCAGTCACAACTTGTATTTATGGTAATACTACCGTTAAAACCCGTAATGGTACTTCCATCATTTTTAACTCCGAATAATTTTGCAGTTGACGGACTACTGTCAGGTGTTTTATTTTCAATGGCAAATGCTAAAATATCTTTATGCCCATCACCATCAATATCACAAACAACAGGTGAACCAACAAAATTATATCCTGTTAATGGAGTACTATAGAATGGATTGGCTCCTTGATAATTTGATCCATCATGATGCCAAACATAAATTCCATTATTGGCGGTATGAATGATTTCTTTTTTACCATCTATTTTTTCATCTAAATCTGCAACGGCTATATATCCATAAGTGTTTGCTGCGGCAATATTTGTTAACAGGACTCCTTGAGAGTTATAAACAGAAATAGAACCGCGTTCGTCAGAAGTAGTAATTATTTCCATCGAACCATCAGGACTATTGTCAATATTTGAAAGTACTACTCCTTTAAGGTATTGTTTTTCTGTAGTATAATTACTCCATAGCAAATCAGGTTTACCGTCTATTGGATTTATATCTTCCATAGAGTAACAAAACAAAGCGTTTTCAACATCTGCACCGTATTCACGAGTTGGTTCTACAATCTGACTTTTCCCCATACGATTTAAATCACCAATAGCCGGTATTGCCCAAGCTGCTTTTCCTAATTTGGCAAATCCACTATAAGTGGTCACATTATTGTCTATATCATACAATTCATTCCCAAGATAGTCCAATCCAACTAAAAATCCCTTGTCGTTCCCTCCTCTTGTTCCGGCAAATATCTCTTTTTTTCCATCGCCATTAATATCAGCAACATTTATTGGTGTCTTAAAATTACCTAATGAATTATCCAAAGTAACGGGAAATGGAGATTTCCTTGGGTAAGAGGTCCATGCTAATTTACGTGTTGGCTCGCTTTCATTACCATCTGACTTAATTGTTGTAATTTTATAGTAATACTTCGTAAGGGTACTAAGATTCTTAGTATCATTATAAAAAGCAAATGTAACAGGAACAGAATTTAGCTTTTCGTAATCTCCAACTTCTGTATCATTAACTCCTACATTACAACGATATATATTATAACCAGCTACTGAAGTTACGTTCGTCCATTTTAAATCAATCTCATCCAAATCGGCAGTAAATTCAATACTACTACCATTTACTTGTGCAGGTTGAGATAAATTAAATGGAAAATTCCATGTTTTACCATAAGCGTTCGTAACTTGCAGGTTGAAGGTAAGCGTTGCCTTGTTTCCGTTGTATGCTGGACCTGTAGTAAATTCAAAGGGGATTACAGCTTGTCCGGTACCGAAAGGAGCAATATCGGGATATGTATGAGGAGTGCTTGGACAAGACTGTATGATATTGCTGGAGTTTGTAGTAGTCAGCACCGCACTTAATCCTTTTGATGTCCCCATTCCTAAACATTGCAGATCAATATTAAACCTAACCGTTTCATTTGGCTCTATAATCAAATCACCGTTTGTTGTAGATAAAATCGGTTTATTTCGTTGCATAATCGAATCTTTATACACATCAATGGAAAAGGTGTCTCTCCATACTGTATTATTTATATCGGTTATCTCAAGGGATAATCTAGCAGGATTATTCCCATTGGCAGAAATATTAGGAGCAACCGAGTTTATTGTATATAGGAAATAGTTCGTTGCTGTTTGTCCTGAACCTATCGTGCCAAAATTTGCCTGATTATTTAAAATAGAGATATGTGGAGACAAGCTGCTTAAAGTAGCCGTTACGGTATTCGCAGCATTCACGCCCGAATTTTTCAGTATTGTTTTCAATCGGATAGTTTCTCCAGCATCATTTCGTCCATTATCGTTGCCTACGCTACCATTTGTTCCGTCATCTATAAAGTCAACAGAATCGACAAATAGATGAGGGACAGAAGAAGCATTTGCCTGTACGGTTTTTTCGTTAGGAACGAAATTATGGGCAGTAACGGTAACATGGATTGTACCCGGAGTATCCACCGTAAAATCCAATACGTATGTATCATTGCTTGTTACCGTCATCGGATAATACACTTCTGTTCCCTTTTGTACACAAATTATGGCACTTTCGCCGGCAGGAAGATTGGAGATAGTCACACTAACGGATTGTTCACCAAGCTGAACTGCCGCAGGACTGACAGTTACATTTAATTGTTGAGGCGTGTCAGTCCAAACTTGCATCTCGGGATCACCGAGGAGGTGAAGACGCCATTTATTATTAAAACTTCCACTGATTGATATGTTTTGGAAAGCACTTCCTATATCATATCTACCTAAACTGTTATTATATAAAGCATTACAAAAAGGATATAATTGAGAATATTCATTTGTTATACCAGAATCAGTATTACCAATAAAAACAACACCTCCACCGTTTGAATTGATTAAATAATGTTTGGCAATACAATCATAAGCAAAATTAGCAGGATGGCAGCCACCAGACATCATAATTTGATAAGCAGTTCCATTTGTAAGATTATCCATATCTGTGTTGTTTATACTTTGACCTTTATCCTTTCCGGATGTCCCCATTACCGTTGGGCCGGAATGATCCATATGATAAATAAAATGGAATTTTCCTATTCCCAAGTTTGCACCATAGTTTAAACAGGATAAAAAATTATTACGACTAAATTCAATATCTCCGTTGGTTATTCCGGATGAACTATCACATGTTGAACCTGATGTACTATATCTACTAATATCTCCTGAACAATCGGCATTGTCACAAATATATTTTTTATTAATATGAATTGGCACATTATTCTTATTATTATTGTATGACTTAATTGAAGATAAACCAAAATCAAACAGATAATTACCCGACACTTGCATATATGCGTCCGAATACAGATTGTTTTTAAAATAATTTATATCTATAATATCATTTGATTTTTCGTACGTTATTAACTTATTGCTATACGTTATTACTTCTTGAACATTATTAACTGGAATTCTACCTAAGATATTAATCAGCGAAAGAGAATTATTTCCATAAAAAATATTACCATTGTATATACTCCATGTAATGCCTTTAGCTGTAGAATAGTATTTATCTGTCGGATATGATAAATTATCATAAGCTCCTTTAACATATCTTGAAGGAACAATATTTATGTTTCCTCCCAACAATATGTAAAGACCATCACCCCATATATTATGAGCATTGGCTAAATAATTTTTTATTTTCTCTTGCAAATCGCTTCCAGGGAAATTATTAGATATTTCTTCTGTAGTCACAGTTATTGTAAATAAGCCCTTTCGGGTTTTCCAATCAGCTAAAGTTTGGAAAGCAGACTTTAATGAATCACAGGTTATAATAATATAATCCGGAACAATTTCGTCATAAGTTGATAATGTTTTGGCTTTTTGCATCCCATTACTTTTTTGCATCGTTCCTTTACCTTCTCTCAGATTTTGAACAATAGAACCAAATAAATCCACATCAGTCAGATTTCGAACCCAATGTTTTACAATTTTCTTGCATAACTCAGATCGTAAAACACTTTGAGTTTTCGGTTGTATCACTTATACATCTTTTTTGTATTCATATTCAACGGTATATTCCAATTGTGGATAATAATTCAAAATCTTACCTTTAGGAATATATTCAAGAGGATATATACGAAACGTTACAATGTGATAACCTTGAAAAATGTCATCCGATTCTATTTCATATAATTTATCTGGGTAAGCGGTATTTGACATATATACCTTTTCATTTGGAACAGTAAATTTTGTTGGATATGGCTGATTACTCAAAATAGGTGCTTGACACGGATAAATATAAATATCTTCCCATAATTTCTGTTTTTTTAGGATATTAAATTTAATGCCAGAAACAACAGCATCCAAAGGTAATACATAGGATACTCTATAATAAGGTAATTCTGGCTTTCCTTCTTCTGTGGTTGTATGATATGATGATTTCCATGATATTTTATCAAAATCATATATTTTAACTGACATGAGTTCGTTTATGTCCAAAGAAATTTTATCTTTTATCTGAGCTTGACAAAAAAATATGATCAGACAAAAAATAAAAAATAAAATTGTTCTTCTTGTTTTCATAATATTTAGTTTTTTAGCCATTTATATATTCCCGTTGTATGATCTGCAAAATATACATAAATAAAATATGCACCTTGTGGTAAACAATTCATATCAATACAACTATTATAAGACTTTTCGCATATTATTGTGCCTGAAAAGGAAATGATCCTAATTAAAGAAATTTCTTGTTGACAATTAGTTATTTGCAGGTATCCACCATATTCTTTAAATAAAATATCCGAATAATGCACTTGTTTTATATCCGTAGCAAACTCGCCGGTATAAGGAGTACGTAGTAATATTTGTCCGGTTTGACAATATCCGAATGAATTGTCTTTGGAAAAAGAAAAATTACTTCTAAATGAAATATTACCACCCAAGTACCAGCCGGAAGTATTATAATTTTCTGTCCAACTCACTCCTCCGTTGTATGTCTGATGTAGAGACAGCACCCAATTACTTCCGGTAGTCCAAGCTATTGAGCAAACCCAACCATATATATCGTTAAGAAAATAAACTCCGTTTTTGTAAAAATATATTGAACTATCATCCAATGTACTCCATATATCGTTATTTTCGGTAAAAACAACTGAACCTTCAGCCACTCCATTATATGCGTTTTGAAGTGCATAGGTATAATTCTCAGTAATACATAAGGAATAAATACCTGCATATTGAGGTATATTTTCAAATGCCAGATACTCTTGCCATGTTGTACCTTTATTTGTAGTTTTGAGAATCTTACCGCTTTCTCCTGTTATATAGCCGAGCGTATCTTTAAATTCGACATCATACAAGTTCCTGTTTTCAACAATTACATTCTCTGTTATCCATGAATCACCTGCGTTAATTGTGTGAAGAACAGTTCCATTATCACCCACCGCCCAGATATTATCTAATCCTGTAGCTGTAATGGCATTAATATTCTCCGTTATACCAGAGTTTATCTGACCCCACGTATCACCTGCATCTATAGTTTTCAGGATAATGCCATCATTCCCCACGGCAAATCCTGTTTTATGATTACAGAAAATAATATCATTAAGATGTGTGTTAATAGGATATTGTTTGTCCCATGTAAGTGCACGGTCTGTCGATCGGGCGATCAAGCCATTTTCTCCTACAACATAAACTGTATCCAATCCCTGGGTACAAATTCTCCGTAACCATTCGTTTTGCAGGGTGTTTACGTATTCCCATTGCGGTAGTGAGTCCCATTCTTGTGCATGAATCACATGTAGTCCTAAGCTACAAATTAATATTAGTATGATTTTTTTCATAATTCACCTCATATTCCGTTAAAATCATTCGCTTTACGTCTACTTTTTTACTATCAGTTATAATGTTATATAAATACATCCCTACTTTAAATTCCGAGGCTGAGATAGTTTGCGTACCTTCACCACGCTCTGCAATAGCTATTTGTTTATGTAGAACACTTTGATATATAATATTAAGATTGTATTTCTGTTGAGTAGTAGCAGAATAGTACCGCGAAAAGATAGACTTAAGATTGCTGTAAGATGTTTTCATGTCCTTATAGTTGTAAAGGAATATGAATAAATATAATTAAGTGTTCAAATTTAGGTATAATTTTCGAGATAAATAGATGTATATAGTTAAAAATGATTAATAGCACCAGTGACTGCAATTTATGTTTAGCAGATGTATCAGTTTCGTTAACAGCGATTTGAAGTCAAGAATAGTGGTTGGAGAGTTACATTAAGGATTTCTTTTTTTTATATCTTCAATCACCCAAATACATCCTTAAATCCCAATATTTTGTGATTTTATCATTTTTTTTCAAATAAAACACTATATTTGCACCAAAATCCCATTATATTGTGATTATGGAAGAGTTAGGAAATGTTATAAAAGAGCGCAGAAAAACTCTGGCTATTACCCAAAGGGAACTTGCTGCTTTGGCAGGAGTAGGAATAAATACGCTAACGAAAATCGAACGAGGCGAAGCAAATCCTTCTTTTAAAGTTGTTATGAGCCTGTTGGATACGCTTGGATTGGCAATGGACATAAAAATCAAGACTAATAAAATATAAAAGGTATGAGTCATGAGAAAAGCAAATGTATATTTTAATGGTATATTAGCGGGTGGAATGAGTTTCAGTAATGGAGATAAACTTGACGGTAAACAATTGAATGTTTACTATATTGACCCATTGGCACCTTTCTTCAACAACATAATTAAAAAGACAAAACTTAATTTGCCTAAAATAACATTTGGGTTTATAGAATATCTTTCGGCATTTGTTCCAAATAAGGTTTCTTTAATCATAGTACAAAATGCTCTTGATCACAGTAAGAATCCACTTAAAGGGATTTTAGAATGTATTGAGAGTCTTGAGATTGGAGGTGTTTTATACTTGAAACACTTCAGAAATGAAGCAGAAACCGAAAATTATCGTGGTTTTCACCAATACAATATTTCAACAGAAAACGATGATGTTATTATATGGAACAAAGAAAATAAAACCAATATCAAGTTGTTTCTAAATGAGTTTGCTGAAACAACTACAAGTACTTCTGATAATGAAGTTGTTGCAGTAATAACAAAGAAAAAGGAACTGCCAAATGGACTTATTGATAGCAAAAATGATCTTGCGAATTTATCCAATGAATATATAGAAATTATACAAAATTTAGGTGAGATTTCGTATACACTATCATATCAATTTAATCGTTTCAAGTTCCGGATTATACATCAATTCATGCAACTGTTTAGCTGGAAAGTAAGACAAGACATAAAGAATATAATTAGAAAAATTACATTCATAAAAAGGACGAAAAAATAGAAATGAATTTACATTAAGGATTTCTTCTAAACATACGCCAAACCTCTGAAGACAAATCTTTTCTTTCAAAACAAATCCTGTCGTGCAGTCTGCTTTCTCTTCCTTGCCAAAATTCTATATTTAATGGGCGTATTAAATACCCTCCCCAAAATGGTGGTCGCGGTACTTCTATGTCTTCAAATCTTTTCTTGATTTCTTTTAATTCTCTTTCGAATTCGCTTCTACCGGATATTTCTTGACTTTGACGAGATGCCCATGCTCCTAACTGACTCTCTCTCGGACGAGATTTAAAATAAGCATCTGATTGTTCGTATGATATTTTTTCAGTAACACCTTGTATATGAACCTGACGAAATAAAGTATTCCAGTAAAAAAGGCATGAAACCAAGGGATTTACTTCTATGTCTTTACCTTTTCTGCTATTGTAATTAGTATAAAAAATAAAACCTTTATCTGATAAATCTTTTAAATACACAACACGTGTCGAAGGAATGATGTTATCGCTTATCGTACTTAAAATCATAGCATTTGCCTCAATACAATTATAAGTAATAGACTCTTCATACCATTTCTTAAAAAGCTCTAAAGGGTTGTTTACTATAATTTCATCATCTAATTTACCAAAATTAAATTCGGAATGGTCACTGTGTATTTTATCAAATATATTATTCATTTTTTTTTGTAAATTAGAGAAAATCTTACTGATAATATAACGATTCCATACAATATTTGTTTTAAAGAATATGTTTATACACTGACAATCACATCTTATTTCATATTCTTTTCATGTAATTAAAAGAAAATCTCTTAAATTTGCAGTTCGAAAACCAATTACAATTTACGCATCACAAAATTACATCACATGTCATCACTCAGATTTAATGCCGTTGAAGAAGCTTTTAAGAAGAAAGCTCTTGTTGTTGAAAGTCCGGTCGGACTAATCTCAGATTATTTTGGACAATATGTGTTTAACCGTACAACCATGTCTAAATATCTGTCAGTGGATACTTTAAAAGCGGTTCAAGATGCTGTGGATAACGGTGTTTCATTAGAACGCGGCATAGCAGATCATGTTGCTGCAGGTATGAAAAAATGGGCAATGGAAAAAGGTGCAACACATTATTCGCATTGGTTTCAACCTCTTACGGAAGGTACTGCCGAAAAACATGATTCTTTTATTGAATATGTCGGTATGCCGGGAGGCGGAGTCATGGAGAGCTTTTCAGGAAAATTATTGGCACAACAAGAACCTGATGCTTCATCATTTCCTAATGGAGGTATCAGAAGTACATTTGAAGCAAGAGGTTATACCGCATGGGATCCTTCATCTCCGGCTTTTGTAATGGATGATACTTTGGTCATACCAACAATTTTTATTTCATATACAGGCGAATCACTTGACTTTAAAGCACCACTTCTGAAATCAATTAATGCAATAGATAAAGCTGCTACGGCAGTTTGTAAGTATTTCGATACCAATGTGAAGCGTGTTACTTGTTACCTTGGTTGGGAACAAGAATTTTTCTTAGTTGATGAAAGTTTGTTTGCAACGCGACCGGATTTGGCTTTAACAGGACGTACATTAATAGGTCATGAATCAGCAAAAAATCAGCAACTTGAGGATCATTATTTTGGATCTGTTCCTTCAAGGGTTGTATCATATATGAGAGACCTTGAATTTGTGGCTTATAAATATGGAATTCCTATTAAAACAAGACATAATGAAGTCGCACCCAATCAGTTTGAATTAGCACCTTTGTATGGAGAAGCAAATCTCTCGAACGATCAAAACCTTTTGGTAATGTCGCTGATGAAAAAAGTTGCCCGTCGACATGGATTTAGATTACTACTTCATGAAAAGCCTTTTGCCGGAGTTAATGGATCGGGGAAACATAATAATTGGTCGTTAGGTACGAATACCGGAATTGGGTTGCTTACTCCGGGTAAAACTCCATTAGAAGATTTGCAGTTTATTACGTTTTTAGTTAATACTTTAATGGCTGTATATAAGCATAATGGCTTGTTGAAAGCTTCTATTATGACGGCAAACAATTCACATCGCCTCGGTGCAAATGAAGCACCACCCACAATAGTTTCAGCTTTTTTAGGTTCGCATATTTCGAGTGTACTCGATAAGATTGAAAATAGCACATCAGAAGAGGTGATAAAAATGGATGATAAAAAATTTCTGAAATTAGGTATACCGCACATACCGGAAGTTTTGTTAGACAATACAGACAGAAACAGAACATCGCCATTTGCCTTTACAGGAAATCGCTTTGAATTCCGTGCAGTAGGATCTTCTGCGAATTGTGCAACCTCATTAATAGTAATCAACAGTATCGTAGCTACTCAGTTAAATGAGTTTAAAAAGGATGTGGATGGCAGAATTGCAAAAGGAGTAAAAAAAGAGAATGCAATTTTTGAAGTGCTTCAGGAATATATCAAATTATCGAAACCTATACGTTTTGATGGTAATGGTTATAGCGAAGAATGGAGACAAGAGGCAGTAAAAAGAGGTTTAAACTCTGAAACCTGTGTGCCGGAGATATATAAGGAATATACAAAGCCGGAAACAATCGAGATGTTTAAATCAGTTGGTGTCCTGTCTGAAAAAGAACTATATGCCAGAAATGAAGTCAAATGGGATACATATATTAAGAAAATACAGATTGAAGCGAGGGTCTTAGGTGATTTATGTTTAAATCATGTGATACCGATTGTAACAAAATATCAATCATTACTATTAGATAATGTAGTAAAAATGCAGGCTATTTTCCTTGAGGAAGAAGCTGTAGAGTTGTCCTCTATGAACAAAGAACTCATTAAAGAAATATCACAGAGAGTATGTCATATCAAGAAAAATGTTGATGCAATGGTTGAAGCAAGGAAAATTGCAAATCGTAAAGAAGATGAATATGAAAAGGCAATGGTATATCATAACCAAGTTTTACCATTCTTTGACAAAATACGCTATGATGTTGACAAATTAGAGCTTATAGTCGACAATCAGATGTGGACTCTGCCTAAATATAGGGAATTATTGTTTATAAGATAAGATGTTTTGAAAAAGTATTACAATCAAAAAAGCACCTACAGTTTCTATTCTGTAAGTGCTTTATTTTTTAGTGACCCCGAAAGGATTCTAACCTTTAACCTTCTGATCCGTAGTCAGATACTCTATACAGTTGAGCTACGGGGCCTTTTTGCGTGTGCAAAGGTAAATTAATTTAGCGTAATATCAAAATAATTTTTTATTTTCCTTTTAAAAACACTTTTATCTTCCTGTATGCTATTCCTGTACAGGGATATTTGCTAATGTGTCGACAAGGAAATCCCAGAATTTCGCTACACTTTGAATATGTACTTTCTCATCCGGAGAGTGAGGATATTTGATAGTAGGACCGAATGAAATCATATCCATATCCGGATAATTAATACCTAAAATACCACATTCCAAACCGGCATGGATGATTATAATTTCAGGCGTAACACCATACTTTTTCTCGTATATACCTTTCATTTCATGTAGTATTGGAGAGCTTAAATTTGGATTCCATCCCGGATAATCGCCTGTAAATTCAACTTTCGCACCTGCAAGCGAAAATACACTTTCTACCATAGATGCTAATTCTTGCTTGCGTGATTCTACTGAACTTCTTAACAGACAGTTACATTCAATCTTATTACCGAAAGATTTAACAATGGCGAGATTATTTGAGGTTTCTACAACATCGGGTTTCTCGTTAATCACTCTCAACACACCATTCGGACAAGCAATTACACCATTAATTAAATCATCTTGTATTTCTTCAGGAATGAGAGCAAATTTATCTTCATATTGTTCTGCTGTTAAAGTAATATTATCTTCAACACCCTCATATTCTTCTTGATATAAAGATTCATAATCAGCAACAAGTTCGAAAATATCATCAACACCTTCCTTCGGCACAGATATAACAGCAAAAGCCTCACGAGGAATAGCATTGCGCAGACTTCCTCCTTCAATAGATGAAAGTCGAGCTTCGTAATTGCTGACAGCTTCTTTTAATAGTCGAAACATCAATTTGTTAGCATTGGCACGTTGCAAATGAATATCTACACCTGAATGACCACCTTTTAAACCTGTTAGAGAAATTTTTAATGCTACATCCCCTTCAGGAGCCGGTACTTCCTGATAGAAATAGTTTATGTTAGCATCTAATCCACCTGCACAGCCAACACACAGCTCACCTTCTTCTTCGGAATCCATGTTGATAAGTATCTCACCTTTAAGGAAATTCGGCTGCAAACCGAAAGCACCAAACATACCGGTTTCCTCATCTACGGTTATAAACATCTCAATATCAGGATGCGGAATGTCTTTTGATTCCAAAATTGTCATAGCAGCAGCAACACCAATTCCATTATCAGCTCCCAAAGTCGTATCTCGCGCTTTAACCCAATCTCCATCGATATAAGTCAGGATAGGATCTGTTTCAAAGTTATGATTAACACCGGAATTTTTCTGAGGAACCATATCCATATGAGCTTGCAAAACAACAGCTTTGCGATTTTCCATACCTTTTGTGGCAGGCTTTCGAACTAAAATATTACCAATTTCATCACGTAATGTCTCTAATCCGAGCGACTTACCATAATCTTCAAGAAACTTCCCTATTAAATCCTTCTTCCCTGAAGGACGTGGAATTTGAGTTAAATTGTAAAAATGATGCCACAAAGAACGAGGCTCAAGTTGTCTGATATCATTCATAATTTTAATTTTTCACAAATATGCAGCTTTTTCCTGTAAATACAATCAATTATATATAGTTATTCAATGTTAATATTGAAGTCGTCTTGACTTTTCACATTGACCGACTGCGACTGTAGAGGAATTCCCTTGCTGCTCGCTATCCTGCCGACTACGTCTGCACGGGAGTTCCTTCACTTCGTTCAGGATGACACGCTCACTTGTTAACAGTGTAAACCAGTCGTTCGGCATTGTAAAACGCAACAACCAAAACGCACGACAGGTGCAAGACTTTTTGCGCCGCCACTGGAAAAAGGATGATGTTACAGAAACACTTCGAGTGGGGGTATACCCCGCCCGCTAACGAGCGTGTCCTCCCGAACGAGCGTAGCGAAGTGAGGGAACCCCCGTGCAGACGTAGTCGGCAGGATAGCGAGCAATAAGGAAACTCCCGTACTTTGTAGTCGGTTGATGTGAAAAGTCAAGATGACTTCATTAAAGAAATTATTCATTAATTATTGCATTAAGATTTAGTTAATTCAAAAATAAATGGTACTTTTGCACTAATTTTTAAATCATTTAAAGATAACGGTATAAGGTGCTATAAATTAATATATTAAGTGTCTTATTAGTTATCGTAATTTTACAATTTTATTATGTTAAGGTATAAATTGATGACTGCAGAGGAAGCTGCAGAATTTGTAAATCATGGCGATGCAGTTGGTTTTAGCGGTTTTACTCCGGCAGGTTCACCTAAGGTAGTTCCGAAAGCAATTGCTCGTAGGGCAGAGGCATTTCATGCAGAAGGAAAAGAATTCAAAATTGGTGTGTATACAGGAGCTTCAACCGGCGACTCATTAGATGGAGCTTTAGCAAGAGCAGATGCTGTATTATTTAGAACGCCTTATCAGTCGAACAGAGACTTACGTGATGCATTGAATACAGATCATGCGCCATATTTTGATATGCACTTATCTTCAATAGCACCCCATTTGAGATTTGGATTTATGCCAAAACCACGTGTTGCTGTTATTGAGGCTTGTGAGTTGACGAATGACGGTGAAATTGTATTAACATCTGCTGTGGGAATATCACCAACCATTGCGAAATTAGCAGATAAGATAATAATTGAGTTAAACACAAAGCATCCTAAAGCATTAAAAGGATTTCATGATATTTTCGAACCCCTCGATCCTCCTCACAGATTACCGTTAACATTGATGAAACCATCAGACAGAATGGGTAATGCAACTATTAAAGTGGATCCTGAGAAAATAATTGGTGTTGTTGAAACATATCTTGATGATGAAGTTGGAGGCTTTGCTCCAACAGATGCGGTAACAGACAGCATAGGAAAAAATGTTGCTGATTTTCTTGCAGGAGAATTGAAATCCGGCAGGATACCTAAGGAGTTTTTACCTATTCAATCAGGAGTGGGAAATATTGCTAATGCAGTAATGGCGTCATTAGGTACGAATCCGGACATTCCAAATTTCCAGATGTACACTGAGGTTATTCAAGACTCTGTGATTGATTTGATACGACAAGGTAAAGTTACCTTTGCGAGCGGTTGCTCTCTTACAATTACAACACCTGTTCTGAAAAGCATATATGATGATATAGAGTTTTTCCGCGACAAGTTAGTACTTCGACCACAAGAAATGTCGAACAGTCCGGAATTAGCACGACGATTAGGTTTGATAACCATTAATACAGCTTTGGAGGCTGACATTTTTGGCAATGTTAACAGTACGCATGTTATGGGAGCTAAGATGATGAATGGAATTGGTGGTTCAGCAGATTTTACGAGAAGTGCATATATATCAATATTTACCACACCGTCAACAGCGAAAGGTGGTAAAATATCTGCTATAGTACCTATGGTATCTCATGTCGATCAGAATGAACATTCAGTTAATGTTATTATTACCGAACATGGTATTGCTGATTTGCGAGGAAAATGTCCTGTCGATCGTGCACATGCTATAATAGATAACTGTGTAGACCCTTCATATCGTCAGATGCTAAAAGATTATTTAGCACTTTCCGGTCCTTCACATACACCCCAAACGTTGCGGGCATGCTTTGGAATGCACATCACTTTTCAGGAAACAGGCAATATGTTAGATACAAATTGGGACAAATTCAAATAATTTTTTATTCTGTAACTTGCAGATATTCAATGTTGATGTAAGAAAATATGTTATAAAGCATAAAAAACTTACAAAAAGATTTGCAAGTTACAGAAAAAGTTTCTACTTTTGCACCCGCTTTAAGAGAAAAGCACGGTTAAATTCAGATTAATGTTATTTCGCAATAAAAAGATAATTTTTTTAATAATAATTTTTGCGTAAGTAAATAAAAGTGTTTATCTTTGCAGCCCTTTTGTTGATGAACATGATTAGGGTGTTGATTAAAGAGGTGGAACAGGTGAGATGAAAAGTGGTTTGATAAAGATTAAACCGCAGTGATGATAAGAGGGGGGAAAGAGATGAAAAAAGGTTAAATGTATATGAAAAGACATTTGACATCACATCGATACTTTTAAA
>CALFXE010000018.1 GCA_937927845.1 uncultured Paludibacter sp.
AAAAATGGGACAAGTCGTTTGAATTTTGACTTGTCCCATATGGTGATCCCGCTGGTACGTTTTTCGAACACGATCATTTTTCAGTTTAGAAAGATTGCAGCCCTTAAAAGGGTTGCATAGCAGGATCTCGCCATTATAAAAATGGCTGGTAATATTCATAGCATCCCCGTTATAATTGGCGCCACTAAGGTGCTGGTGTCCCAGCGGGAGCTTAGGAATAAGTACCAAACTAACCGGGATATTAAAACCTGGTCCTGCTATTTTCTTTTAAAGTCGCTCACCACATCGGGATTGCTGCAAAACTGGATCCGCCAGAAGCAGGACATTCTTGAATTCCTGCAATGCAATGAGCAAACCTTCCGCACCCGCTTAAAAGATATGCAGCGGCTGGGGCTCGTGGAAATTTTGCCCGGGTATTGCCTCCAGCTCACATCCTACAAAAAAGCTTCATCAGTGCTTGGTATAGATTACCAGGGCACTGTCAACATAAAGTACGACGACACAGTAGGCAAAAATTATTTTGCCTACTTATTAACCGCCGACGAGATTCGTCGGAACCAGGAAACACAGCGCTCAGCGCTCATATTTCATTTAGACAAAAATCCCTTGTTGCTTAATCTGCTATTGCAATGCCTGGTAAATCAGGGTTGCGATGAAAGGCGCTTGGTAGCCGATCCTGTATATCTGCAGGAGCGATTACTACAGCTGCAGGTTACAACCTTTAAAGAGGGGTCAGCCATCATTGATGAGATCATGAGCCGCCGGGCAGACGTGAATCGTGGGGTTAAAAAAATTGCTGAAGATCATGGGTATAAGCATCCACGTTCTGTGACTTATTTAAAGCGTGTGCTACAAAAATTGGGCATTTGTAAGGTGGTTAAGAGATTCGTTTTAAGCGATGCTCGTTGCCGCCGGTACTTCACCCAGGCAGGTGTAAGAAAAGACGGCTATATGTGGCTTAAAGACGCTAAACAAACACGTTGGAATCTGTGTGATCAGCTCATCATTAATAACAAAAACTTCAAAAAAAATGAAACGGAAAATTTTTCTCCGGCTTCCCTGGCCGCATAGCCCCCCTTGGCCTCACATTAAAAATTGCTAATTACAGAAGTGGTTAGTAATAATTGATAAACTTTTCTAGTATCTCCAGTTGGCGAGTATTGACCAGAATGTTATCTAGAATATTCTAGAATTGAGCCAACTGAAAAAATCAACCAAAATGTACACAAAACCGACAACAAAGTTTAATGAGCGAATGAGGGCTTTAAATGCGCTACATGAAAATAATTTGAAACATTTCATCATGCCATGGCTAAGTTTTAGGCTGCATATTTCCTTTAAGCAAACAACAAAAGCCTTCTCACAAAAGAAGCGGCATTTCTACGGGAACGAGCACACCTGCACATTGAACCAGGTATTGCACGGCTATCGGGCATACGTGGAGCTGGACCGGTACAAAGGGCTTAAAGATCTGATAGATTTGGTTGAGAAAACCTGGGCAGGGAAATGGAGCAGCGCCACGATCTACATGCGTAATGCTCCCGGGGATCAATTCAACGTAGTGGTTCGACAGTATTACCAGGGTGAGTTGCAGGAAGAACAATCGCCGGTGCTTGAGGAGCCGGTAATAAAATTATTTTTCCACGGCATGGATGGAGAACAGTTGCCGGTGTTTAAAACAGAGCCTGTGAAGTATGAGGATCTTCCGGATTTTAAAAAACTGGTAGCGGAGGGCTTAAGTTCTGCATGATAAAAATTGAAAGCCGTTGCAAATAAAATAACCACCAAAAAAAAATACATGACAATAAAATTAAAATTACCGTTGCATAAGTTCAATGCTTTCAATACAGCCGTATTGCAGTATATCCCAAGTTTTTTAAACAGCAACCGAATAGATATCAGGGATTTGCCAGAAGACAGCAGGGAGCGGCTCTCCCGCCGGGTATTACTGAGTTTAGTTGAAGGTTTGCATTTAAATCTGCAAAAGCTTCAATTAAAGAATTCAGAAAATATTTCAATCAAAATGAGCGAAGCGGAATGTATTGCTTTATTCTATTTGTTGCGGAATATCCCAATCCAGGCGGGCGATATATTCACATACTCAATCATAAATCAATGTATACAGGATATACACCGGCTGCTGATACAGCCAAGTTATAACCAGCAAGCTTCATCTATTTTCAAACTTTTAAATTAATTTTTATGAACAAAAGATCAATTTTTGGAATAGCCATTTGTGTGATGTTGATCATCGCTACACGTTTTTTAGGGCCGTTTCATTTACCATCCATCCTGGCCGGCATGGCTATTCAATTCATAATTTTTACAATCATTGGCGGTCTTTGGCTGAAAGCAGCAGTAAAAAAATTAACCAAGTAAACTTACGGATTATAAAACGTAAATAATTATGATAATTAGTAAAAAAACAAAAAAAAATGTCAAACAAATTTAAGGATGATCCAGAAAACTATTACAAAATGAGCGAGCCTCATGAAAGCGCAGATAAGGCAAATGAGGCCCTGCAAAAATTTTACGAAAAGGTTTCAGAAGCTCGCAAGGAATTTAAGATTGCAGATATTCTTATTGTAACTAAAGACAGCGTTAGGTATGAAGATGGGAATATCGGACAATTTATGCAACATAGTCAATATGGAAATCAGCTAAACGGTGTTTCTATGGCTGCGTATGCGTATGGCCAATTGCAGGCAGAAGATCGGGAAAGAATCAATAAACTTATCGCTGGTAAAAGGTAGTAGCATTGCGCCTTACGGCATCTGCTTTGCGAAGTGGCGGTTTTGGGACACTACAGCTTCAATATAGCACTGCCGTTCAATAGAATTACAAGGGTTCAATATAGCACTTCACCCGCCATTTTGCAAAGCAAGTGTTAGCGGTTCGGGCTTCTCCGCTTTTAGAAGTCCAAAGTTTAAATAACAAGAAAATGAGTTACGAAAAAATCGCCTTATTTGGCAAACAAAAAAGCAGAGGAACATTTGATGATTTCTTTGACACTACAAAATTTGAAACAGTAGAACAGGCTTATGATGCGAATGATTACGTTGAATGCGATTTTGTAAAAGATGAAAATGGAACGCTTTTTATTGAAGCAAGAAATGTCAGACAACCTGATGTTAGAAAATACCATAGACTTAACTATCAAAGACCCGTTGCTGGGTTAGATGTTTCAGATGATAATGCAGGTTGTGAATTGGCGGCTTCACTTTTTTAGGGTCGTTCATAGCATGACCGCTAAC
>CALFXE010000019.1 GCA_937927845.1 uncultured Paludibacter sp.
ACATTACTCATATCTCCGTGCTGTGCGAAATTGGTCTGCTGAAGCTGTTCCCCCTGCGAACCGTAAATGTTGGTCAGCTGGTAGCACGAGCGAAACATCACTTTGGCAAGATCCTGCAAGCGTTTATCCTTAAGGTATGTGCCCATCTTATAAATCTCCGGAGTGAAAATAACACCATACACGTCGATGTGTTGATTTTGCGGTGAAACGACTGTCCATCCGGTTGTCTTGAAATTATAGTCGGCCATTCTGCCTGCAGGAAGTGGTATGTCCCACACAACTGTATAGCTGAGACACACATCCATAGCGTGCTTTGCCCAATCTAAATATTTCTTCTCGCCCAACTGCTCGTAAAGTTCGAGAAACCCTTGAAATGCCGCCCACGAACCCTCCTTATCTTCACAGGTTGCATCAAGCGTACCACCCCAATAACATCCGTTCATCTGCAAATGCCGGTCGGCAAACACCTGAGCGGCTTTAACGGCTGCCTGCTCATATTTCTTGTTCTTAAACAGTTTAGAGGCGCGGATAAGAGGAGCTATATAGAAACCTTCGGCAGTGGAAACCGGATTCCAGGCCGGATCTAGAATACGTTTACTCTGACCCTCGGCACTCTTCTTCAGGAATGCTTCCCATTTTGCGGTGTTGTATTTTTTGCTTTTGCGTGCGGACTCAATTGCTTTCGAGAAATTATACATTGCCTGTCCGCACGATACATGATCTCCTCCGTGATATTTCTCTCCGTTGAATCCTACAGGGAAAACACCCGTAGTCTCATCCACCGGGAAAGTAGACAAGTAGTCCATAGACTTTTGTACTTTCTCAGGAATCGAGCCGTCGCCAATCATCGAACCAAGAACCTGCAAAGCATAGCCGGGCGAATCAGCCTGACCGCACCACCCCATCACAATATCCTTTCTCATTGAGAGGTCGTACATGGAGAAGCCTTGCTTTTCAGAGTCGAACCCAAACCAACGGTTCAGAGCAAATCTGTACTTGCTCTCAATAATGGATTGGAAGTCGGCAAATTTGTCAACATCAAACGGTTTATGTATGTCCATCGAAGTGTAAACCGGTTGTTGGAAGCCAGTACCTGGGCGAGAAATGGCATATGTTTCTATATAAAACTCTTTTTCAATCACCTTTCCCGGTTCCATAGTGATATAAGTGTCTGAATATCTCATCGGTCGTTGTTGCAGAGCCTTTGCAACGCTGTGCTGCTTGTTGTATCCGATAGGTCCGCTATAAAGAACAAAGTCGGTGTAGCCTTTACCTGCCTCCACTCCCATCGACCACCACTGGTCTGCCAACACGGCTCCTCTTACAGGACTCGGGGTTGTGTGAATGGCAGCGGCATTCTTTGCTGCACCATCTTCAAGCATAACGAAAGGCATCGGATAGCGATGATCCTCAAAAATAGCAAATTCGCCCTCTTTACCTTCATACACCGGAATAATATTTGAATTTACGGCAGCGCCATTCTTATTTCCATAATACAATATACCCGGCATAAAAAGGGAAAGATTCTCCCCCTCCATGCGCCATCTCACAGAAAGAGTGGCATGAGTGAGCGGCTCTTTGCCAGTCCATTCATATCTTCGCACATACTTAATCAAACCCGGTTTCAGCTCTTTGTAAGCATCCCTCAGCTTCATTTCGCCCTGCGGCAGCACAATAGAACCTTTCAATATGTGCCAATCATCGCTTTGTTCTTCGGAAGTTGGGTTGGCATACTTCCATCCCGTCATCCAATCGTCCAGCCATCCGGTAGCAATAGCCCACAGACCCTCTGGCTGAGGAACGAGGGTTTTGTTGGACGAGATAGGGAAAGAGGGCGGATTTATTTTTTCATTCTTTTTAGCCATGCTGAATGATATTCCCACCACAAGCAGAGATGTCAGTAATAATAGTTTACGCATTTTCTATTGTTTAATTTATTTTGCATAAATGTGATTTTAACTTTTAGTCTGCCATTTGGGGAAGATAGAAGTCGAAGTCTATATCGCGGTTACTCACCAATGTGCCGTTTATGTACTCCAACGGAGCCACCTGAATAGATGAACGGCGCAACTCGTAGGGCACGTTTCCGTTTACGTCGTGCGCATCCTGAGTATGAGACTTTCTGCCCGGATGAGTAAAATAGAATACATATGCTTTATCGCCAAGCACCACCACATCACCATGCGCACCGCTTGGGGTATCATCTTTTCTCTGCGAAGGCTTGTCGAGAATCAATCCTTGCTTTTCCCATTTCTCCAGATCCGACGATTTATACACTCTCATGCCATGCCATTCATCTGTCACCATCCAATAATGTCCTGCATACTTGAAAACTTTCGGACCTTCATGTGCACCTCCCCCAATAGCCTCTCTGGCCGGCGACCAGTTATCAAGGTCTTTACTTTCCGAGAGCATAGTGTGGGCACCAGCCATCTCGTCTTTATACCACATACGCCACACATTGTCGTCGCCTTTCATCAGCGTGCAATCGATCACCTTGTCCGACGACAGTTTAGGACTGCCTTTAAACTCCCAGTCCCATAGGTTATCACTTACAAAGTGCACGATATGAGCCTGACCTCCCCAATGATTGCGCACACCTTTTATGTAAGACACGAAAAGATGATATTTGCCGTCGTGATATACCACATCAGGAGCCCAAAATGTATTATGACCACGTTCAAAATTCAAGTCGAGGGTGCCGCGATATACCCAAGTCTTGCCATTGTCGGCAGACTCGGCAATACCTATTCCGTTGCCATAGCAGTAAGCTACATCCGCTGTTTCCTGATTCGCTCTGCGCTGCGTGTAGAGCATCCACCATGTTTTCTCCTGTCTGTTCCAAATCAACACAGGGTCTGCAGCACCGTCTGTTATCGGGTCGCGATAAAGCGGAGCAGCCGCTTTACGTACAATTGGCTTACCTTCTGCCACACCAACTCCCGAAACATCCATACAAAATAGAGATAAAGCCATTCCACAATAAACAAATATTTTCTTCATAATAATATTACTTTATATATAAGACTCAAAAGTCTCTATCCACCCTTAAAATTAAGAATAAGGTAGATATGATTTTATTTTGATTGAATGGGTTGATTTACATCTTATTTATTCCGTTTTTGCAAGTCCTCTAGTGTTTTTTTCCTATGTTTTATTTTATTTAAATGCATCTCTGAAGCTTTGTCGAAAGGGACATCTATTTGACCTAAATTGGTATAATCTGTGTTGTTAATGAAAAACACACCTTTATATCTTTGATATAAGTTAAATGGATAAAATTCCTGTGGGGTATGTTGACTACCCTTAAACCGGGATAAGGTTAATTTGTTAAAATCAGGAGTTAAGGGGATATAAAAAGCATCGGCCTCAATTGAGTTTAAAAAGTATTCAATACTATTATCAGGAGGAATACTTAGCGTATTATTTTTTATGTTAAAACTTTCATCATAAGCCATCGATTTTCCATTTCCCAGCAAAAACAGGATGGGGGAATAGCTTTCAGCGTATGTTTTGCGCATATTACACCCGAAAGACGTACAAGGTACAGCCGGATAAGTTGAAATGGGGTTAATATGTCCCGCATGTCCGTAGATTATTGTTTTTACACTTTCATTTTTGGCAAACTTGTCAATTAAAAATTTCGCATTTACAAACATGACAGAATCTCGTTGTCTTAATCTTTCTATTCCGTCGTCTCCCATATTCTTTGAAACTCTCAAAATATGCAAGATGCATTCGGTTTCTTCTGTAGTAAGTAACTTTTCTATTTTTTCTCGATAAGAATCAAGAAAGTTAATTGCAACGCTAAGGTCTTCTTTCATTAATAGAAGGGAAAATTGATCAACTTCTGGTATCTGCAGCTCTTGATTTAGATTCGTAATAAAATCAAAAATATCCATAGCTGATCTTTGAGAGGAAGTATTGATATAATTATAATCAAAACCATATAGTTTTACTTTAGAATCCTTTGTTTTATCCGAATTAAAGATTCGCAAATCATTTAAAAAATTAATTTTAGCTTGATCAATGACTATTGAAGAATCGAGCTCGTAACTTTCATCCTGAATGAATCTATTATAAGCGAATGATTTTTCAAGGGGCATTTCCAGCAATATTAATTTGCAATTTAATCTTTCTACTGCCTGAAATATTAATTGGTAGGCCAAATTACTTATACCATTGTTTCCATGCAATGACTCCCCTAAACCAATAATCTTTTTATTATAAATTTCATCGATTTGCTCCAATTCAATTGTTTCATTACTATTTATAGTCGTGAATTTAGTTTTTCTCTCTACTGTTAATGGAGGAAGAGCATTAACAGGAAATGCATCAATTGGTTTGCCATCTATTAATATATTCAACTTAGAAAAAGCGATGTATGCATCTTTATCATTATCTCCTTCGGCATTAATTCGGACATTCATCATCTTCGCATTTGTTAACGCAATGCTTTTTGAAGCAGAACTCAATACGGTATCTGGTATTAGGATTAAGGTATCAGAAAAAAGAGTGTTCTCCAACCCATCTATAACATCCAAAACTACAGAAACAAGTTTTATGTTTTTTCCTTTACTTTCAAACTCAACTTTAGCTTCTTTCATATTACTATCAGGAAGTAAAATCCGCTGCTCGTATTCCGTTCTTAACCGTTTATAAAAAGGAAATCCTTTGAGATATCTCTTAATGAATAATTTACGGTTTGAATCTTGCCTGTAAGCGGAAATAGAGTAATTACTATATGAGGCATTTTCACGCCATGGGTAAATTATGGTAGAGTCAGACTTCATTGTAAAATGTAAATCATATACATTCGTATAGGTTTGTCTTTCTAATTGTGCTAAACACGACATGGAAATAGCTAGTAATAGAAATAAAAGATAAGCTTTTGTCGTTGAATTCTTTTTTTTAGACCATCTCATACACCTTGAGAGTACCCTATCGAATATAATTGCTGAAAATAAATTCGTTTTTTTCATGTTTCTCATAATTTTCGAAAAAGGTTGTATATCAATTTAATCTCTATGGGATTAATCAATAATATGAAAAAACCGTCTAATTAACTAAATAAACAGGAGATACACAACTAAATCATAATATTTAAATTCAATTATGTTCAAGAACATCTCTGGCGCTATATTAAAGGTGTAGTAACGATTCGAATCTGATAAAATTTAAAGTACCCACCTTCCATCGCGTGTCCCGCGTATAAATTATTACATCCATAAGGGAAAAAAAATTATTACTTAAGGAACTAAATTCGATTACTTAAGGAAAGGAATCGTTCGACAGCTGTCAGAATGTATTTTGACAATTGTCGAAATCGTTTTTGACAACTGTCGTAATGCATTTCGACATATGTCAAACGATTAGTTCTATTAAGTAAATGACTTTTACTGATTTGAGTAGACACTTTTTGATTCTTTAAACTGAGAAACTA
>CALFXE010000020.1 GCA_937927845.1 uncultured Paludibacter sp.
GTTGTCATTCAGAAAGTTATGATTGGCGGTGAAATAAGTGATAAAGTCAGGAAAACAACACACTACTTCTGTCTTATTTCTGTTTTGCTGATTTTTATCGGATGCTCATCGTCGTCTGACAATATCCCAACATATAAAGTTGAAAGAAATGATTTTGACGACTTCGTTATTGTTGAGGGTACTGCCGAACCTATGACTTCCACAGCTTTATATGCTCCTGATAATGTTCAAGGTATAGCGATTTATCTGATTCCAGATGGGACTTTAGTGAATGAAGGAGATATAGTATGTGAAATTGAAGATAAAAATATCGAAAATGAATTGGAGACCAACTTGATAAATCTTGAAACTGCTATAGCAAGCTTCAATAAAACCAAAGCAGATTTGAACTTACAAATGGCTTTATTGGAAGCTGATGTTAAAACTATTGAAGCAACAACTGAAATAGCAAATCTCGACTCACTTGGATTATTATACTCTACCGAAAACAATAAAAAGATTAGAGAGTTAGAAATACTTAAAGCTCAATTAAGTAAACAAAAATTAGAAGAAAGGCTACTTAAACTAAAGGTAATTCAAGAATTTGAAGTTAAAAGACAAGAAAATTCAATACAACGTTTTAAGAATATAGTCAACTCTTTGCAAGAAAGAATGAGTGCACTTGTTATTAAAAGTCCGAAAGCCGGTATAGCAATAAGATCAATGCATTGGGTAACGGGTTTAAGAATAATTGAAGGAGATGTGGTGTTTAGCAGCATGCCAATAATCACTATTCCTGACATGAGTCAGGTGAAAATTGTTATTAATGCTACAGAATCTGAGTTTAAGAGGATTAATGTTGATAATAAAGTGAAATTTACATTTGATGCTATGCCTGAAAATGAAGGGTGGGGTATTATCAAGAAAAAATCACCGATCGGGGTACAAATGAAACGAAACTCCAAAGTTAAATATTTTGTTGTCGAGACATCGGTTGATAGTTTATTAGAACCTGTTACAGCCGGCATGTCGTCTTTGTGTAAGATCTCGGTTAATCATATTAACGATACTATTACAATTCCACAAATTGCTGTGTTTTCAGAAGACTCTATGAAGGTGGTGTATGTTAAGCAAGATAAATATTTTGAAATGAGACAGATAATTACAGGCAGTTCATCTTTGAAAACTGTTGTTGTGCCAGCAGGTCTTTCTGAAAAAGAAGAAATTGCACTTTTAAAGCCTCGTAATACAGATGTCAAAACGAAAACTCTATTACCGGATTCCATCGTTAACAAATATAATGGTAAGCGTGTTTACCTTCAAAATAAATCATTTTCACAACTAATTTATCAATAAAATGAACTGTGTAGAAAGAATTTATATATTAACTATTATGATTATTACAATCGGATTTTTTGCCGGTTGTAAGAAAAAAGAACAACTTGATGTCCCTGTTTCAAAAGTGTTAAAAGGAGATTTTTATCTTGAAATATATGAAGAGGGAGAAATAGAAGCTGTTAACTCTACAAATATATCATCACCAATGATATCATGGAGGTATGGAAGTCTGAAAATTATAAAGATAATTAATGATGGTACTGAAGTTAATGCGGGTGATACAATAGTTGTTTTTGATCCATCAGAGGTTAGAAAGAGTATTGTAGAAGCTGAGGCGAGATTAGAGATGAGCTTGGCAGAACTGGAAAAGATGGAGGCACAACATCATTCTGATATAGAGGAGCTAAAAGCAGATATTGAGATTACACAGCTATCCAATGAGATTTCAAAGATAAGGTTTGAATCCGCAGCATATGAGTCGGACATCAAAAGAAAGGAAATTAAACTGAATCTTGATAAAGCAGGTATAGCCCTTGATAGAGCTAAAGAACAGATGGATAATCGTTTGAAAATCCAGAAAGAAGAGGTTAAGCAGAAAAAGCTATCAATCAGTCAGGATAGAAACAGACTTGCCGAAGCACACGAAACCTTAGATAAATTGTTCTTAATTTCGCCTTCACCAGGTATTGCTATCATTAATCATAACTGGAGTACAGGGAATAAGTTTCAAGTGGGAGACCAATGCTGGTCGGGTTTTCCATTAATTCAGCTTCCTGATTTGTCGGCTCTAAGGGCTAATGTGAAAATTAACGAAATAGACATTGCAAAGATTAGTAAAGGCTTAAAAGTAGAGATAAAGCCCGATGCATTCACCGATAGTGTTTTCCATGGAGAAGTTTCATCAGTAGCTAATCTTGCTGTTAATAAAGACAATAAATCAAAAGTTAAAGTATTTCCTGTAGAGATTAGTATTAATGGTACTGATGAAAAATTACTTCCCGGCTTAACAGTAAGTTGTAGAATTATTTTAGGAAAACTTGAAAACGTATTGTCTGTTCCAATAGAATCTATTAATACAGAGGGAGATAATAAATATGTTTATAAGAAGATATCAGGAGGATATGATAAAATCAAAGTTACTACAGGTGAAAGTAATAAGAATTATGTCATTATAAATGAGGGTTTAACCGAAGATGATGTTATTGCGTTGATGGATCCTTTTCATAACAAAAAGGATGATGAATCAAACAAGCAAAAGGAGGAATAATATGATTAAACAGACATTAAAAAGATCAGTCCTTTTTTGTTTGATAGTTTTTTTGATAAGCTCATGTAGTAATAAAAAAGGAAAATATGATAATCTTACTGATGCAGTTTCAGGCAGTAGGATTGTGGAGACAGGGGAACTCGCTGCAATTGATTCACGATCATTTGTCTTGTCACGTTATAAACATTGGCATCAAATGAAGATTGTAGGACTGCTAAAACATGGTTCAGAAGTAAAAGCAGGTGATTCCATTATACAATTAGATCCTACAGAAATTAAAAAATATATAATTGAAAGAGAAAGTCAGCTCGAAACTCAATATGCTGTATTAGAAAAGCTACTTGTAGAATTGCAAAACAAGGTACAAGACTTAGATTCAAGGCTTCAAAACGAAAAATCTTCTTTTAACCTTAAAAAGTTGGAGTTGGAGTCGTCTCAGTTTGAAACAGCAAAGAATTTGAAAATCAAAGAACTTGAATTCAAGCAAGCTGAAATAAGCTTAAATAGAGTTGAAAAACTGATTGAATACAATAAAATATTATCGTCAACAACATTAAAGATTGAAAAAATTAAACATCAGCAGCTTGAAAGGGATATTACAAGCACATATGAACTTCTTCCTACTCTGACAATACGTACACCTATTTCAGGTATTTTTCAAATTGCATTAAATGGGCGAACACGCGACATGTTAAAAATAGGGGATGATTTATATCAAGGTAATAACTTAGGTAATGTGCCTGATTTAACATGGATGAAAGTGAACACGACAGTAAATGAAGTAGATTATTTTAAGCTTCGTTTGGGACAAAAAGTCGTTGTGAGATTGGATGCTTTGCCTGATGTCGCCTTTGATGGAGAAGTTAGTTATCTGGGAAAACTCTGTAAATTAAAAAACAATACCTCACGACAGAAAGTCTTCGATGTAGAAGTTAAAATGCTGAAATCTGATACTCGATTAAAGCCGGGTATGACAGTAAGTTGTGAATTTTTATAATAAAAGAACATGCAATACGGTGAAAATATAAGATTGTCTTTTCGAGGATTAATCGATCATAAATTCAGGTCGTTCCTGACTATGCTGGGTATTATTTTCGGTGTAGCATCGGTTATTACTATGCTTTCGATAGGTGAAGGAGCAAAAAGGGAAGCGATAGCAAAATATCAGGATTTGGGTGTGAATAATATCATAATCAGAGAAAAAAAGATGTCCGATACTGAGATTGAAGAGGTTAGGGCAAAATTCTCACAAGGCTTATCAATTCAGGATGCTGAAGTAATAAAAGATATAGTTCCGGGAGTTATAGGTACAGCTTCCCAAGCTGAAATAAGCACAGAGGTTAAATATGCCGACAGATCGGTTAAGTCGACAATTATAGGCGTTACACCAGGATTTATTGACATGATGAATGTAAAAACTTCCAATGGTGTCTTTATCAATCAGGAACATTATGATAAGGGATTGAAAGTGTGTGTGTTAGGTGCAAGTGTGGTTATGACTCTTTTCAGAGATCAAAATCCGATAGGTGAAATGATTAAAATTGAAGATCAGTGGATGGAAGTTGTAGGTGTGTTGCAATCTAAAACTCTTTTCACAGAAACGGTGGGAGAGTTGGCGGCAAGAGATTTAAATACTGATATATATGTACCTTTATCTGCATTCCTCAATCGTTTTACGCCCGAAAATCCTTTAACGAGCGAGATTCAGCAGATAACTGTACAGATGGAAAGCTCTAATCATTTAATTGAAAGTTCGAGATTGATAGATGCAATTCTACAAAGACATCATTTCAATAATGTAGATTATAACATCGTTGTTCCATATGAATTATTACGTCAAGAAGAAAAAGAACGTCAGATATATAACTTCTTATTAGGAGCAATTGCTGCAATATCTTTACTTGTAGGTGGAATAGGTATTATGAATATTATGTTGGCTACAGTAATGGAGCGCACACGTGAAATCGGTATCAGAAGGGCAGTAGGTGCGAAAAAAGCCGATATAATGAGTCAGTTTGTTACAGAAGCAGTTGTAATAAGCATTACAGGAGGTATAATAGGCGTTTTGCTTGGTATCTCATTATCGTTAATAGTATCTCTTTTTACCGATATAAATACTTACATACAATTATATGCAATTGTTATAGCTTTTGGTTTTTCTGTATTAGTCGGGATTAGCTTTGGATACTTGCCGGCAAAGAATGCAGCCAATCTGAAACCCATAGATTCAATACGTTACGAATAACAATATCAATAATAAATTGAAATGCTGATAGAAATAAAGAATTTATCGAAAAATTACATAATGGGCGAGTTGGAAGTACCTGCTCTTATTGATATTAATTTGCAAATTCAACAAAATGAATATGTAGCTATCATGGGACCATCAGGTTCGGGAAAATCAACATTGATGAATATTTTAGGATGTTTAGACACACCTACTTCAGGCGAGTATTTATTTAAAGATAAAGACGTTAGTGTGTTGGATGATGATGACTTATCGACTATGAGAAATAAAGAAATAGGTTTTGTTTTTCAGAATTTCAACTTACTGCCAAAATTAAATGCATTGCAAAATGTAGAGATGCCTTTGATTTATGCGGGAATTAGATCTCAAGAACGAAAAATGCTTGCTTTAGAATCGTTGAATAAAGTCGGACTGTCTGAACGTACACACCATAAGCCAAGCGAGTTGAGTGGCGGACAGCGTCAAAGGGTTGCTGTTGCAAGAGCATTGGTTACAAAGCC
This sequence comes from uncultured Paludibacter sp., assembly GCA_937927845.1. Taxonomy (GTDB): domain Bacteria; phylum Bacteroidota; class Bacteroidia; order Bacteroidales; family Paludibacteraceae; genus Paludibacter. Next base: position 5,333 of record CALFXE010000020.1, read on the forward strand.
GGGAATTCTTTTAGCAGACGAGCCTACAGGCGCTTTGGATTCTAAAACGGGAGAGGAAATTATGGCTTTATTTAAACAATTGCATCAGGATGGAAACACCATTATAATAATTACTCACGAGCAAGAAATAGCTAATCACGCAAACAGAATAATTCACATACGTGATGGTAAAATTTATAGTGATAATGTAAATAACAAATAAACAACTACTTATATGTTACTTTCAAATTTAGTCAGGTTTAAAAAGATTATTTTTTATTCTAAAAGAATAACTGCAATTGTTTTCTTATTTGTTTGTTTGTTTTATCAGGCAAACGCCGAAATTTATCACTTAGATTTGGAAAAGAGTATTGATATTGCTAAAGAAAAGAGTTATGTTATGCTTCGGTTAGAGCAAGATTTAAAAATTGCAGAATATAATTTAAAATCGGCAACGAGCAAATTCAAGACTCATATTGATTTGAATTTCGTGTCTCCGCAATTTACTGAAACTGTTCGTCAGTATGAGGATAGTACGGGGATATATTTTTATCCGGTTAAGCAGTTAAATTATCAGGGTAATATTTCCATTAACCAACCTTTGCCTACTGATGGTAATGTGTTTATACGTTCAGGAATGTCTAATTACGATGATTTCTATAAAGATATTCGTTCAACTTATCTCAATACTCGTATTGGTTTTACTCAACCTTTAGATGCTTTTTATGGCTATAACTCAATAAAATCGTCATTTAAGCAAGCTGAACTTGCATATGAACGTTCCAAAAAGCAGCTCAAACGTGAAGAATTAAATCTTATATATAATGTAAGTAATGCGTTTTACAATCTGCTTTCAGTACAGAAAAGTGCTGATATTGCTTATTTGGATTTGGAAAGACAAACGGACGCATTTCAAATGTCGAAAAATAAATTTGAAGCCGGATTAATCAGAGAAGTAGATGCTCTTCAAATGGAAGTTGACTTGGCTGAAGCTCAAAATAATTATGAATTAGCACTTGTAAATCAGGGAGCTGCAATGAATGTGTTTAAAGAAGCAATCGGGATAGAGCTAAGTGACAGTGTAAGCTTGACTAACGAACTAAAATATGAAGTCATAATAGTCAATCCTGATCAGGCTGTGCAGTTGGCTTTAGAAAACAGATCAGAGATTCGCGAGCAAGAGATTCAGATAGAACTAAGTAAGTTAAGCCTTAAAAGACAAAAAGCTGATGGGATGATACGTGCTGATCTTACTGCTTATTATGAAAAGGCAGGTGTGAGTGGACAACCTATAAGTACTTCATTCCTACAATCTTTACAAAATTCGTATGATGATTTTGTTGTACGTCCACAGAATTTTGGAGTCGGATTTACTGTAAATATCCCATTATTAGACTGGGGTGAAAATAAAGCCTTAGTTAATGCAGCCAAATCAAGATTAAAACAAAATGAGCTTCAAAAGACAGAAGTGCAGAGAAGTATAGAGCGGGAAGTCCGCAATTTAGTAGCAGATTTAAATAGTAGTTTAAAGCGATTGCAATTACTTGAGAAAAATATAGTAGTAGCAGAAAAGAGCTTTGAAATTACGAGACTTCGTTTCTCCGATGGAGATATTGACAGTCAGGCTTTAGCTTTAGAACGTAACAGATTAAATAATGCTTACAACTCACACTTGCGAGCTTACATAAGCTATCAACTTATGTTAGCCGAACTAATGCGCAAAACCTTTTATGATTTTCAACGAAATGAATTGATAAAGTGAAACTAAATTCAATGATAACCCTCTAATGACATAACGAATATTGAGTGAACAAACTTTTACTTTTTCGCCGGTAGAATACCTTAATATTCATCGTAGATTATTTAGAGGCACTTACAAATTCGCAGGAAAAATTCGAGATTACAACATAACTAAAAAAGAATGGGTGTTGAATGGTGAAACTGTTCTCTATGCAAGTGCTGACAGTTTGAAAACAACATTGGAATATGATTTTGAGCAAGAGAGAAAATTTAATTACAAAGGATTAAGCGAAGAGGAAATCATTGAACACATTGCACACTTCATTTCCTATCTGTGGCAAATACACGCTTTTGGCGAAGGCAATACACGAACAACAGCCATCTTCTTAATCAAGTATCTGCGGAAACTTGGTTTTAAAGATGTGAATAACGACTTGTTTGCCTATAATTCTTGGTATTTTCGTAATGCACTTGTAAGAGCTAATTACGAAGATTTATCAAAAGGCATTCACAAATCAGAAAAGTTTTTGATTCGTTTTCTTTCAAACTTATTACTTAACGTGAGTTCGATATAAGATTAAAATAATACGAGTTGATTTTGATCAACAAA
>CALFXE010000021.1 GCA_937927845.1 uncultured Paludibacter sp.
AAAAGCTCTGGTCTTCTATTGCCAAATCGGGCGCATAGTTCTCTTTGATGTACCAATCCTGTTTGTGAATGACCGTAAAATCCGGCAAAGTTTTGATTGCCTTGTGCCAGGCGGAATGAATGGCTTCATATTCCGCAGAAGCTACCGTAAACAGTTCGGGCAAATGCACTTCAAAGCAGGCGGTAATGTCCGCATCTTTGGATAAGATGCAGTTGTTCTCTACTGCCAACAAAGGAAATCTGTTTTCCAGTGTTGTTGTTTTAGATACATTTCTCATACGGCATTCTGTTTAGGAGTGAATTTTAAATAGCGGTGTACAGGCTTGCGGCAGATGATGTAGCGGGGATGCCGTTTATTAGCTGCAATTTTCATCAGCCCGTGTTCACCGTACTTCCTGTTGAGTGAAAAGGTCTGCCATACAATGAGCGATGCACCGCCTGCTCCGAGGAATAGGCAGATGTAAGAGTTTACGCCTGCCATATACAGTATCATTACGAAGATGAGCGTACCGAGTAGTCCGCCAGCGAAGATGAAAAGGTATTGCGCTTTCAATCCTTTAAATTCTACCGTTCTTCCGATGCCTTTGTTGATATTGTAATTGTTCATAAGGCTAGGGATTAAAGGAAGAATGAACGCAGGATAGTAGCCGCTACAATCAAGAATATACACGCACCAAACCACGAAGCCGCAGTTTTCGATGTGTCAGGGTCACCCGAACTGAATTTGTTGTACACCTTAACGCCCCCGATGAGCCCAACAACTGCACCGATAGCGTAGATCAATTGAGTAGCGGGGTCGAAATAACTTGTTACCATTTGGGTGGCCTCGTTGATACCTGCAGAGCCGTTTCCCTGTGCGAATGCACCAATTCCTGACAGCATTGTCACTGCTACCAGCAAAACTTTTTTTCTTTGTTTTTCCATAATTGAAACACATTAATTTGTTACTGTTTATCCCGCACCTTGCGAGCTTTCGGGACAAATGTCTTATGGAAAAAGAGGCGTTACCTTAAAGTGGCAGTCAGAGGAATTGTTTGGCTGTTAGTGGCGGTTGTAAAAGGTATTTTTATAACTTAGGCATCTATTTATTTTAATACGCTAACATTATGATTGATTTTGAAATAGCAGAAATTGAAGCTGCTAATCAATTTGCCCAATTGCTAAACCCAAGGGTAGATTTTGCAACACCATACGTATTCTATTACGATGAAACCAATAATATCAAAACATTCTATGTAAGAGAAAATGATTTCAATTATACGTTTACAGCTAATTTTGTTTTGGGAGGAGTTCTACATGAAGGAGCAGTACCGGATGTACAGCCATTGATAGATAGTTTTAAATTACAGAAGACAGCCAAGGAAGTAAAATTTAAACATATCGCATTTGGAGATTTTCTTGATTGTCTAAAATCCCAGAAGCTAAACCTCTTCTTTCGCTTTTTAAAAGAAAGCGATCTTTATGTCCATTATTCAAGTTTAAATATTTTGTACTGGTCTGTAGTTGATATTGTAGATTCTGCGATAATGAATTCTGACGCAGCTATGCAATTAGGACCTGGATTTGACAATCAAATGAAGAATGACCTGTACAAACTCTGTCGTCTTGAAATAGATGCCGTCGTTCAACTTTTTTATGCTTTCGAATATCCTAATGTTAAACCTGGGAAAATTGGTGATTTCATAGAAGCATTGAGTAATCTTTTCGAAGAATATCTTCCGTTACAAGAATTTCATTTTGGGTTGGAATCTTTACGGCAGATATTGAAAGAGTCTAAAAAGAAAGGTGAGCTAGCTTTTGTTATGGATGAAAAAGATCACGTACTGTTAGCAGATTTGACACACTTTTATCTCAGACCTATATATACCTTCAAGAATTCAACTCATATTTTCGACAACGAGGATTCTATCCGAGAAGCTTTGAACGATTACAGAATGCTAGATAAAGGTGTAGAGTTTAAAAACTATTCTTTTGTTGATTCTCAGGGCAGCCAATTGACACAACTATCTGATATTTTTATTGGTTTCATGGGTAAATATACCCAATACAGGAATACGCATACTATGGAAGAAATTAAAGCGGATATCGACTCTTTCTCAGCCTTACAGTTAGTAAATATGAAGTTATTTATTGATATCATTAATAAATCAGATCAAAAAAATCCTGCCTTTCTACACGCAACAGATAGTTATGAAGAGGTAATGAAATTTGGGGAGCTATGCGAAATTATTGCAGGAAAACAACCTTAATTAGTATTAGATAACCCAAAGACAGTATATAAATAAAGCCGAAGAATTACCTTCGGCTTTATAGAAATAAAAATCAAAGTTCTACAATCGGAAAAATTTGGAGATTTTCTGCCAAATAGAAGATTTTTGACTTTCTTGAGGTTCTTCTTTTGGAATATCCGGCATGTCAAAATACTCCGTCTTACGTTCTAAGTCATTTTCTCTACCTAGACGGATTTCCTTTTCTGTCCAATGACCAGCAAACTCAACGTTATTGTTTCTTATCCAATAATGAGACTGACATTCAAAATTCCAATTGCCTATAGACGGATAAAGCGTAATTGATTTGCCATTAAATGTCAACCTCCAATCAGTCGGAGACAATGGAGTTACCACTTCGTTACCGCAACCACATACACATTTATGTATTGCAGTGCAGTATTCGATTGAGACGTATAAAATACCTTCTTCAACCTTCTCGGGAATGAACTCAACGAACTTATGCTGTAACGACATCTTCATTAAAAATTTTAGATGTGCTAATAGCATATGAGCTATGATGCTCATTTTCCAAATCAACATAAATTCCAGATAGCTTCTTCCATTTCAGGATAGCAAAAATTGCATTCAATGCATTCAATTCCGCAATTTGAATATTAGTAGCATATTCATTATTATCGGAATCTTCTGAAAAAATACGAAGAGGTAAATGGTCATTTTTGTCACGGGTGGCAGAAGTAACTCTTACAGCACCCGTAAGCTTGTCATCAACGACATTCACACCCAAACCTACATCGGAAAACGGAATACCTGCGCTAGCCAAATAATCTGTTACCATCTTCCTGACAGCATTTTTATCAACACATATAAATACATAATCCATTTTATCTAACTCTAATAGATTCTCTTTCTTCACATAGTAGTCATGGACATAAATGTATTTGTGCATGTTAGAATACAACTTTTGATAATATGCAGCCTTTCTCGGATTTTCATCAAGGTCACTCATTGATGCAGCACCAGGCGAACGGAATGCATTGTGTTGGTCAAAGCTATCCCCATCAAAAAGATGGATTTCCTTTACCGGTGTTTTAGCCACCATATCCAAAATATATGCTCCAGTTCCTCCTAAACCAACAATTGCTATTTTCTGATTTTCCAATTTCGAATTAATAGCTTCTATGTTAGCACGGCTTGAATTAGTATCAATGTATTGGAATACTGTTTCATTAGAGCTGTCTGCTATCAGCTTAAAAGTCTTTTCCGTAACTGACGGATACAAATATTTGGCGGGAGCGGAAATGATATCTGCATACCTCTTGACCTTTTCGTAATAGTTAGGATATCCACCAGTAGGCTTATTAGAAAATGATCTATTTACGGTAATCTGATTGTTTAATACAGAATTACTGTTGCCATGTTGAATAGCGGTAATAAAGTTGCCGTCGATTTCACAGGGATTATCTCCTATAAAAAAAATAACATGGTTTTGAATATCATGTAATGTAGTTACCAATATACCGTATTGTAGATTTTTGTTTTGATCAACAAAGGGTATATGATGGATAAGTAAATATCCACCACGTACCTCGATCTCATAACCTTCGTCTCTTAGACGTTTAAGGTCGGGACTATGATTTATCAGTTGCTGTGACATCGAAGATCATTTTATTTTTGACACGAACAACTGAACCTTTAACCATAGTGCCTTCTGGTTTAGGTTCCCAACCTCTACTGTAAGTAACTGTATAACCTTTGTTTGGATTATTATCATATGATCCAAAGGCTAAAACAACCAATTGCTCAAAAGAAATGTTTATTTCTTTCCATATGTGCGGACGTGCATTGACAATGATGGTTACTTCAGTTGGTCTTGGCTTAGAAAAGAATCTCTCTTTACCCGGACGAGCTAAATCAACTACTTCATCATCGAATATTTGATCGTCTTGCCAGCCTTCCTTGATGTCAAGGAAGATATCATCTTCCGCAGGTATGTTGCCCAGCTCTCTGATTTGAACACCTCTGATATATTGCTTATACCAAGTAAAAGGCTTGTCGTTAATGAAAAACTGGAGTTTTTTCTTTACAAAGAAATATTCAGTTTCTGGCCGAGCCAGATTTACCTGCTTTTCATTTTCAATAAGCTCATCCTGATAAGGTTTACTAATTGATAAAAACAACTCGGTATCTAAAGGTATCCCAGCAAGTTGTTTTAATTCTGCCCCTGTTTTGTATTGGTCAAAAGTCTCATATTCTTTGCCTTCTATTACAAATTTTAGGGGTATTTTTGGGCTATGGGAATGCAAATCCACTTGATGATTATCTAACTTCATCGTAAATTAAATTTTGATATTAACTAATAAATAATTGCTTATTGCCTATCATTTCAGCAATAAATAAGGGCTTGCCCTACGATAGTTTTAATCCTGATGCAATTGAAATTTTATACTATTAATACCAAGCCCTACTGCCTGAATTGCAATGACAGCAGGTTAAAATCACGAAAAGCTTGTTTATTACAAATAAAGGAAGTAGTTTTGAAGTGCAAAAACATTACTACCAAGAGCCTTGCAAGGGCTTTTGTTTCCTTTAAGGAATCAAGCCAGGTGATTTTCGCCTGGTTTTTTATTTTCTTACCTGCCTTTTTTCATTAAAATTTTGTGTCTGTTATTGATTTCGGATCGTTTCCGGGTTTAACAGTATCGCTATCTCTAATAGGTCCACCATTCGGGCGATGTATTCTAACTTCTCCTCCGCCATTTTTTGATGAAAATTGTTTTGCAAGTTGTTCAGCTTGCTTTTGAGTACTGACAATTGCTGATGCTTTCTTGCCGCCTTCCTTTTGGACGTTCCACCCGTCTTGTCCTTTTTTCTGTGTTACATGATAATTTGCCATAATTATAAATATTAAATTAAACTCTTGGTACAATTCGAGCTGCAGTTTTGATATCAACGGCTTGGACTCCAAGCGACTGTAGCATTTGTCGCATATCATTAAATACTGGTTTCTCACTATCAGGATCAGAAATTGTTAGTATTGCTGTAAACGGTACACCTGCAGCTGGTAGAGTTACACCATCTCTTGATAAGTACTCTACATCTAGTTTCCATTCTGTCGATGGTCCAACTCCTCGGGGGAAAGTTTTTTCATAAACTTTCACTGGACTCCATTTGAAAGAATGTTCAATCTGATCTTTCTCGTATAAACTTCCATCACCATCTTCAGGCGTGTAAATTGCATTCAACCTTCCTTTATAGTTACCATTATTTTGCAGTTGCCTTAAAGCTGCGTCGATATTTATTCTGACAAACTCAGAACCAAATCTGTAATCAAACCTTGGCGTACTTACAATGGTAAGTTTTGCATGCCCAAAGCATTTACCATCCCTTACTAAACTTGAAGGCCACGTAAATTTAAAACTCATCTTATGTCCACTTATAGCTCGGTTTGCAAATACTAATGTTATTGCAGATGAACTTCCGTTCAAAATATCTTCAGAACCGTCCGGCATACCAAATCCAACCAAGTGTTTGGAGACGTTTCTCAAATTTTTGTCGTTAAGGGACTCTGGTAATACAGCATGATGGATTCCCAGAGCGATTAGTGTTTCTCTTGAAACAATACCTTCAATTGAATGATCAAGACTTGCTAAAGTCTTTGCTACATTAGGAGCAGCATAGCTAGTTCCGCAACCATCGACAATGTTACTCGTAGGGTCTAGAGATAGAAGACCATGTCCTAAAATTGGATGACTAGTCCCGGATCCACCGATATGAGCAAAATCAGGTTTAAGGCCTACTCGTAGTCCAGGTCCTCGACAGCTGTAATTACTTAGAGCGTAAGGAACAACACCGTCAAGATGTGGAGGATTTAAAGCTGAAACACTGATATTACGACAGCTTTCAGCTGGTTTTTTAATAGCATCATTTCTCGAAGAAGCTAATATTTTTAATGCATCAAAATGATCCGAAGGCCATTCTTTTCTAATATCTCTCGGATGGGTATTACCCGCCGAAATAACAAAAACGACATCATTTTCTTCCGCAATCTTGTCCAAAATTTGTGCAGGAATGCTATAACCTGTAGTTGATGCATGTTCTTCTATATTCAAGCTGAAATTAAATATTCGAACTCCAGTTCTAGCTTTTAATTCCTGAACAGCAGTTTCAAGTTCATTAAAAAATTCTAAAGGTTTTGAATAGTAGGAACTATATCTGTCAACACGAGGCAATATATCAAGATCTACAATTTTACAACCATCAACCTCCCTGCAAATAGCCTTTCCGTTTAATTGTTGACCAAAGATTGCTAATCCAGCTATAAAAGTACCGTGATTTTCGTCTTTATCCGTGCTGCTAATTAATCCCCAACGATCTTCTATCCAGTCACCATAAACGTCCGAAACACCACCGTCTACAACGCATATTTTCGGATATGAGCCTTTGTGATCAGGAGCAAGAACAGTAAAGTTTTTACCTTTGACCTGAGATTTGACAGTTGAGCTTTGTGTAATGATGGGAGGAAGAGTAACTTTTTTTACCAATGGATGATTTCCTAAATATTCTAACAATTGGTTATGTCTCTCCAAATCGAGGTCGATAGATTTTTTCTCTCCTGATTTGCCTGCTGTTGACGATGAGTAAAGTTGTATTACCGGAGACGAATCTGTTTTCTCTAATTTTATACCAAACACAACAGATGAACCCTGACCGGTAGTAATTCTTGATACAAATAAGCCTGTGCCCAAAACGGTTAACCCGCCAAAAAAGCTATCAAACAAATCGAATTTGTATTTGCTTAGTAGATCCCAATCTTGTCTCGCTGGAGGAGCTTCAAATAATTCTACCATATACGAACCGCCAGTTTGAGGATTAGATAGCCATTTTACGGCTTCTTTGACAGAAAAATTCCTTTTGTCACTTGCGGTGTATGGACTAATTTCTTCAATTGCACCAACTTCACTTCTTAATCTTGAAGGATTAGGTTCATTTTTTCCATTCTTTTCTTTATATCTTGTTTCAGGCTCGGCCTGTCCAACTTTAGTATTTATTTTATCAATACTTTCAGGAGTCAGTTCGACAAATAATTCTCCCAAATCCCCAGCTCCAATTATAGGAGCAACATCCCTTTTGAAAACTTGGGAAGTTGGACGATGGCTTTTTGCTAATGCAGTTTGCTTTAATGTAACTTTCGCATAAGAAACCTTGGCGAAACTATTTACCAACTGCATACTCTTTATCTCACTAAGCTGATTTTGAATGTTATCCCTATGCTCAATGAATTCATTATCATTTCCAGCAAAAAAGTCTTTAGAACCACCGCCACCATTATTTTCTAATGCTTCAATAAAAGCATCGCTATTTAATACTATTTGAACAGGACTATTTGCCATAACTTATATTTTTTCAGAATCTTTAAATTTTGATAACTGTTTACTCAAAGTTGACGGAGTCATTCCGAACAATGATGCTAGATCTTTCTGTTTAAAAGAGTAAACCTTATCGTTTAATAACATATTGATAAAATCTTCATCACTGTGAACCATAACATTTCTCTTTTTTGCGTCCACCCTTCCAGAGTTAAGTACAGCAAATTGCTTCATTACTTCCACTATATTGCTTTCCCTTTCTAAAACAAAAGCTCTTTTTAGCCATTTAGAAAGCATTTCTGCATCAGCACCTGATGAGCCATCTAAGCACCATGCTAAAAACTTAATTTCACTTTCGTTAAATTCTAAAGGCGTAATAAAAGTCTTAAGTAATTGAATCATTACCTCAGGGGAAGGTTTGGGAATTTCAACCTGTATATCAAACCTTCTCCAAATAGCAGGATCAAGAAGACTTTCATGGTTAGTTACACCAATGGTAAAACCTTTTTCATGACGTGAATCCAAACTTTGCAACAAGGTATTCACCACTCTTTTTACTTCACCAACCTCCTGCGGATCGTTACGGAGTTTAGCAATTGCATCAAACTCATCGAGAAGTAGGATGCATTTATACCTATTAGCAAAAGTGAATAGATTGCCAATATTTCGAGATGTAGTTCCTAGATACGAAGACATAAGCCCTTCCAACCTTGCCAGTACTACAGGTAATCCAATTTGTTTTGCAATCCATTTTGCTAAATGTGTCTTACCAGTTCCTGGCGCACCGTAAATTAAGCAGGAGCTAGCTGGAGTAGCATTAATTTCTAAAAGTTGATCGAATTTGCTCCATTCATTTACAATTGAGTGAATAGCAAGCTGGATGTTATCATCAAACATTGGAGCTTTCTCTGGTAGATCATCAGGAAAAAAAATCTCTGCTAATGGTGTTGATGTCTCCTTATCTACAGGAATTGATGTCTTAGGAGTTATCTCTTCACCTTTTAAAACCACGAAAGATCTTTGGATTTTACTTGGGGACATCTCAAGCGAAGATTCAGAGGCAGTCAGTAAAGCCTCCAATGACTTAGCCTCTTTAGTAAATCCATCTTTTTCCAAGCTCTCTTTTAGTCTTCTAATTTGATGAGTGACAGCTTCATTCGGCATTGCCAATGCGGACCTGCTTAAAGCTTGTACTATACTGAAATATTTGAGCATTTGCTTATTGTTTCTTAATTTATAAATGCAAATATAGTAATAAATTTCCAAAACAAGATTTTAATTTCCATTTTTTGATATAAATTTCCAAAAACAGACTTTAGTTTCCTTTTTTTTCTTTATATCATGTTTAATAGCGTGAAAATGAGGATGTTTAAGGAAACATTAAAAATGTAAATCATTTTCAAATAGAAAAAGGGAGTTTGCTTACACAAACTCCCCAATGTCAAAATCACTCAAATTACTTTTCCGCAAAGTGGAAGAACTGTTGTCCGTTACAGCCGAAAGTGTGCTATCCAAAAGCTCGGCAATTTTTCGGGAGGCACCCTCCATAGAATTTTCCAATAGGCTGAATAATTCGGTTCCTTGTATTTTTTGAACTATCGCTATCGCTGTTTCCTTTTGGGATTGTTCCAAATTTTCTTTTTGGAGCAATGTCCCTACGGAGCTCAGTTCGTCGTAGGTAACCCCTTGGGCAAAACCGTTATCGTCACCGGATATTCCGTACCTGTTCCATTCTTCTTCCTCTTCGTCCAAATCAGGCATATTACTAAAAACTTCGTCCAGCTCTTCCTGCGGAATTTGAATGCCGACGGCTTCATTCTCGTCGTATTCTATATCTAAATTATCGGGGTTTATCTCTGGTTCCATTATTTGGCGTTCATTGGCAATGTTTGGCACTGAAAGGCTTCTTACTGGCTTGGGCTGCCCCATAATATCGGGCAGGTTCGGGTTAACTTTCTCCGGCCTCGGCTTTTGTCCCGGCCTTTTATAAATGACAATCTTATCCTGCAAAAGCAGGACAATGACGATGAGCAGGCAAATCACAATTACTATTTCCATAATCAAACGCTTTAAAAAATTGGTTTATATTTTTCGTTGAAATCATCGGTAATGGCTTTTTCAAATTGCTCAAAATGATGCTCCAAGATATTGTCGAGGTACGCATAAAGGGGTATCACATCTTTACCGATTACCTGTACAATACGGGATAAGCGTTCGTGATATTCCTGCCGGATATAAATGCTTTTATCGCCCCGCTTGGTCATCGAGTGCGTTTTCAAAAAATGTTCACCATAACTTCCGTCAAGATTTTTCTTGGTGCGGTTACGTTCCTTTTGTACAGGTTTGCTTTTTGATAAATCATCCTGCTTTACCTCCTCTTTAGTCGCCTCCTTTTCCGGCTCTTCGGTAGGTAATTGCAAACCGTCTTTTTTAACGCCGTCCACCATCAGGTTCATCATCAACTCTTCGTTGATGTCCGGCGTGACTTTTCTTTTATTGTCTTTTTCCATAGCACTACAATTGAATGATGTTTAAAAATTCGCTGATGAACAGGTCTAACTGACAGGCTTTCATCAAACGCTCATCGGGAGGCATTACCGTAGAACGGAAAACCGTTTTACTGTCGGCTTCGCTTTCCTTGCGAAAGCGGGTACTGTTCTTCACTTGGCTCTGCATCAGGCTTAATCCCAGCTGCTCAATAAGCTGATTGTAAACGTCATATAAGGGAGTGCTTTCCCTGCCGTCCACCTGGTTCCAAAACAGGTTAATGGTCTGTATGGAAGTTTCGCCCTTTTTCATAATTACATCCTGTAAAAGCTGGGTGAAGATGAGCGTACTTTCCATTACCACACGGTCTGCTGTGATGGGTGTAAAAATATGGTGCATTCCTGCGAGTGCTTTGAGAATGCCGGGCGTGTTCACAGTTCCGGGCAGGTCAAAAAACACCACATCGATCGGAACGGCAGAAGCCGTTACAAATTCGTGTGCAGCATCCAATACGCTATCTGCTTTATGCTGTGTAATGGGATAGGCTTTCTTGTTGATAGTGGTAAATTGTTTGTACGCCAATTTTTTCAAAGCCTCATTTTCCATTACCATGGCCAAATCACGGGTTTTCATTTTCATCAGGCTGTGCTGCGGAAAATCCGCATCAAATACGGCTACGTTGTAGCCCAACCGATAGTGCATCGTACTGGCGACAAGCGTAGTGAATGTGCTTTTGCCAACGCCGCCTTTTTGAGAAGAAAAGGCGACAAACAGAGGTTTCTTTTTTGTGTCCATATTTTTAAAATTTAAAGTTTACATCTACCTGTTTTCAGTCTTGCAGGCGTTCTGGAAAGCCGTTCTGATTTTCTGCTTTCTTTCAGGATAGCTATCAAGGTTGCCTGCGTTCTTACCTGATTGCCTGCTTCCTTGCAGTACAGTAGCTTTGCAATCATTCGGGTAGCTTATCAGGCAGGCTTGCCGTCATTCTTTCATTCCGTCAATCAACCAATCAATCAGGTGAGCCGGATAGTTGGATAGCAAGCGTTCACGCTTTCCGTCAGTCGTGCAATCTTGCTTTCTTGCATTCCTGCAATCCCGCAGGCAGGATTGCCTGCATTCCTGAATGTGTGCCGTCTGCTCTTCCTGAAGTACGGGCTGCCTGTCTTCCTGCCATCATTCAAGGGCAAAGAACCAATCAATTTCATTCGGTTGTATAGCGGTGGCAGTGTTTGGCGATCAGAGGCACTGTTTGGCATTATGGTACAGTGCAACGCTATCGAGAACAGGGCTTTACTTTGTATTGTGATTTTTATTAACGGATTTATGCAAATGACTTTTGACATATTGGTAGGTAACGGGAACGGCAACAAGCCGTTTTTCCCTGTTACATTCAATCCGTCCCGCAGGGCGGATTTTTGTGTTCACCGGAACACGGCAAGTTGTGTTTTGAGCATCTCGGAATGATTTCCGATGCTCAAAACAACTTGCCCTTTGCAGGGGGCAGAAAACACCTTCCGAAGTCAGGGTTTTGTATGGATTTTAAAATGGATTAGTGATGAACGATAACAACAAAAAGCAATTGAAAAAGACAGGACGCCGCCCCAAAGAAGACCCGGCGACCATTCGCTATACGATTTCCTTTAACGAGCAGGAACACGCCCGTTTTCTTGCCCTTTTTGATAAATCAGGTATGCAGGTAAAGGCGCACTTTATAACGTCCTGCATCTTTGACAAGACCATAAAGACCATCCAGATTGACAAGGGAACGGTTGATTTTTATATGCGGCTGACCTCTTTTCACAGCCAGTTCCGTTCCATCGGTGTGAACTATAACCAAATTGTAAAGCTGTTGTACAAGAATTTTTCCGAGAATAAGGCGGCTGCGTTTCTGTACAAACTGGAAAAACAGACGGCTGAAATGGCAATGCTGTGTCAGAAAATCATTCAGATTACCGAAAAATTTGAGGAAGAACACCTAAAAAAATAATGTAATAGTGATAGCGAAAATCGGAAGAAGCGGAAATTTATATGGTGCATTGGCATACAATCAGCTCAAAGTGGAGAATGAAAACGGGCAGATTTTGTTTGCCAATAAGATGATTGAAACCGCAAGCGGTCATTATTCCGTGGCACAATTAGCCCAGTCTTTTGCCCCTTACCTGATAGCGAACCGCAATACCGAGAAACATACGTTGCATATTTCGCTTAATCCTGACCCGAACGACAAGGTAAGCGATGATAAGTTTAGGGAAATGGCAGAACAGTATATGCGGGAAATGGGTTACGGCGAACAACCTTTTGTGATGTTCAAACATACCGATATAGACCGCAGCCATATACATATTGTATCGGTTTGTGTGGACGAGCAGGGCAAAAAGATTTCGGACAAATTCGAGAAAATGCGGTCTATGAATGTATGCCGTGAACTGGAAAGAAAACACGGGTTGATACCCGCAACCGATAAAGAACACAAGCAGAACGACAAGATTTTCCGTCCGGTAGATTATCGGGCGGGCGATGTAAAAAGCCAAATCGCTTCGGTTGTTCGCCACCTGCCGAACTACTACCAGTACCAAACGTTGGGCGAATACAACGCCCTACTTTCCCTGTTCAATATAACCGCCGAGAAAATCGAGGGCGAATTGCAGGGGAAAATGCAGCAGGGCTTATTGTATATTCCGCTAAATGAAAAAGGCGATAGAGCAGGGCATCCGTTCAAGGCTTCGCTGTTCGGAAAGAGCGCAGGGCTTCCGGCTTTGGAATTGCATTTTGCGAAATGCAAAACAGCTTTGAAAGACAGCCCGACCAAACAGACCCTAAAATCTGCCGTTACCATTGCCCTGAAAACCACAAACGATGAACAGGCTTTTAAAAAGCAGTTAGCAGCACAGGGCATTAACGTAGTCGTGCGCCGGAATGATACAGGGCGTATTTATGGCCTCACATTTATTGACCACAATTCC
>CALFXE010000022.1 GCA_937927845.1 uncultured Paludibacter sp.
ATGCAAGTAAACCGTTTGAACTTCCTTGAACTTATCGTACTGCTGGTCGGTCAGCTCATTTCCTCTGAATGTTCGCGGTGCTTCCTGCGGTTGTCCCTGCTGTTGTTCCGATTGCTGATTTTGACCTCTGTTGACATTCCTGTCATACAGGAACTCTACGAAACGCTTATCGGCCTTGAACTGTACCGCAGCATCGAAAGGTTCGCCTTTTTTGGAGATCATTCCTTCGAGTTGGAGCGGTTTTCCTTCCACTAAAGTCTGCTTTTGTTCTTCGTTCAGTTTTACGCCTTTCATCTCATCCGGAATTTTAATCCAGTCCTGGCGCAGCGCTATCACTTCATTCGTCAGCCGGTCGATGCTGACAATGGATGGCATTTTTTCTCCTGTTTTGGGATTGGTCAGGTCTACAACACGCCCCATATTGCCGGTTTGAAGTAAATTCTTTTTGTCCTCTTTGGAAAACTCGTGCCCAAAGAATGGGAAATTAAGATTAGGCTCCCGGCGGATTCCGTGGATGGCGACCACTGCATTCCCGTTATCACCGGGCTGTAGCGAAAGCCTTGCATCCATCCGGGTAACGGCCGTGCCAAGGTTAAGGCTTACGGGAACCAGTTCATTGGTTTTAAATCCCCGTAGCAGTGGGTCGAGCAGGTTTTTCTTTTCAAGATACTCTTTGCTCAGTCCGAGGTTGTTCATTGTTTCCCAATCGATCTGTTCCGGTTTGTAGCGGTATTCGCTGGTTACCGGTGTTGCTTGTGCTGTTTCCATATCTTTTTTGTTTTCTTGTTTATTTTCTTGTTGCTGATCCTGTGGCTCCTTTACTGCAAGTTTTGCCATTACTGCTTCGCCCTCTTTGGTAGGCTGGTCTACCTGCTGCTGCATCTTTTGAGCCGCGTCAATGGCTTCAGCAGCGGGAATTTTAAAGAAGGAGAAACGTGTCGGGTCTTTAAGCTGCCTCCAGAAATTGGAAAAGAAATTGGAGAATATGTCCCCGCTCTTATCAACCCGCATAAACTGGCTCTGGTTTTTCTTATCCGGGTCCACGGTCTCCAGCTCTCCGTTTTTGTTGATACCTGTAACAGCCTGGATTTTCTTTTTTTCTTTATCCAGCACCAACAGAATGTCCGATAGCTGTTCGGGATATTGTGGCGTTGTCGTAGTCTGTTCACTCATGATCCTGATTATTTAAGATTGTAATAGTCCGAAAGTAGGAGAAGCATTGAAGCGTATGTTGTAGTTGGCTTTCCGTGGCACTATTTGTCACTTATTGTCCTTTGTTCTTTGCAGCGGAGCATTAAAATTATCCCGGACAAACTGATGCACATCGGACAACTTATAGTAAAGTTTGCCACTGATCGTGTAATAGGCTAATTTCCCCGAAGAGCGATAGCGCTGCAAGGAGCGTTGGCTTATCTTCAGCATTTGCAAAAGATCCTGGTTGTCGAGCAGCTCTTCACCGTCTATACTATTTCGGTCTTTGTGTATATTATTAATATGGTCGTTAAGAATGTCGAAACGATCCATGATGCGTTCCATCCACGCGATAAATTCCATTCTGTCAATATTCATACGGATACGTTTATTATGTTCATGATTTGTCTTGCCTCAATCATCGTTTTGCCTGGTGCCTGTATTACACGCACTCATTGGCTACGATTTTGTCTATACATCATTCAAACATCACAGGACAAAATTGAACAGTTTGGCACTCGTTGTCTGCCAAGTCATGCCAATTGAAAAGGCGGATTTTTTATTTTTTTTGCAATCCGGTTAAACCGTTGTTGTAGAGGTATTTCCTTGCTTTGGAGGCACTTTTAGTCTATTATAACCCTGACTTTGCCAATTGGCATATATGGGCAAAATGATGGGCATAAAAAAAGCAGCACGGATAACGTACTGCTTCTGTTTAGGGATAGCTATATTCCTATAAATTCTTATCCATGTATTCTTCCAGTGATTGTTTGAGCTGATCTAAAAATGCTGTCTTTGAGCCGGAACGGGTTTTCATCCGGTGGAAAGCATGATGCAGATCTCCGAGTGGAATACGGAACAGTATCTGGAACATGAGGCTTATTTTTCGGATACCGATTTTGCCATGTGAAATGGCCCCGGAAGCATATAGGGCGTAAATCAATTCGATCAATGCATTTTTTGATTCTGTCCAGAATACATCCTTCGTTGATTCTGGCTTTTGCATGACCATATCGGGATTTTCATCGGGATTGATCTTAGAAAGCAGATAAGTATAAAGCAATTCGTTTGCGATAATTCTTGCTATTTTATAGTCGTAGAAGGTTGAAAATGCTGGATCAATTTCAAAAACTATGCTGTTAAGGCCATCATGGTAATTTATATGGCCCCGCTTAAAATAAGTATCGTCCCGATCTGTACGACCCGAACGATAATAACGGTAAAAATCCGTATTGCAAATGTGCTCAATATATTCCCGCTTTAAATGGGCTAACTGTGTAGAGAAATAACTGTAGTACATTTTTCCATTGCTTACGGGACAGGTAGTTTCTATGCGAAATACCTTGTTATAATAAATCAATTTTCCCAATATCTGGGGTTTCACTGTCCAGAAGAAATGGGTTTCCTCTGCTTCGTCCTTAAAACCTTCTTTAATGACAAACTCTTTTACGGAAAAAAGTAGTTCCTGGAGATACAAGGTCATCTCATAAGCCTCATCGATTAACCTTTTACTTTGCAAGGAAACCTTGTCCTCTTTATTATGGATTTCCAGGATAATGGTTTGTAGAGAGTATTTCATAGCTTATAATTTTTGTAGGATTAGCAAACTACTGTCACAACTTCCCTAATTAAATCACAAAAATTATAATTATAAATGAAAATTTCCCCCAAGTAGAACCCAACTTGGGGGAATTATACACTAAGTTCAAGCTAATACATACACGTTGCCGCCGGTGTATCCGTTCATCCTATTTCCGACAAAACAAGGATCAATCCTGAAATTCCCGTTGTTAACAGTGGCTTCGAAGTGGTGCAATTTAAATTGCGCCAAGGTTTTAAAGTTGAAAATTTCTACCTTTGCATTAGTTGCAATTTTCATACTAAATAATTGGCAAATCTCCATAAGATAGTAATCCCGTTCTTGATTTTCATAATGCTTTTAGCCATTATGCGGAACAATCTCTTGTATGTTCTATATGAATACGACACAGAACTCTTCATTAGCATGTTCTGTGAAAATAAGAGCCGACCGCAACTTCACTGTAATGGGAAATGTAAGCTCGCCAAAATGCTTAAAGAACAGAAAGAAGAAGAGGCAGCAAAAGTATTAAAACAGCTGCAATCAGAGGTGTTCTGTTATTCCCAACCTATATTTGCATATCCTTCCAGACCGGAAAAGTTTGAAGAGGTAAAAAGAAAACATCCTTTGAGCAATCAAAGTTTGTATTCATTCCTGTTCACTATGAGGAATGACAAACCTCCGGAATATTTTATATCCATATAACTCTACACTACTTGGTGTGGTTGCTGATTAGATACCAGGACTTTCTTTATTCTGAATGCCAATGGTATGTAGCATTACGATAATCAGCAGTCAGACTTGTCTTTTCCCGGCGTGTAGGTAGCTGATAACTTTTTCTCGGTTATTTGATTTACCATGCCCGGTAAAACAAATTTAAGTTGGGATACATCCGATTCCAGCTAAACGTATTTAACTATAAAAAATTTTCAGAAAATGAATACTTTAAAAATATTAAAATACTTTCTTATTGTAATTGCGGGCACCTTCGTTATTTCCTGTTCTAAGGATGATGATCCTATTATTGAGAATGAACTTAATGGTCTGAAATTGGTAACAACGTTATCTAATACAACACATAAGGTGGAATTGTATACCCTCAATGGAAAATTACAAACAGGCTTCAATAATATCTTTTTTCAGATCAAAAATACAGATGGTACGACAATCGATAATGCCACGGCATCCTGGATTCCGGAAATGAATATGATGAGCATGAAACATTCCTGTCCATATTCAGCAATAAGCAAAGCCAAAAATTCAACATCTACCTACATGGGCTTTATTGTCTTCCAGATGGCGGGAAGTGAAAGCGAATATTGGGACCTGAACCTGAACTATTCTATAAATGGTAAGGATTATACGATTAAAGACAGAATATCGGTAGTTGAAGCAAACAGACGGGTAGTTGAATCTTTTCAGGGCAGTGACGGCAAACGGTATATATTGGCCATGGTAGAGCCAACGGCTCCTAAGGTTGCCATTAATGATATGAAAGCCGTGCTGTATCGTATGGATGGAATGATGAATTTTCCTGTAGTGGACAACTACAAAATTGTAATAGACCCGAGAATGCCCGGTATGGCCAACCATAGTTCGCCTAATAATACAGACCTGGTACAGGGGACAGACAAAATGTATCAGGGCAAATTAAGCCTTACGATGACCGGGTACTGGAAAATCAATTTACAGTTGCTTGATTCGATTGGCACTGTGATAAAGGGGGAGAAAGTAACGGAAACAAATGAAGGTAGCAGTATTTATTTTGAGTTGGAATTCTAACATTCTCTAAAAGTGCGTAACGATCCGGGCAGAGACTTCGCTTTCTGCCAGTATCGTACCTAATTTCTTTATCAT
>CALFXE010000023.1 GCA_937927845.1 uncultured Paludibacter sp.
AATTTACGTACAGCCATTTATTTTATTTACTATTTTATTATTTACTATTTACGTTACACTGCAAAATTGTACATTGTAAATGGTTAAATTGTAAATGATTATTAGATATTACTAAAAAAATCAATTTTCTCACCTTCTTTCAACGTTACAATGGCTTTCTTATATGCAGGAGTCTGACCTGAAATCACTCCACTTTTTGTAAAGCGACTTTTTTTCTTTGGCGCTGCTATCATTGTATTTACATCTGTTACAGTAACACTGTATAGAGCTTCAACTGCTTTTTTTATTTCAATCTTATTTGCATCTTTTTGAACTCTAAAGCCATAGCGATTTAATTTTTCACCCAGCTGTGTCATCTTCTCTGTAACGATAGGTTTAATTATAATTCCCATTTTTTTACCTCCTAAACTTTAAAAATTTGTTCAATAGCAGCAACCGATTCTTCTGTCAACACCAATGCATTTGAATTAAGAACAATATAAGTATTTAATTCAGAAGCTGTTACAACTTGCACTTTGGGTAAATTTCGAGCCGACAAATATACGTTTTTATTTCCGTTTGCTAAAATAAATAATGACTTTTTGTCATCTAATTTTAAACTTTGGGTTAAAGCTATCATTTCTTTTGTCTTCGGTGCAGCAAAATCCAATTGATCAACAACTGTGATTAGATTGTTTTTTGCTTTATAACTTAAAGCTGACTTACGAGCTAATTGCTTTAGCTTTTTATTCAATTTAAAGCTATAATCGCGTGGTGTAGGACCGAAAATTCTTCCTCCTCCAACACGAACAGGCGATTTGATATCTCCTGGGCGCGCTCCACCGCCTCCTTTTTGACGTCCAAGTTTTCTTGTTGAACCTGCAACTTCACTACGACCTTTAGTCTTATGTGTTCCCTGACGTTGGTTTGCCAAGTACTGTTTTACATCTAAATAAATAGCATGGTCATTGGGTTCAATACCGAAAACAGAATCACTTAAGGCAATTTTTTTGCCTGTATCCTCTCCTTTTATATTATATACGCTTACTTCCATGATTACTTATTGATTATTACAATTGAACCTTTTGCTCCGGGAACCGAACCTTTAATCAAAATTAAATTATGTTCCGGAATTACTTTTAATACCTGTAAATTCTGAACAGTAACTTGCTCTCCTCCTGTACGTCCTGCCATACGTATTCCTTTAAAAACACGTGATGGATAAGACGAAGCTCCTAAAGAACCGGGCGCACGTAAACGATTATGCTGTCCGTGCGTTGACTGTCCAACTCCACCGAAACCATGTCGTTTCACAACTCCCTGAAAACCTTTACCTTTAGACGTTCCAATTACGTCAACATAAGTTTGCTCTTCGAACATATCAACAGTGATATTATCACCTAAATTGAATTTCTGTTCGAAATCCTTGAATTCAACCAAGTGTCGTTGGGGTGCTACTCCTGCAGCTTTAAAATGTCCGGCTTCAGCTTTATTTGTATTTTTCTCCTTTTTAGGTGAAAAACCAACCTGAATTGCTTCGTAACCGTCTTTTTCTACTGTTTTAATTTGAGTAACAACACAAGGACCTGCTTCGATAACAGTGCACGGTACATTTTTACCGTCGGCACTGAAAACGGATGTCATTCCGATTTTTTTTCCTAATAATCCTGGCATTTCAAATAATTATTTATTGTTTAATTATGTAATCGTTTAATTGTACAATCATTTACGATATTAACAGTTCTACGATTCAATATTTTTATCATACTTTAATCTCTACATCAACTCCGCTTGGTAACTCCAATTTCATTAATGCGTCAACTGTTTTTGCAGAAGAGTTGTGAATGTCAATCAATCTCTTATAAGATGATAATTCAAACTGTTCTCTCGCTTTTTTATTCACGAATGTTGCACGATTGACAGTAAATATTCTTTTATGAGTAGGTAATGGAATTGGTCCGCTTACATGTGCTCCTGTAGACTTTACTGTTTTAACGATCTTTTCTGCTGATTTATCAACTAAGCTGTGATCGTATGATTTTAATTTAATTCTAATTTTCTGACTCATGTTTTAAGTTTTATTTATTAATGTTTACTGAGTTAAGAGTCATTCGCTAACTCAGTGCAATTGTTTTATAATAATTCTACTTTTCCTTTTGCTTCTTCAACTACAGCCTTAGCTAATGATGTGGAAACTTCAGCATAATGATAGAATTCCATTGAAGATGTAGCACGACCGGAACTAATTGTTCTCAGTGCTGTTACATAACCAAATGTCTCTGCAAGCGGTACTTTAGCTTTAACAATTCGAGCACCGGTACGACTGGATTCCATTCCTTCAATCTGACCACGACGTTTGTTTAAGTCACCTATAACATCACCCATATTCTCTTCAGGTGTAACAACTTCCATTTTCATTATCGGCTCTAACAGAACAGGTTTAGCTTTTGCACAAGCAGTTTTGAAAGCCATTTGAGCACAAATTTCAAATGATAACTGATCTGAATCGACTGCATGGAAAGAACCATCTATCAAAGTAACTTTTAGTTTATCCATTGGGAATCCTGCTAAAACACCATTTTTCATTGCTGTTTGGAAACCTTTTTGAACTGATGGAATAAATTCTTTTGGGATATTACCACCTTTAACCACATCAACAAACTGTAAAGACCCTTCGAAATCTGCATCCGTAGGTTCAACACGAACAATAATATCAGCAAATTTACCACGACCTCCGGATTGTTTCTTGTATACTTCACGTATTTCAACAGCTTGTGAAATTGCTTCTTTATATGAAACTTGCGGACGACCTTGATTACATTCAACTTTAAACTCACGTTTCAAGCGGTCGATAATAATTTCAAGGTGTAATTCACCCATTCCGGAAATAATTGTTTGTCCGGTTTGTTCTTGAGTATGAACAGTAAATGTAGGATCTTCTTCTGACAGTTTTGAAAGTCCAAGTCCTAATCTATCCAAATCCTTTTGTGTTTTAGGCTCAACTGAGATTCCAATCACAGGTGCCGGAAAGTCCATCGATTCAAGAGTAATCGGATGTTGTTCGTCACATAATGTATCTCCTGTACGAATATCTTTAAAACCAACTCCCGCACCAATATCTCCTGCTGAAATCAATTCAACCGGATTTTGTTTGCTTGAGTGCATCTGAAATATACGAGAAATACGTTCTTTCTTCTCCGAACGAGAATTATAAACATAAGATCCTGCATTCAATACTCCTGAATAAACTCTGAAGAAGCATAAACGACCTACATAAGGGTCTGTTGCAATCTTAAACGCTAAAGCTGTTAGCGGATCTTTTGCATCAGGGTGACGAATAATTTGCTTTTCTGAATTATTTGGATCGAAACCTATGATTTCAGGTGTATCTAAAGGACTGGGTAAGAAGGCACATACAGCATCAAGCATTGTTTGTACCCCTTTATTCTTAAATGAAGAACCACAAATAATAGGATTAATCTCCATTGAAAGTGTAGCCTTACGAATTGCTCTTTTAAGCTCTTCTTCTGTTATTGTTGATGGGTCATCAAAATATTTCTCCATAACCTCATCATCATATTCAGCCACAACTTCAAGCATTTTGTCTCTCCACTCCTGAGCTTCAGACAATAAATCAGCAGGAATGTCTTCTATATCATATTCAGCCCCCATTGCTTCATCATGCCATAGAATTGCTTTCATTTTGATTAAATCAACAACTCCCCTGAACTTTTCTTCTGAACCAATTGGAATTTGAATTGGGCAAGGTTTTGCACCAAGAACTTCTTTTATCTGACGAACTACTTCATAAAAATCAGCCCCCGAACGGTCCATTTTATTTACATAACCAATTCGTGGGACATTATATTTATCGGCTTGACGCCATACTGTTTCTGATTGAGGTTCAACACCACCAACAGCACAAAAAGCTGCAACAGCTCCATCAAGGATACGCAACGAACGCTCTACTTCAACGGTAAAGTCAACGTGTCCCGGAGTGTCAATCAGATTAATTTTATATTTTTCTCCTAAGTAAGTCCATGATGTTGTAGTAGCTGCAGAAGTAATGGTTATACCTCTCTCCTGCTCTTGTGCCATCCAGTCCATGGTGGCTGTACCATCATGAGTCTCACCGATTTTGTGAGTCAGACCCGTATAATATAGTATACGTTCTGATGTTGTGGTTTTACCTGCATCAATGTGAGCCATGATGCCGATATTTCTATTATAGCTTAAATCTCCTTTTGCCATTTATTATATTACTAATTATATTTTAATTTGCGATTTTCACAAATCCATTAAAATCTAAAATAGGCGAAAGCACGGTTAGCTTCAGCCATTCTGTGCATATCTTCTTT
Source organism: uncultured Paludibacter sp. (assembly GCA_937927845.1). Lineage (GTDB taxonomy): Bacteria > Bacteroidota > Bacteroidia > Bacteroidales > Paludibacteraceae > Paludibacter. The sequence continues at coordinate 4,338 of CALFXE010000023.1, forward strand.
ACGTTTAAATGCACCACCCTGGCTATTATAGGCGTCAACAATCTCAGCAGCAAGTTTGTCTGCCATTGAACGACCTCCACGTTTACGTGCATATAATATAAGATTCTTCATTGAAATTGACTCTTTTCTGTCTGGACGAATTTCGGTAGGAACTTGGAATGTTGCACCACCAACACGGCGTGATTTAACCTCAACAAGAGGTGTTACATTCTCAAGCGCTTTTTTCCAGATCTCGAGCGGGGCTTTTTCTTCATTTGGCAATTTGTTTTTCACAACATCCAAAGAAGAATAGAAAATATCGAAAGCAGTTGATTTCTTGCCATCGAACATTAAGTGGTTTACAAATTTTGTAACCATCGACTCATTGAAAACGGGATCGGGAAGAATGATCCGTTTTTTTGGTTTCGACTTTCTCATTTTTAATAATTTCTTTTGTTTTTTGGTTGCTTTTAGTCTTACTTCAATAATTCCTCCGAATTATTTACTCAACCTTCATCTGCTACCGGTAAAACAAGTTTTTAACTTGATTTTTAAAATCTCTCTTTTGAAAAAGAATTGTATGTTTTTATTGCAGTTGAACTGTTGAAGTTTTATTTCTTCTTAGTTGCTGCTGCTGCCTGACCTGGTTTTGGACGTTTTGCGCCATATTTTGAACGGCGTTGTGTACGACCATTAACTCCAGCTGTATCCAATGTTCCACGAACCACGTGATAACGAACTCCCGGTAAATCCTTTACACGACCACCACGTACCATTACGATAGAGTGTTCTTGCAAGTTATGACCTTCTCCCGGTATGTAAGCATTCACCTCCTTTTGATTTGTCAGACGAACACGAGCGACTTTACGCATCGCTGAATTCGGCTTTTTAGGAGTTGTAGTGTAAACACGAACACAAACCCCACGACGTTGAGGACATGAGTCCAATGCCGGAGACTTGCTGTTGTAAGTCATTTCTGCTCTTCCTTTTCTAACTAACTGTTGAATTGTAGGCATTTCAATTTTGTTTTAACAATAACTATTTTTTATTTCATTATGGATTTATTCCAAAATGGGCTGCAAAGATACAAAAAGTTTTTTAACGAACAAACATTGCCGAGAAAATTTTATTTAATCATTTATTATTGGGAAATCGTTGCTGTAGAGACGCTCAATTTGGGCGTCTCTACCAATCACTAATCACTAATCACTAATCACTACTCCTAACTTAGGTTTTCCTAAATGTTTATTTTTGATTCATTATAAAGTCTCAAATATTTTTCCGTAATTTGCATTGGAGTTGTTCACACATATAATTGTTGGTAACAATATCATAACCAACATGTAATCAGATAATAACCATTTCGAAAGATTAACACGTAAACCGTGCAATAAATGCAGACAAAAGAAGAAGCACTAAATAAAATCAGATCCTTAGTTGAGCGATTTGATGAACAAAAAGAATTTTACAAAAACAAAGACTACAACGAAACGCAGACAAGACGTGATTTCATTGACCCTTTTTGGAAAGCTCTTGGCTGGGACATTGACAATGAAAACGGCTATGCTGAAAGTTATCGTGAAGTAATTCATGAAGATCGTGTAAAAGTCGGTGGAGCGACCAAAGCACCCGATTATTCGTTTAGACTTGTTGGAGGTAAACGTCTTTTCTTTCTTGAAGCAAAAAAACCGAGTGTAGTTATTAAAGATGACATTCAGCCTGCGTATCAAGTCCGTCGCTACGGTTGGAGTGCAAAAATGCCTATTTCGGTAATTACCGACTTTGAAGAATTTGCTATTTATGACTGTACCAACAAACCAAAACCAACCGACAAAGCCAGCAACGGGAGAATAAAATATCTGACATATTCAGATTATCTCACAGAGTTCGATTTTATTTGGGATACATTTGCTAAAGAACGTGTTTTAAAAGGCAGTTTCGACAAGTATATTACTAACGACAAAAATAAAAAAGGAACTTCGACCGTTGATAACGAATTTTTGCAATCGCTCGACAAATGGCGTGTGGAACTTGCTGTAAACATTGCACTGCGAAATAAAAACCTTAATGAAGATGAGCTAAACTTCATCGTTCAACATACCATTGACAGAATAATTTTTCTGCGTATTGCCGAGGATAGAAGTGCCGAACCCTATGGCGAACTGCAAAACTCTATAAAATCAGGTAATTATTACCAGAATTTACTTCATAACTTTTACGTTGCCGATCAAAAATATAATTCGGGATTGTTTGATTTTCAGCAAGATAAAATCAGTAACAGCATAACTATTGATAACAAGGTCATAAAAAACATTATTTCCGAACTTTATTATCCGGTTTGTCCTTATGAATTTTCAGTTTTAAGCGTAGAAATTTTAGGAAGTGCTTATGAACAGTTTTTAGGAAAACAAATTACACTTTCCAAAAACGGACGAGCGACTATTGAAGAAAAACCCGAAGTGCGTAAGGCAGGTGGAGTTTATTACACACCTCAATATATTGTAGATTATATCGTAAAAAATACAATCGGGAAATTAGCACCCAAAAATCAGTTCGAAGACGAAAAGTCTGTAACTCCGGCAGATATATCGAAAATTAAAATTTGTGATCCTGCCTGTGGGAGCGGTTCATTCTTGATTGGAGCGTATCAATATTTGTTGGATTGGCACAAGGATTATTACGTAAAGGCAACTCGCGAGTTGCCCTTACAGAAAGGTAGGAAAAACGATGTTTTGACACCAACAGGCGAACTCACTACAGCTGAAAAGAAACGCATTTTGCTCAACAATATTTACGGAGTTGATTTGGATAGCAACGCTGTTGAAGTAACAAAGTTGAGTTTACTTTTGAAATGCATGGAGGGCGAAACGAAAGAAACAATTGAAGCACAAACCAAACTCTTTCACGACCGTATACTGCCTACTTTAGACAACAACATTAAAAGTGGAAACTCTTTGATTGACTTGGATTACTACGACAATGAAATTGACTTTGGCGAAGAAAGAAAAGTAAAACCTTTCTCATGGCAAAAAGCGTTTCCAGAAGTTTTCGACAGAGATGTGGAAATTGACAAAAGATTACCATATAAAAGACAATACGAGAGAGTTAAAAAACTACAAGCTGACACCGACAGTCTTATTGCACAATTAAGCACAAAAGAACCTATTGCCGTTTATGACGAAAAACGCAACTCCGGTTTTGATGTGATAATTGGCAATCCACCTTATGTAAAGGTTTCGGATAAAATCATTTTTGATTACTTCAATCGAAAATTCATTCAGCAAGATTATCAGCAAGATTTATATTTACTTTTTCTGGAGCAGTATAAAAATCTGTTGGTTACGGGTGGAAAATTAGGTGTAATCATTCCAAACACTTGGTTGCAAAGTATCAAGTTCCGGAATATCAGGCAATATCTGGTAAACGAATATTACTGGGAGAGGATTTTACACATCAAAGAACACATATTTAAAGCTGTGGTGGATACACATGTTTTAATCTTCGAGAAAAATAATTATATAAAAAATTATAACGTAGAGATTGATATTTTTGAGAAAAAAGAAATTACTCCGCTTCATATTATCAATCAAAACCAACTACCCGACAATGGAGATATAATCAATATCTTAGCAAATGAAGATGAGAAGAATTTGTTTGAGAAAATAAAAAACAAATCTATTTTTATCAAAGATGAATGTTTTTCAAATATTGGAGTAAAACCTTTTCAAGTTGGCAAAGGGAAGCCCAAGCAAACAAGAGAAATTGTAGACACCAAACCCTTTGTAGCTGAGAATAAACCGAAGCCAAATGGCAGAAATTGGTTACCTTTAATGCGTGGAAGTTTAATGAACCGATATGCTAATTTTTGGAATAATAACAGTTGGATTGATTATGGTGAATGGCTTGCTGAACCTAAAAAACCAGAAATTTTCGAAGCAGAAGAAAAGATTATTGTTCGACAAACAGGTGACAGAATAGTGGCTACAATTATTGAAAAAAATATAATTGCAAGGGATAATTTGCATATCATAATCTCAAATAAAATCAGCCATAAAGTTATTTTAGGTCTACTCAACTCTAAGATTACAGATTTTTATTATCAGCAAATCAATCCTGAGCGCGGCGAAGTTTTAGCACAAGTAAAAAAAGGACACGTTGAACAATTACCAATTCCTAAAAATATTTCAGAAAAGCAACAAACTGAAATAATCAAACTCGTTGATCAACTGTTGCAACTCAACAAAGAACTGCAAGCTGAAAATTTGCCAAATAGAATTGAACAATTAAAACAACGAATCGAACATTCTGAAAATAGAATCAACGAGTTAGTTTATAAGCTCTACGACCTGACAAGTGAGGAAATAAAACAAATAGAAACAAGATGACCGGACAACACAAGTACCATAATCGTTAAATGAAAAAAACTCAATCAATTACATTTCGCTATTTATCAATAATATTCGTTATTGCATCATTAGCATATTTAATATATGTGTTTTTTAAATTTGAAGATTGGAATAATTTCAAAGCCATTTTTCAACAAAATTCTTTTGAGACTTATTTATGGCTTGCTGCAACAATCATTTTATTGCCGGTTAATATTTTAATAGAAGCAGTAAAATGGAAACAAGTCTCAAGCAAACTCGAAAGTCTATCAATAGTAAATGCAATTAAGTCTGTTGTTTCGGGAATGGCATCGGGATTTGTAACTCCTAACAGAATTGGCGACATCATCGGACGTGTTAGTTATTTGCAGTCTGGCAACAAAACAAAGGCAATTAGTTTAGCTGCAATAAACAGTCTGACTCAAAATATTGCGATATTAATTTTAGGTGTTCCACTGGGTTTCTTATATATCACACACCAAAACAACAAGTTAGAATTATCATCATATTTTTTTGTGTGTCTTATAATATTGATAATATTTATCGCTTTTTTATTTATCACCCCTAAATTAGCTGATAAAATTAAAACAATAAGATTTAAAAAGTACGTTGAAGGTTTAGTAAAACTATCTACTAAAAACTTATTCTACATAACACTTTTATCCATATTACGCTTTATTGTTTCTTGCATACAATTATTTTTCATACTAAAGTTTTTCAATGTACATCTATCAATATATCAAGCTGTAATATGTATTCCATTCAGTTATCTACTGATAACTTTCACACCATCTTTTGCCGCAACAGAAGGAATTGTTAGAGGTTCGTGGACAGTATTAATAATAAGTGCATTTTCGGGAAATATAAGTGGGATTTTAATGTCCGGCGTTGGACTTTGGCTTATTAATATAATACTTCCTGTTGTGATTGGTAATATCTTTCTTGTAAAAGATAGAATTCGTCTTGACTTTTTAAGAATGTAACTCTTAACCATTGTCTAATTGGAAACCGACTGCAATTGTACGGGAGTTCTCTCACTTAGGAAGAACACGCTCGTTATCTGGCGGGGGGCGTAGGAGGTGACTACGATTGCAGAGGAGTTCCCTCACTTCGCTACGCTCGTTACGGGATGACACGCTCGTTATCTGGCGGGGGTAATGATTGTAGAGACGCCCAAATTGGACGTCTCTACGTATGGGCATTGCCACATCATTCTTTTTGCAGTGGCGGTGGAGGAAGCCTTGCACCGGTCGTGCGTTTAAGCTATTACGTTTTACAATGCCGAACGACCGGTTACTCACGTCCGTAAGCAAGCGTGTCCTCCCGAAAGAGCGACTTGGCGAAGCCAAGAGAGCGACTGAGGGATCTCCTCATACTTTGTAGTCGGTCGGACAGCGAGCAATAAGGTGTATCTTGTTTATTGTTAGTCTGTTGACGTTTTGTGATTTTGGATTTTAATTTGCGAAAGTCAGGTGTGATAATGTGTTGATATGTAAATCGTGATGGTTGGTTTAACAGTAGCTTTTAGATATCCGACCTACTACTACTGCAGGGGAGATCCCTCACTTTGCTGCGCTCGTTCAGGATAGTGTTTATCTATCCCGAAGGGATAATATATTTATAGAAGACAACGAATGTTATATGTTATGAATACAAATCTACAAATATGTGAATCCTTTTGATTCACATATGTATTGCACAGCGGGCTGAGGAATTATTGAAGAAGACCAACTTACCCATTGCTTTCTAATAAAATGCTTACTACAAATCGATGATTTAAGCACTGCAAATTGATGATCCAAGCACTGTAAATTGCCTATTTAATACCTTTATATACCTACTGCCGATTATCGGTAGTCTATTTGCGGATTATCGGTAAAGTAACTGCGGAGTATCTGTGGAGTAGTTGCAGAGCATCGGTAAGGCATTTACGGAGCATCGGTAATTGTTGTGCAGAGCACCTGTAGATCTGTTACCGATAGTCTGCACGATAAGTAAGAATACTACTGATATACTATGAATAAGCTTTAAGTTTGTTGGTTAACCGGTTCAAAATAATAATGTGACGTATCCAAAATAAGGAGGTTGTGATGCTATAACCCTAATTAGCGAAATGTATCACTGATATTATTACCGGCTCATTTTTTCATTTCCCTGATTGAGTGTGCAAATGTATAAATTGTGATCTGAAAAATCATATTTTAGGGTGTTATTTAACATATATTTGGTTCTTATTAATATAGAGTTTACATTAATTATATTGCAGTCGGTTTCCATTTTTACAATGGTTAAAAGTTCCATTCTTAAAAAGTCAAGATAACTTCATAATTTAAAATCAAGCAACAATTAAGCACATATCCCAAAGCTACACTTCACGTATCTTAAACGGATTGTAATTGACGTCTTTATCGAAAACATCGACACCTTCAATCTTTTTAATTCTTTTCACTAAATAAGCAGTTAAAGGCAACACCAAAATCTCATAGGCTGTTTTCAGAAGTGCAATATGCAGTGTCAGTTCAAACACATTTTTTAAAGGCATAATACCTACAAAAGCAATAAAAAAGAAAATCAGCGAATCCATTCCTTCTCCTGCAAAAGTCGACACTATAGCCCTGATAGAAAAGCCTTTACCTTTCTGAAGTATTTTCATCTTACTCATAATATATGCATTAACAAAAGATCCTGTCAGAAATGCAACAAAACTTGCAAGAGTTAAACGCAATGAAGATCCTAATATTTGTCCAAAAGCCTCCTGATGAGGAAAGAAAGCATTTTCAGGTATTAAAATGCTAAGCTTAAAAATAATTACTACGAAGAAGTTCATCAAAAACCCCATCCATATTATAAAACGAGCTTTTTGATATCCCCAAACTTCAGCTATCAAGTCATTTACTATATACGACACCGGGAATATCAAAAGTGCAGCAGTAGCACTTAATCCAAAAATTGTAATTGTTTTTTGAGCGGTAATGTTGGCAACTATAAGACATACTGTAAACAGTAATCCTGCCACCATGTAAGTGAGAGAAACTTGTTTTTTCATTTTTTCTTGTTTTTTACGTGGTTTATCAAGCACACGTTCCGATATTAATATATAAGCCTTCGGAAACGGCTGCAAAGGTAATAATTTTTTTATTCTTCTCTCGGTTCTGCAGCAATATTTCTCATATTATCTTCTTCTTGTTTGGAGAGTGTCGAATAAACTGTTGAACTTCTTAACTCTGCATTTTCTTTTTTTAGAAGAGTGTTTTCAGATGATAGCTCTACAATTTTTTTTACTAAAATCTCTATTGAGGCTTTTTGCTCATCTACCGACTGCTCATTTATTTCATCAGATTTCAACATTTCTCCCTTTCCTATCAATAACCATTCAGGATTTAACTCCGGATAACAGTAGCATATTTTCTCGCAATTGTCACTATTTATCGAACCTGCTTTATCCAAAAAGCCGTTCGACAATCCGGTGTCTTTATAAAACCTGTATCTCGAAATGTCCTTGTATGTTAGAAAGCTAATTATTCTTTCTCTTACTGTTAATGGAATTGACATAGTTAAAAAATAAATAAATTATCTGTCAAATATTGCATAATAGAAATAATGCTATTATATTTGCAGTGAAATAAAAATCAAAAGTCTGTTATGCGACATTTGTCGCAAATGTACACAAAAAAATTAATCCTATAACTGTAATTTTAAATAATTAATCATCTTGACCAATAAAAAAAATGAAAAACGAGACTGACAATTTCATCAGACCGCCAAGACATGGCTATATTAACGAACTCGCGAAATTGTGTGAATGTAGCCGTAGAACTGTAACCCGTGCTTTGTTCCAGGGATATACAGGAGCAAAAGCTAATAAAGTAAGAGAAGTATATAAAAAGCATTATGGTAATTCACAATAGCATTCTTACAGATACTGCATAGCATTCATTCCCTTAACTGAACTAACACTAAATTATCTATTACTTATGAACAATAGTTTAACTGATATTTTTGAAAAGAATAAATTCATTTATCAAAACGTTTACAGCAATCCTCATCGTTCTTGTTATGTTTTAAAATTTAGCATGAACACTTGCGACACTGATTATTACATTGAAATATGCAGCGGCAAAAAATTAATGTTTGTATATGCCGTATTTCCCATCAAAATACCTTTAGCAAAAAGGACGGACATGGCTGTCTTTACTGCATTATTCAATAATAATCTCACAACAGGCTGCTGGGAGATAAACATGCTTGATGGAACACTGAAATTTAGAATTAGCTATATTTATGATGATGACTCAAACAATTTCGAACACAATCTTCTTGAAAATTTAGATTTATCAATTAAATATACTGATATCTGTTCACCAAGCATTATGTCGGTAATCTTTGCAAACGCTAATCCCTATGATGTTTTCATGGAGTTAACCGGCAAAATCGATATAACCATGAATTAATCTACAGAATATATTGACTCAGATATTTGCCTGTATATGAAGCTGCACATTCTACGATTTTTTCGGGCGTACCTTCAAAAACTATCGTTCCGCCTTGGTCGCCTCCCTCAGGACCAATATCAATTATATGGTCGGCACACTTGATTACTTCCGGATTATGTTCGATGATGATAATGGTGTGTCCTCTTGCAATTAAAGCTTCAAAAGCCTTAAGCAATGTTTTTATATCGTGAAAGTGTAGCCCCGTCGTAGGTTCATCAAATACAAATATGGTTGGCTCTGATTTTTCATTTGCTAAAAAAGAGGCTAATTTGACACGCTGACTTTCTCCGCCTGAAAGGGTACTTGATGATTGTCCTAATTTCACATATCCGATACCTACATCCTGCAAAGGTTTTAATCGCTTCACGATTTTTTTCTCTATGTTTCCTGAATGTGCTGAAAAGAATTCAATTGCTTGATTAACTGTCATTTCCAACACATCGTGAATATTAACTCCTTTATATTGAACATCTAACACATCTTGTTTGAAACGCTTGCCATGACAGTGCTCGCACTCTAAAACCAAATCTGCCATAAATTGCATTTCCACAGTTATAGTCCCTTCACCCTGACATTCTTCACATCTACCTCCCGGAGTATTGAAGGAAAAATGTGATGCTGTGTAGCCCATCTGCTTTGACAATTGTTGATCACCAAACAGCTTGCGAATCTCATCATAAGCCTTTATATATGTTACCGGATTGGAACGTGACGAACGTCCGATAGGGTTCTGATCCACAAACTCTATATCTTTAGCTAAATGCATAGAACCTTTCAAAGCACCAAACTGACCGGTTTTATCTGCTACCCCACCATAATATTTCTTTAATGCTGAATAAAACACATTCTTAACTAATGATGATTTTCCTGAACCACTTACTCCTGTTACAACTGTCATAACATTCAAAGGAAACTTCACATTGATGCCCTTAAGATTGTTTTCTCTTGCTCCTAATACTTCAATATAATTATTCCACTTTCTTCTATTATATGGAACTTCAATTTTTTCTTTCCCAAATAGATATTGTAAAGTGAATGATTTATCGATCAATTCTTCATCTTTTTCAGTTACTTTATTTGAATTACCTTGAAATACAATCTGTCCGCCTTTTCTTCCTGCATGCGGTCCGATATCAATCAAATAATCTGCAGCACGCATTATTTCTTCATCATGCTCAACTACTATAACAGTATTACCTAAATCCCGCAACTGCAACAACACTTGAATAAGTTGCTGTGTATCACGTGGATGCAACCCTATACTTGGTTCGTCGAGAATATACAGTGAACCCACCAAACTACTGCCAAGTGAGGTTGCTAAGTTAATACGCTGGCTCTCTCCTCCTGATAAGCTATTTGACAATCTGTTTAATGTCAAATAACCTAAGCCCACATCCAACAGAAACTTTATTCTATTATTTATTTCATTAAGTAATCGTTTGGATATCTTAGCATCATGCTCATCAAGTTTGATGTTTTCAAAGAATTTCTTCAAATCTGAAATTGACATCAGTACAATTTCATTTATAGATTTACTTGAAACTTTCACATATGAGGCTTCTTTTTTCAGTCGACTTCCCTTACAAACCGGACATGTAGTCTTGCCCCTATAACGTGCCAACATCACTCTATACTGTATCTTATACTGATTTGCCTCTAACATTTTAAAGAAAGCATCTATTCCTTCGAAGTATTTATTACCTCGCCATAAAACCTCTCTTTGCTCAGCAGTCAATTCGTAATATGGTTTGTGTATGGGAAAATCAAATTGTGAAGCTACGCGTATTAATTCTTTTTTCCATTCGCCCATAACTTCACCTTTCCAACACACAACAGCATCATCATAAACAGATAATTCTTTGTTGGGAATAACCAAATCCTCATCTATTCCTATCACTTTGCCAAATCCTTCGCAAGTCGGACAAGCACCTATAGGCGAATTAAAACTAAAAGTATGCACGGTAGGCTTTTCGAAACTTATACCATCTGCTTCAAAACTTTTTGAAAAGTGAAGAAGCTTTTCCTCATCCTCTGCAAAAATTTTTAAAACACAAGCTCCCTTACCTTCAAAAAATGCAGTTTCTACAGAATCGGTTATCCTGCTTATTGTTTCTTGTGTTGTGTCAACTGTCAGTCTGTCAACTATCAGAAATATTTTTTCGTAAATTATATCTTTTCGTTTGAGAAGATCTTGCAGTAAAACTGTATCGCCATTAATTGCAACCCTACTATATCCTTTTAGTATCAATATATTAAGTTCATCCCTAAGACTCGTTTCATCTTTCGCATGTATTTCGGTAAGTATCATCATACGTGTTCCTTCCGGAAATTGCAAAGCTGCTTTTACCACATCTTCGGCTTGATGTTCTTTAACGATTGAACCTGATACAGGAGAATATGTCTTTCCAATACGTGCGTACAGTAATTTTATATACTCATATGTTTCAGTGGAAGTACCAACGGTAGAACGTGGATTTCGCGTATTTACCTTTTGTTCGATAGCTATTGCAGGCGGTATCCCTTTGATATAATCAACTTCGGGCTTACTCATCCGTCCAAGAAACTGACGTGCATAAGCAGAAAGACTTTCAACATAACGCCGCTGACCTTCAGCATACAAAGTATCAAAAGCTAAAGAAGTCTTACCCGAACCCGACAATCCGGTGATTACAACCAACTTATTGCGCGGTATCTCAACATCAATGTTTTTAAGATTGTGAACCCTTGCGCCTTTTACAATAATATTCCCTTGAACCGACATAGCCTTTGAAATTTTGTGAACTTGCAAAGATACGGAAATTTGGAAAGGTGAGCAAGATTAACATTGATATCCAAACTAAATATATTTTTCAAAACGGGTACCCAATCGCAACATTCAGCATCAGATTCTCTTTTCGCCAATCGGATTTAAACGGGTTGATTTCCTGAACTACCCAACGGCTACCTGGAGTAAGCCAAGGTTTCCGCAGAGGAGTGGCGAGGTCGAAGCGAAGTACGAAGAAAGAAACATCCATGCGCAATCCAAAGCCGGCGCCGACTGCTATTTCATCCATGAAAGTATTGATGCTGAATGGTGAGCCAGTAGTAGCGGGATTGGACGGTTGCAGCCATACATTGCCCGCATCAGCGAAAACGGCTCCTTTCAGAAGACTGTAGATGTCGAAGCGATATTCAACATTCATTTCGAGCTTAATGTCGCCGCCTAATTGAAGAAAACCGCCTGTGCTGTTTTGCAGATAGTTGCCCGGTCCGACCGAATTGATGGGAAACGCCCGGATGCTGTTGGGTCCTCCGCTGAAGAATTGTTTGTTGTAAGGTAGAGTAGTGGAATTACCGTAAGCTTTTGCCATTCCCGCAATCAGGCGTAGTGCAAGCTGGTGTTTGTCGCTAAAGTGATGATACATCCTTCCGTCTACGCCAAATCTGACGAACTGGGAGTATATTGAACCAAAAAGAGAGGACGGATTGTCGGCTGAAGGTTTTTCTCCTGTTAAAGAACTGATTGCTGAAAACACATTGCCGGCTGTTTCTGCCGTCAGGTTCAGATAAAACTGTGTCGGTTTTTTGCTAATGGTTTGCTCGTTATAGGTATAAGCGTAACTCATCCCTGCTACAAATTGTTCATCATAACTCTTTTTAAGTATCGGATTGGATGCCAGCAAGTCTTTGAATGTCTGTGATTCATTCATCAGTTTGGTATTGCTGATATTCACGGGATTCAGTTCATGATCGCTTTTGATGTCTTTCCTCCACTTGTATCCGTAGCTGAACTGGAAATTCCTCAGGTCGAAATAATCCATCCTCCGCATGAAATTGTACGACAACGTCAGGCGGGTCTGTGGTGTGTACAAGCGGTTGGTTTGAGGGACATTGAAAGGAACAAGCAACCGGGGAAAGGTCAGCTCGATTTGCGGATAAAAGGAATACGAGAACAAGCTCTCATTCAGTCTGTTAAGCTGTGCCTCGAACGATCCTGCCAGATTTAGTTTCAGCAACTCAGAACCGCCGAAAGTGTTTCTGTTCAGTAAACTTACGTTCATACGCGGACCGGTATAGTTATTCGATTTGGTCACCACATCCATTTCTGCCCTAAAAGTGTTTCGAGGCAGAGGAGTAAGACGAATATCGGCATCTAAACGATTACTGTCGGTTTCATTAAAGTGCATCTGCACAAACCTGAAATTCCCCATCGACATGAGCCGATTAAGGGTAAGCTGATGGTTTTGTCGTGTATAAAGATTGTTTTCGCTCAGAAATATAGCACGATGTAAAACGGATGGACGGATAGGCTTAGCATTTTCATCGCTAATGTATTTTGTTTGTTGATAAACACTTGTATCTTTTTCAGATGATTCTGTCTGTAAAGAATAGTTTTGGTCGACCGTAACCTGACCGATACGGTAGGGTTGCAGGGCTGCTGCCGGAACATCTTCTTTGAATGTTAATTGCAGGTTGAATATATTATTGCCTGATTTTAATGTATCAACTCTAAATATCAAATAATCAGGATTAAAAAAGAAATATCCTTTGTCTTTGAGTAGGGCATCTATCCTGTTGCGTTCATTCTTCAATAAGTCAAGTTGATATTGAATGCCCGGTTTAATCAGGGATACTTGTGCATTTTCCTCTATCAGTTGTTGGATTTTTTCATCCGGAATATTGATTTGATATGTTTTCAAGGTATAAGGGGCATGGACTTTTGCCGTATAGATTACCTTTGCCGTACTCTTTTTCTGAATTACTTCGCTGTCGGTGTGACTGTTAAATATGCCTATGTTGAACAATTGTGCATCAATAATTTCAGATATGGCTTCCCTTTTCACGTCTCGTAACAGTACCGGCGGTTCTCCTTTCTCTTTCAACCATTTTTTGAACTTGCTTTTCGGATTTTCACCAGCAATCTGATAGAGCCATAACTTAGGTCGCATGCCCAGCAAACTACTGTTCGGTTCCGGTCTAAATGCCCGTTCCGCAGTGGATTTAATTCGATTTTCATCAACCTTCTCCTTGCTCTCCAAACGGATATCAGCACAGGTATAAAGCAATTCACCCTCAGCTAATCGCTTTGTACCCGCACAAGATGCAAGCAGAAAAGCAATGAATATGTATGTGGCTGTTCTCATTCTTGTTTTTTTAGTCAACTGTCTATGGTGTACAGTCTATGGTATACAGTCAATAGTCTATGGTCTATGGTCTATGGTTTCTTTAATATTGACTATCGACTGTTGACTATTGACTATTGACTATTGACTATTGACTATTGACTATTTACAACTATTTAAACTCCCTCACAAACACAGCTCCGACACCTGTTTCTGTCAATTGTCCGTCAATCACGCCTTCATACTGATTCTTACGGAAACCTTTCAACCGATATCGTCCGTCTTTCGTCAACTTATATTCGATAATAACATCGCTTGCTATGTCGCTTGCCTGATTATGAGCGGCTCTTTCACCTTCAAGTTCAACAGTTCCGCCAACCTGTATGCTCAGTCTGTCATCAAATAATTCTTTTTTCACACCTACCGATAATTCAGTTCTTCCTTCGGCATCTCCGCCTGAATAATCTTCATACGATTGCAGGTCGAAGTTCATTTCGAGTCCGGGAATAAACGAGGTGCTCAGCTTGTTTAGCTGTTCTGAAAGAAAACTGCTGACTGTCGATCGCAACATGGCAGGCGTTCCGGCTGATTCTGTTTGCAAAGGATTTTCCTGTGTAAAACGATTTAGAAGTAACAGGGCAAAAACCTGTTTATTTAATGCCGAAGGGTCTTCATTCAACTGATTCAGCTTTTGTTGCACTGCTCCACCTAATATTTGCTGATTATCAGTCGGCAGTTGAATTTCAAACCCGATTTCCGGTTGTAGCAGTTCCCCCCGCATCTTCAAAAGCAAAATAAAAGGATAAGCTTGTAAATAAGGTCTTTTCTGGTTATCTGTGAGTCCCCCCAACTGGTCGGCAACCAAGTTGTAGGGCGAAGTACGTACATTGTAAGCAGCGTTGATATTGATATTGGCATCCATAGGGTCACCATTCCATACGATGGTACTACCCTTTACGATGTCAAACTTTTTCCTGATGATGGATTCAAATGAAAGCTGATAACTACCTTCTTCAAGATTATACGAGCCGGTAAGACTCATTTTGCCGCTTCTGTCCATCGTTAGATTTAAATCTGCCTGTCCCTTAACCACCAATGAATCGCTTGATGCCGGATCCATGAACAACCGCAGGGTAGCATTTTTATCTACTTCTATCACGGATGCCAAATCAACACCTTTAAACTGGAAGCTTTTTTTAGTATTTTCTTTGATGTGATCGGTTATATCGGTATCCTCCTTCTTGACTTCGAACACCACCACATCTTCTCCTTTATAGGTATTCAATTCCGTACGTGGTACAATAAAGCTTACATGCGAACCTTCATTCAGTTTGATATTTGCTTTTACAACAGGCAATTCCATCGGACCGCTGACATTAATTTTCGTGTCGGTCAGCATACGTCCGTAAAACAAATCATTATCCTTCGCATTAGTGTTAAACAACTGAAAATTATTGGCTTCAATCTGCAAATCAAAATTGAAATCTGCAAAATTCTTCATTCGTACTGCCCCATTAATACTTACCGGCTGATTATTCACATCTTTCATCGTGAACCCATTAAAATAGATACCGGCATTATCCATACGAATGGTTTCGTTTGTAAGCGCTATCCGGTTATTCAGAAATGCGGGTGTGGTCTCCACATTTTTAAAAGTAAGCTCTCCTGATAGTGTAGGCTCATTCAGGTTTCCGGCAACATCGAAATGACCTGTCAGATAACCTGACGAAGATGCCAATTGTCCGGATGCAAACGCTTCAATGGTTTTCATCGAAAGTGAATTAATGTCGGCTTTCAGATTGATTGCCTGATTTTCTGCATTCGGGATAAAATAACCTTCTACATTCAGGCTGTTTTCATTTCCATCATTATCAATCAAAGAAATTAGGGCAGTGATGATCTGATCTTTCATTTCCCCGCTTAAAAACAAATTATCTAAACGAATCTGTTCATTTTCAATGCTTTTCACGGAAAGATCATATGCTAAAGATGCAGTATCAGCATCAATGTTAAATTGAATATCTGCTATTTCGATACCACTATAAACAGCCTTGCTTACCCCTGCCTTTATATTGAAAGTTTCAGCGCTATTATCAAACTTACCACGTATAACCTCAGGAACAAAAACTTCGAAATCAGATAAAAGAAGTTCAGATAAAAGCGGGTGGTCGTGAATAGTCATTTCAAAGTTGAAAGTAGCATCCTGTTCATTTTTTGTATCTTGCTTACTTGATGAAAAATATTTCGAGATATAAGGAGTTAAAATTTCAGGAAGCAAAATGGGCGAGATGTTTCCATCATAAGAAAAATCAATCAGGTTACTCTGAATATTCATTTCACTTTTCCCAGGGATATTTTTCATTTCCAATGCAAGTGATTCAAGGTCATAACTTTTGCTGTTTTGCACAATCTTTAAATCGGTCAGATTTACCGTACCGTTTAGCTTGTCCGGCTCCATTCCGTTGATGTTGGCAGAAGCCCTGAATCCGACATGCAAATCATCTTCCATCAGTTTCAGAGCCTGAACATCAGCAAGTATCTGCAATTGAGTAGTTTTCATATCTAAGCCTTTGCCCTGAAGCTGAGCGGTAAGGTTAACCAGACCGAACATTTTAGTGTCTTTCAGTAATTTACCTGCATCAAATTGCAGAACGCTGATATTCGCTTCAAATTGTTCATGCTCGTCAAGAACAGCAAGCATAGTAGCACCTCCGAAACTGCTGTTCAGCACTACAGAAGCATCGAATGCGTTTAATCTGCCTCTAAAATTTGCATCCAGATTAATTCTATCAGGTAGTTCTATATTATCAGGAATGGCGGAATCGGCAAACATTCTGATTTCATCTTTACTGAAGCTTGCTTTTTTAATGTGGGCATCTATCCAAAGATTTGAAATGGAATCAGCTATACTTTCAAGAGAAGGATAATCCAAACTAATATCGGCTTGTAATGATGATTGTTTGGTTTGCAATGCTAAATGGTTGATTTGTATGGACTTTTCATCCATTTGAAACAAAGTGTGGAACTTACGAATTGCGATACCATGTTGCTCTTCCGCTGCCAATTGCTGGATTTCAATTGTTGTTTTGCTTGGTGCAAAAGATAAATTACGTGCTTTTAATTCTATGTTTCTTAAACTTATATTATTGGGGTTCAATTGATTCGAAACCGGAATGTCATCACCCGAACGGTAACGTAAATTTTCAGCTTTCAGGATGATATTTTCACAAGTCAAAGCAAGATTTTCTAATTGGATGTTTGTTTCCTGCAGTTCAAAAAGTTGTAAATAAGTCGTTGCGGTAAGTTTGTTCCATTTATCAGCATAGCGCAACCGGATATTTTTCAATCGGAATTTCCCTGTGTAAACCGTCCAGAGTATTGTTGTTTCTTTTTCATCCTCTTTAATGGTGGTTGTATCACTAAAAGCATCAATTAAAAATTGATAATTAAACAGCGAATCATGTTCAGTATTGTAAACATTCAAATAGACATCCTGCAACAAAAAATCATGGATACGCAGATGTTGTTTCATTAAATCTCTAAAGCTGATGTGCAGACTTGTTTTTCCGGCATAGAGTAGTGTATCATACTGATTATCTTCTATATATACACCTTCTATAACGACAGCATTTGGAAAAGCAATACCAATATTCTCAATTCCCACATGCGTATTGGTTTTATTGCTGACAAATGCAGTGGCAACATCTACTAATTTGTTTTGTATGAATGGAAGTTGAATTAGACCTGCTATCAGCAAAAAAAGAAATACTAATCCGGTCACAGTCCATAGGATGACTTTGAAAGTTTTCTTTATGATTGAAGCAACTACGGACATGTATACTTTTTGTATTTGAATCAGCGTGAAAACAAAGATGAGAAAATTATTTATAACTCGCAAGATAACAAAAGTTTTTCCGATTTATTTGCAAAAAAATCGTATCAAAGTATAGATGAACTGTTGAGAACACAAGATGTAAAAAAAAGAAAAAGAGGAACTCGAAATGAATGAGATTAAGATTTATTAAATAGCTCCTCCTACACTATCTCAATCCCTCTCTCTTTGCACAGCTCTAAAGCTATTTCGCGCAATTTGTATTTTTGCACTTTGCCACTACCGGTTAGTGGATATTCCGGGACTGTAAACACATAGCGCGGAATCTTGTAGCGTGCTATTTTGTTCATACAGAAATCGCGTACATCTTCTGCTTCAAAATAATACCCGTCTTTAGGTATAATAAAGGCTCCTACATCTTCTCCATAACGTTCTGATTTGATAGCAACTACTTGCACATCTTTTACTCCAGGCATCTGATACAGAAAATCTTCTACTTCTTTTGGGGATATATTCTCTCCTCCTCTGATTATCATATCTTTAATGCGTCCTGTAATCCGGTAATTACCGTTCTCATCTTTAACTCCCAAATCACCTGAATGTAACCATCCATCTTTGTCTATTACACTTGCCGTTGCTTCCGGATTTTTGTAATAGCCTTTCATCACTAAATAACCTTTACAGCAAACTTCTCCTTCAACTCCAACAGGACATTCTTTACCTGTTACAGGATCAATTATTGCAACTTCTGTAAACTCATATGGGCGACCTACTGTTGTACAGCGCACTTCAAATGAATCGTCAATGCGAGTTTGTGTCATACCGGGCGATGACTCTGTCAGTCCATAAACACTGGTTATGTCCATGTACATCTTTTCGTTTACCTGACGCATAAGTTCCATAGGGCACAGTGCTCCTGCCATAATACCGGTACGAAGTGATGTCATATCGAACATCTCAAACATCGGATGGTTAAGTTCGGCTATAAACATAGTAGGCACTCCGTATAATGCCGTACATCTTTCTTTATGTATTGAAGCTAAAGTTATCAACGGATCAAATCTTTCAACCATCACTTGAGTGCAACCGTGAGTCAGGCAGTTCATCGTTGCCAAAACAACTCCAAAACAATGAAATAGTGGTACGCAAATACACAATTTGTCGTTTTGCGTGAATTTCATATGCTCTCCTGTCAGATATCCGTTATTTGCAATATTGTGATGTGACAGCATTACGCCTTTAGGGAAACCTGTAGTACCGGATGTATATTGCATATTCACAACATCGTGACAGTTTACTTTCGATTTTGCTTTATTTAGATCTTCATCACTTTTATAATTTCCCAGAAGTAACAACTCAGGAGTGTTAAACATTCCTCTATATTTTTCCTGACCGATATAAACCACATTCTTCAGTAAAGGAAATCGTTCACTTTTTAAATATCCTCTCTGCTGCGTTTTTAATTCAGGAATCAACGAATATACGATGTCTAAATAATTGTTGTTACCGGTCCCATCAGTAACACATAGAGTATGCATGTCGGAGTCTTCCAATATAAAAGCTAATTCATGCTCTTTGTAGTTTGTATTTACAGTAACAGCAATGGCTCCTATTTTTGCACAAGCATAAAGGAATGTTAACCAATCAGGTACGTTTTGCGCCCATATTCCCACATGTGAACCATTAGTTACCCCAACAGCCAACAGTCCCTTTGCCATACTATCAACTCTTGCATTAAATTCCTTCCACGTAAATCGTAAATCTCTATCGGAATATACTATATACTCATGATTCGGTGTTTCTTTTGCCCAATGTTCAAGCCAATCACTTAAAGTTCTATCAAATAGTTGCATCTTTCTGAAATAAAAAATTATACAATGATTTTATAAAACTCTAATTTACAGTGGAGTGTAAACAACTGCAAGAATTTTTGCTATTTGTCCCTCTGCAGATGTTACAAGATGATCAACTATTGAATCATAATATATGCTATCTCCTGCACTTAATATATATTCTTCGCTTCCGTAGTTAATTTTGATGTTTCCTTCCAAAACATAAATAAACTCTTCACCCTCATGTGATGAAAGTACGGGTTTCTGATTTACAGGTGTATTAACCTCTATAATAAACGGTTCCATTGCCCTACCCGATTTATTGGATGCCAATGAAACAAAATCTAAATGTGAGTTTGCAGATGACAGCTGACTAGAAAATGTAATCGGTTCTTGAGGAGTTGATTTTCTATGTATAACAGGACCTATTCCGGATGAATCATCTAAAAATGTTCCTAATCGCACTCCTATAGCACGTGCTATTTTTATTAATGGTGATAAAGATGGAATGTTACTACTGTTGAGCAATACTTCGATTTGCTCTTTCTTTAATCCTGAACGTTCCGCAAGTTCGTCTATAGAGATATTCCTATCTTCACATAATGTTGTTATTTTCCTGGCAATTTGATTGTCTGGTTTCATATGTAAATAATGTGTTAATATGCTAATGTGTTAATATGCTAATGTGTTAATATGCTAATGTG